>JAJPGT010000012.1 GCA_021325655.1 Pseudomonadota bacterium
TCATGGACGAGGTGGTCAACCACCGCGACGCGGTGATGGATGAGATCGCCAACCACCCAGACGCCTTCAGCGACGAGGTGAACAACCACCGCGCGGCGTTCCTGGACGTCATCACTAACCACCGCGACGCCTTCATGGACGCAGTAACCAACCACTCGGATGCATTCCTGGATGAGATCACCAACCATCCGGATGCGTTCAACGACCTGGTCGCCAACCATCCGGACGCGTTCAGCGACGTGGTGGCCAACCACCCGAATGCCTTCAACGACATGGTGGCGAATCACCCTCACGCCTTCCAGGCGGAGGTGAGCAACCATCCTCACGCCTTCCAGGCGGAGGTGAGCAATCACCCCGACGCTTTCAAGGCGGAGGTGAGCAACCACCGGGAGGCGTTCGAGGACTTCGCGGCCAACCACCCCACGTTGGCCGAGCAGATCTTGCGCCACCGCCGCTAAGCGGCTCGGCTGCACAGCGGCAGCAGATCTTGCCACTGCTGGGAGCGGATACCCGCTCCCAGCAGTGTGTTCTTCACCCCGTCTCCGCGCGGTGCTCGTCTCCGTTGCCGCGTTGCCGCCCTGCCAGTGGCCCGCCAGCGCGTTACTTCCGACGCTGGATTCGGCATCCCTGGAGCCAGGCGGCCTCTTTTGCTACCGTTTGGCAACAGGGCGCGGGCTTGCGGGCTGTCGCGCCTGCTGGGAGGTGAGGCAGCACTCATGCACGTTCTCGAGGCGCAGCAGTTCGACCGCGCCTGGCTGGAGGGAACGTTGTTTCCGCTGGCCGATCGCATGGCCGGCCTGGCCGAGTTCGGCGCGCACCGACTGCTCGAGGGCCGGCGCCTGTTCTGGTTGTTCTTCGAGCCGAGCACCCGCACTCGGGTTTCGTTTGAGAGCGCAATCGCGCTGCTCGGCGGTACCGCCACCGGTATCCAGGTGGATCCGCGCGCGGACCTCGTCCCCGAGCGCCTGGAGGACCGCGTCAGGATTATCAACGGCTACGGCTACGATTTCCTCCTGCTGCGCTATCACCAGGAGGGCGGCGCGCGCCGGGCAGCGGCAGTGTCGGAAGCTCCGGTCATCAACGCCGGTGACGGCCCCGGCGAGCATCCGACCCAGGCGCTGCTCGATGCCTACACCATCTGGAAGGAGCTCGGCCGGCTGGAAGGGCTGCGAGTGGCGCTGGTGGGCGACCTGACCTACGAGCGCTCCACTACCTCGCTCGCGCGCCTGCTCGGCCACTGCGGCGTTGCCCGTATCGACTTCGTCTCGCCTGAGCTGCTCCCGGTGCGCCCGGCGATCAAGGAAGAACTGGACGCGGCCGGGGTGCGCTACCGCGAGCTGCGCGACGTGCGCCAGGTCGCGGACGACGTAGATGTGCTGTATCTGACCCGCGCCCAGACAGAACGGCTGCTGTACGCGCAGCGCGCCGAGCGCGAGCCGGGGCACTACGCAGTGGATCAGGAGGTGCTGCGGCTGCTGCCGCGTACCTCGATCGTGATGCACCCGCTCCCCCGTGGCCCGGAGCTGCCGCCCGAGCTGGACGACGATCCCCGGGTTGCCTGCTTCCGCCAGGCGCGCAACGGGCTGCACGTTCGCATGGCGCTGCTGCTGCTGCTGGCCGGAGCGGGCGGGAAGGGGTAGGGCTTTCCCCCACGGCACGGGTGGACTATGCTGGGACGTCCGGGGTGCGCCGAGGCGCCCGGACGGATCGCACCGGGAGGGATAAAGTGGCTGAGAAGCGATTTGGCGTTGGCGTCGCGGGGATTAGCTGGGTCTCCCACGAGCACATCAAGGCGTTCGAGAAAAACCCGTACACGCACGTCGTAGCGCTCCAGAGTGCGAGCCTGGACAACGCTCGCGCGGCGCGCGAGCGGCACGGGCTCGCCGACGCGGAGGTCTACACCGACTACGAGCAGATGCTGGCAGATCCCCGGGTGGACATCGTCACCATCTGCTCGACCAATGAGAAGCATGCCCGCCAGGGGATACTCGCCGCGCAGGCGGGCAAGCACGTGCTGGTGGAGAAGCCGATCGCGCTCACGCTGGAGGACCTGTACGCGCTCCAGAAAGCGATCAACGACGCGGGCGTGAAGAGCATCGTCAGCTTCGTGCTCCACTGGAACCCCTACTTCGAGAGCATCAAGGCGTTCATCGAGGGCGGGGCGATGGGGCGGCCGTTCTACGGCGAGGTGGACTACTTCAGCGGCAACTGGGAGAAGTGGTACGCCGGCCTGCACTGGGTGCGCACCAAGGAGCGCGGCGGCTCCGCCTACCTGGCCGCGGGCTGCCATGCCATCGACGGACTGCGCTTCTTCATGCCCGGCGAGATCACCGAGGTGTTCGCCCTCTCGGGCAACTTCACCGGGCTGATGGAGTGGGATGCCACCATCTGCTCGCTGCTCAGGTACGAGGACGGCCGCATCGGCAAGGTCGCCTGCGTGCTCGAGGGCAACAACAAGTACTGGTTCAACGTCCGGCTGCACGGACCCGACGGCACCGTGGTGGGGAATAAGTTCCGCACCAACCTGCTGCCCGGGACCACCACCTGGGCGGAGTTCGAGACGATCATGCCCGATACCCCGGAGGTCTCGCACCACCCCTTCCAGGGCGAGATCGACCACTTCCTGAACGGGATCGTCAACAACGCGCCGATCAACCCGGACGTGAACGACGCGGTGAAGACACACGAGATTATCTTCGCGGCCGAGCAGTCCGCGCGTGAGGGCAGGCCGGTGAAGCTGCCCCTGCGGTAGCAGGGGCAGGGGTGGCGCGGAGCACTCGCTCCGCGCCACCCCCGTGCGTTTCGGGAGTGATGGTGAAGAGCGAAGCACTGCCCGTGGCGGCGCCGGCCACCGCGGCACCGCGTACTCCGCCGCTGGTGCTGGCTGCGTTTGGTGCCGTCCTGCTGATCTGGGGGGCCGGGTACGTGTTCAACCGGGTCGCGGCGACGAACGCGGACCCGCTGCTGGCCGGGGTGCTCCGCACCATGCTGGCCGGGCTGGTGCTGGCGCCGCTGCTGGCGATCTTCCGCGTCTCGCCGCCGGCTGGCGCCCGCGATCGGCTGCTCCTGCTGGCCACCTCCGTCAGCGGCGCGGTCGCCTGGCCGGTGCTGCTCAGCCTGGCAGCCGGATACACCACCGCCTCCCGCACCGGGCTCATCTCCGCCAGCAGTCCCATCTTCGTCGCGCTGCTGGCAGCGCTCACGCTGGGCGAGCCGCTCACCGGCCGCAAGCTGTTCGGGATGGCCGTGGCGCTGGTCGGCGTCGCCTGGCTGGTCGCCTCCCGCAGTGGCGACTGGCTGGCCGGGGGGATCAACCCGGGCGACGGAATTATGGTCGTGGCGACGGCCGGGGCCTCGGTCAACTACGTCGGCAACGGGGTGCTCTCACGCCGCTACCCAGCCTGGGTGGTGACCGCCTACCAGGTGGTCATTGGCGCCGCCATCCTGCTCGTCCCGTTCCTGCTGTTCGGGCTCGGGCCCGCGCTGCGGATCGACGCCCGGGCCTGGCCGGCGATCCTGTATCTCGCGTTCATCAGCAACCTGGTGGGCGGCTCGCTCTGGTACTGGGGACTGTCGCGCGGGAATATCTCGCGCCTGGGCGCCTACCAGTTTCTCCAGCCGGTCGTGGTCGTGATACTTGCGGCGCTCTTACTGGCCGAGGTGGTGACGCTGCCGATGATCCTGGCCAGCGCGCTGATCCTAGCCGGGGTGTACCTGGTGCAGCGCGAGCGGCTCCCATCTCCGCAGCCGGCCGCCGTCGCTTCTGCTGGGGCTGCACGCGAGGGCGAAGCCGAGTAACCGGGGCGCGCGCCCCGGGCCAGGCTGCCTTTGGCGGCGGCTACTCCCCTCCCAGCCGCGTCGGGCTGACCGCTGCCGACGACAGGATCATTGGCTCGCTCCACACTGCCCAGTCCGCCCGGTTGTCCCCGGCCGGGCCGGAGCGTGTCTCCAGCCGCAGCTCCACCGCTCGGCCGGCGTAACGGCTCAGATCAAGCTGCAGGTCCACCCAGCGACGGTCGGTGCGCTGGTGCTTCGGGTCCAGGTACTGCTGGAAGAGGGTGGTCGTCTGGCCCGCGTCGAGCACGTCGATGCGGAACTCGACGCCATCTCCCGCTTCCCGCCACGCCTCGGACTGGAGCGCGATCCCGCAGTCCAGCACCGCGCCCTCGGGCACGACATCGAGCCGATAGCTGACCGTTGTCGCGCCGTTCCCGGCCGGCGGGTGCTCCAGCAGCGCCCGGCGGCGGTCCCCGCCGACGTTCACAGTGAGCGGGGCGACGAAGGCCGGGTCCACCGCACTGATCTGGGCGCTATCCAGCAGAGCGAGAAGATCGACCGTGGCCAGCAGCTTCCGGCGGACGTATAGCACCGCCTCGGAGCCATCGGGCAGCGGCAAGCGAGCGAACGGATACAACGTGCGCTGCACCTGCCGGCCCAGGTCGGTGGCCGGGTCCTGCAGCGCGGCGGAGAACGCCTCCACCCCGGCCAGTTCATCCGGCGTGGTGCCCCAGGACACGTCCGCCTGGCCCGTCTTGGCCAGCACGAACTCTGCGCTGAGCAGCCGCTGTCGGCTCGCGGCGCGCTGCGGATCCCAGCCGCCGCTGACGAACGTGAGCGGTTCGCCGGCGACCTCGACGCGATAGCGGTACCAGCCCACCTGGAGCCCGGCGACCGAAGGGATGAAGGCGACGGTGGCGTGGTCCAGCCCCAGGCTGGCGCGGGCCTGGCTGAGCAGCGCCAGGATCCGCTCATCCTGCCAGTCCTCGGCCGCCGGCCAGGCGTCGCGCTGGTAGGCGCTGGAGGTGCCGCGGCTATCGCGCCAGGCGGCGCTGCCCACCCCGGGCGTCTCCGCCAGCGTCGCCAGCTCGAACGGGGTGCGAGCTCCGAGCGCGTGCCAGCCCAGGCTGAAGACGGCGTACAGGCCGACGCCGAGCACGAGCGCCGCTTGCAGCGCCCGCGCTCGTGCTCGCGGCCAGGGCGCTCGCTCCAGCCACCCGAGCGGGGCGCAGGTGAGCAGGGCAATCGCCGGCAGGAGCGCGAGGTCGAAGCGCCCCTCCTTGTTCACCACGAACCAGAGGCCGAGGTAGGCCCCCGCGATCCAGGCGAGGAGCAGCCCCATGGCGGTGCGCTGCCGCTGGGCGAACAAGACTCCCGCGCCGAGCGCCGCGAGCGCCAGCAGCGGCCACTGGTCCAGCAGCTCGAACTCGGGCCAGGAGCGGACGTACCAGCCGATGGAGTACCAGGTGAGCGCCGGGCCGTCGTAGGGCCCGGCCCCCACGTAGGGTTGCTGGTGCGGGGTGAGCAGCCCGCGCACGGTGTCCTGGATAAAGGTGTGCCAGTTGCCGGCTTGTGCCGCGACGAACAGGCCGACCAGCAGCGCGGCGCCGCCGCCCAGGCCAGCGGCGAGCCGGAGCGCGGCGCCGGCGGCCGCGCCCGGGCTCGCCCCGCCCGCCCGCTCGGCGCGCCAGCGCCAGCCGACCACGACCAGCGCCGGGAGCCAGAGGAAGACCGCCGCCTGGTACTTGGTCAGGCAGGCCAGCCCCAGCAGCAGCGCTGCCAGCGCCACATCCCGGCGCTGGACACCCGCTCGCGGCAGCCGAGCCAGGCCATACAGAGCGACGGCGACCATCGCGGCCAGCGGCACGTCGAGCAGATACCAGTGCTCCTGGAAGACGATCCCGCTCGAGACCGAGGCGAGCGCCGCGGCACACCCGCCCGCCAGCCGGCTAACGAACAGGCGCCCGAGCCCGTAGGTCGCGAGCAGCAGGAGCCCGAGCGCGAGCGTGTTGCAGAGCCAGGTGGCGAGCTTGACGTCGGTGCCCAGCGCCGTCTGGAGCAGCCCCATCAACGCCAGCCAGAACGGGGGTGTTTTCCAGGCGCCGAGCGAAACGGCGGCCAGCAACGCCTCCTCACTGGGGTGGAGGAAGAAGCGCCGCCAGGCCTCCGTCATCTGTAAGTACAACGATTCGTCCCAGCCGGGCGGCCGGGTGTCGATATGCAGCCAGAGCCAGAGCACCCAGCCCTCGAAGGCGAGCAGCCCGCCCAGGGCACCGAGCGCCAGGGCCTCGGCGAGCGCCGCCGGGGCGAACTGCGCCGTGGCGCGCGAAAGAGCGATCTGGAGCTTCGACTCAGCGATCACGGGATACTCGTGGCGGCCTGGCCGGCTGTCCCTTCGCGGAGGACGCGGCAGTATAGCCAAGCGCTGGCCCGGGCTGGTCACCTGGATCGAACGGCGGCGGATGGGAATCCAACGGGCCGGCCCTTCGCCTTGAAGGAGCCGGCCCGTTTTGCGAGGCTGCTGTGAGGGAGCCGGCTGGGTCGAGCAACCGGCCGGCTCGCCTGGGCGCAGCTACTCGTTGACGTGGTGGTCGAAGCGGTCCAGCGGGCAGTAGAAGCCGGTGGACTTGGCGTTCTTCTTCGTGCTGACCTTGTAGGTCACGGTGTGCGTGCCGTCCTGCAGGCCGAAGATGCCGGCGATGACCTGCTGGTACGTCACCTTCGGGGCGTACAGATCGGCCGTGGTGTAGTAGACGCCGTCCACGTAGATGTCCACCATCCCCATGAACGGCCCCTTGGTGCCGATCAGGCGGGTGCCACGGCCTGGGAAGATGAAGCTCGCCTGCGCGCCTGGCGTGTTGGAGAACTCCAGGCCGCCACCGGAGGCCTTGGGATCGTCGCGGTGGCTCCAGCCGCTCCCGAAGGAGACGATCCCGCCGCCCAGGGTCTCCTCAGCGCGGCCGGTGCACGGCGGCCCGACGTTGCCGAAGTCGACGCCCGTGGTCTCCTGATCGGCGACGATGGTGACCAGCCAGGCTCCGCCGCCAATGTCCTGGCGGTTCGGCCCGGAGTCGTTCCCGTCGGGGTAGGTCTGCGTCCAGTTCGTCTGCAGCACCTCCTTCACGCAGTAGGTGCCCGCATTCAGCGCAACGCTGTAGTTGCCCAGCGGATCGGTCGTGGCGGACGTCACCAGCGTCTGGCAATCGGACTGGTAGACGTTCACCTGCCAGTCGCGCAGGCCCGGCTCTGTGTCGCCGCTCGCCTCCTGGCCAAGCGGGGTCTGGTCAAGGAACTTGCGCCCCTTCAGCGTCCCTCGGCGAGGCGTCGGGGTGTTGGTCGCGGTGGGCGTCGCAGTGGGCGTATTCGTCGCCGTCGGCGTCGCGGTAGGCGTATCGGTCGCGGTGGGCGTGGCGGTCGGAGTGTCCGTCGGCGTTGGGGTATCGGTTGGGGTGGCCGTCGGCGTGGGTGTCTCCGTCGCTGTGGCGGTCGGGGTAGGTGTCTCCGTGGGTGTGCCGCCGTTGCACGGACCGTGGCTCAGGTTGAACTCCCCGCTCCAGCCGTCGTAGATCGTCGTGTAGGCGTCGGAGACGGTCAGGTCGAGGTGATCGGCCGTCGCGTAATGCGCTGTCTTGCCGGTGTACTTGTCCAGCTCCACGGTTTCGACGAACGCGTTGCTGACGCTGCCATCGGCCCAGGTGACGGTAATCGACGAGGGAGCGTCGGCACTCGTGTCGATCTGGGTGATGACGAAGTGCCACTCGCTGCTGTTGCACTCATGGTCAGTGAGTGTGGACTGGTGAACGTGAATCGTGGTGTCCGCGAAGCTGGTCGGAACCTGGCTCACCACGGCGAGTACCAGAAACGCCAGGCTTGCGAGCACGCGGGGTAGCCAGCCAACTCTCAAAGGCGTCCTCCTCGGGTGCCGTCTGTTCCCGCGGACGGCACCGGTGGGCAGCTCTGGCAGCGTGCCGCTCACGCGCCCGGGCGTAGGACAGCCCGGCGCGAGCGAACTGAACGCCCCCTCTCGCCCGTGGCGAGAGCATACGAAGGCGCGGCGAACGGGTCAGTAACACGGACGTAACATCTGCGTACAATACAAAGCTGAACGTTACGTCCGCGTAACGAATTGGCGGGCTGGTTCGTGGCCGTTAGAGGGAGATCGGCTCGGCAGAGGGGACAATGCTGTCTGGGCTGGATTTCAAGATCACGCCGACGCCGGGGATCGTGTGCAGCAGCCGCGGATGGGCTGGATCGTCTTCCAGCTTGCGGCGCAGGCGGTGGACCGTGACCCGTACGACGTCCGTCCCGCTGGGGTCGTCATAGCCCCAGACCTGCTTGAGCAGGGCGCTGGTGGGCACGACCGAGCCAGCGTTGGTCATCAGGTAGTGCAGCAGGCGGAATTCGGTGACGGTGAGATTCAGGGGCTGGCCATTCTTGGTCGCAGTGTGCTCGGCGGTGTTCAGCTCCAACGGACCCACGGCGAGGCGCTGGCTGGTCGGTCGGCCGGCCGACCAGCCCTGGCCCCTGGTACGGAGCCGGGCGCGGATCCGGGCCAGCAGCTCGCGATGGCTGAACGGCTTGGTGAGGTAATCGTCAGCACCTTGCTCCAGCCCGTGGACCTTGTCGTCCTCGGTATGCCGACCGGTGAGCAGGATCACCGGCGTCTGGCCACGGTGGCGGATCTCCTTCAGCAGCTCCAGCCCGTCCCAGCCGCCGAGGTTGATATCGAGCACCACCAGATCCGGATGCTCCTTCTCAAACCCCTCCAGCGCGCCCGGTCCGTCGTAGGCCGCCAGCGGCGTCAGCCCAGCCCGCCGTAGGGTAAAGGCGAGCAAGTCGACCAGCTCGCGGTCGTCGTCGACCAGCAGAATCTTCACGCGGGCCCTCCCACGGCGGGAAGCGTAAACCAGACGCTGGTTCCCGTCCCAACCTCTGTCTCGACGCCGATCCGGCCTCCATGCGCCTCGACGATCCCCTTGGCGATCGCCAGCCCGAGCCCGATACCTGGCTCGCGATTCCCCGGCCGGACGCGATAGAAGCGCTCAAACAGGCCGGCGCGCTGCTCAGGCGGGATGCCGGGGCCGCGGTCTTCCACCACGACACGGACGAAGCCGTCCTCCTGCTCGGCGCGGAAACGGATCACGGCGTTCTCAGGACTGTATTTGGACGCGTTCGACAAAAGATTAGTGAGCACCTGGCGGGCGTACCGCTGATCGGCCAGTACGCTGACCCGGGCGGATGGGAGATCGAGTTGCACCTGCTGATTCCGCATCCCCAGCAGATGGTCGACGCTTTCGAGCGCGTCTTCGAACAGGCTGGCGATGTCCGTCGGCTGAGGATACACCGCGAAGCGGCCCGATTGGATGCTGCCTGCGCTCAGCAGGTCTTCCATCAGGTTCTGCAGGCGGCGGGTGGTGCGCCGGGCGGAGGTGACGAGCTTGGCAAACTCTTCGGTCGACAGCTCCGCGTACTCGGTGGAGAGGATCTCGAGCGCGTTCTGGAGGATGCTCATCGGGCCACGTAGCTCGTGCGCCACGCTATAGAGAAGCTGCTCCCGCAGTCGGTTCAGCTCGGCATGGCGGGAGACATCGTGGATCGCGTAGACCCGCGCCGCGGGGAGCTGCCCCTCTGCCAGCGGCGCCACGCTGACCTCGACGTCCAGGCTTCGCCCCGTGGCGTCTACCACCGCGCCTTGCCAGACGCTCTCCTCCCCGATTCGCTCGCCGGGCGGCGGGGCGAACGGTAGCACCTGCTGAATCTGTCGTCCGACCAGGTGGCTAGCCGGGCCGAACAGCGCCGCGGCGGCGGCGTTGATCTCGGTGATCTGGCCCTGGTCGGTGGTGATCAGGATCGGCGTCCGCAGCGCCGAGATCAGCGCCTGCTGCCGACAGTGCTCGCTGGCCACTGCGGCGAGGTGCTGCTGCACGCTGCGGCGCGCCCGCTCGAGCTCCTCGGCGAGCGGCTTCAGCTCCCGTTCCCGCACTGCCGGAATCGGGGTGCTCAGGTCTCCCGCCTGGAGTCGTGCCGCCGCGGCGGCGAGCCGGGAGAGTGGGGTGCGGACGCGGCGGGTCACCACGTAGGCCAGCGCCGTGCCGGCGAGCGTCACCAGAAGGGTGACGCTCAGCGCGGGCAGAAGGGCGGCGCGGATCTGCTGCGTGAGCGTGGTGACGGGCACTGAGAGCGCGAACATCGCGACACGGCGTCCGTCGGGTCCTTCCAGCGGGACGAACAGGGAGCGCTCGTGCTCCCCTGACCGGTCGGCCCAGGCGAACGCCTGCCGTCCCTCACCCAGCACCTGCTGCTCCAGCTCTGCGCTGGCTTGCAAGTGCTCCGGCACGCCGGCCTCGGCGTATCGGAGCGTCGTGGCGATGCCGGTTTGCCCGAGGAACAGGCTGCTGTCCAGCCCGGTGCGTTGTCGGAACTGCTGCAGGGTCTGCTCGTCGAGCACCTGCGCCAGGCGGAGCACGGCGATGGGGCGCTCCCCACCAATCGGGCGGATGGGAAAGGCCGCCTGCTCCTCCAGGCCGTCCCCACCTGCCGCCGCGATGCCATGCACGGCTCGCCCCGCCAGGGCCAGGGTGAACGTCGGCTCCGAGCTAATGTCACCCCCCGGGCTCACCAGCCGGTCGGCTCGCAGCCGAGCCATAATCTGGCCGTGCGCATCGGCAACCAGGGCCTCGTGGACAGCGTGGAGCCGCAGTGCGATCGCCAGCCGCTCCTGGGCAGCCTGGGACTGGCCGCGCTGGACCGCCTGGAGAAAGTCCTGGTCGCGCGTGAGCCAGGTGCCCACGGCGGTCAGGTCGTCGAGCTCATTGTCGATCGCGGCGCGGAAGAACTTCGCCCCCTCGGCGAGCCGACGGTCGGTGTTCTGCTCGACCTGCCGCGCCAGCGTGGCGGTAATTGCCGCGCCGACCGCGAGGGCGGTGGCCAATACCAGGAGCGCGGATAGCAGGATCGAGTTGGCGACCAGGCCGCCCCGAAACGGCCGGAGCGTGGCAGATGCCTTCTGGATAAGCCGCGCCGGCAGTGCTGCCGTCATCCTTATTCCATCCGCGCGGCGGACTGTACGTCCGGCCAGTCGCTAGAATAGCCGAGCCCCGTTGGCGGAATATGAGCGCGAATGGAGAGCGGGCTGAGCAGTGATACGGGGCCGGGCGGCTCGCCGGCTCCCGAACTCCGTTGTCCATTGCCGTCTGTCGACAACGCCGCCGGAATCTATTGACACCCTCCCGGCCCGAGAGTAATCTACGCGCCACAGGCCTGCCCGGATGTATTGGCCCATCCTCAGGTGTGCCGGTCGCTCCGGGCGTTTGGAGCAAGCGAGGGAGCAGCGCGTATGGCGCAGAGGTATGGCGTTGGGATCCTCGGCGCGGGCTGGGTGGCGGGCGAGTACGTCAAAGCGTTCCGCGACCACCCGCAGACCGAGCTGATCGGGATATGGAACCGCACTCCGGGCAAGGCGACCGCGCTGATGCGGGCGCACGGCGTGAATGGCATCGAGTATGAGTCGCTGGACGACTTCTTTCGCGACGACCGGATTCAGATCGTCGCCTCGGTCACGCATCCCACAGTGCGGGCGGACCACGCCGAGCGCGCCGCCCAGACTGGCCGGCACATCGTGCTCGAGAAGCCGGTGGGGCTGTCGCAGCAGGACACCGACCGCATCCGTGAAGCGGTGCACAAGGCCGGGGTGAAGACCGTTGTCAGCTTCGTCCTGCGCTGGAATCCGCAGTTCGTTACGCTGCGGCAGCTCATCAAGGAGGGGGTGCTGGGCGACCTCATCTACGCCGAGGGCGACTACTGGCACCCGCTGAAGCAGGTGTACCCCGGCTATCGCTCCTACGTGTCGCGGGAGATTGGCCGCAGCGCGGTGATCACGGGCGGCTGCCACGCGGTAGACATGGTGCGCTATCTGGGGGGTGAGATCGTCGAAGCGGTGGCGTTCTCCGCTGGGCCGAAGCTGAACCTGGACTACGAGTACGATCCGGTGTCGGTCGCCGCGGTGCGCTTCGCCAACGGCGCCGTGGGCAAGCTCTCCACGGTGATGGACGCCGATACACCCTATATCTTCAACATTCGGCTGTTCGGGACCGAGGGTACGCTGCAGAACAACACTGTCTACTCCTCCAAGCATTATCCCGGCGCGCTCGGGTACTGGGAGTTCCCGACCATCAAGCCCGACAGCGGCGACGTCTCCCATCACCCGTTCGTCCCTGAGATCGCCCACTTCATTGAGTGCATCGATAACAACGTCGAGTCGCATGCCTCGATCTACGACGCCTACAAGTCGATGGCCGTCTGCTACGCCATCGACGAATCCGCCCGTAAGGGCGGGCAGCCCGTCCGTGTCAGAAACGACTAGTCGGCTCTGAGAGAGGGAGGGAGCACACGTGTCACAGCAGCGACCAGGCACCGGGCGTGGCGTCACCCGACGCCAATTGCTTCAGACGACCGTGGCGACCGGGATCGGTGGGCTGGCGGTCGGGTTGGTCGGTGGGTATGGGGTGAGCACCCTGGCCGGCCGCAGCGCGGCGGGTGGGCGGGGCGCGGCCGGCGGCGGTGAGGAGATCAAGGCCGTCGGCATCTTCCCACTGAGCGGCTTTATCGCCGCCGACGGCAAGGAGATGCGCAACGGCACCGTCATGGCGATCGACGAGATCAACGACATGGGCGGGCTGCTCGGGCGCAAGATCAACTACGTCGAGATTGACGACAAGGACTCCTCCGCCGACGACATCACCACCGCCTTCAACCGAGCCGTCGACGTCGAGAAGCCGGACGTCATCTTTTCCGGCTACCACCTGGCGACGGGGCCCGAGTTCGATATCATCGCTAAGGCCGGGCGGCTGTACTACAACAACAATACCCAGCAGCGCTGGGTGGACCGCTACTCCAAGGAGCCCGACAAGTACTGGATGATCTTCCAGACCGACCCGACCGATACCATGTACGGGAAGGGGTTCGCGCTCTGGCTGGACAACCTGGTCAAGGCGGGCAAGTACAGCCCGAAGAGTAAGACCGCGGCCATCCTGTACGGCGACGACGCCTACGACTCCTGGATCGCCCAGAACTTCGAAGAAAAGATCAAGGAGCTGGGCTGGCAGGTCACCGTCAAGGACAGCTTCACCGCCGGCAAGGTGGCCGACTGGGGCCCATTGCTCTCGAAGGTACGCGACAATCCACCAGGTATCCTGTTCACGACCGACTACAACCCGGCCGACGATGCGGCGATGATCAAGCAGCTTGCCGCCAACCCGATCCCCTGCCTGGTCTACCAGCAGTACGGGCCGTCGGTGCCCGAATACCTCAACCTGGCGGGCGACGCCGCCAATGGGGTGATCTGGGCAACCGTGCTCGGCCGCATCCCGGATCAGATCGGCAAGGATTGGGTCGCGCGGTACAAGCAGAAGTTCAACGCCGACCCGGGCTGGGCCAACGCGCCCGGCAACTACGACTCGGTCTGGGTCTGGGCCAAGGCGGTGACGCTGGCAGGCGACCCGAAGGACTACAAGCGGATCGCTCAAATGACGGAGCGGCTGATCCATCGTGGCATCACCGGCTCGCTCCGTTTCGTCAACCACGCCGGCGTCGCTTACCCGGGCGAGACGAACGACCCCTCGCTCGGCCAGGCGCACATCATCGTGCAGATTCAGAACAAGGAGCACAAGGTGATTTCGCCAACCCCGTGGAACGACGGCGAGTTCCAGCTCCCGCCGTGGCTCAAGGGGTAGCGGGCGGCGGATCTGAGCGGCGCGGCAGCCCGGGCCAGGGCGCCCCGAAAGGGTGTGTGCCTGGCCGGGTCTGCCGCGCCGCACTCGCGGCGGAGCGCGGGAGAGAGCGTGGCAGCGATTCTGGCCTGTGAGCGCGTCACCAAGGCCTACGGCGGGCTGGTGGCGGTGGGAAACCTGACCTTCTCGGTTGAGCCCGGGGAGACGTTCGCTATCGTCGGCCCCAACGGCGCCGGCAAGACGACCCTGTTCGACACCATCTCCGGCATCTCCTCACCGACTAGCGGAGTGATCCGCTTCGACGGCCACGAGATCCAGCGCCGCCGCGCGCACGAGATCTGCCAACTTGGGATCGCCCGCACCTTCCAGACGACGGCCGTGTTTCGAACGCAGACGGTGCTGGCCAACGCCCTGGTGGGCAGCATCTTCGGGCAGCGCTCCGGCAGCCGGCTAACCCTGCAGTTCCGCAGCGAGGCGCTGGAGAGCGCGCTGGACGCGCTCGAGCTGTGCGGGCTGTTGGACAAGCAGGCGCAGATCGCCGCCTCGCTCTCGGTGTTCGAGCTCAAGCGGCTGATGCTCGCCACCGCGCTCGCCACCCGGCCCAAGCTGCTGCTGCTGGACGAGCCGGTTGGCGGGCTGAACCGCGCCGAGCGCGAGGCGATGATCCAGCTCATTCGCGCGATCAACCAGACCGGCGTTACTGTTCTACTCATCGAGCACGTGATGAAGGCGGTCCAGGCGCTGGCGAACCGGATGCTGGTGCTACACCACGGCGAGAAGATCGCCGAAGGGGCGCCGGCCGACGTGCTGCGGGACGAGAAGGTGGTGGCAGTGTACCTGGGCAAGCACCAGGAGCTGGTCACCGGCGACGGGCGGGGGGCGGCCTGATGCTCACCGTGAACGGGCTCACCGCCGGCTACGGCGGCTCGCAGGTGCTGCACGGTGTCTCGCTCCACGTCGCGGCGGGCGAGACGGTCGTCGTCCTGGGGCCGAACGGCCACGGCAAGACCACGCTGCTGCGTGCGATCTCCGGGCTGCTCCGCCCCACGGCCGGGACGGTGGAGCTCGATGGTGTGAACCTGACCCATCTTCCCACGGAGGCGATCGTCGCCGCCGGAGTGGTGCACATCCCCCAGGGCGATCTGCCGTTCCCGGAGATGACCGTGCTCGAAAACCTCCTCGTCGGTGCCTACCGGCCCGAAGCCTGGGCAGAGCGCCATGAGCGGCTCGAGCGCGTCTTTGCTCTGTTCCCCCGCCTGGCCGAGCGCCGCAAGCAGCTCGCCCGCAGTCTTTCCGGCGGCGAGCGACGGATGCTGGCGCTCGGCCGTGGGCTGATGAGCAAGGCGCGCGTCCTGATGATCGACGAGCCCTCGCTGGGCCTGGCGCCGCTGGTGATCGAGCAGGTGTACAACACGATCCACGAGATCAAGCGCTCCGGGCTGTCGATCCTGCTGGTGGACGAGAACGCGGACCACGTGGCGGGGCTGGCGGACCGGATGTACCTTCTGGAGGCGGGGACCCTGGTGCGCGAAGGGCCAGCCGAGGAGCTGCTGCGCGACCAGGCGCTCCTCGCCGCCTACCTGGGCTGATGGGAGACGGGGATGGAGAAGCTGCTGCAGGCGGTCTACAGCGGCATCCTGTACGGCTCGGTCTACGGGCTGATGGCGCTCGGGCTCACTCTGATCTGGGGCTCGCTGCGCATGCTCAACCTGGCGCATGGCGCGCTGTACCTGGCCGGCGGGTACATCGCCTTCTTCCTGATCAGCCAGACCGGGCTACCGGTCTACGCGGCGTTTCTGCTGGCAGTGCTGGGCGCAGCCATTATCGGCCTGGTGCTGCAGCTCACGCTCATCAATCCGCTGCTGGACAATCCGAACCGCGATAGCGCCTCGCTGATCGCCACCCTTGGCACGTCCATCGTCATCGAGAGCGCGGTGCTGCTGCTCTTCGGGCCGCAGGTGAAGCAGATCCCGGCGGTGCTGGAGGGGAGCTTCAAGGTCGGAACCGTGCTGATCAACTACCACGGCCTGCTCGTGATCGGGGTCGCGGTCGTCTGCCTGTTCCTGATGACGCTCTTTCTCCGCGCCTCGCGCTACGGAATGGCGATCCGGGCCGTGTCCCAGAATATGGATGCTGCGAAGCTCATGGGCATCCCGATCTTGACCGTGTTCCTCATCGTCATGTGCGTCAGCGCCGCGCTGGCCGGGCTGGCCGGGGTGCTGCTCTCCTCCATCTTCTACATCTTCCCTACCGCTGGCCTGGCGCCGATGCTGCGCGCGCTGGTGGTGACGATCTTTGGAGGCCTGGGCAGCGTGCCGGGGACGATCTGGGCCGCCTACATCATCGGGCTGCTGGAGGCGTTCCTCCAGGTGTACCTGGGCGCAAGCTGGGCGCTGCCGGGGCTGTTCCTGTTCATGATCGTTATGCTCGTGCTGCGGCCCAACGGCCTGTTCGGATTGGGCGAGGTGCGGCGGCTGTGATCCGCGACGAGGCCGAAGCCGCCCTCGAGCCAGCCGCGCCCGGCGAGCACAGCCGGCTCCTGTTCGCCGCTCGGCCGTGGGCCGAGGTGAACTGGCTCGGGCTGTTCAGCCTGCTGGTGGTGCTGCTCGTCCTGCCCTGGGGCCTGTCGCTGATCGACGGCGGCAACTACGTGATGCACCTGATCATCACGTTCTTCATCTACGGCATCGTCGCCCAGTGCTGGAACCTGATTATGGGCGTCTCGGGCATCTACTCGTTCGGGCAGCTCGCGCTGTACGCCGTAGGCGCCTTTACCACCGCGACCTTGTCGCAATCGTTCGGGGTGAACCCGTGGCTCAGCATCTGGGCCGCCCCCATCGCCGCGGTGATCGCGGCGGTGCTCATCGGCTTGCCCACGCTGCGGCTGCGCGGCATCTACGTCGTGCTGTTGACACTCGCGTTCCACGAGCTGGCGCGCAACTTCATTACGACCGGCCCGAAGATTATCAGCGGCGGCGGCTACGGGCTGCTGTTCGTCCCGAAGCTCGGCTTCGATACCCTCCTGGGGCCTGAGTACGAGATCGTCTTCTACTACTACCTGGCGCTGGCCTTCTTCCTGATCGCCAGCTTCGCCATCTGGCGGCTGCTGCACTCGCCGGTCGGGATCGCGCTCACCGCGCTGCGCGACTCCGAGGAGTATGCGGTGAGCCGCGGGGTAGATCCCTTTCGGTTCAAGCTGCTGCTGTTCGTCTTCAGCGCCTTCTTCACTGGCCTGGCCGGTGGCTTCACCGCGCACTACCTGGGCGCCGCCTCCACCTCGCTGTTCGACTTTGGGATCATGGCCAACCTGCTGGCGATGATCGTGCTGGGCGGCTGGGGCACGTTCTGGGGCCCGATCGCCGGCACCGCCATCCTCACCTTCCTGACCGAGTTTCTCCGCGCGTTCGACGCCTATCGCAACCTGTCGCTCGGGCTGGCGATGGCGCTGATCGCGGTGCTGGCACCGCAAGGCCTAGCGCCGCTGCTGGCCCGGGGCTTCCACGCGCTCTTCGGTGTCTTCGCCGAAGCCGACGAGGGCGAGGAGTCGGCGGAGGCAGAAGCGGCGGCGGAGGAAGCGGCGCCGACCGAGGCCAAGACCCCTTCAGGGTGAGCATCGGCCAGTCGTCCTCTGTGCCAGCCCAGGGTATTGCCCAGTGGCAGCTCCACTGGAACCAGGCGCAGGGCTTGCTAACGCGGTACCGCTGCGGTTAACTGGAAATGCACAGGAGGTACGCCGATGCCGAAGCTGGACGACGAGATGCAAATCGTGCTCTGGGCTGGACTAGGCCTGCTCCTCTTCCTCCTCGCCTTCGCCTGGGGCAACCTCCAGGAGATCTTTCAGGCGCGCTAACCGGGGACGGGCGCGCGCTCCGGGGCGAGCAGCTCCTGGTACCAGCCGAGCAGCGTCCGTGCGTGCGTGTCGAGATCGTGCGCCACCAGCGCGGCGCGTGCTCCCGCCGCCAGCCGGTCGCGCTCGGGAGGAGCATCCGCGAGCTGGCGTAGCGCCTGGCGGAGCGCAGCGGCATCGCCTGGTGGCACCAGCACGCCGTTGACCCCGGGCTGGACCAGCTCCGGAAGCCCGCCCACCCGGGCGGCGACGATCGGTCGTCCGGCCTGGAACGCCTCCAGCGCCACTAGTGGCGCATTCTCATCCCAGACAGACGGGATCACCACCACGTCGGTCCGCGCGAGCAGCGCCCGGCACTGCTCCGCCCCAAGGTGACCGAGGAAGCGCACCCGACTGTCGCCCGCCGCCAGCCGGTGCAGCGCTGGCTCGTCGTCGCCGCTGCCTGCCAGATGCAACCGCCAGGTCGGATCTGGCTCGCTTCGGAACGCCCGCAGCAGCACCGACACCCCCTTGTGCGCCGCGAGCTGGCCAATGTACGTCACGTCGAACGTCTCGTCGGCCACGGTGCAGGCCGGGCCGCTCGCCCCGCCGGCGAGCGGCCCGGCGGGGAGCGGCAGCTTCTCCCACCGCGCCCCGGGGAAAAATCCCCGCCTTCGGTAGGCCTCCAGCGCGAAGCGCGACGGCGCCAGCGCCAGCGCGACCTGGCGGGTGACCTGGCGCTGCACCCGCTCGTGGAGTCGGCAGAGCAGGTCGGCGGGACCGCAGCGCCGGGCGCCGTGCAGCGCCGTGCCCCGACGGCACCACAGGCCGTAGTCGTGCAACGTCACCGCCTGGGGCAGGCGCAGCCGCGTCGCCGCGGACAGCGCGGCGGTGGAGAGGCCCTGCGGGTTGTGCAGGTGGACCACGTCCGGCTGCTCCTGGGCCAGAACCGCGTGGGCCGCGAGATAGGTATGCGGATTCCAGACGTCCAGCAGGTGCCACACTGCCCGCCGGGCGGCCGAGGCGCGGGCGAAGCGCGGCAGGAAGTAGGTGTTGGTGGGGAAGAAGCGGTAGACGTGTACTCCCTGCTCCACGGTCAGCCGCGGCCGCCAGCTCCCCCAGCCTGGCGGGCCGGCGGCAAGCACTACCACCTCGCACTCGCGCCCAAGCCGCTCAGCCAGCGTCGCGACGTAGCGCTCCGCACCCCCGAGCGCGTGCGGCGGATACAGGCCGGACACCAGGCAGACCTTCACCGCGCACTCCGTCCCGTAGCCCGTGTCATCGCGACCACTATACGCCAGGCCAGCGCCCTGGCTGCCACGCCTGTGGTCGCCGCGGCAGCGGCTCCCTCTGGCTTGACCAGGGGCGGCGGGACTGCCTATAGTGCCGCGCTCGCCGCTGTGGGCTGGAGGCTGCGTGGAGCCAGGGATGTATCGCCTGACGTACCTCAATGAGGAGGTGCTCTGGTGGTATCTCGGAATGAACCAGTTGACGGACCTTCTGCTGGATCAGGCGAGCGAGGCAGGCCCGCTGGAGATTCTTGACGCTGGCTGCGGTACCGGGGGGATGCTGGTGCGGCTGGCGCGGCGCGGGCGGGTCACCGGCATCGACATCTCCGATCTGGCGCTCGACTTCTCTCGCCGTCGTGGGTTCACCCGGCTGGTGCGGGCCTCCACAACCGTGCTCCCGTTCAAGAGCGAGACCTTCGACCTGGTGACCTCGTTCGACGTGCTGAGCGCCGTGCCGCGCGAGTGCCACGCCGGCGCGCTGCGCGAGTTCGCCCGGGTGCTCCGGCCGGGCGGGCGGCTGCTGGTGCGGGTGGGCGCGTATGATTGGCTGCGGGGGGAGCACGACCGGGCCAGCCGGATCGTCTACCGCTACCGGCGCGGGGGGCTGGTCCGCGCACTGCGGGAGGCCGGATTCCAGGTGGAGCGGATCACCTACGCCAACATGGTGCTGCTGCCAGTCGTCATCGCCAAGCGGCTCGCCGAGATGCTGCGCGGCCACCGCGTCAACGGCGAGCTGAAGACCGACTTCTGGCTCCCGCCGGGCCCGGTCAACCGAGCGTTGGCGAGTCTGCTGTTCGGCGAGAACCGCCTGATTCGCGCTGGCATCGACCTGCCCACGGGGCTGTCGCTGGTCGCGCTTGCCCGGCGGGGCGATGCTCGCTAGCCTGCGCGCTCCACTGGCCGGCGCCGCGCGCTCGTCCTGGTTCCGGCTCGCGCTGCAGCTCCTGGTCGGCGTCGCGCTGATCGCGGCGCTGCTCTCGCTCGACTTCGGCGCGCTGTGGCGGCTGGTGGCCGGGGCGGACCCGCTGCTGCTGGCGGTGGTGCTGGCGCTGAACATGGGCTACACCTACCTGCTGTCCGAGCGCTGGCGCCTGATCCTGCGCGGCCTCGGTGCCCGCCAGCCGTCGCTGCCGTTGTTCGACCTGACAATGCGCGGCTACTTCTTTGGCACATTCCTGCCGAGCAACGCCGGAGGCGACGTCGTCAAGGCGTACCTGTTGAGCCGGCGCGGGGTGTGGCTGTCGCTCGGGCTGCTCAGCGTGGCGCTCGACCGCGTGGCCGGGCTGGTGGCGCTCGCCTGGCTCGGCGCCCCGGCCGGCTGGCTGGCGACTGGGGGCGGCAGCCTGATGTTCCAGGTCTCCGCGCTCGGGCTCCTGGCGGTCGCGGCCGGGCTCACCGCGGCGGCCATCATTGGACCGCGGCTGCTAGCGCTGTGCGAGCGGCCGGCGCTAGCGCTCACCCCGTCCTTCGCCCAGCCGGCGCTGCGCTCCTTGCTCGACGCCGTCCGGACGTTCGCCAGCCGCCCGGCGCTCTTCCTGCTCGCGACCGTCTTCTCGCTGCCGCTGCACTTCATCTACATCTTTATGGTCTACCTGCTGCTGCTGGCGCTGCACGCCACGGTGGACCCGCTCCGGCTGACTTGGGCGATCACCTGGGCCACGCTGGCCGGCGCGCTGCCGATCTCCTTCAGCGGCTTCGGTCCGCGCGAGGCGGCGTTCGTCGCCACCCTCGGCTCGCCGGGCGAGCTCGCGGTCGCGGTGGGACTGCTCACCGGGGCGCTGCAGATTCTCAGCGGCCTGCCCGGTGGAGTCCTGCAGCTCCTGGAAGGCTCCAGCCCCCGGCTTGCCGGCCCCGAACTGGCCGCCCAGACGCCGCCCGCGCGCTGGCTGGGAGCCAGCCCGGCCGCGGCGGATGAGATGGTGAGCGTAGAGCCCTCGGCCGACTAGCCTGGCCTGGCGCCAGCGATGGCCCGGGCGGCGATGGTGTGGAAGATGGCGTAGGCCGCCACCTGGGCCGTCTCGCCGTGCACGTCGTACAGCGGGTTCGTCTCCGCGATCCAGAGCAGCGCCACGCGCGGGGCGACGAGCCGCAGGAAGTCGATGATCTGCCGCGAGCTCAGCCCGCCCGGCTCGTTGGCCCCGGTCCCCGGCGCGAACGCCGTGTCCAACACGTCGATGTCGAACATCACCCCGATCGTCGCCCCGTCGCGCCCGGCCACCTCCAGCGCTCGCGCCGCCACCACCTCGGTGCCCAGCCGGTCGTACTCGCGGGCGGTTACCCGACTCATCCCCTGCTCGCGGGTGAAGGCGTGGTAGCGGGCGAAGTTGAAGCCGCGCTGGCCGATCTGGATCACCGCGCGCGGGTCCACCCGCGGCAGCTCCAGCACCCGGCGCAGCGGGCTGCTCTGCGACAGCCGCCCCTGCGCCTCCGACTCCTCCAGCAGGTCGAAGTGGGCATCCAGATGGATGACGCCGATCGGACCGGCGGTAGCATCGTGTAGCCCGGCCAGCGCGGGAAAGCCGCCGGAGTCGTCCCCGCCGAGCACGATCGGGAAGTAGCCCTCGCGCACCGCCTGGGCAACCCGCTCCCGCGTCCGCTCCACTGTCTTGCCGATGTCCGCCGGCACGACCGCGACGTCCCCCAGGTCCTGGATCTCCACCTCCGACAGGTTCAGCACCTGATCCGCCTCGACGTCGAAGATCATCCCGTCCACAATGCGGTAGGTGATCCAGCCGAGCGCCTTGCGGATCGCCTCCGGCGCGTAGCGCGCCCCCGGCCGGCCCAGACTCGCCCCGCCATCGAACGGATAGCCAATCAGCCCATACCGTTGCTTCACGCTCCACCTCCCAAGAGACGCTAGCAGATTGAGGGATCGCGCGGTGGCCAGGGCCGGTGCGCCAGGCAGGCACGGACGAGCCGCGAGACACTGGCAGGCGCGCAGGCGTCCGCGCGGGCACCAGCAGGTTACAGAAGGGTCGCGCTTTCCGGATTCCAGCTGGGTCTGCTTAAGGTTGCCACGGCCCGCGGCGAGTCCTAGAATGACGCGCCCGCGGCGGCGGGCGGGAGTGGGCAGCGCCGCGCCGTATGTTCGCCAGCATCATCCTGTTAACCAGGCAGGCCGGGCCGTACCTCGAGCGGCTGCTGCCCATGCTGTTCAGCCAGGTCGCCCCGGAGCCCTACGAGGTGATCGCGGTCGATTCCGGCTCCACGGATGGCACGATCGAGCAGTTTCGGCGCTGGCCGGTGCGGCTCCAGCAGATTCCCCCGCGCGAGTTCGGCTTCGGCCGCACCAAGAACCAGGCGGCAGCGCTGGCTCGGGGGCGGGCGCTGGTGTTCCTCAGCCAGGATGCGCTCCCGGTGGGGCCGCGCTGGCTGGCGACGCTGGTGGGCAACCTGGAGGCGCCGAACGTGGCCGGCAGCTACGGCCGACAACTGCCCTGGCCGCACACCGCGCCGCCGCAATGGTACTTTCTGGAGACGACCTACCCGCCGCGTCGCCTGGTGCGGCGGGGTAGCTCGGTCGCGTCAGACGGGGTGGCGTTCTCGAACGCCAACGCCGCCATTCGGCGGGACGTCTGGGAGCGGTTCCCGTTTGACGAATCGCTGCTGATGAGCGAGGATCAGGACTGGGCGCGGCGGGTGTGCGCCGCGGGGTACGAGATCGCCTACGATCCAGCCGCGGCGGTGTACCATGCGCATCGCTACTCGCTGCTCGGCATCTTCAAGCGGAGCTTCGACAGCGGCGCGACGCTGCGGCACATTCTGCGCGACGCTTCTGGTCCGATCAGCTCTCGGGGGCTCGCCTATCTCTGGGGCGAGCTCGTCTATCTTGTGAAGCGTGGAGAAGGCCACTGGATTCCCTACACGCTGCTGTTCGAGCTGAGCCGGCTGGCCGGCTATCTCGCCGGGACGCAGGAGCACCGCCTGCCGCTTGCGCTGAAGCGCCGGCTGAGCTGGCACGGCCACCTGTGGTGAGCTCGGGGACGCCGGAAGTCTCGATCGTCTTCCCGTGCCTCAACGAGGAGGCCACGGTGGGCAGCTCCATCGCCAAGGCCCGGCGCGCCCTGGAGGAGGCCGGGCTGGATGGCGAGATCGTCGTCTGCGACAACGGGTCCACCGACAACTCCTGCCGCATCGCCCGCGAGGCCGGCGCCCGCGTGGTCCACGAGCCGCGCCAGGGCTACGGCTACGCACTGCGGCGCGGGATCGAGGAGGCGCAGGGCCAGTACATCGTCATTGCCGACGCCGATGATACCTACGATCTCGGCGCGCTGCCCCGCTTCCTGGAGCCGCTCCGGCAGGGCTACCAGTTCGTCGTCGGCGATCGCTTCACGGGCGGAATTCAGCCCGGGGCGATGCCGTGGCTGCACCAGCATCTCGGCACCCCATTGCTGTCACTGATCCTGCGGCTGCTGTTCGGCGCCAGCGTGGCCGATAGCCAGTGCGGGATGCGCGCGTTCAGCCGCGAGGCGTACCATAAGATGCGGCTGCGCACCACCGGGATGGAGTTCGCCTCCGAGATGCTGGTGAACGCGATGCGCGCCAACCTGGCGATTGCGCAGGCGCCGGTGCGCTACTACCCCCGCCAGGGCGCCTCCAAGCTCCGCTCCTTCCGCGACGGCTGGCGCCACCTGCGCTTCATGCTGCTGTACAGTCCCGCCTACCTCTACTGGCTGCCAGGCGGGCTGATGTTCGCGCTCGGGCTGCTGATCCTGGCGGCGCTCACCCCCGGCCCGCTGTACATCGGCGGCCGGGCGATCGACCTGCACATGCAGGTCGTCGGGGCGATGCTCACCATCCTCGGCTTCCAGCTCGGCAGCCTGGGCCTGTATGCCCGCACCTACGCGCTCACCGAGGGCTTCGAGGAGCACGACGCGCTGCTGGAGGCGTTCTACCGTCGCTTCACCCTGGAGCGCGGCATCCTGGTGGGCGCGCTGCTGCTGCTGATCGGGCTGACCGGCGACGGCTACATCGTCTGGCGCTGGACCTCCAGCGGCTTCGGCTCGCTGGACCAGGTGCGGCTGGCGATCTTCGGGCTGACGTTCATCGTGGTCGGCTCGCAGATCGTGTTCTCGTCGTTCCTGCTCAGCCTGATGGGCATCCGCCACATCCACGAGCGGTAGCGCGGCGCCCTGGGGGAGGAGCGCTCTTCTTCGGGTGGCTCCCCAATGCTGGTTGGGATCAACACGCTCGCCTGTGTTCCGGGCCGATCCGGCGGCGACGCGACCTACGTGCGGGCGCTGGCGGCCCATCTGCCCGCCGTGGATCCGAGCGTGCACTATGCGCTGTTCGCCGCTGGCTGGAACGCGGGGCTGTTCCAGCCAGCGCCCAACGTGCGGCTGGTGCCGTGCGCGGTCCCGCCGGGCTCGTTCGTGGTTCGCGCGCTCTGGGAGCAGGCGCTTCTGCCGCTGCTGGCAGCGCGGGCCGGGGTGGACGTTTTCCACGCGCCGGTCAACGTCGCCCCGCTGGCGGCGCCGCGGCCGATCGTGCTGACGCTGCACGAGGCGGAGCCGTTTCTGCCCTGGACGCGCCTCCCCGGCTGGCTGCGGCTGTACTGGCAGGTGATGCGCCGCGCCTCCGTGCGCCGGGCCCGACGCATCCTGGCGACCAGTGAGTTTGCCGCCGCCGAGATCAGCGCGACGATGCACATCCCTCGCGCTGCCATCCGTGCCATCCCCCTGGGCGTCGATACGCGGCGCTTCTCACCCGCGGGCCCGCGGCGCGAGCCCGGCGGCTACCTGCTCTGGGTAGGGCAATCCTACCCGCGCAAGAACCTGGATGGGCTGGTTCGCGCCTACGCGCTGCTGGCGCGCGCGGGCCGGCGTCCCCCGCCGCTGCATATCCTGGGCGCCTCCGGCTGGCGCGACGCGCAGGTGCGCGCCCTCGTCTCGGTGCTCGGGCTAGAGCGGCAGGTACGCTTTGAGGGCTGGGTGCCGGATGCGGATCTGGCCGCCTGGTACCGTGGTGCGACGCTGCTGGTCGTCCCGTCGCTGCACGAGGGATTCGGGCTGCCGGTGCTCGAAGCGATGGCCTGCGGCACGCCGGTGCTGTGCGCCGACCAGCCGGCGCTGCGCGAGGTCGGCGGCGCCGCGGCGCTCTACGCCGACGCCCGCGCTCCAGAGTCGCTGGCCGCGGCGATCGAGCGCGTGCTGGCGGACGAAGCGCTGCGGCGACAGTTCGCCGTGGCCGGCCCGGAGCGCGCCGCCCGCTTCTCCTGGTACACCACCGCCGCCCGGACGCTGGAGGTGTACCGCGCGGCAGTCGCCGGCTGACGCCGCGCCGTCGGCCTCTCCTTCGGGCCCGCGGGCCCGCCAGGAGGCGCGCCCCCGAGTTGAGGGCGGCACAGCTCAGCCCGACGGGCGAGTGGGCCGCCCTGTAGCTGGGGGGCATCGGGCTCGATCACTGCGTCCGAACTGCGGTACGCTGCCAGCATGCCTGGGCTTGGACAGGCCCAGCTCGGGAGGGCGCGATGAGCATCTGGGCGAGTGGCGCGGCGTACGAGCCCTATGTCGGCCGTTGGAGCCGGCTGGTTGCACGGGAGTTTCTGGCCTGGCTGGCGGTGCCACCGGGTGCTCGCTGGCTCGACGTCGGCTGTGGAACCGGGGCGCTGACACAGACGATCCTGGCGGAGGCAGCGCCGCGCGCGGTCATGGGGATCGACCAGTCCGAGGCATACGCGCGCTACGCGCGAGCGCAGACGCCGGATCCTCGCGCCAGCTTCCAGGTGGGCGATGCCCAGCAGCTTCCCCTCGAGGCTGGGCAGTTCGACGCGGCCGTTTCCGGGCTGGTGCTCAACTTCGTCCCACGGCCGGCGGACGCGGCACGCGAGATGGCGCGGGTCACGCGGGCTGGCGGCGCGGTGGCCGCGTATGTCTGGGACTACGCTGGCGAGATGCAACTGATGCGGCACTTCTGGGACGCGGCGGCGGCGCTCGACCCGGCGGCAGTGGAGCTGGATGAAGGGCGGCGCTTCCCGCTCTGCAAGCCGGCGCCGCTGGCACAGCTCTTCCGCGACGCCGGGCTGCGGGAGGTCGAGGCGCGGGCGATCGACGTCCCCACGCCCTTCCGCGACTTCGACGACTACTGGTCCCCGTTCCTGGGCGGCCAGGGGCCGGCGCCAAGCTACGCCATGTCGCTCAGCGACGAGCGCCGCGTCGCGCTGCGGGACCGCATCCGCGCCGGGCTCCCGATCGCCACGGACGGCTCGATTCCCCTCATCGCTCGCGCCTGGGCGGTGCGTGGCCAGCGGAGCACCTGAGCACGCTCCGCCTGGCGCGGTTGGGACTCCTGAGCCCGTCAGTGTGTCAGGATCGCCTGAAGGAAGGAACGGGTGCGCTCGTTGTCGGGTCGGCGGAAGATGACATCCGAGGGACCCTGCTCCACGATGACGCCGTTGTCCATAAACACCACCCGGTCCGCCACCTCGCGGGCGAAGCCCATCTCGTGGGTGACCACCAGCATCGTCATCCCCTCGGCGGCGAGCTGGCGCATCACCCGCAGCACCTCGCCCACCAGCTCCGGGTCCAGCGCCGAGGTGGCCTCGTCGAACAGCATCGCCTCTGGCTCCATCGCCAGGGCGCGGGCGATCGCGACGCGCTGCTGCTGTCCGCCGGACAGCTCCGCCGGGTAGGCGTCCAGCTTGTCCGCCAGGCCCACCTTGGCCAGCAGCGCCCGGCCGCGCTCCTCCGCGTCGCGGCGGCTCAGGCCACGGACGTGGATCGGGGCGGTGATGACGTTCTGGAGCGCGGTCATGTGCGGGAACAGGTTGAAGCGCTGGAACACCATCCCGACCTCGGCGCGCACCCGGCGGATCTTCCACTCCGGGTCGCGCACCAGCTTGCCGTTCACCTCGTAGCGGTAGACCGGCTCGCCGTTGATGCGGATGGTGCCGCTGTCGAACGGCTCCAGGTAGTTCACTACCCGCAGCAGCGTGCTCTTGCCGGCACCGCTCGGGCCAATGATAACCACCTTCTCGCCCTTCTCCACCGAGAGCGAGACGTCGTTCAGTACGTGCAGCCGGCCGAACCACTTGTGCAGCCGCTCGATCTGGATCATCGGCACGCCCATCAGCGCGCCTCCGCCAGCGGAACCATCGCCCCCGGCTTCGCCCCGCCCTTCGGCTGCGCCCGGCGGTAGCCGGTGCGGAGGCGCCGCTCCAGCCAGCCGACGAACAGCGAGCTGGGGTAGCACATTGCGAAGTAGATCAACGCGATCATCGTGAAGATCTCGATGTGCTTGAAGGTGCTGGCGGCCAGGATCTCGCCGGTGAACATCAGCTCGGTCAGCGTGATGACCGACACAAGCGAGGTGTCTTTGAACAGCGAGATGAAGTAGTTGGCGATCGGCGGCAGGATGGTGCGAATCGCCTGCGGCAGCACCACCAGCCGCATCGTCTGAATCCCGCTCATGCCCAGCGACAGGGCGGCCTCGGTCTGCCCTCGGTCCACCGCCTGGATGCCGGCGCGGTAGACCTCGGACAGGTACGCGGAGTAGTTGAGGCTGAGCCCAATGATGCCCGCGACCAGCGCCGGTAGCTTGATGCCGTCGGGAAACAGCCCTGGGATCACCAGGAACGGCAACACGAAGTACAGGTAGAACAACTGGAGCAGTAGCGGGGTGCCGCGGATGAACTCCACGTAGGCGGTGGCCGGCCAGCGCAGCAGCCGGGTGTGGGACAGTCGGCCGAGGGCCAGGAGCAGCCCCAGCACCAGCGCAATCGCCATCACCACGACCGTCAGCAGCACGGTCAGCTTCGCCCCTTCCAGCAGCTTCGGGGTGAAGGTGACGATGTCATTCCACTCGAACAGCACAGGTCGCCTCCGTGGGGGCGCGGCCCCGGCGCAATAGGCTCGTGGACACGCAGATGAGGGGCACCCTCGCTCATGTTCCCGAAGGGGGAGCCCTGCTACCGCACACCCACGTGAGCAGAGGGCGCCGGGTGAGTAAGAAAGTATACGGCGGGGCGGGACCGGCCGGTCCCGCCCCGCCCAGAGTGCCGTGTAGATCAGCCGAGCTGCGGCATCAGGGTCAATGCCCGCTGGGTGAGCCCATAGCGCTGAAGGAGCTGCAGCAGCGTTCCATCCGCCCGCATCTCGTCCAGCGTCCGGCTGAGCATGTTGTTGAGGTCGTTGTCGCCCTTGCGGATGCCGAAGCGGGTGTAGTCGGACAGGCTGGA
>JAJPGT010000020.1 GCA_021325655.1 Pseudomonadota bacterium
AGATCCAGCAGGTACACGTGGGACTGGATGACGACCCCGGTGTACAGGGTCACCAGCGCCGCGGCACACAGGCCCGGGACACGGCCGAAGAGCGTCCGGCCGATGCCGTAGGTGGCGAGCAGCAGGATCGCCAGCGCCAGGCTGCTGGAGAGCCAGACGGTCCGGTCGATGTCTGGCCCGAGGACCGCCTGGGCCAGGCCCATGATGATCAGCCAGAGCGGGGTGGTTTTCCAGGTGGCGAAGGTTGCCGCGGCGCTGAGGCTGTCGAGCGAGGGCGCCAGGAAGAAGCGTCGCCAGGCCTCGGTCATCTGCAGGTAGAAGGCCGGGTCGCCGTTCGGCGGCCGGGTGTCGATGGCGAGCCACACCGCCAGCAGCCAGGCCTCGAACGCCCAGACGGCGCCCAGGCCGGCCAGGTCGGGCAGCCAGGCGAGCAGCCCGGAGCAGCGCCCGGCGGCGGGGCGAACGGGGACGGTCTGCGCTGGGCGCTCGGCGATCATGCGCGGAACGGGGACCCAGCCCCGAGCTCGACGGCGTGGGCATCCGCCGCGGCAGGTGGGACGTCCGGCGGCGCCTGGCCGCGCGGCGGCGGCCAGACCGCGACCTCGGGGTGCAGATACACGGGCCAGTACATCACCAGGGGCGGGGGCGGCTGGGCGACCTGGAACACGAGCGCGTTCTCCACCCGGTCCACGTACAGGTGGCGATCCGGATCCCGCGAAACGCTGGCGGTGACGCTGTAGCTGAAGCCCTGGAGCGGCAGCCGCAGCGAGAAGTCGACCACGACGCGCTCGCCGGCGCGGCGGGGGCCGAAGGCGACGCCTGCCCCGTGGGTGGTGGCCCCGGTCAGCGCCATCCCATTGCGGTCGCGCAGGGTGAAGCCGACTCGCCCGCTGAACGGGCAGTCCTGCACGCACTCGATACTGACCCGGATCGTCACCCGCTCGTTGAAGCGGACGAGCTGGGTCGGGGCGCCCTGCTCGTTCAGGAGCTGGATGCCGCGGATGCGCGCCTCGCCGGAGCCGTAACGGGTCTCACGCGCGCGCTCCGCCAGCTCCGGGTCCGTGAAGAAGCGCGCCTCCAGCGCCGGGTCCGGCGCCGGGGCGCCATCCGCCGGCTCGACAGCGCCGCCGGCGGCCCGCTGCGCCGCTAGCTCGCGCTCCGCCACCAGCCGGTAGTAGCGGTTGCAGACCCGGTCCGGCTCGCCCAGGTCCAGCGTCTGGCCGCGCTCCAGCAGCAGCACCGCGTCGGACAGGTTCCGCACCGACTCGATGTCGTGCGAGACGTAGGCGATGGTCATCCCGCGCCGCCGCATCTCGTGGATGCGGTGGATGCACTTGTGCTGGAACGCCAGGTCACCCACCGCCAGCGCCTCGTCTACCAGCAGCACGTCCGGGTCGACGTGGATCGCGGCGGCGAAGGCGAGCCGGACGAACATCCCACTGGAATACAGCTTGACCGGCCGGTCGACGAACTCACCGATCTCGGCGAAGTTGAGGATGTCCGGCATGCGCCGCTCAACCGCGCTCGGGGACAGCCCGGCCAGCGCCCCGAACAGGCGGACGTTCTCGCGCCCGGTGAACTCGGGATTGAAGCCGGCGCCGAGCTCCAGCAGCGAGGAGACGGTGCCGCCGACGTGGGCGCGCCCGGAGGTTGGCTGCAGCACTCCGGCCAGGATCGACAGCAGGGTGGACTTGCCCGAGCCGTTCTGGCCGATGATGCCGAAGACGCTCCCGCGCGGCACCTCGAAGCTGACGTCCCGCAGCGCCTGGACCTCGGCGACCGCGGCCCGGCGCCGGCCCAGCAGCAGCTCCAGCAGCCGCTCCGTCGGCGTCCGGTACAGCCGATAGGTTTTGCAGAGGTGCTCGGCGGCGATAATCGGGGTGGACATGGCTACAGCACGTCCGGGAAGCCGGGCCGCAGCCGGCCGAAGATCCACAGGCTCAGCGCCAGCAGCCCGGCCCCGACCAGGTAGGCCGCGAGCAGCGGGCTGGGCGGGGGCAGCTCGCCGAGCAGCAGCACCGAGCGGTAGCCGCTCACCAGCCAGGCGAGCGGGTTGACCGCCAGCAGCCAGCGCAGGCGCTCCGGCACCGCGCTCTCCGGGTAGAAGATGGGGGTGAGCAGGAACCAGCCGGTGAGCGCCAGCCCGACGAGCTGGGCCAGGTCGCGCAGGTACACCCCGAGCGCGGCGGCCAGCACGTTCAGCCCGGCGGAGAGCAGGAGCTGGGGCAGCAGCAGCAGCGGTAGCAGCAGCGCCGTCCAGCTCAGCCGGTGCAGCAGCGCTGCCCCGAGCACCACCAGCAGCAGCGCCGGGAGCTGTCCGACCAGCGCCGCCACGGTGAGCCCGAGTGGGAAGACGTGCGAGCGCACTGCCGTCTTTTTCACCAGGTTGGCGTTGGCGACGATGGCGCTGGTGGCGCCGGAGAGGCTCTCGCTGAGCATGGTGAATGGGACGAGCCCACAGAACACGAACAGCGCGAAGTCGGCGGTGGTGCCGCCGGCGAAGCGGACGTTCAGCACCCCGGAGAAGACGATCCCATAGATCAGCAGCAGCGCCAGCGGGTACAGCAGCGTCCAGAGCGCCCCGAACGTCGAGCCGCGATAGCGGGTCTCCAGCGTGCGCTGGGCCAGCGACCACACCAGCCAGCCCTCGCGTAGCAGTCCCTGGACGCTCGGCACAGTCGCGCTCCCCCGGGTCCACGGCAGTTGTCCGGCCGCGGGCCGCTTCGGGGCCATTTTAGATGTAGCCGAGGTCCGCGAGCCGCTGCGCGACGGCCTCCTGCTCCTGCGGGGTGTACTCGTCGCTGCCACCGGCCTGGTCGGCGGCCTCACTGCCAGCCGGGACAGGCACGGCCGTCTCCGCCTTGGCCGGACCGAAGATCGGCGGCGCCGGGCGCGCCCGGGCCGACCGGTCGGCGATCAGCGCCACCGCCGCGCCCAGCTCCAGCGCCTCGCGCGCCGAGCGTGCGGTGACGATCGGGCGCTCCTCGAACGGGTCGTCCAGCAGGTCGTACCGAGCCACCCGCGGCTGGCGGGCCACTGCCTCTGCCCCGCAGTGGAAGTCGGCGAGCTGCTGGCGGCTCAGCGCCCCGCGCTCCAGCAGCTTCGTCTCGCGGGCGAGCTGCGCCGGGGAGGGGCGATGCCCCCAGAGGGCGACGAAGAGCTGCTGGACGAACTCGCTATTTGACAGGTCCGGGCGGTTCGCCGCGAGCAGCCCCTCGAGCTGCCCGCGCACGACCACCTTGCAGGTCGGGGTGCGCAGCATGCGCTCTTTGGGATACCAGCGGCGAGCCGGCATCGGGAGCACGATCTCGTTCAGCCAGCTCGCGCCCTCCGGCGCTGCGCCGTCTGCCCGGCCCGCGTCGTCGGCGACCGTGTCGGCCGCCCACCACTCGGCGTAACCCAGGCTGTCGCCCTCGCTGCGCTCCCGCCGCAGCAGCGGCCCCAGCGAGCGGCCCTCGAAACAGCCGTGGTCCACCAGGCCCGCCAGGTCCAGCAGGGTCGGGGCGACGTCCGCCAGCGAGACCTGCTGGTCGAGTCGGCCGGGCTGCGCCCGGCCGGGGGCGTAGAGCAGCAGCGGCACCCGCACCACCTCCTCGATGAGCGGGCCCCAGTGCTCGAACTGCCCCTCCGCCTCGCCTTCGCCGTGGTCGGCCAGCAGCGCCAGCACGCCGTCCCGCAGTAGCCCCAGTTTGTCGAAGGCATCCAGGAAGCGAGCCAGCCGGCCGCGGTCGAACTTCTCAACCCCGCGCAGATAGTAGGGCAGGAACAGCGCTGCCGGCTTCTTGCCCCCTGGAAGCTGCTGCACCAGGTCGCGGAACAAGCGATGCGGCTCGGCCTGTCGGTTCAGCCCGCGAAGCTGGTACAGTTCGGCGATCTCGTCCACCATCTCCAGGAAGTCGTCCGCGTCGCCCGGCCCGAGCGGCCCCTCGGGCAGCAGGTAGGGATCGTGCACGTCGAACACGTGGACGAACGCCAGCGTCGGGCCGGTCCGCGCCGCCTCGCCTAGCGCCTGCAGGAAACGGTCGTCCTCGCCCGGGCCGAACGTCGCCTGGAAGCCCGCGAACAGCCCCAGCGGCTTGAACAGCTCGGGGGTATCGGTGATGGCCAGAGTGGTGTAGCCGGCGGCGCGCAGCAGGGTGGCGAGCGTGGGGGTGCCGGGAATCAGCCGTGTCTTGTAGAAGGCGCGGACACCGCTGGAGGGCGGGTACAGCCCGGTGAGCAGGCTGGCGTGGGCCGGGGTGGTGTAGCTGGCGACGCTGACCGCCTGGGTGAAGCAGGCCGCTCCGGCCGCCAGGCGGTCCAGGTTGGGGGTGCGGACCGCGTCGCCCAGCCCGTAGCGGTCCAGATAGCGACGGTCCGGCTGATAGCCCACGCAGTCGAAGCGCAGGGTGTCGACCGAGAATAGGACGATGCTCGGCGGCATGGCGCTCTGGTGGCTCCTCCGCTCAGCCGCCCTGCGGCGCTGGCTGGCTGGCGCCGGGCGCCGCCAGCAGCGAGCGGCGCGTCCGGCGGGCGCTGCTCACGTACGTTGCCGCCTCCGGCTCGCCGGGGCGCGGCGCGCCGAGATCGATCTCTACCGCGTGGAACCCGGCGGCAAGCAGCAGCGCCCGGGTCCGGTCGGGGTGCAGTAGCCGCTTCGGAAGCCCTCCCAGGCTCAGCATCTCCCGCAGCGCGGCCAGCGAGGCCGGCTGGTACAGCTCCAGCACCAGGTGCCCGCCCTCGCGCACCACCCGGTGCGACTCCCGCAGCAGGTCGAACAGCGCCGCGTCGGAAAGCTGCTCCGGCAGGTGGCTGGAGACGACGCCATCCACCGATTCGTCACCGAGGGTGCGCAGGAACTGGACTGGATCAGCGTTGGCCACCGCGAAGCCCTGCTCGCGGCAGTACTGCGCCAGCGCCGGGTCCGGCTCCACCGCCTGCACCGCCAGCGTGCCACTGGCCGCGCGCAGGAAGTCGCCAAAGCCCGCCCCAAGCGCCACCACCCGGGCGCAGCCGCGCAGGTGCTCGAGCAGGCGCTGGGCGCGCGCTGCCGCCTGCTCGTCGGCCTCGTGGATCGCCGCCAGCGCGTGCACGGCCAGCGGCAGCTCCTGCGCCGGAGGCTCTGCCGCAGCAGGTCGGGCAGGAGCTAGCTGGCTCGCTGCCCGCAGCCGCCCGGCGAGCAGCATCAGCTCGCGCTGCCAGACGTTCGCGGCGCGCTGCATCCGCTCCAGCTCCGCCTCGAGGCGCTGCACCGCCTGCTGAGCCGCGTCCTGCCCCCGCTCCACCTCGGCCCGCGCCTCGGCAAGCTCGGCCCGCAGCGTCCGCAGCTCCTCGCGCTGCGCCGCGAGCGCCTCGCGCAGTTCGTGGATGCTGCGGACGATGTCGCCTTCGTCCGAAAGCACCCGCCAGAGCGACTGGAAATGCTGGTTGAAGCTGTCCGCCTGCGCCTTGAGCGTGTCGATCTCTTGGCGGAGCGATGCCGACTCTGCCCGCAGCAACACCGCTTCACTCTCCAGGGCGCGCAGCCGCTGTCTGCTCTCTGAGCCGAGGAATCCGCCGAGCACACTGGCACCTCGCCGCGGTCCCCGCTCGGTCGCACAACGCCTGCACGCTCGTTCCGTGCTCGGATGGCAGGCCAGCGCACGCTCCGAAGGACCGGTCCTGTCTGCCCACCCGCCCCGATCCTGGGATCGGGCACGGCTCCTGCCCTCCGCCGGCGGAAGTGTACACCATTATCTGGAGCACGGTTGCGGCGGGAGGTGGGCGGCGGGCGCAGCGTGCCTTAGAATGCTGCGCTCATGCGTGTGCTGCACGTTACGCATGCCCTTGCCCCGGACTCGATCGGCGGCGTCGAACTGCACCTGCGCGACCTGCTCGCGCATCAGGCGCGCCGCCACGAGCTGCTGGTGCTCGCGCGCACAGGCGAGCCCTCGTCCCCGGACTACTCGGTCCGCGACGAGACACGAGACGGGCTGCCGACGCGGCTGGTGGTGAACACCTACGCCGCCGTCTGGCAGGCAGGCTTCGAGCGCACCTATCGCGACCCGGCGATCGAAGCGGTGCTGGCGCGGACACTGGAGGAGTTCCGGCCGGACGTGGTCCACCTGCACCATCTGATCACGCTTTCCTGCGACCTGCCGGCGGTCGTCCGCCGCGCTGGCGTGCCCTGCGTGCTGACGCTGTACGACTACTGGCCGCTGTGCCACCGGGGCAACCTGGTGGACTGGCGAGGGCAGCAGTGCAGTGGCCCGGAGGACGCCAGGTGCGCCACCTGCGTCGCCGAGCAGCTCGTCTGCGCCGGCGCGGCGCCGCTCGGCGGCCGGCTGCTGGCGCGGGCGCGGACCCAGCCCTGGTTCGGCCGGGTCCGAGCGCTGGCCGCCCCGCTGGCCCGTGTGGCGCTCGGCCACGTCGCGCAGCGGGGCCCGGCCGAGATCGCCCGGCGCCAGGCGGCGCTCCGCCAGGGCGTGCTGGCGGCCGACCTCGTCCTCGCCCCGACTCGGGCGCTGCGCGCCTGGTACCTGGCTCACGGGTATCCGGCCGAGCGCATCACCCACAGCCCGCTCGGCCTGCCGCCGCTGGCGGCCTGTCCCCGCCGGGTGCGTGGCCCAGGCGAGGGCCCGCGGTTGGGCTACGTCGGCCGGCTCACGCCGATCAAAGGGCTGCACGTGCTGCTGGCCGCGCTGCGCCAGCTTCCGCCGCGGGGCTACACGCTGCGAGTGTTCGGCCGCTGGCACGACGACCCCACCTGGCCGAGCTACCGCCACGATCTCGAGCGCCTGGCCGCGGGGCTGCCGGTCCGCTTCGAAGGTCCCTTCCCCGCGGGCGGGATCGCCGACGTCTTTGCGGAGCTGGACCTGCTGGTGCTTCCCTCGGTCTGCCAGGAGAACGCGCCGCTGGTGATCCAGGAGGCGAAGCTGGCCGGCCTGCCGGTGCTGGGCTCGGACGTGAGCGGGCTGGCGGAGATCGTGACACCAGGGCGCGACGGCTGGCTGTTCCCGCTGGGTGACAGCGTCGCGCTCGCGGAGCGGCTGCGCGAGGTGATCGAGCAGCCGGCGCGGCTCGACGCGCTGTCGCCTGATGCCGCCAGCGTGCGCTCGCTGGACGACCAGGCGCGGGAGCTGGACGCTCACTACGCTCGGCTGGCCGGGCGGTGGGTGGCGCCGGCGCCGGTCGAGGGGTGTTAGCCCAGCGCCGTCCCGGGCGCCAGAGGCTCGGCGCGGGCGAGCGCGCGCAGCGCCCGCCGCACTCCTTCCCGGAGTGGGACGCGCGGCTGCCAGCCGAGCGTGGCGCGGATGCGGCTAACGTCGGCAACGAAGTCGCCAGTCTCCACCGCCAGCGCCAGCTCCGGCCAGGGCACCAGCTCCACCCGCCCCGCGCCCGCCTCCTCCACCACCAGGCGGGCGAAATCGATCAGCGCGATGCCCTCGCCGCTCCCCACGTTGTACACCGCACCCTCGGAGGTGGCGGCCAGCCCGGCCAGCGCCAGCGCCTCGACCACGTCATCGATGTAGACGTAGTCGCGGATCTGGCGGCCGTCGCCGTAGACTGGCAGGCTCTGCCCTGCCGCCGCGAGCTGGATGAAGCGGTTGGCAACCCCAAAGTCGCGGCCGACGGACGACAGGTGCGCCCCGAAGGGGATGGTGATACGCAGCACGGTGGTGGCGAGGCCAAAGACTCGGGCATAGTTCCGGTGGTGCAGCTCCGCCGCCAGCTTGTGGACGCCGTAGGGGTTGAGCGGCGCCAGCGGTGCGTCCTCCGGCACCGGGAGCCGCGTGGCGCGGCCGTACTGGAGCCGCGAGCCGGGGAACACCACCCGGGCGGTCGGGGCGTGCAGCCGAGCCGCCTCCAGCACCGCCAGCGCCCCGATGACGTTCACCAGCGCGTCGATCGCCGGCTCACGGGTGGAGGCGATGCTGCCGGAGCGGCCGGCGAGGTTGAAGATCACCTCCTGGCTGTGGACCGCCTGGACGATCGTGCTCGGCTCGCGCACGTCGCAGACGATCCGCCGCACCCGCTCGGACGCTGGCAGCAGGTAGGGGAAGCTGTGCTCGGTCGTCGCCGCCAGCGTCAGCCGGGCACCGCACGCCGCCAGCGCTCGGCTCAGGTGCCGGCCCAAAAAACCGGCCGCGCCGAGGATCAGCACCGGCCGATCCTGGTACCAGCTCCGCCAGTCGAGCGCGCTCATACCGCCGCGCGCTCGGCCAGCGCCGCCGCGAGCGTCTCCCGCAACGAGTCGACCAGGGCGCGGCTGGCCCGCCAGCCCATCTCCCGCTCGATCCGCCGCGGGTCGCCCCGCACCACTGCCACCTCCGGCCGCTCCGCCGTCTGGCCTTGCGCCTCGATCTCGACCGGACCGCCGTACAGCCGGCAGAGCATGTCGAGCACGGCGCGCATCGAGATGCTCTGGCCGGAGCAGACGTTGTACGCCCGGCCGGGCCGACCGCGCTCGGCCAGGGCGAGCAGCGCCGCGGCGGCGTCCCGCGCGTCCACGAAGTCCCGTTCGGCCTCCAGCCGGCCGACGCGCACCCGCCCCGCCGCGGCGAGCTGCGCCACGACCGCGCCGACGAACGTCGTCTCCGGCTCGCCAGGCCCGGTCACGTTGAACACGCGCGCCGCGACAACGGGCAGGCCGTGCAGGCGCTGCACCTGGAAGCCGAGCATCTCCGCCCAGCTCTTGGTCAGGCCATAGGGGCCGAGCGGGCGGAACGGCTGCTCCTCACGCACCGGCAGCTCCCCGGGCTCCAGCGCCCCGTATTGCGCCGCCGAGCCGACCAGCAGCACCCGCGGCGGCCGCTGCCAGCGCCGGCAGGCCTCCAGCAGCGCTTCGGTCGCCGCGACGTTGGCCTGGTAGAGCGCGGCCAGATCGCCGGTGCGCGCCGCGGCCAGGTGGATCACCAGGTCCGCCTCGTGCCCGGCGAGCGCCTCACGGGTGGCAGCCGCGTCGCGCAGGTCGACCACCAGGCTCGCCACCCCGGGCACGTGGCCTGGCCGGCGGCCCAGGCCGATGACCTCGTCGCCGCGCCTCAGCAGCAGCGCGGTGAGGTGGCGGCCGAGGAAGCCCTGATAGCCCGTTACCAGGACGCGCGCCACGCCGGGGCCTCCTGGCGCCGCATCTATTCCGGCAGGAAGAGGTGGCGGTCACGCTCGAAGACGTCGACCGCCTGGCTGTAGTCGTCGTGCCGGCCGATATCCAGCCAGTGGCCGTCGAACAGGTACGCCGCCACGCGCCGCTTCCGCCCCATCAGCCCGCGCATCAGGTCCGGCAGGTCCATGTGCTCGCCCGGCACCATTCCGGCGATCGCCTCAGGCTCCAGCACGTAGATGCCCGTGCTCACCGCCAGCTCCAGCGTCGGCTTCTCGTCATAGGCCGTCAGCGTCTGGCGCTCGTCGAGCGTCAGCACCCCGAAGTCAATGGTGTACCGCTTGCGGTAGACCCCGATCGTCGCGGCGGCGCCCTGGGCATGGTGGAAGCGCACCATGTCGCCGAAGTTCAGCGTCGTCAGGACGTCGCCATTCATCACCAGGAACGTCTCGTTCAGATCCGGGATCAGCGCCAGGGGGCCGGCGGTGCCGAGCGGCGTCTCTTCCAGCGAGTAGCTCACCCGGGCGCCGAGCCGCCGGCCGTCACCGATCACCGCCTGGATCAGGCTGGAGAGATAGCCGACCGCCAGGACGATGTCGTCGATCCCGTGGCCAACGAGCTGGCGGATAACGACCTCCAGAATCGGCAGGTCCCCGATCGGCATCAAGGGCTTCGGCAGAATCGTCGTGTACGGCTGCAGCCGCGTCCCGCGGCCGCCAGCCAGGATCACCGCGCGCACCCCACCTCTGCCTTCCTAGACCGCGTACTGCTCCGGGCGGTAGCGGTGCGCCTCGGCCCGCACCCACTCGATCACGCGCTCCAGCCCCTGCTCGAACGGCACGGTCGGCCGCCAGCCCAGCACGCGCTCGGCGAGCGAGGCGTCTGCCACCAGCCGCTCCACCTCGCTGGTCGGGGGCCGCTGCCGCTCGGCCTGCACCTCGACCTGGAGCCGCTTCCCGAGCAGCCGCCCGACCAGCTCCACGACCTCGCCGACCGCGAGGTCGCGCCCGGTCCCCAGGTTCACCGTCAGTCCCACCGCGCCGGGCGCCTCCGCCGCGGCCAGCATCCCGGCCACGGTGTCCGTGACGTAGGTCCAGTCCCGCCGCGCCTCCAGGTTGCCCAGGCGGACACGATCGCCGGCCAGCGCCTGGCTGACAATCGTCGGAATCACCGCCCGGGCGGACTGCCGCGGCCCGAAGGCGTTGAACGGCCGCACCAGCGCCACCGGCAGCCCGTAGGTCAGGTGAAACGCCTCGGCCAGCTTGTCCGCGCCGAGCTTGCTCGCAGCATAGGGCGACTGCACGTGTAGCGGGTGCGTCTCGTCCATCGGGACGCGGGTGGCGGTGCCATAGACCTCGCTGGAGGAGACGTGCACCAGCCGGGCGACGTCCTGATCGCGAGCGGCGAGCAGCACGTTCAGCGTCCCCAGGACGTTCGTCTCCACCACCTCGCGTGGGTGGCGGTAGGAGTAGGGGATGGCGATCAGCGCGCCGAGGTGGAACACCAGCTCCGCCCCGGCCATCGCCTGCCGCACCGCCTCGGCGTCGCGCAGGTCGCCCGCGACAATCTGGATCTCCCGCTGCAGCGCCGGCTCCAGCGCCGCCAGGAGCCCCACGTCGCCACGGGAGTTGTAGCGGACGAACGCGGTGACCGTCGCCCCATCATGAACCAGGCGCTCCACCAGGTGGCTACCAATGAACCCGCCGGCGCCAGTGACCAGCGCCCGGCGGCCCTGAACCGTCATGCTTCCCCGCACAGCGAACCCGCACCCCATTGGAGCGCGGCGGACAGCAGTATAGGTCTGGGCCCAGGCGCCCGGCTACACACGCGACAGGGAGGAAGGGCGCGCTGACCGGGCTACGACTCGTCGGGGGGCAGCGGGGCGGGGGCGCGGAAGTCGTCGCTCAAGCGGGAGACCATCTCCATGGTGCGCCAGGCCCCGTTGATCAGGCTCTCCGCCTCGGCCACGGCCAGCTCCCAGCGGCCGTCGCCGTCGCGGGCTAGCTCCCAGCAGCGGCTCTGGACATGCTGCCCGAGCTCGGCCGCCAGGCAGGCGAGCAGGAAGGTACCACCTCGGAAGTCCACCGTTTCGGACGAGGCGACGAGCTGATCGACCAGCCGCGCTGCCAGCGCGCGCGCCTGCGCTTCCAGAGCTTCCCGCCGTCCCATGCGCGCCTCCGTGGGGCATTGTGCCACAGTGGGCGGGCGTCGAGGGCCACGGCTACTCGGTCCAGGCGACGAGCTGGGGCGGCCCGGGCGCCCAGCGCGCCCCAGGAATCTCCGCCAGGTGCCGGTAGTGGTCCTCCACCTCGTTGTTGGGGTCGACCCGGGTGTACCAGGCGTACTTGGCGAGCCGCTGCTCGCGGGTCATGTAGCCGTAGTGCTTGAGCCGCACCGGCAGGTCGCGCGTGGCGCCGACCAGGCCCTGGGGGACGTTGCCGCAGTGGAAGTTGCCGCCGTACCCAGTCGGGACGAAGCGCAGCCGGCGCAGCGGCTGCCCGCGCAGGCGAAAGAAGGAGGGCCGGGCGAACTGGCCGTAGATGCCGTCCACCCGGATCTGCTCCGGCGTGTCCCAGACGTAGGCGACGCGCAGCCGGTACGCGGCCACGTCCTGGCCCTGCTCCGCCGCCTGGCGGAGTAGCTCGGGGCCGCTGCGCTCCAGCACCTCGTCGCCGTCGATCCAGAGCACCCACTCTGGGCTCAGCGCGATGATGCGTTGCAGCAGGAAGTTCTTGTCGCGCGCCTCGTCCAGCCCCTGGAACGGGGAGGGGATGACGGTCACCTGCTCGCCGAAGGCGGCGCAGATCGCCGCGGTGTCGTCGGTGGAGTGGTCGTCGAGCACCAGCACCCGGCCGCACAGCGGGAGGACGCGGGCGATCACCTCGTGGATGTGGGCCGCCTCGTTCTTCACCCGTAGCGCGGCGAGGAAGCGCGGGTCGCTGAGCGAGGCGCGGGCGGCCGGGGGGCTGCCCTCCGGCCAGCGCCAGCGCCAGAGCGTGCAGGAGGGGTCGTACTTCGGCCAGGGGCGCTGCCAGCCGCGCCGGATGTACTCCTCCGAGTACGAGCGCCAGGGCTCGCACGGGATGCGGTCTAGCAGGAACACCGGGAGGGCCGGGATGATCCAGCCGCGCACCAGCCGCTCGCCCTGGGCCATCTGCCACTCCTCCAGCCCGAACCACCTGTTGTAGGGTGTCGGACGGCTGCGGGCGAAGGCGCTGCGGCGGTATAGCCCCAGGCCGGAGATGAACGGGGCCGGGCTGTAGCTGCGGGGCAGGCTCGGGTCGTCGGCGTGGGGGTTCATCGCCTCGATCCCCAGCAGCGCCAGCTCCGGGTGGCGGTCCAGCACGTCCAGGCTCTGGCGAAGCCAGCCGGGCGGGAGCATCGCGTCGTTGTCGGTCTTGACCAGGATCGGGGCGCTGGCGGATTCGATCCAGTGGCGCATCGCAGCGACGGGCGAGCCGAAGCGGGTGCGGACGAAGCGCGCCGGGGCCGGGACGCGAGCGACGGCCGCCTCCAGCCAGGCGTCGGTACCGTCCTCCGAGCCGTCGTCGTAGATAGACAGCCGCTGCACGGACTGCCAGTCGGTCGTCTCTAGCAGTGTGGTGAACGTCTCGCGGGTGAACTCCAGCCGGTTGCGCGCCAGGTAGAGCAGGTCCACGCGCCGCTCCCCGTCCATGGGCGTTCTCTCCTCCTGCTTCGCGGCCCACGCCTGGCGGCCGTCCCACTTGGCCCGGTACAGCCGGCGGTTCTGCTCGAACAGCGCCAGCAGGTCCGGCCGGGTGCGGAAGGTAGATGGCAGCGCCCCGTCGTGATCCACGACGCAGCCATCCCACACCCCTAGCCGCAGCCCGGCGGCGAGCACGCGGGCGCAATAGTCGTTGTCCTCCCAGCCATAGCCGGTAAACCGCTCGTCCAGCGGCCCGACCTGCTGGTAGACTTCCCAGGGCAGGTAGACACAGACGAAGGCGAGCAGCCGTGGCTCCGGGCGGAAACGCGGCACCCGCGAGGCGAGCTGTCGCGGGTTGCCCACCACCCCGCGCACGCCGGCCGAGAGGATACCGAGCCCCGGCTGGCGCCCCGCCTGCTCCGCCAGCAGCGACAGCCCGCGCGATGTCAGCAGCCGGGCGTCATCGTTGAGCAGGACGACGTCGGTACCCGCGGCGCCAATGCCCAGGTTGGCATTGCGGGCATAGACGAACGGCTTCGCCCCGTGCACCCAGCGCACACCCGGGAGCTGCGGCTCCGCCTCCGCCCGGGCGCCGTCGTCCACTACCAGGATCCGCTCCGGCGGCAGCTCCGGCTCGTGGGCCAGTACCGACCGGACGCAGGGGACCAGGTTGGCGGCCCGAGCAGAGAGGATGACGACCGAGAACGTCACGGCTTGACCGCCTGGAGCAGGATCGTCAGCCGCGGCCCATCTACGGTGCGGTCGATCCGCTCGCGCAGGGTACGGAACTTGGCCCGGATGCCGTAGTAGCTGGCGAACCGCTCGCGGTAGGGGTTGCCGGCTTCGTAGTACAGGAAGCTGCGGCGGTTCCAGAACGAGACGTGCGTCGGGTCTTGCCAGGCGCCAGGCCCATCGGTAGTTGGGACGGCGATCTCGACGGTGCCGCCCGGCGCCAGCACCCGCCAGAGCTCGTTCATGGTGTGGATCTTGTCCGGCAGATGCTCGACGATGTCCCAGGCACGGACGTGCTCCACCGAGTCGTCCAGCCAGGGCCAGGGCTCGCGCAGGTCCACCACCTCGGTGCTCGGCCCGGGGACGATGTCCACGTTCAGGTAGCCATCCAGTGGCGCATCGCAGCTCCCGAGATTCAGTTTCATCGGCCCTCCTCGTAGCGCCGGTTGCGCTGGCGCCAGCTCGTCCCAAGCATCCTCGCCCACGATCGCCCGCAGGTCGCCCGGCCAGCGCGACCAGTACGGGCCGCGCAGCCGCTTCGGGTAGGTGTTGCCGGGGTGGATCAGCGCGACGTAGAGCGTCAGGTCCTCCAGCGTCGCCACCCGCGCCCGCGGCCGGGCCCAGACGAAGCGGCTGTCCTCGCCCACCTGCACAGAAGGAAACGGCGATCGGCACCATGATTCGCGCCGGTACAGCAGCGAGCCGCCGATCAGCACCGGGCGCGGCCCGGCCGGGTACGCGTACAGCCAGGTCTCGCCTGTGCCCAGGTGGTGGAACAGCATCCTCCGCTGCCCGCACAGCTCGGCATCGGCCCGCAGCAGCGCCTGCACCTGGGTGCTGATTCGGCGCGAGGCCATCCAGTCGTCGTCGTCCCAGTGCAGGATCAGCTCGCCGCGACTGTGCTCCACGCACCGGTTGCGCTTCGCCCCCACGGTCTGGCGTCCCTCCAACCGGACGTAGCGCAGTCGCGGGTCCTCGGGCACGAGATCGGCGATCGGGTCCGCGCCGTCGTCCACGATCACCAGCTCGCGCGGCTCGTAGTCCTGGGCCAGAAAGCGGCGGATCGCCTGTGGGACGAACGGGCGCCGGTCGGCGGTCGGCATGATGCAGGAGACGAGCGGGCGGGTGGCGGACATCAGAAGAACTCCAGCAGGTGGCCCTCACGGAGCGCACGCTCCAGCCGCGCCAGTGCCTCCTCCGCGGTGATCCCCTTGCTCTGCAGGGCGGTGCGCACCCAGGGCCGAGAGAGCACACCCCGCATCATGCTTTCGATCGCCGGCTGGCTGGAGAGCGCGTCGCGGCTAATGACCCAGCGCAATTGGCTGAAGCTCGTCTCGGCGTGGAGCACGACGTCGCGGGCGAACTCGTCCGCAGCGGCCTCCGCCGGGGCGCCGCCAAACCCCAGCCAGTACTTGAACTCGTAGGAGATCCCGCCAGCGTACAGGTCGTAAACGCGGCTGCGCCCGGCGACGGAGACGGGGTGCTCGAACGCGGTGATCGCTCCGACGTTCCGCACCGTGACGTAGTTGAGCGTGAGGCTGGCGCCCATGGTCGTGCTCTCGCCGGCCGCCAGCCCGCTGATCAGCCGCTCCAGGTGGATGTTCGCGCCGTAGACCCGCTCGGCCTGGCCGAGCGCCTTGAACACATTGAGCGCCGCCTCATGGCTGCTGGAGAAAGCGCGATAGATGCCGCTGATCTTGGCCGCAGCATCCGGGCCGTGGAGCCGGGAGATGGCCGCGATCCCATCGGCCAGGTCCGGCGAAACCGCGCGTAGCGCCGCCGGGTTGGCCAGCGCCCAGCGGGCGAACAGGTTACCGCGCAGCCCCACGGTGCCGGTCGCTTGCAGCACCCGCTCAGCGGCGGGCAGCGTAGTGATCCGGGCGGCGACCTCGTCCAGCAGCCCAGGAATATGCTGCCCGCCGCGTTCGAACCCCTCCAGCAGCACGTTCGCCGCCCGGGAGGCGGTGGACTGGCGCGCGACGCGGGCGAGCAGCTCCTCGCTGAGGGTGATGTTCTCGCGCGCGACCGTCTCGTACAGGCCGCGGCTGACGCGGTTGAGCACGGCCGGCAGGTCGCTGACCCGCGCCAGGCTGGGGCCGAGCTGCGCGGCCAACTGGTTGATCCCCTGCGCCGCCTCGGCCGACTCGCTCGCGGTGGTGGCGATGAAGCGCAGCTCGCCATCGGTCGCCCCGCGCAGCGCCGCGCGCAGCTCGGCCGAGAGCTGCACCAGCCCGCCAAGTTGCGCAACAGTCAGGAAGGTGTGGCTGAACTCGCGCTGCACTCCCTGCAGCGTTTCGCTCAACTGCCTGGCGTAGGTGCGGCCCAGCAGCTCGGCCAGCCCGGCGATGGAGCGGCCGCCCTGCGTGGTGCCCTGCATCAGCCGGCGGTAGGCCTCGCTGGCGCTGCGGGCGCGTTGGACGAAGGCGGCTAGCTCCTCGCTGACCTCGACGCCCTCGCGGCCGAGCTGGGCGAGCACCCCCTCCTCCGCCTGGTTCAGCACGTACAGCAGATGGCCGGGACGCAGCTTGCCCTGGAGCTTGTTGATCCCGGCCGCCACCTCCTCCGAGCGCGCCGCCCAGAGCGCCACGCGCTCGACCAGGATCGGCTGATCGGCGCCGGTTTGCTTCAGCACCGCCAGCACCTCGGGGGTCAGGCGCCGCAGCCCAATCAGGTGCTGCTCAGTCAGCTCCACCCCGGCGAAGAACTCCTGTGCCGCTCGCAGGTCCGTCGTCGCGAAGCTCGCGGCGATCGCGGTGCGCTCCGCCACCGGGAGGCGCTGGAGCATCAGCTCGAAGACGTGGCGCGCCTGCTGGATCTGCGCCGCGGTCAGCCGACCCTCGCGGAGCGCGTCGCCGAGCGTGTCGACGACCCGCAGCGTCGCCCGCTCGCTCTGGAAGACGCCCGCAGCGAGCATCAAGCGCTGCGCCTCGGCCCGGGCCAGGCCGGCGCTGGTCAGGCTGGCGACGCCCTCGGAGAAGGCGGCGGTTCCACGGACGACGCGAGCGCCAGTGCGCAGGACCGGCACGACGCTGAGCAGCACGGTGAGGCCGACCAGGCCCTTCTCCCAGCCGCTCATCTCGTCCCAGTGCTCGTAGGCGTGCTTCACCGCCAGGCCCGCCTGGGCCAGGGCATAGAGCGGGCCGATGATCGGGATGAAGCTGATCCCGACGTCCAGCACGATCTGCGCGATCGGCACCCAGGGAGCGGCCGAGACGCCCGCGTAGGCGAAGGGGTAGACGCGCAGGTAGTTCTGGATGTCGGAGATCGGGACCATGTAGTAGAAGTCCCGACCGACCCGCTTCCGGCTGACGTAGGCGAAGACGCCGTCCTGGGTGTAGTAGGTGAAGTTCAGCGGCCGGCCATACTCCTTGTTCGGCTCGAAGATGCCTCCGGTGAGGCCGAGGATCGTCAGCGGCCGCAGGTTGCCCCCCTGGAGCAGGGTGCGGAAGGCCTCTTCCCCGATCTCGTACGAGGGCGGCAGCGGCAGCTCCAGCTCATCGGGGCTGGGCGCGCGGGGCTGCGGCGGCGCGGTGACCGTCTGGGTGATCCAGACCAGCCCGCGTCGATTGGCGCGCAGCGCCCGCAGCTCGTCGATCCCCGCGCCTTGCGCGATCAGGGGGATGACCGTAGGTGTCGTCCCGGTTCCTAGGTCGATGACGTCCTCGGGTCGGTAGTTGCCGTCCGGTCCCCAGCGGTAGAGGTAGAACCCGGCGTCGGCCGTGTTGATCGTGGAGGGGTAGACGAACGTGCCCCGCCCCAGCACTTCGACCTCCGTCCGGTCCTCCTTGACAGTGGCCCACAGGGTCACCTGGTCGAGATCCGGCGCGAGCTGGGGGAAGAGGAGCCGGGCGTTCGCGGCCGCCTGCTGTAGCGGGCTGGGGGCGGTCGTCGTTGGCGCCTGCCGCTGGATCACGGCGCGAGCAGGTGCGCCGCGGCGGGCAAACTGCTGGACCACGTGGGTCAGCTCGTGGGCCAGTAGCCGCCGGCCGGCGCTGGTCTCGGGGGCAAGCTGGCCGGCGCCGAAGACCAGGTGCGGGCCAACAGCGAAGGCACGGGCGTTCAGGCTGCGGGCCGCGGCATTGGCCTGGGCATCAGCGTGCAGCCGCACCGGGCCGAAGTCCTGCCCGAAATGCGCCTCCATCTCGGCTCGCACCCCGGCGGGTAGGGGTCGCCCACCGCCGAGCCCCTGGATGACCGCGTGAGCTGCCGCGGGTAGGGGCGGCCCGAGCAGCCGGCTGGGGCGGACGGCCGGGCGCCCGGTGCCTGGCGGCTCAGCGCGCGCGGGCGCCGGCGTGACTGCCTCGGCGACCCGGTCCGCCTCCTGTTCCGCCTCGTCGCCCGGCTGGCTCACCGCCAGCTTGGGCTGAAGGTGCCCCGCGGCTAGCAGGTTGGAGGGCAGGCCATCGCCCCAGGGAGTGGTCCAGGCTGGCGGGCGGGCGGGTGCGGCGGCGCGCGCTGCCGCCGGCTGTGTCTCAGCCCCCCGGGGTGTTGGGGTTCGCGCGTGGCTCCGGTCTGCGACCGCGTACATGGTGCTACCCGCCCGACCGGGCGCTCAGGAGCGCCGGGCGTGCGGCAGGCCGAACCACGCTCCGGCTGGCGACGCCCGCACTGGATCCCTGGCCCACCATCCCCTCATCCCCTCCGGGCTGCTAGACGGCGACCATCCCGCCGCGGCGCTCGAACGGCACCCGGGCGCAGCCTTCGCCGGCCCGCACCCGTTCTACCCGCGCCCGGAAGCTGGCGCTGCGCGCCAGGCGATCGGCGATCATCTGCAGGAAGCTGGCGCGAATGGAGTCCCAGAGGAACTGCGCAACGCTCATCAGGTACGTCTCGCGGTCGACGCCGGCCGGCTGCTGGGCAATGATCTGCGCGAACGCCCTGTTCCCCTGGTACTGGATCAGGTAGTTCAGCAGGATGCGCGGGCGGTCGTACTCCCCAACACCAGCCAGGCAGGCCCAGGTCTCCTCCTCCCGCACGGGCCGGATCATAAGGGCCTCGATCGCCCACTGGATCTGTGGGGTAACGTTGAAGGTAAAGCTGGTCGGCGTGCCACCGCCCGCGCCACCGCCGGGCGTCTGCCGCTGGACGCTCGCCGGGCCGTGTCCTTGCTGCACCACGTGCGCGAGCTCGTGGGCGAGCAGCCGCTGTCCGGCGCCCGTCTGGGGCGCGTACTGGCCCGAGCCAAAGACGATATCCGGCCCCACGGTGTAGGCCAGCGCCCCGATCGAGCGCGCCGCCTGGGCGGCGGCGGGGTCGGCGTGTACCCGTACCGCCCCGAAGTCTGCACCAAAGCGCGGCTCGAAGAAGCGCCGCACCCCGGCAGGCAAGGGCTGGCCCTGACCGACCTCGGTGGCAGCGCGCGGTACCAGCGCGGGAGTGTGCCCGCACGCCAGGCACTCCCCGCTGGGCCCGGTCGGGCTGCCCGGGCAGCGCTGGACCACCGATAGCGCGGGCTGCGCTGCCGAGGGATCCACCTGCCGCGTGACTTGCTCGGCGACCCGCTCCGCCTCGAGTTCGGCAGGATCACCTGGCTGGCTGACCGCCAGGTGTGGCTGGACGTGCCGCACGATCGGGAAAAGAGCAGCGGGCGGATGGTCGCCCCAGGCGGCCGCCCAGCCCGGTGACCGGGCTGGGGCATACCCGTGGGCGGGCGCTGGCATGGCCTGGTGCTCGCGCTCTGGCCGCTCCGGGGTGCGCATCCGCTGGATCATGACGTACATCTCGTCCCTCCTGCCCCTAGCTTAGCGCGACCACAAGCTGGCGCAGCCGGCCGAGATGGCCGCTGCCGGGCGCTTCGGCACGCAGCGGGCAGGCGGCGCCAGCGCGGCGGTATTCGCGGCGCACCGCGGCGTCCAGGTGGACGTCGCCGACCGGGACAGCATCCTGCAGCGCCAGCAGCGTGGCCTGAAGCGCGGCGTTACGGATCTGGCCGCCGTTCAGGGCACAGCGGCCAGCGACCTCCTCCAGGAAGGCGAAGCTGATTGCGTTCGGGGAGGGCAAGTGGGAGTGCCAGATCTGCCAGCGCTCCAGCGGCCCGGGCGGAATGAATTCGACGATAGTGTCCAGCCGGCGCAGGAAAGCCGGGTCGATGCGCTGGCCGGCGTTGGTGGTGACGATGACGATCCCCTCGTAACTCTCCAGCCGCTGAAGCAGATAGTTGGTTTCCAGGTTGGCGTAGCGGTCGTTGGCGGTGCGCACCTCGGTACGGCTGGCCATCAGCGCGTCGCCCTCGTCCAGCAGCAGCACCACGTCCAGCTCCTCCGCCCGCGACAGCACCTGGTTCAGGTTGCGCTCCGTCTCCCCGATGTACTTGTTCACCACCGCCGCCAGGTCCACGCGGTAGATGTCCATCTCCAGCTCCGCCGCCAGCGCCCGCGCCGCCAGCGTCTTGCCAGTACCGCTCGGGCCACTGAACAGCGCCCGCACCCCGCGGTTGAGCTGGCGCTCGAAGGCCGGGCCGGCCCGGTCGCGCAGCGTCTCCCGCTCGCGGACGCGCGCTTCTAGCGCCTCTAACTCGTGGGCAGTGGCGCTGCCGACCACCAGGTCAGACCAGCCACGGGCCGGCTCCAGCGGGGTGGCGAGCGTCTCCAGCGCCTGGCGGTTCAGCGCCCGGGTCGCCTGATGCACGTCGGCCACGGTCAGCGCCGGGCGGCCGTCGAGGGCGGCGATCGCCGCGGCGATGGCGGCGGCGCGGCTGATGTGCCCGCCGGTCAGCAGGAAGCGCCTGGCGATCTCATCCAGCTCCCCTGGAGCGATCGGGGCGCCGGACGCTTCCCAGAACTGCCGCCGGGCGGGGCGGTCGGGCGGCGGGAGCGAGAGGCTGAGCGCCCGCTCCAGCAGCGGCCCGCGCAGGCCACCGCTCTGCCCGAGGGTGATGCCGACTGGCCCGGCGTAGCCGGGCAGCGCCGGCAGCTCCAGCGTCTCGCCGGGGCCAGGATCGCCGCGCAGGACCGGCATCGCTCCGAGCACGGTGGCGAGCGGCCCGAGCAGCCGCCAGGAGGGATCGGTGGACGAGACGCCTTCGGCGAGCAGCACGTCCCGCCCCAAAACGCGGGCGATGGAGCCCAGCAGGGTGCGCCGCCCGCTCCCGGCCATCCCGCGCAGCACAATGGTCCGCACCTGGCCGCTTTCCAGCAGCCAGGGGAGCTGGGCCGCTCGCTCACGCAGCGCTGGCGGCAGGATCAGGTCGGCGAGATCCGGGAAGCCGCTGGCAGCCTGGCGCATCAGCCCGGGCGCCGGGGAGGGGGCAGGGTGGCCGCGCAGGGCGTCCCAGAGCGCTGCTGGGGGACGCAGCAGCCACTCGCCGCGGGGACCCTCGCGGTTCTCAGCCAGCAGCAGCCCCTGGTCGAGCAGCGGCTGGCAGAGCGGCCACAGGTCGCCGGGCGGCTCGCCCGGCTCGGCCAGCAGCCAGCCGAGCAGGCCCAGGCAGGGCCGGCGCGCGGCCAGCGGCTCCTGGAGCGCCGCGAACAGCGCCCCGAAGCGGATATCCTCCTCCACCAGCCCGGCGGCGAGCAGCAGTCGGACCTGGGCGCGCTCGAGCTCCAGGTCGTCCTCGACGGCGCTCAGCGGCAGGTGCCCGCCGGCCTGGGCCTGCCAGCGGTCGATCTGCTCCTCCCACCAGGCGAGCTGCAGTACCGGTGGGGGCTCGCAACCCTGCAGGCGGATGAGGGTGGCGCGATAGCCATCCAGGAAGGGGAAGCGGGCGGAGACGCTGTCGGACTCCTCGCCCTCCAGCCGGTCCAGCAGCCGGCCGAGCCCGTGCAGCAGGCGCGCCTCTGTGCCGGCTCCACCGCCAAGTCCGAGGTTGGCGAGCAGGCGCGCCACGACGGCGAACAGGTGCAGCCGGAAGTGCCCGGCGGCACCGGGCGGCAGCTCGGCCAGGGTCGCGGCCGGCCGCCCGTCAGCGTCCATCGATGCCCCCTTCCAGGTAATGGAACAGGACGATCCGCCTGAGATCGGGCACCCAGCCCGGGTCGCAGTCCAGCCCGGCCCGCCGGATTGGCACCGAGACCTCGTCCAGTGGCAGGGCCAGATCGACATGGGTGCGGGAGCACTGCACGCGCCCGCGCCGTCGCAGCAGGTCCGCGATCCGCACATCGGCCTCGGACTCGTCCGCGCCGAGCGCCCGCCCCAGCAGCCAGCGGACGAAACCGAGCGCCCGTGCCAGCCACCAGCAGGCGGCGGGAGCGAGTGCGCGCGCCGCCACGGGATGCAGCGGGAGGAGCGGCGCGGGTACGCCGGGCCACCAGTGAACGTTCAGCCCTACCGCTCGGTATGCCTCGACCTCCACCCGCGCAAGCTCGCGCCACGGCCTGCCGCAGCAGGGCACGTCCGCGACCAGGAACCCGGCTTGGGCATCGCACAGCCGCAGCCGCGCCCCCCTCTGGCCGGCGACCCATTCCGCCTCCGCGAGGCTCCAACGTCGGAGCCAGGCCACGGGGAGGCGGAAGGCGCTGGCGCGCGGCAGGCCTCGCCCGATCGCGGCCCCCGGGCTCCGTCCATCCAGCTCCGCCAGCACCGCCCAGAGCGGGTCCGCCGCCAGCGGCACGCCGGCCGGCCCGAGCAGCGCCCGGGTGAAGGCTTCGACCAGCGCCCAACCCCCCAGGTGCGCCGCCAGCGGCGGCTCCGCCTCCCAACCGGCCGGCAGGTCAAGCCAGCGCAGCAGAGTCACCAGGAACAGCGCCCCGCCCAGCGCGGTCGGCACCCCCGCCCAGCGCTCCCCCGGATCGGCTACCGTCGGTTCTGCGTGGGCAGCGCCACGGTCCTCAGCGGCCTCGCGAGCAGCCCCGCTGCTCGCGGCGCGCGGCGCCGTGGGGCTCGCGCCCGCGGCCCGGGGCGGGGACGGGGCGGCGCGGCGCGGCTGATCAGGAGGCGCCGGCCGCCCGGTCGCTGGCGCCCGTGTCTCGGCCTGGGCCAGCCAGGCGGCGGCGCGGGCGGCGAACGGAGCGCTGCGCGCGAGCGCGGGCGCGTGGGCCAGCGCCAGCGCCAGGCCAAGCAGGTACTCGGCACGCGGCGGCAGGTCTACCACACCCGGCGGCAGCCAGCGTTGCCAGGGCGCAGCCGCCCAGCGCTCGTCTGTAACGCTCTCTGACCTCCTGGCGCCCACATCCCGCTCTGCGCCTCCTGCCGAGAGCGAGGTGGAGGACCGGCGTTCGAGCTCCGCTCCACGCCTCGGCTGGGTGCCTGTCCCTTGTGTCCGGACGCCGGGAAGCAGCGCCCCGCCGATCCCCAGTGGCGCCGCTCCGCCATCCCTTCCCCGCGCCGTCTCGCCCGGGCGCAAGGTGGTTCCGCTGGCGCTATCCAGCATCCCGAACGCGGCCTCCAGCGCCCGGGTGACGGCCTGCACCTCGCCTGGCCCCAGCAGCCGTGCCGCCGCGACCACCTCGGTGGAAGAGAGCTCGAGCAGCGCCGCGGGCAGGAACGCAGCGTCCGCCTGCCAGGCAGCGGCGAGCGTCGGGCCGGGCGCTGTGGCGACGCCACGCAGGAGCTGCCGCCAGTACCAGCGGCCGGTGGCGCGGCCGGCGAGCAGGTCGCGGGTGAGGCAGGCGAGCAGCTCGGCGCGGTCGAGGAACAGGACGCTGGCGGCGCCGTCTGCCCGCTGCCCGCGCGCTGGGCGGGCAGCGGCGTGGTACAGCGCGTCGATCTGGCTGCGCACCTGCTCGCCCCAGCCGCGCGGGGCGCGGACCGCCTCCGGCAGCGGGGCCGGGCCGCGCAGGGTCCGCACCACCAGCACCGCCCCCGGCGGCATGCCCGCCGGGGGCAGCTCCAGCCCGCCCAGAAGCCGCTCCAGCCGCAGCCGCAGCGCCAGCGGGTCGAGGTCTCGCGCCAGCGCGGCGTCCGCCCACACTGCCAGCCGCCCCACCATCGGCCGCTCCGCCAGGCTCATCGCCCTGCTACCTCAGCTCCAGCGAGATCCACTCGGTAGCACTGAACCGCTTGGTGAACAGCACGTAGGGCTGGGCATGATGATCCAGCAGGTTCTCTTTGACCAGGTACAGGTTGACGAGTGACGCGTTCGGCTTGTCTCGTTCGAGGCGGATCGCCTCGTCGTGCCAGGACTGGTTGACCAGGAAGTCGACCGAGTCGTGGTCCAGCACCCCGATGCGGTCTGGGAACCCCTCGAAGAAGACCTCAAGGTCGAACCCTTTGCTGAGCGACCGCTTCTTCGCCAGCAGGATGGCGATCTGCCGCTCGCCCGAGCCAGCCTGGCGCACCCGGGCGAACAGCGCGCTGGTGGTAATCGGCAGCAGCCCGGCGGGCGGCAGGAAGGGGAACACGAGCGAGCCAACCGCCTTCGCCGCCCGGCCGCTCTCGACCAGCTCCCCGGCCTGCTGCTGAAACTGAAGAAAACGCGCCTGCGCCTCGGCCACGCGCTTGTCGCTCAGCAGCCCGCTCCAGGCGTCCAGCGCAGAGGGGCGGGTGAGCCGTCGCCGCGCCGACCAGCCGTCCACGAAGTCGAGGGCGCTGCCGGTCCAGAAGAACACCGCCAGCGGCAGGTCGCAGCCAGTCAGGTCGGAGCCGAGCTGGTCCAGCCCACCGTAGCGGTCGTCGAAGCTGAACGGATCGACGGCGAGCTTCCGCAGCGCCTCGCTCCCGAAGCACCAGTGGGCCAGCAGATTGCGGCGATTGTCGCCGGTGACGCCGCTGGTCGGGAAGCCGACCAGCGGGATCGCTTTGAACTGGAGCCCCTCGACCTCCCACTTGCCGGTGCAGCTCGCCGGACTGGTGCTGCCAGCGGACGCCTGGAGTGGGGCGAGGCCGTCGAGCTGCGAGGCCGGCAGCGCGGTGAGCAGGTAGGCCCCGCTGGGAATGGACGTGCTGCTATTCCCGGCGCTGAAGTCGCAGCGGGCGAAGCGCCCGGCGTCGTCCTGGGGGGCGGCGCCAGGCGCGATGCTGGCGAGCGGCAGGGTGACCGGGCTGGCCAGCCGGATCGGGTCGCCGTTGCGGTTCAGCCCGAGCCCGGCCGTCACTTGCAGGCTGGTAGCGCTGCTCGGGGCGGTGGAGACGAGCAGCCCATCGATCACACCCGGCCCGGCGGCCCGACCCAGCCAGGCGAGGCGGGCGAGAGTGGCGTCGCGGTCCGCCTTCAGGTCCTCCGCCGCCAGGAGCCGCCCGTTGACGTAGTGCGGGGCACGCAAACCCTGGTCGAAGCTGCTGCCAAGGAGCTGGACCGCGCTCATTGCCCGCCTCCCGCGACTCGGGCGTAGGCTACCAGGAACTTCCCGCCGGTGTTCCCGACGAAGCTGGCCCGGTGCTGCTGGATGAAGGCGCTCAGAACCGTATCCTGGCCATTCACCGCCTGGATGGGCAGGTCCATGGTGAACAGGAAGCGCAGGTAGGGGGAGTTCTTGGCCTTCTTCCAGTCCGCCAGGTTCAGGCTCACCCGGAACACATTGTGCTGGAGCATGGTCACTGCGGTGACCCGGATGTTCGCCAGGCTGTTGCCGAACGGCCCGTTCGTCTCCGCTAGAACACGCAGGACCTGCCGGAAGACGTTGGGATCTTCCAGCTTCTGGCTCACCCGGAACGCCTCGTCCTCGCCCTCCAGCGCCAGGTGGAACCAGAGCTCGAGCAGGCCCTCGCCGACGCTCAGCGTGGTGATCGTCACGAATGGGCGCGGCGGGATGCGGAGGATGAGCTTGATGACCTCTTCCTCGGTCAGCCCGGGCTGCGGCGCTGGCGGCGGGAGGTCCACCTCGTAGAACGCCTCGATCGTGTTCAGCCCGTCGTAGCCGAGGTACACCGAGGGCTGCGTGGCGAGCACGTCGGCCAGGGTGACGGCGTCGCTGCCGACGCTGATCTGGTCGGTGTCGAAGGCGAACTCCAGGAGCTCATCGTCGACCAGTATCTCGTGCTGGGGGGTGAGATCCCAGAGGAAGGAGAAGGGGCCGCCGCGCGGGCTGGCGCTGAAGGTGATTGGCAGCGCGAGGTCGCGCCGGGCGGTGAGCGCGGGGCCGAGCTTGACCGGCTGGTCGGTATGGAACCAGGCGGTGAGCCGCGTCCCGGCCGCGTCCTGCACGGTGTTGAAGGTGACGAACTCGGCCGGCGGGCGCTCTGGCGGAGGCGGCGCCGCCACCACCTCCCCGCCGCCGAGGAGCAGCAGCTCCTGGATGAGCTGGGTGTGCAGCAGGTAGGGGCAACCGTCGTCCACGGGCGGATCGAACGCGCTGATGCGCGGGGCGCTGGGATCAAACGGGGTGGCGAGGGTGACGTCGAGCCGGGCCAGCAGAATGCCCGCCTCGGGCAGGGTGGCGCCCGGGCCACTGCTCGGGTCGATCAGGTCTGGGGCGATCTGAGGGCGGACGTCGGTCGCCCAGACAGTAAAGATGCGATCCAGCGCCTCGCGGCCCGTCTCCAGCGGAAGCTGGAAGCCGCCGGAGGGCGGCGAGCCGATGAGCCCGGCGCAGGGGTCTGGCCCGGCCAGTTCGCGGACCTGCTGGATAATCGCCGGCTCGTCGGAATCGAGTGGATCCAGCCCGGCGACGAAGTGGACCTCGGCCATCAGGCGGGCGAAGCAGCGCACCGCGTCCCAGGCCGGCATCGCCGGCGGGGTCCAGCGCAGCTCGATGTTGTAGGCGTCGCGGATCCGCGACGGCGCCTGCGTCGCTTCGCTGCTGCTGCACGGCTGGCCGGGGATCGGCACCAGCGCTTCGGGGCACTCGTCGTAGCTGGCCACGACGTAGACGCTCAGCCGGCCGGCGGGATCCAGGTGGCCGGCGACGACCCCGGGCTGCTTGCGCTCCTGCGCCGCCAGCCAGGCACCCAGCCGGGCGCACTGGTCGTAGCGGACGACGACCGGGCGGCCCCACTGGTCGATCCCCATCCCGCGGCTGACGGTTACCTGCACGTCGTCGGCGCTGCCGCTCGGCCGGGCGAGCGTGACGTCCAGGCCGAAGACAGTTCCGTAGCCGTGCAGCGCGCGGTTGTGCAGGTACTCCTTCTCGCGGAAGTACAGGTCTTCCTGGCGGAACTCGTCGACGCCCAGGACGAGACCGAACTCGTAGTTCACGCGCAGGTCGGGGCTCAGCGTTCCGTTGGCTGGGGAGACGCAGCGCTGGTTGACATCATTCATCGTCGGTCTCTCCTGTACAGGTAGCTGCGGCGTCTGGCATCGTCCCTCGCTCTCACAGGGCCGGCAGGTCGCCCAGGCGGTCGCGGTCGAGCACCAGCCGGTCCGCGATGTCGAACGGGTACGGGGCCTCCAGGTAGGCTTCGGGCAGGTAGGATTCGCCGAGCCGGAACGGGGCGAAGCGGCTGCTCTCGCCGAGACGGGTGTCCAGCCCAAGGCGCGCCTCGCCGACCCGGAACAGGTCCCAGAACCGCTTCAGCTCGTAGGCGGTGTGGGCCGGCTTCTCCAGCCGGACGAGCCGCTCCACCATGTCGCGCTCCTCGTCCGACAGGTCGTGCGGCACCAGCACGGTGAACCAGTGCGCGCTCGCCGCCACGTCGTGGCGGGTGAGCGCGCGGAATGTCTGGCTGCCGGTGTCGGTCGGGTCGCCATACGCCAGCCCGCCGACGCCGCGGGTACGGAACCGCTCGACGATCCGCACCCGGCCGGCGTCCCGCGCCAGCGGCGGCAGCAGACTCTCGTCCACCCGGCAATCCAGGTACAGCCGCAGCGCCGCTTCCACCCCGGACAGAGTGCCCCGCCAGCGGAAGAGCTGGTCGGCGTGGCGGATGAAGAATCGGCGGCGGCGCTCGTCCCAGAGCGGGTCCAGCGCCAGCCCGAACCAGCAGGCGAGCCAGTCGAGCGCCTCCGGCGGGGCGGTGTCCGGGCTGAACAGCGCGGCGACGTGCTCGATCCTGTCTTCCAGGTCGGTGTAGAAGCCCTCCACGTTCGCCAGCCAGCGCTCCAGGAACGAGGCGGAGACCGGCTCTTCGCGGTAGATCGCCGGCAGGTAGTGCTCGGAGTACGAGAAGCGCGGGTACCAGGCGCGCAGCGCCCGCAGCAGCGGGGTGGAACGGCCGGTTCCGAGCAGCGTCACCTCGAGCTGCAGGTAGCGTCCGCGCACTCCCTGGAACAGGAATTCCCAGGTGCCGGTGCGCTCCGGGAACGGCTGGGCGCCAGCGCGTAGGTCTGCCCAGGGGTTGTAGAAGGGGATCTCGGACCCGCCACCGCGCAGGTAGGGCGTGGGCTGCGGAAGCCAGGAGGTCTGCGCCAGAAAGTCCGGCTCGTCGGCGGCGCGGGCACGGACGGTGATGGCGGTGCCGACCGGGATCTGCGCGTCGAGGAAGAGCCGATGCCAGACACAACCCGGCAGCCCGCCGTCGAACGGCTGGCCCTGCCGGTCGGGCCGGAAGTCGGTCGGGGTGGTGAAGACGGCGCGGCCGGCGTAGCGGCACTCGGTCAGCACCGCCAGCGGCACCCAGCGCTCGCCAACGTCGTAATACGCCTGTCCGTCCGCGGCCACCAGCGCCTTCGCCCCCCAGCGGCGCAGCGGCAGGAACTCGTGGCGGTCGGCCAGCGTGCGCGCCTGATGGTCGAGCGTGAAGGCGAACGCCTGGTCGCCGTTGCGCTCAGCGACGTAGATCGTCCGCGTTGGTGGTTTGGCTAGGCTGGACGAGCCGGCGACGGCGGCCAGCGCTGCCTGGTCGCGGCAGCCGCAGTTCCCCCTATGGCGCGGCGCGGCCTGAGGCTCGCCGGTCTCGACGTAGGCGAAGTCGTGGCCGGCGACGGAGAACAGCGTCATCTCGCCCGCTTCCGAGCGCGGGTCGGCCGCTTCGACCGCGTCCTCGAGCGAGTACGTGGCGACCAGATCGCCCGCCTGGTACTCGTAGATGATCGAGTAGGGACGGGCGGGGTCGGTGTCCAGGATCAGCGCGCTGCCCTGCGGCCCGGACTCGATGCTGACCGGCGAGAGCGGTAGCTCGGCCGGCGAGCCGCCGGCCAGCGGGTACCCCCAGGGGTGGGCCGCGCCGCGCACCACATTCGTCGGTGCCCCGGCCTGGCGCGGCTGGAACAGCGCCGGCTGGTCCGGATCGACCTCCGCCAGGAGCCGGAAATCGGCGTCGAGCGCCCAGTAGGTGAGGTTATCGCGGTCGAGCACGAGCACCCCGCCGTCCGGGGTCGGCGCCAGGTCCCAGGGAAGGAACGGGACGTCGTCCGGCCAGCGCAGCAGCAGCGGGCCTCCGCCACGGTGCAGGTCGAACACCAGTAGCCCGTGGCGGGTCACGTCGCCGACCACCAGGTAGTGGCGGGTGGTGACCACCAGGCCGCGCAGCAGCAGCGTGGGCGGCGCCGGCTCCAGGCACGGGGCGAACGTGGTGGCGTCGGCCAGGATGCAGCGGCGGGCCAGATCGGCGCTGCTCCACCACTGCGCCACGCGGCGGGTGCCGGCCGGAAGCCAGCGGATACTGCTCTCGGAGGGGTCGATCCAGTACCAGGTGCCGTAGCGGTCGCGCCCGGCCCCACGCCGACGGGCGAGGTCGAGCGGCCGGGCGGGACGAGCGTGGCGGAAGATCGGAATCTGCTGCGCCAGCCGCAGGCTGCCGCTGGCGACGTGCCACTCGAGCGGGACGTGCGGGTTGCGCTCGGGGGAATCGGTAAGCAGGTCGCGCAGCGGCACGCTGGCGCCGTCGTCCAGGACGAGCTGGCTGCCGCGCCAGTCGTCCAGGCCGTACAGTAAATGGTACCGGGTGCCGTTGACGTCTGCCACGCTCCGCCTCGCTAGCACTGCTTCGGAAGAACCGGGACCGGGACCGTCGTGGACGGGGTGGCCGCCCGTGGCCCGAGCAGCTCGGCCGGGTCCTCAGCCGCCCCCTCGCGAACGCTGATCGCCACCAGCCGCGGGAGCTGTAGCCCGGCCAGCGGGATCCGATCGGCGTCGGTCAGGGTCACGCCGTCGCTGGAAAGGCTCGCCAGCCGCACCGAGTCCACGTACCGAACCCCGATCACCCGCGTCGCCACCGCTTCCAGGTCGCGGTCACGCACCTCGGTCCCCAACGGCCAGCCGGTCCCGCGCGGCGGAGCACAGGGAGCGGTGGGAGCCGCCGTCGGGTCGCAGACCGCATCCAGGTCCGGGGCACCGGGGATCGGCGGGCCGCCGACCAGCGGGGAGAGATACACGCGCAGCGCCGCCTCCACGTTGCGCCGAACCAGTTCACGCACCTGGCCAGGGGCGGTGGTGATCCCCACCGTGACCCAGATCGAGACGTACTCCGGGCCGCGGACGAAGATCTCGGTAGTGAGCAGCCGGCGCGGGTCGAGCCAGGCGCAGACTGCCTCCAGGAAGAGCCGATCCGGCACCGGGGCCTCCGGCTGGCGGGCATCGTGGCGCGGGATCACCATCACGGTCACCGTGCCCGGGGCGGTCTGCGGCGGGCCGGTCGGCGAGAAGAGGTCCGGGTTGAACAGCGGGAGCACCTCGACTCGGCCGACGTCGACGCCCGGGGTGCGGAGCGTCAGATCGCGGAAGTCGCTCGCGGTTACCAGCCGGTCGCGGTGTTTCAGGTAGCGGGGGATGTTGCGCTCGCCGTCCGCGGCCGTCTCACCGGCGTCCGCGCCCCAGGTCGGGACCGGGTTCTCGACCTTGAAGCCGCCCGGCAGCGCCGCGCTCTTGTTCAGCGCGCCGATCCCGACGTTACCGGCCGGCCCACCCCCGTACTCGTAGCTGACCCGGATCGCCTGTCCCAGCGGTGGGCGCATCCCGCGCAGCCCACTGCCGAAGCTGACCAGGCCGGCCTCGGGATCGACCGCGTAGACTTTATCGCGCGGTCCGGCCGCGAATAGGTCGTCGGTGCGGGTCCACGCCTCCCAGGTGCCATCGGTGCTCTGGATCTCGAGCCGGAAGGTGTCGCGCAGCGCGCCCGTCTCGGGGTCCGGGATGGCCTCCAGGATAACCGGGGTGTTGGCAACCTTGAACACCTGGTCGGGCGCCCCGGTGCCGATCCCCAGCCGCTCGCGGTTGACCGGCAGCGCCTGGATCACCCGCGCGGCATTGGCCCCCACCCAGGAGACGCGGGCGCTCTGCCTCAGCGCCGGCGAGCCACCCGCGGCGTCCCCGTTCGCCGCGGGTTCGGGCAGCCGGATGCGGATCCAGGTAGCGATGCGCTGCGCCAGGCTGGCGTCCTCGACCAGCGGGGGGTAGTCGCCGCTGCCCTCCTCGCCCGGGTCGAAGTCCCACAGGACAAGCGCGTCATATGACGGCAGCGTGACCTGGACGATTCCGGCCTCGTCCAGCACAGCCTCACCGTACTCCACAGGCAGGCGGGTGTAGTGGGCCGGGGCGAGCGTGTCCATGATGGTCGGGTCGGGGGCGGCGATCTCGAAGATCAGCCCGGAGGCGTTCTCCTGTGGGCTGGTCCAGTTCGCCGGCTCCAGCACCTTCTCCTGGCAGCTCGGGGCTGGGTAAATGCCCAGGGTGAGTGTCTGGTCGGCGATCGCCGCCCGCACCGTGTCCAACGGGACGTTCGGCGGCCCGACCAGCGCTACCCAGAGCGAGCGGTCGATGGTGCCGTTGACACCGTCGGCCAGGTCGACCACCGGTGGCTCCTTGCCGGTCTGCGGCGGATCGAGCGGGGTGGAGGTGTAGAACTGCAACTGGTCGCCGGCCTGGTCCAGCAGCGGCGCATAGACTGTCTGGTACTGCTGCCGGGTGGCGTCGTCCAGGTCCGGGGTGGGTCGCTTGTAGAAGACGGCAGCGGTGACAGGGAGGATGCACACTCCGGTGCGGGTGATGAATGGCACCTTGCCGGCTCGTAGCTCCACCCCGGCGTCCAGCGGGTAGGGCTGAACCGGGCCGCGCTCGTTGCGGAACGCCACCAGCCCGCGGGCGGGCATCGCCGGCTGGAGCGGGATGTTCAGCAGCTTCAGGAACGCGAGCCGGTTCGCCTCCGGGATACGGTTGCTGCGGTACAGCAGGTTGTCGGTCATGAAGGCGAACAACTGCACCAGGGTGATGCCCGGGTCGCTGTCGTTGAGGTTGGTCCACTCCGGGGTGTGGACCGGGATGCGCGCCTTCGCCTCCGCGAAGAGCTGCTCGAAGGAGCGGTCGTCGAGCTGGGGGACTTGCAGCGGCATCGCGGCTCCTCTCAGGCGCTCAACGCGACTGTCAGGCTGACGCGCTCCGGCTGCCGGGTGGCGATCAGCGTGTAGGCGATGGTAATGTCCACCGCTCGCGCGTCGGCCGGGTTGGTCGCCACCCGCACGTCGTCCAGCGCGATCCGTGGCTCCCAGCGGCTCAGCGCCCGCTTGACCTCTTCCTGGATCAGCCGCAGGGTGGCGACGCCGTTCGGTTCGAACAGGTAGCGGTCCAGGCCACAGCCGAAGTCCGGCCGCAGCAGCCGCTCGCCGGGCCGGGTGCGCAGGATGATGCAGATCGCTTCCCGCACGTTCGGCTCACCACTGGACCACGCCATGTGGCCATCCGCCCCCACCCGCAGCGGGAACGCCACCCCCTGCCCGTACAGCGCGCCGTTGGTCGGCATTCGTCGCTCCTCCCTACTTCTTGACCGGGATCGGGAAGCAGATCCTCAGGAATGCCAGCCACCAGAAGATGAAGTTGAACGCGATCAGGAAGATGAACAGCACGATGAACGCAACCATGGTGATGATCTGGATCGAGAAGGAGCAGATCATCCCGAGCTGCCACTCTGCCCCGGCGCTCAGCCCGCCGCCATCCAGCATCCCCTTGTTCACTCGGTCCATCAGGCTGCGCAGGTCCGGCGGTGTCTCCATCGCCACCCCGCGCTTGAACTTCCGCAGGTCCTTGATGCTGGGCAGCTCGATCCGCACCTTGCGGGCGGGAGCATCCGGGTCGAGCGCCTTGGCGAAGACGAACGGGGCGCTCGGCTCGCTCAAGACTGGCTGGCAGGGCGGGTGCTCGTACACCAGCCGGATGACGTAGGTGTCCGCGTTCGGATCGTCGGCCGGCGGGTCCGCTTTGATCAGCCCCTGCAGCTCGTCGGGCACCTGGACCGCCGTGGCGCCTTCCTGGATCGCGTCGCGGATCAGGTGGTAGAGCGTGTCGCCGATCTGGCTGGCGGCCAGGAACGGGGCGCTGCTGGCGTTGGTGTTGCTCGGCCGGCCGAGGGAGATGCGCGCTGGCGAGGCGGCCGGGTCCGTGCGGAACGCCTCCCGGACGTCGAAGCTGCCCGGATCCGGGTTCACTCCGACCGCCAACGGCTCGCCGCGCACCAGCGGTGCGTAGGGCTGGAGCTGCGCCAGGGCCGCGGCCAGGCTCAGGCTGTCGTTGTTGACCCGCACGTCGCGCAGCGCCGCCAGCAGCGCCGTCTTGCCTGTGCCCTGCACCGTGCCGGTGGCGCTCAGCGCGGCCTGGTAGACATCGGGCAGGGTGCGCTGGAGGTAGTCGCCGAGGTCCAGCAGCAGGAACAGCGATGCCTGCTGGAGCTGGTCCGCGGTGAGGTTCCTGTCCGCGGAGCCGGCGGGGTAGGCGCTGCCGGTGATCGGGTCGATGTACAGTGCCCGCCAGGGGCGGAGCACCCGTGCCTCCAGCTCGCTCAGCCGGGGGTCAGGCTCACCGGTCAGGCCAGAGCCGGCGGGCGGCGGGGGCACACTGGCGAGAGTGGCGACGGGGTCAGCCACCGGGGTCAGATACTGCTCGCGGCTGGCGACCGAGACGTAGCCGTAGTAGATCGCCCGGCACTCGGGCCGGGCGAGCGCTGCCTGGGCCGCGGGCAGCAGCGGCGGCGAGATGCAGACGCTGGCCGAGTGCAGCGGGAAGCGCTCCTCGCCATCCAGCAGTGCGTCCGCGGACGCCGCCTGCCAGCCTCGATTCGCCCCGTCCTCCACCCAGCCCTCTTCATTGGCGCTCCTGCCGCGCCGGCGCCGCAGCACGAACGAGGTGCTCTCGCCGTCCTGTCGGGCGACGCGTCGGTCGGGAAAGCCGAGCTGGCGGCAGACCAGCGAGCCGGTGACCAGGTAGTAGCGGGCGTGCAGCGGCTGGAACAGCTTGTAGGCGCCGCCCACCGTCGCCGCCGGCGCCTTCTGGCCCAGGTCGGCCGGGGTCTGGCCGGGGAGCTTGCCGCCCACCAGGTCCAGGAAGTCGGGCAGGAAGCGGTCGCCTTCCAGCTCGACCAGCCAGGGCTGGTCGAAGGCGAGCGTGGTGTCGGGCCAGAGCGCGGCCGGCTTGGCCCAGCGGATGGCGGGCGCGTGTCCGTTTCTCACCAGACGTTCCCCACCCCCGGCGTGTAGCTGGCGCTCACCACCGAGTTGGTGATCAGCGTGCTGCACTGCACTACGCCACTGAAGCTGGACATCGCCGCGTCGACCGTCACCATCCCGGCGCTGATCTGGGCGGTGGCCGCCTGGACCTTCACCTGGGCACTGGCGGTGACGGTAATCCCCTGCGCCTCTAGCTTGACGCTGTTGCCGCTGGCGTCCTGGGCGACGATCGAGGGCGGGGTGTCGCTCAGCACGATCGACTGGCCGCCGGGCGTCTCTAGCCGCAGCTTCACCGCGCCGTCGGTGTCGTCCAGAGTGACGCGGACGCCAGCGCGGGAGAGGATCGTCTTGAGGGAGTTCCTGCCGGCGTCGTCCATCTGCTCCGGCGGGGCGTCCTGGCCGTTCCAGAGCGCCCCGATGACGTAGGGGCGGCGCGGGTTGCCCCCTTCGAAGGCGACGAGCACCTCGTCGTTCACGTCCGGGACGAACCAGGTGCCCCGATTGTTGCCGGCCATCAGCGTGGCGATCCGAGCCCAGGTCTCGTAGCTGCCCCCGCCCGGGTCGGGCGACCAGGGCAGCTTCACCTTCACCCGCCCCTGGTTGTCCGGATCGACCAGATCGCTGACGACCGCCGGGTACACCCCGTAGAACAGGCCGCCCGGCCCGGTCGCCGCACGCTCCAGGTCCAGTTCACCGAGCGTCAGCATCGCTCCCCCTCAGCTCCGCGGCCGGCCCAGGCCGGGCCGCTCAACCTCGATCTCCGTGCGGTAGCCGTTGGTCTCGTCATAGCTGTGACGCACCCGGGCGATGTAGTAGCGGCCGTTGAACAGGTCGCCCAGGCCGGACAGGCTCACCGTCGTCCCGACCCGCAGGCGCGGGTCGCCATCCGCCAGACCGGTCCCGGTGACGAAGCGGCGCGCCCGCTCGCGGTAGCGCGCCTGCGCCAGGCTGCGCGCCTCCTCGCTCGTCAGCGGGATGGTGTGGACAACCCGTTCCTTGCGCGCCGCGAACGCCTGCTCCAGGATGCTCGTTCCGCCGACGTCGCCGTTCAGTTCAGCGCCGATCGCGCTGGAGTCCCCAGTCTCCTCGATCGCCTCCTTGGCCGCCACGTCCCAGCCGCTCACCCCGACCTCGCTGCACTGGTGCGCCAGATCGGCGCGGACGCGGAAGGCGATCAGCCCGGCTCCGTAGCGCAGCTCCACCGTCTCGCCGTCGCGCTCTGGCCGCGCCTTTGCGTATAGGGTCGTTCCATCCAGCCACAGCTCGGCGTTGGCCGCCCGGGCGCGCTCGCGCAGGAAGGCCAGGTCGCTCTGGTTCACCTGGGCCAGCACCTTGTACGTCGGGCCGCTCACCGAGAGCTGAGGTGTCAGGCTGTGCTCGGAGGCGATCTGGTTCATTACGTCCTCGTCCGAGACGTCCTCGAAGCTACGGGTACGTCGCGTCATTCGCAGGTCCTGCAGCCGGTCCTCAGCCAGCGCGACGATGCGCGCCCCGCCGTCTGGCGGATACTCCGCCTCCAGCGCGCTGATCCGCCCGGAGAACACCGTCCGCGCCCGATCGCCGGCGCCGAGCTCGACCGCCAGCGTCTTGCCAAACTCGAGCTGGTTGCGGCGGAAGTACAGGTAGTCGCTCCCGCCGGACCCCAGACCGTAGTTGTTGAAGGCGACCTCGCAGTGGAACAGCCCCTCGGTCGTCTCCTCCACCAGCAGCGACACCACGTCGGCGCTGAGGCCGTCGCTCGGCTGGCCGTCGATCGAGATCCGTGGCTGCGAGACGTAGGCGCTCGGGACAGGCATCGGCGACGCTCCTCCGGTCAGTCCGCCCGCAGGCGGGCGTGGCGCGCTTCGAGGTGCCACAGCAGCCGCAGCAGGTCATCCGGGCGGGGCGGCGCGGGTGGTGCGACCTCCGCGGGTGGGCGCGTCTCCTGGCCGCCAGCGCTGGTCTCGGCCTGGCGATTCACCAGGACCTCGAAGTCATTGATGATGATTGGCATGTCGCTCCTTTCGTGCTCCGGGCCAGTGGAGCCCGCTTAGCCCAGCGACGCCGACGCGGAGGCCGAGGCCCGAGCGTTCAGGTCGATCACCGCGCCGGCGTCCAGCAGCCGCGGGTTGTCGATCCCGTTGGCGGCCGCCACTGCCTTCCAGGAGGCGCCGATGCCGGCCCGGGCGGCCAGACTCTGGAGCGAGTCGCCGGCCTGGGCCAGTGTGAGCGGGGTGGTGCCGACCGCGGCACCCACGCTCACCCCGGCGGACAGCCCGGCGCTCAGGCCGATGCCGGCCGACAGCCCAGCGCTGAACCCGAGGCCCGCGCTCGCCCCGGCCCCGCCGAGTCCGCCGCCGTCGCTCTCCGGCGCGGGCGGCTCGACCTGGGCCATGGTGAAGGTCACCGTGGAGCGCAGCGGCTTGCCGTCGGCGGAGAACAGGTCGATCGTCTCATCCATGGATTGCACCGTGCCGAGGAAGACGAAGGTGCCCCAGTGAAAGCGGACCCAGGGCACGTCCGGGTTGCCATTCTTGTCCTTCTTGGGCGGGGTGATCATCTCGACGATCTGGTAGGTGGTGTTGCGCACGTCCTCGCCGGTGGTGCTGGTGTCGAACAGCAGCTCCATTGCCAGGGTGGAGGTCGAGCCGGTGCGCTGGAGCGTCTGGCCCTGCTGTGCGGCCGCGTCGCCGCTCGTCTGCGTTCCCACCGCGCCCAGCGTCTGGTAGTGCAGCCGCAGCGTCTGCGGGTTGAAGTGCACCACCAGCGACGCCCCTTCGGCCCGCGTCGTCTTGTCGATCACGGTCAGCGTCGCCCGCCCCTCGTCTGCCATCGTCCACTCCTACCCCAGGCTCAGTCCGGCGCTCCCGCTCGCGCTGGCGCCCAGGCTGCCGCTGAGCCCGAAGCCGCCGCTGACGCTCGCCCCGGCGCTCACGCCTGCACTGACGCTCAGCCCGGCGCTGATCCCGATTCCAAAGCCAGCCCCGGCCTGGCCGGCCGGGCGGACGTCGAGCTGGGCGTAGGCGAGCTGCAGCTCTTCGATCGCCACCAGCCCCTCCCTGGCGTTCAGCGACGGGCCGCGCAGCTTCACTGGGAAGCAGTCCTTCAGCACAAAGGTGAGGCGCGGGGTGCCGTCGGCGTCCCACATCGTCACCTGCCCCTGGGCGGTGGCGAGCCGGCCGGGGGTGGCGGCAGCGACGAACCAGCTCCACAGGTCCAGGTTGGCGGTCATCCCGCGCTTCAGCGAGAGCTGGCTGTAGCTGGCCGGCCCGACCCGGTGGATCTGCTCACGGTTGTTGCCGCCTTCGCGCACCGTTTTCGGCTCGATGGTCATCTCCAGCCCATCGCACTCGGCGAAGGCAGCGTTGCAGACGGGGTTCGTCACCCCCTCGGGCGGATCGTCCAGATCCAGGACCACCTCGAAGCGGAAGGTGGTGAACGGGGGATCGACCGTTTCGAACGCGGGATTGGGCACGGCTCACCTCTCCACGACGCTCAGCAGGCCCTCGCCGGCCCGCAGCAGAATCACGGTGATGAACTCGATCGGCAGCGTTGGGGCGACCTTGAGCGCGATCAGGAACCGGCCATTGTCGACGTCGTTCGGGGTGTTTAGCCCGTCGTCGGCCACGACCTGGAAGGCGGCCAGCGCCCCACGCCCGGCAAGCGCCCGCAGCGTGTTCTCGAAGCTCGCCTGCACCCGCTGCCGAAAGCGCTCGTTGTTGGGTTCGAAGACGTAGCGGAGGCCCCGGCGCAGCGCCAGCTTGCGCAGGAAGATCAGCAGCCGCCGCGCGGAGACCTGGACGAGCTGCAGGTCCGGGCTGAGCGTGTGGGCGCTGAGCGGGCTGAAGCGCCCCGGCTCCTGGCGGAGCAGGTTCACCCGAGCGTCAAACAGCGCCGCCCGCTCGCCCTCGGGCACTGACGGGATCAGCCCGACCACGCCGCGCAGGGCGACATTCGCCGGGGCCACCCAGGCGCCGCGGGCTAGCTCGCGGGCGGCGATCAGGCCGCAGACCGCCCCATCCGGCGGGCTGGGGCGGAGTGGCGCCAGCTCGGGCGTCAGCGGCTCCGGGCCGAGCGGCCAGGGATAGTACAGCGCGGCGTAGCTCAGTGCGGCATCGTCCAGGAAGCTGCCGGCTCCGGCCAGCCGCTGCCGCCAATCGAGCACCGCCCGGGTGTCGAAATGAGCCGGCAGGCTCAACACCGCCAGCGTGTCCGCCCGGGCGGCGCAGAGCCGCACCAGCGCCCGCTGCGTGGCGAGGAGCTGCTCCAGTTCGGCGCGACCATAGCGGGCCGGCTCGACCAGCACCGGCAGCGCCGCGAACTGGTGCTGGATGTCCGCCTCCTCGTCCGGCTCGGCCTCGGGCGCCGGGAGCAGCGCCACTGGCCCGCTGCAGTGCGCCTCGGTGGGGAGCCAGCGCGGCAGCGCGGCCGGTGGCTGCGGTGGAATGCAGTCCATGAAGCAGGACCAATCACGCGACGGGGCGGGCGGGGCCGGCGGCTCGGGCTCCGGTGCGAGCGGCTCCGGCGGTCCCCAGGGGCGGTGAACGACGTCCGGGAGCGCGATCAGCGCCACCTCCTCCACGGGCGCCAGACTGTGCAGCTTGAGCAACGGCGAAGGCGGATTGCTCAGGTACAGCAGCTCCTCGGCCGCGCCGAGCACGGTGCTGGTGCCGAGATCGGCCAGACGCGGATCGAGGAACAGGCTGACCGGGTCGAAGCTGTCCAGCCCGTCGCTGCCGGGCACCCGGGGCGGATCGGGCCGCGTCTCGCCGAGCGGGAGCGGCCCACTGAACTGGTCCGGGCTCGGCAGCGCGGACATCCCGAGCGGGAGATAGAGCGGCAGCGCGCCCGCTGGCGTCACCTGGAAAGGCGCGCCCAGTCGCGCCGAGCGCGGCAACTTTGCCGCGTCCGTGCCCAATGCCAGCTCGCCAGGGTCGCTGCCCAGGCAGTCGATCCAGGAGCGGCCGGCGGCGCTGCTGCCCGCCCCGACGGACAGGCCGGACATCTCGGCAGCGGAGCCGGCTGCGGGTGCCGCGCAGAAGCGCAGGTCGGACCACACCTCCAGCGTATCGACCCCCTCGCAAACGAACAGGTCGAACCGCAGCCGGTCCGCCTCGACCGGGTCGCCCATGGGATCGGCAGCCGCCTCCCAGAGCGGCGACTGTCCGGTGACGCGCCGGGTGAAGCTATCGAGCGGCGAGCCAGGCAGCCAGGCCTCCAGCGGGGAGCCCGGCGTCGACTGCTGCGCGACTTCGGCAACGGGCAGTAGCAGCGTCCGGGCGGCGAAGAGCGGCGAGCCGACCTCCTCGCAGGTAATCCGCAGCAGGTCACCAACGCGCACCGGGGCGCCGGCCGGCAGGTCGAGCGCCAGGCGTCCGCCCGCCACCGGCTCCAGCCCGGAGAGCGGGGCACCGAGCGGCTCCCAGCCGCCCGTTCCGAGCCGCTCGACCTCGAGCGGGAGCGGGAGCGGGTCCGGCAGCCCGGCCTCCAACGCCAGCGTCGCCCCCGCCGCGACCGCGCTCACGGGCAGTCCCTGCACGGTGCTCGCCGCCAGCCCCCGCGCCCGCACCTGCGCCACCGGGAACAGGAGCAGCGGACGCGCCGGGCCCGGGAAGCGCAGCCGGAGCAGGTCGCCGGGGAGGAGCGCATCAGCGCTGGATAGGTCCAGGTCGATCTCGGCCGGCGCTCCCTCCACCACGTCGGCGGGGCGGTAGGCGTCCGGTCCGGGGGCGATGCGGATCGGCAGCGCTTCGAGCTGGGTTCCGACGCGCACTGCCGCGGACCAGCGCCCGACAGAGGCCGCGGGGACAATGGTTGGACGCAGCTCCAGCGGCCCGGCGGCCGGGTCCCAGGCGACCAAGCCGGGGAGGCGGAACTGGTTGGCGCCAGCGGTCTCGCCCGCCACCCGCACCATGTAGCAGCGGCGGCCGCCGTTGTCAAAGAACGCCTGCACCGCGGCCGGCAGGTTGGCATACACCGGACGGCCGCCGTCGCGGGCGAGCAGCAGGTCTCCGCCGAAGACGGCGCGATACTGGCCCGGGTCCTCCACCGCCACCGGTGTGTCGAGCGGACCGCGCTCGGCGAAGCCGACGAACGCCGCCACGTCGAGCCGCAGCGGCTCCTCGGCAGGCGGGAGCGCGGTCTCACAGACCACACCCGGCAGTCGGCCCCGGAACGTCAGCGGGGAAAGCACCACCCGGCGGCTCCTACTCGATGGTCAGGTCTTCGCAGACCAGCACCAGCTCCTCGATCGCGACGTCGGTGCCGCCCTTGGCGTTGAGCGAGGGGCCGGTCCACTTGGTCGGGCGGGCGTTGGTGAGCCGCCAGGTCATCACCGTGTTCTGCCCGGCCTCGTCGCGGAGCTGGATCGTGACGCTGCGTCGGGCCGACTGGTCACCCTCGCGCACCGCCTTGATCCACTCGTACAGGTCGGTCGCCCCGATCAGCCCGCGCTTCAGGGTGATGTCGCCGACCTTGTAGATGCCGTTGATCTTGCGGACGTGGTTGACCGCCTCGTTGCCGTTGCGGTACTCGGCGGTGGTCACTTCCATGTTCAGCCCGCTCACCTCCTGGAAACCGGCCCGGACGCTGGCGGTGTCGCCGGTGCCCAGGTCCACCAGGAAGTTGAAGCTGCCGTAGGGGTTGGCGCGTTCCGTCGCCATCGCGGCTCCTCCATCCTTCGAGCGCCTAGCGGTTGCTGGAGGCGGTGAACTGGCCGATGCGGAAGATGACGAACTCGGCCGGCTTGACCACGGCGACTCCGATCAGGCAGACCAGCCGGCCGTTGTCCAGGTCGTTCTGGGTCATCGTCGAGCGGTCGCAGCGGACGAAGTACGCCTCCTCGGGCTTGGTGCCCAGCAGCGCCCCCATCTTCCACTCGTTGAACAGGAAATCCTCAATCGTCCGGCGGACGTTGCCCCAGAGCTGCTCGCTGTTGTTCTCGAACACCACCCACTGCGTCCCACGGTCGATGGAGTGCTCCAGGTACGCGAAGTAGCGGCGGACGTTGACGTACTTCCACTCCGGGTCGTCGCTGATCGTCCGCGCCCCCCAGAGCAGGAAGCCCCGGCCGGGGAAGAAGCGGAAGCAGTTGACCCCCTCCGGGTTGAGCACCTCCTGATGCGCCTTCTTGAGCCGCTGCTCGAAGTCGATCGCGCTGCGCACCACCTCGTTGGCCGGCGCCTTGAAGACGGCGTGGTCGACGTCGTTGCGGGCGTAGATGCCGGCGACGAAGCCGCTGGGCGGGAGCTTGAGGCGGCCATCGCCCAGCGGGTTGGGGATGACGATCCAGGGGTAATACAGTGCGGCGTACTTGGAGGAGCGCTTGTTGCGGTAGTCCAGCGCTCCCGAGACGAGCTGGTCGGGCGGGGTGTCTAGCACCGCGATCCGGTAGCGCAGCTTCTCGCAGTGGTTGATGAGCGCGCCCTGGATCGCCAGCACGTTGTCCTGGCTGTCCTGGCTACTGCCGTAGGTGCTGGAGTAGCCGGGAGCGGCGACGATGGAGATGTCCTCCACGCCCTCGAAGGCGAGCAGCCCGTTCTTCGGCTGCTCCAGCGGATCGCCGACGAAGTCCTGGAACTGCACCTCGTCGCCAGCATAGGTCGTGTCGTTCGGAAGCGCGCCGTCCGAGCCGCCGACGAGCTGGTACACAACCGCGCGTCGCGCCAGCGCCGTTGGGTTCGGGCGCTCATTGTTCAGCCGCAGGGTGTCGAGCGCGGCACTGCCGAGCAGGCTGCGGGCGATGACCAGCGCCTGCTCGTCGGCCGGCGTATCGGCAAACGTCTCGGGGAGCTGGATCGCGAACGGGATGGTGAGCTGCTGGTAACGTGTCGGCGGCTTGCGGCTGAAGACGGTCGTCAGCCCGCTGTCGCTGCGCGGGTCGAAGCCGAACTCGCCGATCAGCTCCGGACTTTCGAACGCGCCCGACGGCTCCACCTTCCCCTTGGGTCGCTCGATCTCGACGGTCACGGTCAGTGGCCGCACCTCGACCTGGCCAGCATCGGGCAGGCCAGCGCGAAGATCGGCGAGCAGGACCGTGTCTCCGTCGTCGCCCTTCAGCTCCCAGCGGTCCTCGACCGTGTTGCGGCGCAGCAGGAACAGACCGTCGGTAGGCTGCCCGTCGGGCGCGGGGAAGCCGGTCCAATCCTGGGGATTGCCCGCGCTGTCACGGGACGCATCGCGCCGGCGGACCACCACCAGGTCCAGGTCCTGCAGGCGGGTGAGCGAGGGGCTCGTGGTCCGGTCGCCGACCAGGGCGTTGGCGCCCAGACGAAGGGTGAAGGTGGCGCGCATCCGGCCAGCCAGGCCAGGGAAACGGGCGATGAGCGTCAGCGTCTCTGGCAACGGCTCGATGGGCGAACCGACACTCAGTGCCGGGTTGTCAGTGTTGGCCAGCGCGGCGTACCCGGCCGGCACCCCGGTCGCCTCATTCACCGTGTAGCCAGCGTCTCCGAAGTTGAACGTCCGGACTACGTACAGCCGCTTGCCGCCCTCCTCGAAGAACGCCCGCACCGCGTGCGCCAGGTAGTTCGGCTGAGGCGTGTCGTCCAGGGCAAGATCGTCGAGCCCGCCGTAGATGCGCTGGAAGTCGCCGAAGCTGGTGAGCAGCTCCGGTTCGCCACTGATCGGCCCGAACCGCGCCGGGCCGACGAATCCGGCGGTGCTCGTGCTTACCCCTTCAATGGATTTGGCTCGAAAGCTGGTCTCCTCGACGTACACACCTGGCGCTAGATATTCCGGCATCTGGCTGCCTCCCGTTTCGTTCGTCGGCTCGCGCGAGCGCTCTCCCAGCCCGGCGGCGCGTGCTCCCTGTGCTGCCTACGCGGCGTCGATCAGCAGCTCCGATCGCTGGTCGGTCGCTACCACCAGCTCCCGACCGAGCCGAAGCGGGCGGACGACCGAGCTACCTGGCTGGGTGGGCGTGTCGTACACCCGGGCACTCCTTTGCTCCAGGATGGAGCGGACGTCTGGTGGGTCGCGCGGATCGAGACCCGGCACCCGTCGCTGGTGCGCCGGCTCGTAGAACACCTGGACACTGATGGGCCAGGTAAGCTGGTCGAACGGCAGCGCCCCATGCGGCGGCGAGCCCGCCAGGGGCGGCAGAGTGGCGGCGTAGGGTAGGAACAGCGCGAACATCCCGCGCGCGTCCGCCAGCGCGGCGTAGGTCACGCCGTCGGTGCTGGCCGTCACCAGCGCCCAGCCGGCCGCTGCCCCGGCCTGTCCGGACGGATCCCGCTCGGCGACCTGGCCGCGCACCGCCGCCAGCCCGGAGGGTACCGGCCGGGCCGGACTGGAGAACAGCGGAACCTCCAGGAGCTGCTCGCGCGGAAGACAGAGCAGCAGCACCTGGGGCAGGAAGCGCCCGGCCTGGTCCTCCACCCGCACGACAAAGTTGGCCGCGGGCGTCAGCGCCTCCGCGCCAACCAGCCGCCGCAGCGTCCCCAGCTCCAGCAGCTCCTCGGGCGTCGGCTCGAAGCCCTCGAACGGCGAGCCGCCGCCGCACCAGGCACTCGCCTCCCGCTCCCCGCGCACGTAGGGCTCCAGCCCCGGCAGGGTCCGGAAGCCGTAGATGCCCGAGACCGGCGAGCGGAGCGCCAGCATGGGTCGACCGACGCCGACAACCTCGCCAACCACGATCTCGAGCGGCCGCGCTGTGACGACCAGGCCGTCGGTCACCGGGACGCCGCGGCTCAGGTCAATAAAGCGCACTCCCAGCGGGGCGCGGAGCAGGATCGACTCCAGCGGGACGACCCGCAGCATCAGCCGCCCTCCTTCAGCACCCCGAAGTCGAGCCGGCGACTGAGCACCGGCGCCGCGCTCGGCAGCTCGAGCAGCGACTCGATCCGCACTACCCGGGCGACGTAGGGCACCGAGATCTGGAAATCGGTCGGGAGCACGTCCCAGATGCGGAACAGCTCCTCGTTGCTGAGCTGGCCGGCGACGATCTCCACCGTCTCGTCCGGAGCGAACACGTCGGCGGCCAGACTGTTCAGGAGCGCGGCCGGCAGGATGGGCGTATCCTCCAGCGTTCGCATCATCCAGCCCAGAATCTCCTGCTCCAGCGAGGCCTCCTTGGCCCAGGGGGTGAGCAGCAGGTGCAGGTCGAGCGGAAGCTGCGTTCGTCGCGCCACCCCGTTCGGGCCGACACTGCTGGGAGGTGTGCGCTGCACGCCGTTGACGAGCACGCGGTACAGGAACAGCGATACTCCGGTGTCCATCGGGGTGGCGAAGTGCCTGGAGCGATACACCTTGAACTGCAGCTCGGTGTTGTCGAACAGCTCCGGCTGCCAGGCCTGCTGCAGCAGACGAATCACCGCCTCGCACGTCGCCCCCACCGCACGGAAGGTCGCCACAGCCGCTTCGCTCTCCCCGTACCCGTCTACTCGGTCGCAGTGCTGAGGCGGAGTAACGCCTCGAACAGCGCCTGATTGCTCTGGATCGGAAAGGTTCCGCCATCAGGGAGCAGGCGCAACTGGCCCCGACTGCCGGGGATCTCTGACTCGTGCTCGAGCGTGAGCACGAACCGTTGCTTCGGCAGGACAAGCGCCTGGCTCGTTTCGACATTCGCAACCCGCAGCAGGCCGCTGGTGGGATCGTCCAGGGGCAAGATGCTGATCAGCAGCGCGATCCGTCTTGGCACTCCACGTCCCGCACGTGTACTCCGCACCAGCGCCGCGGCCAGGGTACGCGGCGGACTCCGCGCCGGCTCAGCCCGGGCTCACCCGCGGCTCAACGGAGACAGCCAGCCCGCCGGCTGGCCAAAAGGGGATGGCCGCCGACGCGAGAGACCGGCGTCTGGGGACGGGGCAGCGTTACAGGCGGATCGCCACCTCGGCCGGCAGCTCGGTGTCGTCGCGGATCGCCTGGTAGAGCCGTTCGGTGAGCTGGGAGGGGCGCACGCCCAGCTCGGTCTGGAGCAAGCGGGCGCAGGCCTCGTACTGGCGCAGCGCGCAGGCGCGCTGCCCGAGCGCGTAGTGGGTCCGCATCAGATGGCGGTGCGCCCGCTCGCGAAGCTGGTCCAGCTCCAGGATCTGCTGGGCGTAGTCGATCACCGTGCCCAGCTCGCTGGCCTGCGCCGCCAGCTCGCAGAGCACAACCAGCGCGTTCATCCGCCGCTCAGCGAAATGTGCCCGCGGCAGGTGGCTCCACTCGACGTATGGAGTGTCCGCGAGATAGTCGCCCTGGTACAGCGCCAGCGCCGCGACAAAGGCCGCCACCGCTCCGTCCGCGTCGCGCTGGGCCAGGCAGTGGCGTCCCTGCTGATAGTGCGCGTCGAACAGCGCCGCGTCGGTCACTAGGCACCCGGCGGCGATCGCGTAGCGCTCGTTCTCACACTGCACCACGCTCGTCGGCGCGCCGGCCGGATCTAGCAGCCCACGGAGGGCGCTCACCGCCACGTGGAGTCGATGGATCGCCCGTTGCGGCTCCGCCTCGGGCCAGAGCAGTTCGATCAGCTCGTCGCGCGGGACCAGTATCCCCACTCGCGCCGCCAGGTAGCAGCAGAGCTGGACTACGGAACTGTTCTGCCCGAGCGGCAGCGGCTCCTCCCCGCGGAACAGGGCGAAGCGCCCGAAATACCGGGCATACAACGGCGCCGGTGTCTCCGGCCGAGCGGCCACCCCCGCGCCCTCCGCCCGCCCAGCAGAAGGGGCGGAAACATGGCGAAGCTGATCACACAGCTCGGCGATGCTCCGCCGCAGCGCCGAGAGCTCCGAGACGAGGCGCTCACAGGGACTTGCCACGGGACAGGGCAGGAGAACGAAGGCTGGGTTGTGGGTATCTGGCTGCATGGGCCTCTCCGCAGCCGTCTATCAGCAGGCCAGAGGACGCTCCGTCCTCGCCAGTCTCCCTCCCGGGAGCGTTAACGTAGCAGTGGCCAGCGGCCGGGCGGCCATGGCCGCCCCATGGTGCAGATTGAGCCCAGCTTTGTCAAGGCTGAGACCGCCAGAACCCCGCGAGCGAGCCTCCCGCGCCGCTCTGCGCGCCGCTCACGCCGCGCCGTGGCACAGCGGGTACATGACCTGTCACTTGAACCCCTGGTTCGCCTCCTGCCCGGACCTGGTGGCGCCACCGGGTCAGGGGCTCGGTGCGGCGGTCCCGGCGGCCACGCCGAGCTCGCCCTCCAGGATGTAGCGCCGCGGCGAGGCCAGCAGCTCCCGGCCGGCCAGGTAGCCCTCGTAGATGGCGTGGTCCAGCTTCCGGGGCGCCAAACAGTCCCCGATCCGGTGCAACTCGGGCACCCGCCCCTTGAGCGCCAGGTACAGCGCGTCGTTCGCCATCTGGCCGGTGGCAAGGACGATGGTGTCTACGTTGTCCAGTGTCGTCTCGGCGCCGGTGTACAGGTTGTACAGCGTCACGCTCCGGCCCTGGATCGCCCTGGCCCACAGGTTGAGCCGATAGGCGAGCCCTTTGCCAAACAGCCGGCGGTACAGGATGCCCTGGTCGAGTGTGGCGGCGGTGGCGGGGAACAGGGCGGTGAAGCGGGTCACCACCTCCACACGCTTGCCACGGTCGAGCAGCACCTCGGCCGCGCCGGCGGCGTACCGCCCGCCATCGTCATCCAGCACCAGCACCCGCTCGCCAACGGGGCGGGTCTCCTGGAGCACGTCCCACCCGGTGAGCACGTTGTCCTGATCCACGCCGGGCAGCCGCGTGACGAGCGGGGCGACGCTGGAGAAGCCGGTCCGGGCCGGGAGGGAGCCGGTGGCGACGATGACGCCGTCGGGGTGCAGGGCGCACACCAGCTCGGCGGTCGCAGTGGTGTTGAGCCGCACGTCCACCTCGAGCTTGCGTAGCTGTGTCTCCAGGTCGCGCACGATCCAGCCGAACGCCTCGCGGCCAGGCGTCTTGACGATCAGGTTGACCTGGCCGCCCAGCCGATCCGTCTGCTCCAGCAGGGTGACCCGGTGGCCGCGCCGGGCCAGCGTCTCCGCCGCCTTCAGCCCGGCCGGCCCGCCGCCGACCACCACCCAGGAGCGGGGCGACGGCGTGGGGAGCAGCGGGCCGCCGAAACGCTGCTCTCGACCCGCGGCCGGGTTGACGGTGCAGGCCATGGGCAGCCCCCGGCCGGTGCGGCTAACACAGCCCTGGTTGCCGCGGATGCAGTGGTAGATCTCATCCTCCCGCCCCTCGCGCACCTTGTTCGGGAACTCCGGATCGGCGATCTGTGCCCGGGTGATCGCCACCATATCTGCCTGGCCCGCGGTAAGGATCTGCTCAGCCTGAGCGGCATCCTTGATACCGCCCACGGCGAACACCGGCAGCCGCGTGACGGCCGCTTTCACCCGGGCGATCAGCTCCAGCAGCCAGCCGTCCGGCGTGTCCGCGGGGGCGATCGCCAGCGCCAGGCCGTCGTGGTAGCCACCAACGGTGACGTTCACGTAGTCGATCCGGGTCGTCGCTTCCAGCGCGGCGGCGAGCCGGGCGGCGTCCTCGACGGTGAGCCCGCCCTCGACGCCGTCGGCCAGCGGGAGCCGCACCCCGACTACGAAGTCATCGCCCACGCGCTGGCGCACGGTCTCGATGACTGCTCGTGGAAAGCGGAGGCGGTTGTCGAACGACCCGCCGTACTCGTCCGTTCGCTGGTTGTAGAGCGGGGAGAGGAACTGGTGCAGCAGGTAGCCGTGGGCGAGGTGGACCTCCACCCCGTCGAAGCCTCCCTCGCGCGCAAGCGTGGCGGACAACCCCCACCAGGCGGCGACCTCGCGTAGGTCCTCCGGCTCCATCACTTTGGGGCTCTCGCTGAACAGTGGCGACCGCACCGCGGACGGCCCCAGGAGGTAGCGGAGGTCGTCGGCGGCGTCGCTGGACCCGTTGACGCCCACGTGGTTGAGCTGGGCGATGATGAACGCCCCGTGCGTGTGGACTGCCGCGGTCATGCGGCGATCAAACGGGATGGTGCGCCGCAGGTAGCCGCGTGGAAACGCCGGGGCGGCGACGCTGGAGGTGGGGTGGACGAGCCGGTTGCCGGTGATCAGCAGCGCCGCGCCACCCCGGGCGCGCTCCACGTGGTAGGCCAGGTCCCGCTCCGTGTCCAGCCCCTCGTGGGCGAAGTGCTTGGTGTGCGCGGTCTGCAGGAAGCGGTTGCGCACAGTCAGGCGACCGATGCGTAGCGGACTGAACAGGTGCGGATACGCGGTCATGAGCCTTCCCCCTGCTCCAGAATGGCCGGCGCGGCCGGGCGTCAGAGACTGCCAGGGTACCGGACCAGGCCGCGGCGGTGCAGTCGCACCGGTATCCGCGGCTGCGGCCGCCGGGCGCGATTGACACCTGCCGGCCCGGGCGCTACCCTTGCCGCCATCCCGCGGCCGAGCCAGGCTCCGCGCAGGGAGTGTAGAGATGACCCAGGCGGCAGACGCTCCCACCGACGAGTCCGGGCGCCAGTACCACATCCGGCTGAAGGCGGGCGATCTGCCCGGCTACGTGCTGATCCCGGGCGATCCGGGGCGGGTGGACCGCATCGGCCAGGACTGGGAGACGTACGAGGAGCTGGCGTTCTACCGCGAGTACAAGTCGGCGCGCGGGACGTACCAGGGGGTGCCGGTTGGGGCAGTGTCGACCGGGATCGGGATGGGCAGCGCTGAGATCGGGCTGCAGGAGCTGCGGGTTATCGGGACCCACACGGTCATCAAGGTCGGGACGACAGGGGCGCTGGCGCCGAACATCGGCTGCGGCGACCTGATCATCCCGGTCGCAGGCATGCGCCGCGATGGCGTCTCCCCAATGTACGCTCCGCTGGAGTTCCCCGCCTTCGCCCACCCGGAGGTGTTCCTGGCGCTGATCGAGGCCTGCCAGCGGCTCGGCTACACCTACCACGTGGGGCTCGTGTGTAGCTCAGGCTCGTTCTATCTTGGGCAGGGGCGGCCCGTGGCCGGGGGATACACCCAGTCGTGGCGGGAGCCGGAGACGCTGATCGCCGACCTCCGGGCGCTGCGCGTGACCAACTTCGACATGGAGTCGGCCGGCATCATGGTACTCGGCCATTGCCTGGGGATGCGTGCCGGCAGCGTCGTCTCGGTGATGGCGAATCGCACCACCAATGAATGGGGCGACAACGGCGGGGAGCGCCGCGCCTGCCGGGTCGGCTCCGAGGCAGTGAAGATCCTCACCGAGTGGGACGAGCGCAAGCGGCAGGCCGGCGTCCCGATCGTCTTCCCGTCGCTGTTCTCCGGGTAGGGAGGTCGGGCGGATCGCCGCTAGCTCAGCCTTCGGCCCGGGGTGAACCGCACCGGCAGCCGTACCCGGCCCTTGACAATCCCGATGCTCTCCGGTTCCTCCACGCCCTCCTCGAGGATCTGGTAGTCGGGTAGGCGGCGGAGCACCTCTTCGAGCATGATCCGCATCTCGCTTCGGGCCAGCCCGGCGCCCAGGCAGCGGTGCGCCCCGATGCCGAAGGTCATGTGCCGGTTCGGGAAGCGGTCCAGGATTACCCGGTCGGGCTGGGGGAAGGCAGCCCCGTCGCGATTCGCCGAGGCCCAGAGCATAAACACCGTCTCCCCGGCCTTGATCGGCTGGCCGCCGACCACGCAGTCGCGGGTGACGGTGCGGGCGAAGCCCTGGACCGGCGCCTCGTAGCGCAGCAGCTCGTCGATCGCCGTCGGCAGCAGCTCCGGCCGGCGGATCAGCTCCTGCCGCGCCTCGGGGTGGCGGTGCAGGTACAGCAGCGCGTTGCTCGTGGAGGCCATGGTGGTGTCCATCCCGCCGAAGATGACCATCATCACCAGCGCCTGGACCTCTTCCGGCCCGATCTCTCCCTGCGCCTCCGCTCGCAGCAGGTCGGAGATCAGGTCGTCCCGTGGCTGTGCGCGCCGGGCCTGGATCTGCGCCGCGACGCGCTCGCCCAGCTCTTGAATCCGGAGCAGCGCTTCGCCGTGCAAGGGGTTGTCGGGGTGGGTGTAGCTATTAGTGTGGATCGGCTCGGCGTAGTCGTGCCACTCCTCCAGCGGCAGGCCGATCAACCGCAGGGTGGTCATCGCCGGCACCGGATTGGTCAGCTCCAGCACCAGGTCGCAGGTCCCCCGCTCGATGAACGTGTCGATCTGCCGGGTGGTGAAGGCGCGGATCTCTGGCTCGAGCGCCTCGACCGCGCGGGGGCTGAAGTACGGCATGAGCAGCCGCCGGTACAGGCCGAGCGCGGGCGGATCGGACTGCAGCGGGATCAGCTTCCCCACATTGGTCGGCGGGACCACCACCTCTCGATTCGACGAGAACGTCTCGTCGTCCCGCGCCACCTCGAAGACATCGGCGTAGCGCGACAGGACCCAGAAACCGCCGTAGGCATCGCTGTAGGCGACCGGGCAGCGTGCCCGCAGCTCGGCGTAGACGCTCCACGGATCCCGAGCGAACTCCCGGGTGTGGTGGTCGAAGTGGTACGACGGGCGCTGCTCCGGCATCACTCCTCCTGGCCCGACTGATGCTCGGCGCCGGTGTCCTCCTCCAGGCGGATCGCCTGCTCCGGACAGCCCTGCTCGGCGTTTCGGGCGCTCTGCGCCAGCTCCGGCGGGATGGCGTCCAGCAGCACGACGGCGCGGCCGTCGTCCTCGTTGACGTCGAAGACCGCCGGCGCGACGCGCCGGCAGACGGCATGGCCCTGACAGACGGCGAGATCTACCCGAGCCCGCAGCATCGGTTTCCCTCCTCCTTGCTGGGCGCGTGGCCTCGGCCAGTCCATGCCAGGCACACCACCAGGAGCCGCGAGCCGTGGCCAGGCGTCTGTGTGGGTACTACACCTGGCGCACCGCTGTCAACAGCCCACGGCACGGATCGGAAGAGACGTCCGGGGCACCACCGGCCACCTCCCAGGGCAGCCGCGGCATCTCAGCCGACCAGCAGCCCGATGCTGGCGGTGTAGCCGTGCAGGAACAAGCGGCCCCCTACGGGCCCGATCTCGCCGTTGCAGAACAGCCCTGCCACCGGCAGGGGGCCGAAGCGGGCCTGCACGCTGCGGGCGTCGTGGCTCGGCTCCCCGAACAGGCCCACGCCGCGGCCGTTGCAGGCGCACAGCAGCGCCGCGAGCGGGGCGGCGGACCCGAGCTGCTCGGCCGCGGAGGCGAGCATCGCCTGGAGCTCCTCGTCAGCCGAGGCGCGATCGCGGAGCTGAAACTGCACTGTCTGGCCGACGCTGAGGTGCGCCCCCACGGCGAGGACGCCCTGCTCGGGGTCCCCGCCCAGGATGTTGCGGACCAGGAAGTCGCCCTGCCGGAACGTCTCCCGGTACTCGTCCATCGCCACGCCGAGGAACAGGTTGCCGCGCACCCGCCGCTGCACCTGGGCCGGCAGCTCGCGGACCGTTTCGACCAACACCTCGAAGGCCGGGCGGCCGCCGATCTGCTCCAGGAAGTGCCCAGTCGCCGCGGTCACGGTCCAGGGGCGCCCAATGGGGGTGCAGCCCTGGGAGACGACCGCGTACAGGCGGACTGGTCCGACGAACCCAACGCCCACCGCGCCCTCATCGTACACCTGGCTGTTGAGAAACACGAAGGTCTGCCGCGCGCCGAAGTCGCCGCTGGCCAGCCCACCGACGACTGTGGTGCGCGGGTAATCGCGCTGGAGCCGGGCGAGGAGCACGTCGCCGTCGAGGTGGAACGGATCGGCGAAGACGAGCCAGCCGCTGGGCGATTCTTCTGGCTCTCCAAAGCGGGTGCCTGCCTCCAGCTCCTGCTGAGTGATACGGGCGCTGATCAAGCGCGTCCCGGGCAGGGCGAGACGCAGCAACGACAGCGCTGGCTCTCCTTCCACCTCGGTACCGGTGCCGATGACGCCCTGGCCGCTGCAGCCGACCAGCACGCTCGCGCCGGTTTCACGGAACGCCGCGGGGACGAGGCGTTCAAGCGACGCACCGTAGGCAGCGGAGGCGAACAGCAGCGCCAGGTCTGTTGGCGGCGCGCCCGGCTCCCGCGTCTGCGCCAGCGCCCGTTCCAGCGCGCGCTCGGCGTCGTCATCTCTTACCACCGCGGAGCGTGCCCAGGCTGCCATGTCGCATCCACGCTGCACGGGACCACGATCAAGTCGCGGTCCGCGAGGATTGTAGCCCGAACCGTTCAGCGGCGGTCAGTCGCCGGCCGCTGGGAAGCGGTTGGACCCGCTGCCTGGAGGACCTCGGTCCATTCTCGCCGTGGAGCCCGGATATGGCAGAATGTCCCCGTGATCAAGGTACACGCCCTCCCTGAATTGCGTTCACCGGTCCTCCTCTGCGCGTTCAACGGGTGGTCCGACGGCTCGTTCGCCAGCAGCGGGGCGCTCAGCTTCCTGCTGGCCAAGTGGAATACGCAGAAGTTCGCTGAGGTCGACGCGGAGACGATCTATGTTTACACCACGACCCGGCCGACGTCGCTGATCGTCGGCCCGGGCGAGCGGACACTGCGCTGGCCGGAGCTGGCGTTTCACGCGCTGCATCTGCCGCACGCCGACCGCGACCTGGTGTTGCTGCTCGGTCCGGAGCCCGACCTGCGCTGGCGCGGCTGCGCCGACACCGTCGCCCAGTTCGCGCAGCGGCTCGGCGCCAGCCTGGTGCTCACGCTCGGCTGCTTTTTGGCCACGGTGTCGCACCGCGGCCCGGTGCCGCTGGTGGGCCTGAGCAGCGACCCGGAGCTACGGCGGCGTCTGGAGCGCATCGGCGCCGGCCCCACGGATTACCAGGGCCCGACGGCGTTCACCACCGCGCTGGTCGACGCGGCGGCGCGGGCGGGCCTGCGCGCCGCGGGCATCTGGGCGGCCGCGCCGGCGTACCTGCAGGGTGGGAGCAACCCCAAGATCGCGGCGGCGCTCCTGCGCGCGGTCGAGGCGCTGCTTGGCGTCGAGCTGGGCGTGGCCGAGCTGGAGACGGCCGGCCGCGACCTGGAGCAGCGGGTGGATGAGGCGCTGGGCGCCCGGCCCGATCTGCAGCAGTTCGTCAGCAACCTGAGCAGTGGGGGGACGACCAGCCCGACGCCTCAGACGCCTCAGGAGAACGAGCCGGAGGTGCGCGAGCTGCCGTCGCCCAAGGAGTTCCTCGCCGACATGGAGAACTTTCTGCGCGGGCTTCAGCGCAAGGGGCCCGACGGCGGTGAGCATTAGGGCCTGGAGCAGCCCGCGCACCGGAGTTGTCCCGATGGCGGCGCATCCCGGGTGCTGCCCCCTCCCCGCCCGGCCGAGCGAGCGGTCCGCCGGGAGCACCCAGTCCAAGTTCAGCGGCGTTCGCCGTGACCACTGAGCCGCGCCGCCTCAACGCGTCCGCCGCCAGCGATCGCCCCGACCAGCGCGAGGCGCCCGCGCCGCCGCCGGCCCAGCTTGAGGCGGTGATCGAGCGGATCACCTACCAGTCCGAGGAGACGGGCTACACCGTGGCCCGGGTGGTCGACAACCGCAACCGGCTGATCACCGTGGTCGGCAACCTGCTTGGCGCCACCCCCGGGGAGTCGGTGCGCCTGGAAGGCCGCTGGACCGTCCACCCCAAGCACGGGCGGCAGTTCGAGGTGCAGCGCTTTCGGCTGACGCTGCCAGCCACTGCGCACGGGGTGGAGAAATACCTCGGCTCGGGCCTGGTCCGCGGCGTCGGCCCCGTCTCGGCGAAGCGGATCGTCGAGCACCTGGGCGCGGAGACGCTGGAGATTATCGACTCACACCCGGAGCGGCTGCTGGACGTGCCAGGGATCGGCCCGGTGCGGCTGCGGGCGATCACCAGCGCCTGGGCGGAGCAGCGCTCGATTCGCGAGGTGATGGTCGCGCTGCAGGACGTCGGCGTCTCGCCGGCGCTCGGGGTGCGCATCTACAAACGCTACGGCGACCTGGCCCTGAACGTGGTGCAGAACGAGCCCTACCGGCTCGCCCGCGAGGTGTGGGGCATCGGCTTCAAAACGGCCGACAAAGTGGCGCGGGAGCAGGGCGTGGCCTACGACGCGCCGAGCCGGGTCGCGGCCGGCGTCCGCTACGCTCTGTCGCAGGCGGCCGACGAAGAAGGACACTGCTACCTGCCGCGCGAGGAGCTAGGGGAGCGCGCCCGCGAGCTGCTCGGCGTGGAGCAGGAGGCCATCGATCGAGCGGTGGACGAGCTGATGATCACTGAGGAGGTGCTCGTCGAGACGCTGGAGGACGGCAGCGAGGCGATCTACCTGGCGCCCTTCCGCCACGCCGAGGTCGGCGTGGCCCACCGCGTGCGCCTGCTCCGCGACGCCCGCCTGGATCGCCTGGCGGAGTTCGCCACAGTGGACTGGGACCGGGCGCTGGATTGGCTCCGCGGCGAGACCGGCCTGGAGCTGGCGCCGGAGCAACGGGCAGCGGTAGTCACTGCGCTCACCCAGAAGGTGTCGATCCTCACCGGCGGTCCCGGCACCGGCAAGAGCACGACAGTGCGGAGCGTGGTCGAGCTGGCGCGGGCGAAGCGGAAGCGGGTGTTGCTCCTCGCCCCCACCGGGCGCGCCGCCAAGCGGCTGGCGGAGCTGGCTCACGCTCCGGCGCACACCATTCACCGCTTCCTCAAGCTCCGCCCCGGCGCGCAGGCGGCGTTCAACGAGACCCAACCGCTAGAAGCGGACCTGGTGGTGATCGACGAGACGTCGATGCTAGACCTGATCCTGGCCAATACCCTGTTCAAGGCGATCGCTCCCGGCACCCACGTGCTCCTGGTCGGCGACACCGACCAGCTTCCCAGCGTTGGCCCCGGCAGCGTCCTGGCAGACCTGATCAAGAGCGAGGCGGTGCCGGTGATCCGCCTGGAGCGCATCTTCCGCCAGGCGGAGTCCAGCCAGATCGTCCAGAACGCGCACCGCATCAACCGCGGCGAGCCGCTGCCCTGGACGAATCGGCCCGACGGCGATTGCTTCGTCTTCACCGCGCGCACCCCCGAGGCGGCCGCAGATCTGGTGGTGGAGATCGTCCGCGACCGCATCCCCCGCCGCTTCGGGATCCCGCCCAGCGACATTCTGGTGCTGAGCCCGATGCACAAGGGGCTGGCAGGGGTGGGGCTGCTGAACGAGCGGCTGCAAGAGGCGCTCAACCCGCCCGGCCCGGGCCGGGCCGAGGTGCGAGCCGCCGGGCGGCTGTTCCGTGTCGGCGACCGCGTCATCATGACCCAGAACGACTACGAGCGCGAGGTGTTCAACGGCGACTTCGGAACCGTGGTCGCGGTGGATCATGAGGCCCGCGCGCTGCGGCTGGCGATGGACGACGGGCGGGAGGTGACCTTCGACTTCCTGGAGCTGGACGAGCTGCAGCTCGCCTACGCGCTCACCATCCACAAGGCGCAGGGGAGCGAGTTCCGCGCCTGCGTGCTGGTGCTGCTCACCAGCCACTACGTGATGCTCGCCCGCAACCTCCTGTATACCGCGCTGACGCGGGCGCGTCGGCTGGCGGTGCTGGTCGGCCAGCCCGCCGCGGCGGCAATCGCGGTCCGCAACGACCGGGTGGCGCGGCGCTACACCGGGCTGGCGCGCCGACTGGCGGGGTCCCCACGCGACGGGTCGCGTGGGGTGCCACTGGCGGAGGCGGTGTCGCGGGCTGAATCGACATCCGCTGGTGTAACCTACGAGCCGATCCCGCGGCGCACCAGGCCCCGGCCCAGGCTTCCGGAGCCGATCGAGGCGACCCTTGCGCACGGCGAAGCCGAGCCCGCGGCTGGCCCAGGAGCGCCCTGAGTCAGGCGCCTGGGATCCGCCTGGGGCGTATTCCTGCGAGTGGGAGGCGTGATCCGCCATGACCGAGCCCGCTGATTCAGCCGGTGTCGTCGCGCTCATCGGCGCCGGCGAGTTCCTGCCCAGCATGAAGCCGGTCGATCGCTCCCTGCTGGCGTTCACCCCCCCGATCCGGTCGCGGCCGCGGGTGGCGATCCTCCCTACCGCCTCGGCCGAAGACCGCCCCGGGACGTTCGAGCGCTGGGGCGAGATGGGCCGCGCGCACTTCGAGTCGCTCGGGACCGAGCCCGTGGTCGTCCCGATCCGAACTACCGCCGATGCCCACGATCCGGCGCTCCTCGATTTGCTCCAGGACCGCGACCTGTACTACTTCTCCGGCGGGCTGCCCGACCTGCTGGTGGACGTGCTCCTCGGCAGCCCGGCCTGGGCAGCGATCGTCGCGGCGCACCGTCACGGCGCGGTGGTGGCCGGGTGCAGCGCCGGGGCGATGGCCTTCGGCCTGGCGACCCTGACGATCCGGGACACGCTGGCCGGCCGTGAGCCGCGCTGGGTGCCGGCGCTGGCCCTAGTTGCCGACCTGTGCGTCTTTCCCCACTTCGACCAGATCCACCGCTTCGCGAGCCCCGAGCAGGTCGCCGCCTACGTCGCCTCGGCGCCAGCGGCGGCGACCGTGGTGGGCATCGACGAAGAGGTCGCCCTGGTAGGCCGGCAGGGAAGCTGGTCGGTCCACGGGCGACAGGGCGGGGCGGTGACCATTCTGCACCGCTCAGGCGCGACGAGCCGCGCCCCGGTCGGCGCCTCGCTCTCCCTCGCCCCGTAAGGTCTGCTATCAGGGGGATGTGCTGCATGGCGTCCCGCTCCGCGCCTGTGCTTGACGTCTCGGCTGGAGCCGAGACGCAGCTTCGATCCCGCCGCGCTCTGCTCGCCGGCCTCCGCGCCGAACTGCTCGGCGTGATCGCGCTCGCCCTGCTGGCAGGAGTGGTCCGCTACCCATACCTCTGGCTGGAGCCGCGGATCACCGACGAGTGGCGCGAAGCGCAGCGGGGCCTGCTCATCGCGCAAGGACACGGGTTTCCCGCCACCAACGTCGCCCCCTACATCGGCGCGCTCTGGAACTACCTCCTGGCGATCGCCTACCTGATCCTCGGCGACGATCTGCGCGTCCCGCGCCTGGTGGCGATGCTGCTCGGCGCCCTGACCGTGGTCCCGACGTACCTGCTCGGGCGGGAGCTCGGGGGCAGGCTGGTGGCGTTGCTCGCGGCGCTGCTGATGGTCACCTCGCCGGTGCACGTGCTCACCAACAGCCACATCGCCTGGTCCAACTGCATCACGCCGCTCTTTACCACCGCCGGGCTCTGGCTGCTGGTCGGCGCGGCGCGGCGCGCGGACGGCCGCTGGCTGGCGCTGAGCGGCCTGGCGTTCGGCCTGGCGTTTCAGACACATCCTACCGCGCTCGCGGTGCTGCCCGGGGCGCTGCTGTACCTCTGGCAGCGCGGGCGCCCCCTGCTGCGCGGCATCTGGCTGCCGCTCGCCGGGGCGCTGTTTCTGGTCGCGAGCCTCAACGTCGTCGTCTTCATCACCGCTTATCCCGCCGATTTCTTCGGCTCGATCCAGTCGCGGCAGGAGGATTACAATCGCCGCGCCCCGCCCACCTTTGTCCAGCGTTACTGGACCAACGCCGGCTATCTCTGGCTCTCCCTGGGCCGGCTCCCGAGCGGGGCGGTGCTGACCGACAACAACTGGGCGCACATCCTGGCGCACCCGCTCATCTGGCTCTACGCCGGCGCTCTTGGCGCTGGTGCTGTGCTCTCCGCCCGGCGGGGCCAGCCGCTCGCCGCGGACGTCGCCGCCCCGGCTCTGGTCCTGCTGCCGCTGTTTCAGCCGGGGTCCTACTACCCTGTGCCCGATGGTCGCTACGCAATGCCGCTGCTACCAGTGCTCTACGCCAGCCTGGCCTACGCGCTCACCCGGCCGAGCACGCAAGCAGCGACACCACTCCCCGCGCGTCCCTCCTCCCCGCTTCGCCCACTGTGGGCGCAGGAAGGGCTGCTGAGGCGCCTCCTGCCAGGAGGCCGGCTCGCCGCACTGCTCATCCTCGCCCTGGCGCTCATCCCGCTCGGGCCGATCCGCGCCTACTATGCCGCCGACGCCGAGCGGCGCGCGGTGTACAGCCGGCTCTGGGAGACGCTGCTGCTGGTGCAGCAGACTATGCCGCGCCACGCCACAGTGCTGCTGGACGAGAATCTGAAGGCGATCATCGACGAGAACAACACCGAGAAGCGCACCGAGTCGCTGCTCGACATGGCCGGGTTCGACGCCCGGTATCAGCTCATCGACCCAGCGGACCCTGCCGTGGCCATCTCCGACCGCCACGCGGTGTACCTGCTCACCTGCCAGACCTACCAGGCCGGGCGGCGCACCCTTGGACTGGTCCCGCTCGACGCCGGCGCGCCGGATGACTGCCAGGTGCTGCGCGCCGCCCGCCTGCCGTGACGGCGGCCGGCCGGCCGCCGGTACAATCCGGCGCAGGCCGGAAGGAGCGAGGATGGACTTTTCCAGGGACGAGAACCACGAGGCGATCCGCGCTGCGGTGCGCGACATCTGCGCCCGCTTCCCCGATAGCTACTGGCGCCAGCTCGATCGCGCCTCCGCGTACCCTGAGCAGTTCGTCCGCGCCCTCACCGAGGCCGGCTGGCTCGCGGCGCTGATCCCCGAGGAGTACGGCGGGGCGGGGCTTGGCATCACCGAGGCGAGCATCATCCTGGATGAGATCAATCGCTCCGGCGGCAACTCCGGCGCCTGCCACGCGCAGATGTACATCATGGGCACGCTGCTCCGACACGGCAGCGAAAGGCAGAAGCGGGAGTATCTGCCACGCATCGCCAGTGGCGAGTTGCGGCTCCAGGCCTTTGGAGTGACCGAGCCGAACGCCGGGTCCGAGACGACGCGCATCCAGACCACCGCGGTCCGCAAAGGCGATCGCTACATTGTCAATGGCCAGAAGGTATTCATCTCACGAGTGCAGCACTCGGACCTGATGCTGCTCCTGGCGCGCACCACCCCCTATGAGCAGCTTGCCGACAAGACGCGGGGGCTCTCGCTGTTCCTGGTCGACCTGCGCCGCGCTGGCACGGCGATCACGGTGCGCCCGCTGGAGATGATGATCAACCACGCCACGACCGAGCTGTTCATCACCGACCTAGAGATCCCGGCGGAGAACCTGATCGGCGAGGAAGGGATGGGCTTCCGCTACATCCTGGACGGCTGGAACGCGGAGCGTATCCTGATCGCCGCCGAGTGCATTGGCGACGGCCGCTGGTTCATCGACCGCGCCTCCAGGTACGCCCGCGAGCGGGTGGTCTTCGGCCGGCCGATCGGCGCCAACCAGGGTGTGCAGTTCCCGATCGCCCAGGCCTATGGCCACGTGGAAGCGGCGGACCTGGTGCGCTACAAAGCGGCCTGGCTGTTCGACCGGGGCGAGCAGTGCGGCGCGGAGGCGAACCTGGCCAAGCTGCTCGCCTCGGAGGCCTCCTGGGAAGCAGCCAACGTCTGCCTCACCGTCCACGGCGGCTACGGCCTGGCAGTGGAGTACGACGTCGAGCGCAAGTTCCGCGAGACCCGCCTGTACACCGTCGCCCCGGTGAACAACAACCTGGTGCTGGCGTACCTCGGCCAGCACGTCCTGGGCCTGCCGCGGAGCTACTGATGCCCGACTCGGCCCCCCTCCCGCTGGCCGGCCTGCGCGTCGTCGCGCTGGAGCAGGCGGTGGCCGCCCCGCTCTGCAGCCGCCACCTGGCGGATATGGGTGCCGACGTGGTGAAGGTGGAGCGGACCGACGGTGGCGACATGGCCCGGCGCTATGACAGCGTGGTGAAGGGCCTGTCCGCCTACTTCGTCTGGCTCAACCGCGGCAAGCGCTCCCTCTGCCTGGACGTCAAACACCCGCAAGGGCTCGCCATCCTGGGCCAGTTGCTGGAGCGGGCCGACGTGTTCCTCCACAACCTCGGCCCGGGCGTCATCGAGCGGCTGGGCCTCGGCTACGACGCGCTGCACCCCGCCCTCCCGCGACTGATCTGGTGCGGGATCTCGGGCTACGGCCCGGATGGCCCGTACCGCGACCGGCGCGCCTACGACCTGCTGCTCCAGGCGGAAAGCGGGGTGATGTCGCAGACCGGGACGCCCGAGGAGCCGGCCAAGGTGGGCATCTCCATCGCCGATATCGCCGCCGGCACCATCGCGTTCTCGGCGATCCTGCTGGCGCTGCTGGATCGCCAGCGCAGCGGCCAGGGGCGCCGGATCGACGTCTCGCTGCTGGATTGCCTGGCGGAGTGGATGGGCGCGCCGCTGTACCACTACCTGTATGGCAACACGATCCTGCCGCGGGGTGGGATGCGCCACAACATGATCGTCCCCTACGGCCCGTACCGCTGCGCCGGCGGGGCGATGGTGCTGCTGGCGGTGCAGAACGAGCGCCAGTGGGAGACACTCTGCCAGGCGGTTCTGCGCCGCCCGGAGCTGCTGGACGATCCGCGCTTCGCCAGCAACGAGCGGCGGGTGGCGCACCGGGCCATCCTGGAGCCGCTTATCGAGGCGGCGCTGGCGGACGTGACGGTCGAGGAGGCGCAGGCGCGGCTCGCCGCAGCCGACCTGCCCTACGCGCAGCTCAACGACGTGGCAGGGCTGGCGGCGCACCCGCAGCTCAAGGCGCGCGATCGCTGGCGCCAGGCCGACAGCCCGGTGGGGCCGCTGGCAGCGCTGGAGCCGCCCTTCAACCTCGGCGGCCAGCCGGCCAGGATGGGGCCGATTCCGAGCGCGGGCCAGCACACGGAGGACGTGCTGGCCGAACTGGGCTACCCGCCCGAGGCGAGAGCAGCGCTGCGCGCCAGCGGCGCCATCGGTTGAGCGACAACAGTATCCAGAAGGAGCATGCCCGATGACCGTCAAACCGGGGTGGGAAGGCCGGGTCTTTGAGGACTTCCAGGTTGGCGATGTCTACGTCCACCCACTCGGCCGGACTATTACGTCAACCGATAACGCCTGGTTTACCCTGCTCACGCTCAACACGAACCCGGTGCATTTCGACCACCACTACGCGGCGCAGACCGAGTTCGGCCGGCCCCTGGTGAATAGCTGCTTCACCCTGGCGCTGGTGACCGGCCTGAGCGTGCCGGACCTCAGCCAGCACGCGATGGCGAACCTCGGCTGGGACGAGGTGCGGTTACCCGCGCCGGTGTTCGAGGCGACACCATCTACGCCAGGAGCGAGGTGCTGGAGACACGGGAGTCGAAGTCGCGCCCGAACGTCGGCATCGTCCGTGTGAAGACGACTGGCTTCAATCAGGATGGGGTCACCGTGATCGAGTACACGCGCACGATCATGGTGTATCGGCGCGGGCACGTGCCGCGGACGGCCCGCGACCGCGCGGCGCGCGGCGATCTCGGCTGAGCCAGCGCAATGGGGCCCCGGCGCTGAGCCGCCGGGGCCCCGCTCTGCGCCCTCGGGCCTCAGGCGCCGCGGCGCGCCTGCTGGATGAGCCGCCAGATCTTCTCTGGCCGGGCCGGGATGTCGACATGCTTGACGCCCAGCGCCCGCAGTGCGTCGCCGATCGCGTTGGCCACGGTGGGCGTGGCGGCGATGGTGCCGGCCTCGCCGATCCCCTTGACGCCCAGCGGGTTGGCCGGCGTCACTGTCACGGTGCGGTGGTTCTCCATGCGCGGCAGCATGTCGGCTCGCACCGCGGCGTAGTCGAGCAATGAGCCGGTGAGGAGCTGGCCGGTTTCCGGGTCGTAGACGATCTCCTCGGACAGCGCCTGCGCCGCGCCCTGGGCGGCGCCACCCTGCACCTGGCCATCTACGAGCAGCGGGTTGACCACGTTGCCGCAGTCGTCCACGCTCACGTACTTCACCAGCTTCACCTCGCCCGTCTCCGGATCGACATCCACCACCGCGACGTGCGTCCCGAACGGGAAGGTGAAGTTGGGCGGATCGAACACGCGGATGGACTGCAGCCCGGGCTCCATTCCCTCCGGGATGTTCACCCCGTTGTATGCCTCACGCGCGACCTGGGCGAAGGTGAGCGACCTGCCAGGGGCGCCCTTGACCTGGAACACGCCCGCCTCGAGCTCGACGTCGTCTGGTGAGACCTCGAGCATGTGAGCGGCGATCTTCACTGCCTTGTCGCGCACATCCTGCATCGCCAGCAGCACCGCGCTGCCACCGAGCGCCAGCGAGCGGCTGCCGCCGGTGCCGTTGTTCGAGAAGGGCGTGCTGGCGGTGTCGCCGTGGTGCACGGTGATGTCCGCCACGTCGATCCCCAGCACGTCGGCGGCGACCTGTGCAAAGGCGGTTTCATGCCCCTGGCCGTGGGCGGAGGCACCGGTGAAGATGTTGACCTTGCCGCTCGGCTCTACTCGGGCGATGGCGCTCTCGAAGCCGCCGGCCCCCATGATCTTGGAAGGGCCGAAGGCGCAGATCTCGACATAGCTCGCCAGGCCAACGCCGCGGATCTTCCCCTGCTGGCGGAGCTGCTCGGCCTCCGCCTTGAGCTGCCGGTAGCCGGATAGCTCCACCGCTCGGTCCAACGCCATGGCGTAGTCGCCACTGTCATAGGTCAGGCCGATCGGGGTGGTGTAGGGGAACTCGTCCTTGCGGATGAAGTTCTTCTTGCGCACCTCCACCGGGTCCAGCCCCAGCTCATCGGCAACGGCGTCCATCATCCGCTCGAGCAGGTAGGTCGCCTCGGGGCGTCCCGCGCCACGATAGGCATCGGTGGGCACCTTGTTGGTGAGCACCCCATGCAGCTCGTAGTGGATGTCGGTGAACCGGTAGGGGCCGGTGCCCATCAGCGTGGTGAGGGTGGGAATCTCGGCGGTGCCCAGGTACAGGTAGGCGCCCAGGTCGGCCAGCAGCCGGCCTTTGAGCCCGAGCACCGTGCCGTCGCGCTTACAGGCCATGCTGATGTAGTCGATCTGGTCGCGGCCGTGCGCCATCGTCGCCAGGTTCTCCCGGCGCTCCTCCAGCCAGCGCACCGGGCGTCCGAGCTGCATCGCCAGCCAGGGGATGAGCACTTCGTCGGGATAGACGTTGCACTTGGCTCCGAAGCCGCCGCCGACCTCTGGCGCGATCACCCGGAGCTGGTTTTCCCGCAGGCCGAGAATCTCGGCGAAGCGATGCCGCATCAGGTGCGGCGCCTGCGTCCCCAGGTAGAGCACGACGCTGCCCTCGCCGCGGCGATACTCGGCCAGCGCGGCGCGGCACTCCATTGGCAGCGCGGCCACGCGCTGGTTCACGATCCGCCGCTCCACCACGGCGTCGGCTTGGGCGAACGCGGCATCCACGTCGCCGTGTTTAACGACCTGCACGAAGCACTCGTTGGTCCCGAGCTCCTCGTGCACCAGTGGTGCGCCCGGGGAGAGCGCCGCCTCCAGATCGACCACCACCGGCAGCGGCTCGTAGTCCACCATAATGGCGTCGACGGCGTCGCGGGCGGCCGCTTGCGAATCGGCCACCACCACCGCCACCGGCTCCCCGACGAACCGTACCTTCCCTTCGGCGAGTGCCGTGCGGCGCGGGTTCTTCGCACCTTCCAGGTTCGAGGCGCCGGGCAGCGAATTCAGGTGTGGGTTGACGTCCTGGCCGGTGTAGACCGCGACGACCCCGGGCCTCGCCCGAGCGGCCGAGGTGTCGATGCTCCGGATCCGCGCGTGGGCGTACGGACTGCGGACGAACTCTGCGTGGAGCAACCCGAACGGCTGAAGATCGCCAATGTAGGTGGCGGAGCCGGTGATCAGCCGCGGGTCCTCCACGCGCTTGACCGCCGAGCCAATGAGGCGTGCTCGTGTCATCGCTTCTGTTCCTCGAGGCGTGGTTCAGCCTGGCCACTCAAGCGCAGCCGTCGGCGCGCTGCATCGTACCATGCCTCGCGCCCGGACGCGAGCAGGAGTGGGAGAGGGGAAAGCGGGCGAGCGGGGCGCTATTCGGGAACCGAGCGCCAGAGAAGGACGATGGCGATGATGACGCCGAGGAGCGTTCCGATCATCAGGCCTGGCTGAGCCCAGAGGCGATCGCCGACCACCGCCGTGACCGCGACGATCGCGAGCGCCCGGAACAGGAAGAACAGATAGCGCCAGCCGGGGTACAGCCGACAGCCGTTGCAGAGGTCGTACAGGCCGCGGAAGACCGTCCCGCGGACCAGCCCGTGATCCGCGCAGAAGGCTTTGCCACACCGCCCGCAGGCGGCCTCCGGCGGGCGGGTACACTGGCGCTGAAAGCAGGTTTTCGGCTGGGCCTGGGCAACCATGCGGGCCTTTTTCTCCCACGAGTTTCGCGCGCTCGCGCCCTCGCGCCTCCGCCAGAAGCACCCGCTCCCACCCACGCGGCGTCTGGCCCGGCGCGCCCGCGCGAAGTACGCACAGCATAGCCTCTTGACGTGGTAGCCGCGTGTATGCCACCCTTCGTGAGCGGCGGGCTGCTCGCCGCGTCCGTTCAACCGCTGCTCATGCCAGGCCCTGTGCCCTGAGCACACGGTCCAGGCGCACGGTACTCTTGGACGGTTGTGTGTAGTACTTATTTCCCATTGCTCGCCACTTTGTTGCATCCTACAGTGCCGAAGATACGTACTAGATCGTGAGACGCGCCGTGACGACTGGAGCACCCACCATGAAGAGCCCCAAGCGCCCCCCCAAACCCGTTCGCTGTGAAGGCTGTGGGATCCTGGTTGGCCCGGGGTACCTGTCGGAGCAGGGGTGGCCGGCTCCTGATGGCCAGGGGATCATCTGCTGGTCGTGCCGCGACTACCTCTCCAACGCCGCGAAGCGCGGCCGGGACCCGCTCCAATTGCTCAACGCCTGGCGCCGCGACCTGCGCACAGGCTTCGGGACGACCCCGTTCCTGTACAGCCGGGTCGGCTAAGGCACGCACTCCGGTACCACTGCCGGGGGCTCGCGCCTTCCGGACCGTCCACTCCGCGCCGATTCGTCGCGCGTTACCGCATCACGGTGTCGCGCACTCGGGCCCATTCCGCAGTAGAATGGCGGCGGGGTAGGCGATGGAGCCCTCTGAGTACTGCCGGCTCGCGCTACGACGCCTCGGCGACTGGGTGCCGGGCGGCGCCGACCACGCGGCGGTTGCCGTGCTGCTGTCCCACTTCGTCCGGACGCGCCCTTCAGAGCCGTTGTTTCTGGCCAGCCTGCGAGCGCTGGCGCGCGACCCGGACAATGGCAGCCTCGCCGCGGCGGCCGTCGCCATCGCCGAAGGCTGGCGCGCGGCGAAGCAACGAGCCGCGGCGGAGGCACAGCCCATTACCCGGCGTCCGGAGGACCAGCCAGCGCCTGAAGCTGGCGGGGTTCCCGCGCAGTGGGAGACGGGCCAGAGCCGGCCGCCGCCGCGCCCGGGCTCCTGGCCGCGGCGCTGAGCCTCGCTGCTCGGCCCGATCCTGCCGCCGCTCGTTCAAACAGGCTGCACCTCAGCCGCGCGGGGGAACACGGCGCTGATCGACTCGTGCGCGTGCAGCCGCCGCACGGTCTCGGCCAGCAGTGGTGCGACCGATACGGTGCGCAGGGTCGGAAGCTGCTTGTCGGGCGGGACCGACACGGTATCGGTGACAAGGATTTCCCGGATCGCCGGGTGCCCCAGCCGCTCGCCGATGGTCTCTGCCGGCCCGGCAAACAGGGGATGCGTCGCCACAATCGTGATCTCCGGGCGCGCGCCGGCCGCGAGCAGGGCGCGCACCGCCTGCGCCAGTGTCCCGCCAGTGGCAATGATGTCGTCAACGATCAGTGGGGCCCGCCCTTCGACCTCCCCGACCACCGCGGCTACATCCACGGCCGTGGCGCTCGAGCGGCGCTTGTGCAGGAACGCGATGGGTCGATCGCCCAGCAGGTGCGCGAACCGCTCTGCCATCTTCACCCGGCCGACGTCTGGGGCGACGATGACGCTATTCGGCCGCGGCCGGCCGGACAGCGCCTCCACCAGGAGTGGCACTGCGGTCAGATGATCCATCCCGATGTCGAAGAAGCCCTGAATGGCCGGCACGTGCAGGTCGATGGAGACGACGCGATTGGCACCCGCCGTGGTGAGCAGATTCGCCACCAGCTTGGCGGTGATCGGCTCGCGCCCCGTGGTCTTCTTCTCCTGCCGCGAGTAGCCGTAGTACGGGATGAGGCAGGTAATCCGCCCAGCCGAGGCCCGGCGGAACGCATCGATCATGATGAGCAGCTCCATGAGATGCTCGTTCACCGGCGGGCTGGTTGACTGCACGATGTAGATGTCCTTGCCGCGGATGCTCTCCTCGATCTGGAAATGCACCTCGGAATCGGGGAACCGTCGCAGGAGGCGCCCGCCAAGCGGCAGGCCCAGCAGGTCGGCGACACTGGCTGCCAAGGCGGGGTTGGCGCTCCCGCAGTACAGTCCGATGTCCGAGTGGCTGTGGGTGTGGTCGTGCACCGCTCCCCTCCGACCGAAACGTCTGCCAGCCGCCGGCTACCGCGGACCAGAGACCTGGGCTCTCTTTCATTGTACCGGGCTGTACCAGGCATGCTCCGGCTGGCCTGGTCAAGAAGCGGCCAGGCGAGCCGGAGCGCCAGCACCCAGGTTCAGCTTGTGCAGGCGCCGTCGTTGGCAGTGTCCTTCACGAACGCGGCGTGGGCAGCGAGGGGAGTAGCCACCGCGATGCCCGGGCGCCCGCTGCCGCTACAGCGATGCCGCGGGTGCAAAGCGGAGCAGATTGCCGAGCAGGATGCCAGCGAAGGCCGAGGCGGTGGCGACGTAGAGCAGCCCGGTGGCCGCTTGCAGCGCCCGCCCGCGCGGCCACTCGCGGCAGCAGGAGCGGGCCGCCAGCGCCACTACCGTCGGCAGCACCAGCGCCGCGGCAACCCGCCCGATCTGCGCGAAATCGGCCAGGGTGCCGCGGCCGACCGCGATCGGACCCAGCAGCACGAGCGCTTCGAGCGCGAGCCCGACCAGCAGGACGTCGACCAGACGGCGCAGCGGCCGGGCGCTCAGGCGCGGCGTCACCAGGTACCAGTGCCCGAGCGCCAGCCCCACCCCGGCGCCACCGAGCACAAGGGTATCCGCCAGCACCTCCACCAGCGGCAGCCCTGGCAGCTCCGTGCTGGGGAGGCGCAGGGCGAGCCCTGCGAGCGCGGCTCCGCCCGCGCCGATGGCAACGAGCGCCACCAGTCGCCGCGGCAACGTCGCCGTGGTGAGCAGCAGAACGAAGTACGCCAGAGCCGCCAGGGCGAACAGGACGACAAGCGGGCCAACCGGCCCGGGGCGCGCCCCGGGCGCCAGCAGCGTCAGCACCGCCAGCAGCAGCACCAGCAGTCCGCCCAACCGGAGGAAGCCGCTGGTCACCTCGCCGCACCACTCCGTGAGCAGCAGCGCGGCGAGGCCGCCGACCGTGGCTTCGAGTAGGGTCAGCAGCAGGGCATCGAGCGGAGATCCAGCCAGCATGGCAATAACTTCGCGCAGCTCCAGGCGGGCGCGAGTGACCGTGAGGGCGAGCAGGCCCTACCCGCGGCTCGCCAGGTTCTCTACTATCTCCAGGGCGCGGGCATAGCTCTCGGTGTTCCACTGTTGGGTAGGCTCGTCGGAGCCTTCAGCGCCCACCATGACGACGAACTGGTCCTCTGGTAGAAACTGCAGCTTGATCCAGGTCGCCTCATCCCGGAGCTCTATCCAGTCCACCCCAACCGTCGTCCGCCACAGGTGCTGCCGGCCCAGTCGCGCCAGGTGCAGCACCGCCTCGTCCCACAGGTGCTGGCGAGGATTGGAGGACCGCTGCCGGCCCGGTTGCGGACTCACGCTCTGCCTCCGCGGCGCGTGGGGGACACGTACCCGCCCGTGTCGGACATTCTACCGGGTGGCCGGCAGGGGCGGCGCCAGCGCGGCGTGGCCAGGGGCCGCGCCAAGTGTGACCGGCATGTAATGATCCGGCACGCCATTGTAGCGTAGATTCAGCGGCGGGCTGGGTACTGTGCACGGCAGAACGCTCCGCCAGGTAGGCGCACGAAGGAGCCGCGCCCATGCCCGATATCCCCCTCCGGCAGATCCAGCCAAACAGATTCAACCCGCACCTGCGGTTCTCGAAGGCCGGCCTTGACGAGCTTGCCGCCAGTATTCGCCAGTTCGGGATTGTCGAGCCGATCGTCGTCCGGCCCGAGAATGGCCACTACCAGGTCGTCGTCGGCGAGCGCCGCTATCGGGCCGCCCAGCAGGCAGGCCTCGAGGCCGTGCCTGTGATCATCCGCTCGTTCACCGACGAGGAAGTGATAGAGATCAGCCTCGTGGAGAACGTCCAGCGGGAAGACCTGTCGGCGGTCGAGAAGGCGAAGCTCTGCCGGGAGCTCCGCCGGCGCTATCCAGAGCGCTACCCTAGTTGGGAGAGCATCGCTCGCCGCGTCGGGGTAGAGCCCGAGACTGTGCGCGCCTGGATGCGCACGCTGGATCTGCCCGTAGAGGTGCAGGAAAAGATCGCCCCGCGCGAGCAGCAGCGGCGCGTACCGGAGGGCAAGATCGACTACCAGACCGCGCTTCGCGTGGCCGAGAAGATCAAGGACCCGCAGCGGCAGATCCAGGTGGTGCAGCGGCTGGTCGAGAAGCGGGTCCCGCATCGCGTGGCGAACGAGATCATCCGCCGCGCCGCGCTGGAGCCCGGTGGCGATGTCGCCTGCGAAGCAAGCCAGGTCCCGCAGCAGTCGGGCCCGTCACTGTCCTTCAGCCACCGTAACTATCGCGCGATTCTGGACGGCACCAAGACGCAGACCACCCGCCGGCGGCTCGATCCCGCCATCGCCCCGGGCCGCACCGTCACCGCTGCGCTGTCGCGCTTCGCCGAGCTGCGGGTCGAGGAGGTCGTCCCGCGCAAGCTCGGGGAGATTACCGAGGAAGACGCCCAACGGGAGGGCGCGTCAACACTACGGGAGTTTCGCGAGCAGTGGTGCCGCCAGTACGGTTCGTGGAACCCGGAGGAGACCGTGTACCTGCTCCGCTTCAGGCTCAGCCGGGTCCTGTAGGCGGACAGCCGCGCCCACGGACTCCCCGGTGTCTCCCCCCGTTCCCCGCTCTGGCACGCCGTCCACGCGGCCGGGGCGCAGACGCCTCCAGCCGCGCCGACGATCGGCACCATGCCCGCTCTCCGCACCACATGCAACCCGAGCGGGTAACTCGCTGGAGCGGCACCCCGAAAGACAGACACCGGCGTGCTGGACCCCACCCGCTTGAGCGCGAGCGAACACTCGCATTCGCCAGCAGAACAAACGTGCACGAGCCAGGACCGAGCAGCCACCCAATTCATTGCGGACTCCAGAACGAAGAGGCACCCCTCTCGTCAGCAGAGAGATCAGCAGACGCAGCAGCATAGTGCACGTCCGAACAAAGCCCGGGCACAACGATCCGAAGCAGGCACACGGGGCGAGCGGGTAGCGTGTGGGAGCACCTGTGAACCGTCCTCATCGTCGCACAGAAGGTGCATCTGCTAGCGCTGGCGCAGAAGACGGCCGATGGCTCGCACCGCCAGGAGACGAAATCCCCAAAGCAGAGGCTTGCGGAGAGAAGACGTGCATTGGTATCGTAGGGTCATACTACCCGGGAGGAGCCCACTCGTGCCGCAGTTCCGCCAATTGAGCCCGACCGAGCTGGAGCGATTCTTTCTGAAGCGAGGCCAGATGGACCTCACAGAGTACGAGAAAGTGCTTGCCCGCATGAAGAGCAACGAGGGCGCGGAAGTACAGATAGGCGAGGGGGAGACAGTGCGCGCCGTGAAGCGACGCCTGACCGTCGCGGCTAAGAACCAGGGGAAGCAGCTTCAGTATTCGAAGCGCGCCCCCGAAGGAACCGTGGTCTTCCGCGTGAAGTAGGTGCCAGATACCGGGCGGCGGGCGCGGCCACGCTCAGCCGCCCTCTCTCTTGCCCGGCTCCCTTAACCGGTAGCGGAAGTCGCAAAAGGGAGCCCCTTGCATAATAGTCTGTGTGCGCATAAGGCGCAGGTCGGGGTTGAACCCTTCTCCAAAGCTGAAGTCGCGATTGCAGGAGAGCACGAATCCAAGCTCCGGGATACCGAGCTCCTTGTACATCTCCGCGTACCGGCAGCGGGTGACATTGTAATCGTAGACCGTTTCGCTCTGCTCGAGCGTGACGGTCTCGAGCGCGTCATCCTTCCTCCAGGCCGCTGATCGCGCGACCAGCTCTGGAATTCCGTTTCCGCCGGCGCGCTCTGCGATCTGTCGCCCCTGCGCCCGGGCGATCTCCTTGATGGTGCGAGCGACGATCTCCAAGGTACGCTCGCGGCCAATCTCTGCCGCGAACGCTTCTACCAGCGGGGCTATGATGCGCGCCTCGATCTGGCGCCGCATGAGCACGCCCACGCGCTCATTGATCTCCGCATCTGATAGCACCGCTGTTGCCTCCCCTCACCAGCTCCTGCACGAGTATACTGCCGCGCTCAAGCTGCTGTGTCCCACGCAGATACCGCCGCGCTGGCCGCTCTCCACCGCGGAGCGATCATGATTCCCCCGTGGCTTCGCCTGCTGGCGCGCTGGATCCCGGCGCTGCTCTGGATGGCGGTAATCTACTACTGGTCCAGCCAGTCGAGCACGCCCTCGCCCGGCTGGCTGGTAAGCAAGCTCGCCCATGTGGGGGAATACAGCGTGCTGGCCGCGCTGCTAGCGTTCGCCCTGGCGCGCTCCCGCCGCTGGATGCTGCTCGCCTGGCTTCTCGCCACGCTGTACGCCGGGTCAGACGAGCTGCACCAGGCGTTCACGCCGCAGCGGCACCCGATGCTCAGCGATGTGGCGTTGGATAGCGCCGCCGCCATCCTGGGCCTGCAGGTCTCTCGCACGCTCCGCTTCCGTTGGAGCTGGGCGAGCTCGCTGGCCCGCGGCGGACGGCGGTAGGCTGGCGGCCGGCCGACCGGTACAATGACCGCGCCCGACCTGGGCGAGTGGAGCACGTTGGTGATCTACGAGCTGCGCACCTACTGGCCCGCCCCCGGCAAGATGCCGGCCCTGCACCGCCGCTTTCGAGATCACACCCTCCGGCTGTTCGACAAGCATGGAATAAAGGTGGTGGGTTTCTGGGAGACCTACATCGGCCCGGGGCCTTCGCTCGTGTACATCCTCGGTTACGAAGACCTGGGGCATCGCCAGCGGGCATGGGACAGCTTCAGCAACGACCCGGAGTGGATCGCCGCGCGGGAGGAGAGCGAGCGCGATGGTCCGCTGCTGGCACGGATTGAGTCGAGCATCCTGAAGGGCACGCCCTACGGACCGAACGCCTAGCGGCGTGGCCGCCCGCGCGACGCCCCACATGAGGGACGGGAGGAGCGAGGTATGGACCTGGGCTTGCGGGGCAAAGCCGCGCTCGTCACGGGGTCGAGCCGGGGGCTGGGCCGCGCCATCGCACTGGAGCTGGCACGGGAAGGCAGCCGGGTCTGCCTCAGCGCGCGGGGCCGGGAGGCCCTGGAGCAGACACTGGCAGAGGTTCAGGCGCTCGGCGTCGACGCCATCGCCGTCGCGGCCGATCTCACCACGAGCGAGGGCCTCCGCCAGGTCGTCGAGCGCACCCTGGAGGCGTTCGGCCAGATCGACATCCTGGTCAACAACGTCGGCGGCGCAACCGGCACCTCCTTCGAGCAGACCAGCGAAGCGGACTGGGAGCGGGCGCTAGACTGGAATCTGCTCCCCGCCGTTCGCGCCTGCCAGCTTGTCGTGCCCCACATGAAGGCCCGGGGGAGCGGCGCCATCGTCAACATCGTGTCGATCTACGGTCGGGAATCGGCCAGCCCGCTGATCAACCGGCCCACGTACGTAGCCGCGAAGGCGGCGGAGATCGGGCTGGCGAAGTCGCTGGCGTTGGAGCTCGCGCCTTACGGCATCCGCGTCAACTCCGTTGCCCCCGGGTCGATCCTGTTCCCGGGGGGGAGCTGGGAGCGGCGGCAACAGGCAGACCCGGAGTGGATCGAGCGGTTCATCCAGCGAGAGCTTCCGCTGGGGCGCTTTGGCCGGCCGGAGGAGATTGGTCGCGTGGTCGCCTTCCTGGTGTCCGAGGCGGCGAGCCTGATCGTCGGGGCGTGCCTGAACGTCGATGGCGGGCAGTCGCGCTCGCTGATCTAGAGGGAAAACACAGGACCGAGGGAAATTCCCTCGGTCCCGGAAGCCTGCACGATCTTCGAAAGGAGAACTCCTGAAGCGCCACCCGGCTTCACTGAAGCCACACTCCCCGTTCTGCGGGATTTCTGGATGGCTCAGGAGCGTTGAGCCGCCCCGTCCCCCATGTGGGTCCGGGGCCTATCTGTCAACCTGGAACCTCACCAGGAAGGCTAGATTCGGCTTCTTGAGCATAGCGCAGACCCCCTCCTTATCGAAGGATCGGGGGCAGACCGCTCAGATCTGCCAGGCACAGCATAGCACACCCGCGCCGCGGCCGCAAGGGCAATTGCTGGTCGAGATGTTGAGAGGGGCCTTTGAGCCGTCCCGGGCGTAGGAGTCCGCGGCGCCTGGTACCGGTGCTCTGAACGCGGCCTGCACAGCCCGACACCTTCCAATAGAGCCCATCCCAGGTGGAACGCGGCCTTGCTCCACTGGCCCGCGTTGTGTAGACTTCAAAAGCCACGCGCGCGTAGCTCAGTGGATTAGAGCGCAGCCCTGCGGAGGCTGAGGCCGTGGGTTCGAATCCCGCCGCGCGTACCAGAGCTCGGCTCCGCTGACCGCCGGTGTCCCTGCCAGCGCTGCTTGGCGGTTCACACCGGCGGTCGTCGTCTTCTTGTCGGGCCGGCGTCGCTCTCCAGCGGGTGGGTGTGGGGCACGCGCGGATGGAACGGAAGCGACTGGTTGCCGAGCGCTTTCGCCGTATCTGGCAGATCGTCGAGCACATCGCCCGCGAGCCCGGCCGGAGCCGCTCCGACCTCGCCCGGCACTTCTCCCTGAGCGAGCGCCAGGTCCAGGCTGACCTGAACATCATCCGCACCAGCATGCGCCTGCCGCTGGTCCGCCGGCAGGGCTACCGCTTCGCCGGCGACCAGACACCGGGCGACGAGTGCTTCAACCTCTCCGAGGCCCAGCTCCTGGTGATGGTGCTGCGCCGCGCCTCCCGCGATCGTTCGCTACCCGCCGACCGTGTCCAGGCGCTGCTGAGCAAGCTGCCGCTGCTGTTCCCGCCCCACCTGCGCCGGCTCGTCGAAAAGACGCTCGAGGCGGTCAACGATCCCCGTTCCGGGCGGCACCAGCAGGTCTTCGCCGCGCTTGCCGACGCGCTGCTGCAGCATACCGCGGTGAAGCTGCACTACCCACCCGGTGATCTCGCCTCCCCGCTGCAGGAGCCGATCGTCTACCCGGAACTGTTGCTGCCCTACGAGGATTCCTGGTACCTCATCGGTACGGTGAAGCAGCGCGGCCGGGTAATGATGTTTCCCCTGGACACCGTCCTGGCGGTCAGCCCCGCCGCTGACCTGTAACAGCGCATTTTCATGAGGGGCTCGACCACGCGCATCCTGGCTCGCAGCGCCGTCCGAGCGGCTCTCTTCGCGCTCGCGCTCGGGCTATACGCCGCGTCGGGCGCGCTGGCGCAGGCCGGCGCCCCGGCGCAGCCGTCGGACAGCCCGCTCTCGCCCGGCACCCCGCTGCGGCTGGTCCAGCCCAGGCTGGGGATCGACGCCCCGATCGTCCCACTCGGCCAGACAGATGATGGGGCGATGGCCGCCCCGAGCGACCCGGACACGATCGGCTGGTGGTCGCTGGGGGCCGACGCGAGCCAGGAGGGCAACGTGGTGCTGGCCGGCCACGTCAACTGGGCCGGACGGCTGCGTGTCTTCGGCCGGCTGGATCAGGCCGTGCCCGGGGACGTGTTCTATCTGACCGATGCCTCAGGTACTGAATGGGGCTACGTGGTTATCTGGAAGCGCCTGTACGACGCCCAGAGCGCGCCGCTCGAGGAGATCTTCCTGCCCGACGCCCCCGGCCACCAGCTCACGCTGATCACCTGCGGCGGGCGCTATATCCCGGCCGCGCGGGAGTATCTCGACCGAATCATCGTCCGGGCTCAGCGGATCGAGTAGCCCCGGGACTCAGCGGTCGGCGGGCAGCTCACCGGGCTCCGGCTCGGACTCCTCGACCAGGCGCGTCACCCGCAGCTCGGCCTGGTCCAGCATTCGCTCACACAGGTGATACAGGGCGATGCCCCGCTCGAAGCTCGCCAGCGACTCATCAAGGGTGAGGCCCCCCTGCTCAAGCCGCGCGACCATCTCCTGCAGCGCGGCAAACGCCTCTTCAAAGGTGAGCTGCTGCTCGTCCATCGCGCTCCTGTTCTGGCATCGGCAGGGAACGCGCCTCGGCCGTTCGCACGCGAACCCCCACCTGCCCGTCAATCACCCGGATCACCAGCTCCGCGTCGGGTGCGGCCGCCCGCCACGATCGAACCAGGGTGCCGTCCTCCGCGCACACCAGACTATAGCCCCGCCGCATCGTCTGCGCCGGGCTCAGCGCCTGGAGCTGCGCCCCGGCCGCTTGCACGTCTCGCCTGGCGAGCGCGTACCGATGCCGCAGCGCCTGCCGCGCGCGCCGCAGTGTGTCCGACACCTGCCCTCGCAGCCGCGCCACCTCGGCGAGCGGTGAGCGGAGCATCAGCCGGTCCCGCGCGTCTTCCAGGTCCATCCGGTCCAGCCGCAGCCGCTCCCGCATCGCGCTGGCCAGCCACTCAGCCGCCTGGTCGATCTCCCGGCGCAGGACCGCTACGTCGGGAGCGATCAGCTCCGCCGCCGCCGAGGGCGTAGGCGCTCGCAGGTCCGCCACCAGGTCCAGCAAGGTGTAATCCGTCTCGTGGCCGATGGCGGAGACCAGCGGGACACGCGAGGCGAATGCCGCCCGCACCACCCGCTCGTCGTTGAAGCAGGAGAGATCGCCCTCGGAGCCGCCGCCCCGGGCGACGACGATCAGGTCCAGGTGGGCCTGCTCCGCGTGGCGGTTGAGCCGGGCGAGAGCGTCGACGATCTCGCGGGGCGCCTGCTCGCCCTGCACCGAGGCCGGGGCGAAGATGACCTCCGCCAGCGGGTAGCGGCGGGCCAGCACGGTGAGGATGTCGTGGATGACGGCCCCGCCATCGGAGGAGATCACGCCGATGGCGCGCGGAAAGGCCGGCAGCGGTCGCTTGCGGCTTGGATCGAACAGCCCTTCCGCCTCGAGCTGCCGCTTGAGCGCCTCGAGCTGGATTCGGGCCAGGCCCATGCCTTCCGGATACACCTGGTCCACCAGCAGATCGCAGGAGCCGCGCGGCTCGTAGAAGCTCAGCACCCCGTGCAGCACCACCGCGTCGCCCGCTTCTGGCAGCGCTGCGAGGCGGGGGAGATGGCCGCGAAACAGGATGCAGCGGAGCTGGGCGCCGTCGCCGCGGAGGCTGAAGTAGAGGTGCCCGCTGGGAGCGCGGGAGAGGTCGCCTACCTCGCCGCGCAGCCAGAGGTCGCTCAGCACCTCGTCCGTCTGGAACAGGTCGTTGATGTACCCGGTGATCTGAGCGACTTCGTAGACGCGCATCGGGGCCCCCGCCGTGCGTGCGATTGTGCCTGCTCGGAGCCGCCCCGCGCCAGCGATAGAGGCTTGCCTGTTGTCAGGTCGACGGGCGGAGCAGCAGGATCGGCTGGCCGTACTCGACCGCGTGGCCGTCCTGCACCAGCACCCGCTCCAGGGTGCCCGCCACCGGCGCCTCGAGGAGGTGCGGGACGCGGAGCGCTTCGACGATCGCCAGCGGCTGTCCTGGCCGCACCGCCTCGCCCTCGCGGGCGAGCGCCTCTGCCCCCGGCTCTTTGCCACGGAAGAACAGGCCGACGAGCGACGAGCGGACGACGACCAGGCCGGCGAAGGGATCGTCCGCCGGCTCGACGCCGCGCGCCTCGGGCGCGGCCTGCCCGACTGGTGGCGGCGCGGCCGCCGCTCGGGTGGGCTCGCGCCGGATGAGCACCCGGGCCCCGTGATGCTCCACCTCCAGCTCTTCCACGTCCGTGCCGGCCACCAGGTCGAGCAGCGCGCGGACGTCCGCCGCGGGCAGGAGGTCCTCCGGGTCTTCAGCGGCACGCCTGGGTTCGAGATCGCGGTTCGGCACGGATTAGACTCGGGTAATGTAGCTGCCGTCGCGAGTGTCCACCCGGATCACGTCGCCAACGTTCACGAATAGTGGCACCTGCACCGTCAGCCCGGTCTCCAGCGTGGCCGGCTTGGTTCCGCCTGTCGCCGTGTCGCCCTTGAAGCCGGGCTCGGTGTGGGTCACCCGCAGATCCACGGTAATCGGCAGCTCTACCCCGATCGGCTCGTCCTGGTAGAACTGCACCTCGAGCTGGAGCCCTTCCTTCAGGTAGTTCACCGCGTCACCGAGTTGCTCCCGGTTGAGCGCAAACTGGTCGTACGTCTCGACGTTCATGAAATGATACAGGTCGCCGTCGGCGTACAGGAACTGCACGGTTTGCGTGTCGAGCCGAATGCGCGGGAACTTGCTCCCCGCCTGGACCGTCTTTTCGACGACAGCGCCGGAGCGGATATCGCGCAGCTTCATCCGCACCTGGGCGCTGCCGCGCCCGAGCTTCAGGTGCTGATAGTCGAGGACGTTGTACAGGGCGCCATCGATATCGATGATCACCCCCTTGCGGAGCTCACCGGTGGAGATCATGCTTCCTTCCTTAGAGGGTCAACGACTTGGGCGACTGTGACAGCACCCGCGGGCCGTTCGCTTCCAGCACGACAAGGTCCTCGATTCTGACCCCGCCCCAGCCGGGCAGGTAGATGCCTGGCTCCACGCTGAAGACCATCCCGGGGCCGAGCCGGTGCGAGCCACGCGCGGGCGACAACCACGGCGGCTCGTGCACCTCCAGCCCGATACCATGCCCGGTGCCGTGGGTGAACTGGTCGCCGTAGCCCGCCTGCCGAATCACCTCGCGGGCGATCTGGTCCGCCTCGCGGCCGGTCATCCCCGGCCGGATCTCCCGCTCGGCTGTCTCCTGCGCCCGCAGGACCAGCGCGTGCAGCTCTCGCAGCCGCTCTGACGGCTCGCCAAGGCAGATGGTGCGGGTCATGTCGGAGCAGTACCCGTTCACCCTGGCGCCGATGTCGATCGTCAGCGGCTCGCCCGGGCGAATCTCGCGGTCGGTCAGCGGCGCATGCGGGATCGCCGCGTTCGGGCCGCTGGCGATGATCGAGGGGAATGACGGCTCCGAGCCGTGCTGCTTGAGGTACGACTCGACCTCCCAGGCGATCTGGCGCTCCGTCAGCCCGGGCCGGAGCACGTTCCAGGTCAGGTGGCGGAAGCAGTCGTCGAGCACGGCTACCGCGGCTTCCAGCTCGCGGAGCTCCGCGGCGTCCTTCGAGATGCGGAGCTCGTCGATCAGCTCGTTCGCCGCCACTACCTCCGCCGCGCCCTCCAGGCGGCTGCAGAGCCGCTCCCAGATCAGGTATGGCAGGTGGATGTTCTCGAAGGCGACCCGGCGGACGCCGAGCTTGCGGGTGAGGTCCGCCACCGCGTCCATCGAGAGCTCGACGTTCGGGTAGACGATCACCTCGTAGTCGGGCGCCTCGGCCCGCGCCATCTCGGCAGTACGGCCATCGGTGAGCAGGTAGGCGGCATTGGCGGTGATGTAGAGATAGCCGGCCGGATCACGCGGCGGCAGGTCGTGCCCGGTGTAGCCGCTGAGATACTGGCGCGACTCCGGTTGTGAGACAAGGATGGCCTGCGCGCCGAGCCGTTCGAGGCCAGCACGCAGGCGGGCGAGTCTAGCCTGGTACACCGTCATAGAGCAAACCTCACGGGGTGCGGCCAGGCGCGCTGCAAGCGGGCGCGCCGGGTGGCTTTATGATGCCCGCTTCCGCCGGGAGGACGCAGCCCGCGTCTTGCCGACGACGAGCGGCGCGGCGGCCTTCGCGGCGGCGCGGCGACCAGCACCGTTGCTGTTGCGGCCATTCGCACTGGCCCGGCGCTGCCCCGGCCCGGCCCGGCCCCATTCCGGTGTGCCGCTGGCCGGCGCGGCTTCCGCCTTCGTCGCGGCCCGGCGTGTTGGCGCCGCCGGCGTGGCGGCCGCACCGTCGCCTGCTTCGGAGGCCGCTCGGCGCGGGCGCGGCGGGTTGCAGGTCAGGCAGCGCACCTGGCCCCGCGCCGCCTGCACCTGGAGCCCCCCGCACACTGGGCACTTGTCCGGCACCGGGCGCTGCCAGGAGACCCAGTCGCACTCCGGGTACCCGGTGCAGCCGTAGAACACCGTCCCTCGCCGGGAACGGCGCTCGGCGATCTCCTTGCCACACTTCGGACAGAGCACGCCGGCCACCGGGATCGGGCGGGTGGTTTTGCACTCCGGATAGCCGCTACAGGCGATGAAGCGACCATACCGCCCTGTCTTGATCACCATCGGCCGACCGCAGACCTCACAGAGGAGATCGGTCGGCTCATCGGGCGTCTCCTCGCCCTTCAGCGGCCGGGTGGCCTTGCACTCTGGATAGCCGGTGCAGGCCAGGAACCTTCCGAAGCGGCCGAGCTTGATCGCCATTGGCCGGCCGCACTTCTCGCACCGCTCATCGGTGATCTCAGCCGCCTCGTTGACGTGCGGAATCTCCCGGCCGGCCCGGTCGAGCTCCTGTCGGAACGGGTCGTAGAAGTCGCGGACCACCGGTACCCAGGGGCGCTCCCCCTTGGCGATGTCGTCGAGCTTCTCCTCCATGCTGGCGGTGAAGTCGACATCGACGATGTCCGGGAAGTTCTGCACCAGCAGGTCGGTCACCAGCTCGCCAAGGTCCGTCGGCTGGAACTTCTTGTCCACCTTCTGGACGTAGCCGCGCTCCTCAATAGTCGATAGCGTTGGCGCGTAGGTGCTCGGCCGGCCGATGCCGCGCTCCTCCAGCGCCTTCACCAGCGTCGCCTCGGAGTAGCGCGGCGGCGGCTGGGTGAAGTGCTGCTCCGGCAGCAGCGCCCGCAGGTCCAGTTCCTCGCCGATCGACAGCTCGGGCAGCGGCTGCTTGCCCTCGTCGGTCACCTCGCCGTCGTCGCGCCCCTCCATGTACAGGCTCAGGAAGCCGGGGACCCGGAGCTGCGAGCCACTGGCGCGGAACAGGTACGTGGGATGGCCGGCCTGGCTGGCGCTGACCTCCACGGTGGTGACGTCGAAGACCGCGGAAATCATCTGGCTGGCCACGAACCGCTTCCAGATCAGCTCGTACAGCCGGTGCTGCTCCGGCGTCAGATGCCCCCGCAGCGCCTCCGGAACACGGAACACCGACGTTGGCCGAATCGCTTCGTGCGCCTCCTGCGCCAGCCGGCTGCGGGTCTTGTACACCCGCGCCGTGGGCGGGAGCAGCTCCGGCCCGAAGCGCTCGGCGATGAGCTGGCGCGCCTCCTGGAGCGCGCTCTCGGCGATGTTGGTTGAGTCGGTGCGCATGTAGGTGATCAGGCCGACCCGCTCGCCTCCGCCGAGGTCTACCCCTTCGTACAGGCCCTGCGCCACGGCCATAGTCCGCTTAGCGGTGAAGCTCAGCTTCCGCGCCGCCTCCTGCTGGAGCGTGCTGGTGGTAAACGGCGCGGTGGGGTGGCGCTGCTGCTCGCGCTTGCGGATGTCGGATACAGCGTAGCGAGCGCCGGCCAGGTCGTCGATAACCGCCTGCGTCTCCGCGCCGGTCTTGAGGGCGATCTTTTCGCCGGCTCGCTCCACCAGCAGTGCCCGGAAGGTGCCGTTCTTCGCCCGGCGCGGCAGCCCCTTCTTGGCCAGGTCTGCCTCAAGCGTCCAGTACTCCTCCGGCACGAACGCCCGGATCTCCCGCTCGCGGTCTACCACCAGCCGTACCGCGACGGACTGCACCCGGCCGGCGGACAGCCCCCGGCGCACTTTCTGCCAGAGCAACTGGCTCAGCGGATAGCCCACCAGCCGGTCCAGCACCCGACGCGCCTGCTGCGCATCCACCAGTCGCATGTCGATGTCGCGCGGGTGGCGGATGGCATGCTGAACCGCGCCACGCGTCACCTCGTGGAACTCGATTCGGCGCACCGGCTTGCTGCCGGGATTGAGCGCGTTGACCAGGTGCCAGGCGATCGCCTCGCCCTCGCGGTCCGGGTCAGTCGCCAGGTACACCGCCTGGGCCTTTCTGGCCTGCTCCTTCAGCCGGCTGACGATCTCGCTCTTGGCCTTGGGGATGACGTACTCGGGTTGGAAATCGTGCGCGACATCCACCCCCAGCTTGGACTCGGGCAGGTCGCGTACGTGCCCCAGCGAGGCCTGGACGACGTACTCCGGCCCGAGGAACTTCTCGATAGTCCGCGCCTTCGCAGCAGACTCGACAATTACCAGATTGTTGCTGGCCACTAGGCCCTACCTCGTACGTACTGCATGCCGCCCACGTGGCGGACGAGTCCCTTCAGCTCCATCACTGTTAGGGTACTCGAAATGGTGGCCATCGGAAGCGCCACCGAGCGGCTGAGCAGATCGATGTGCTGCGGCTCCAGCGACAGGTGCCGCAGCAGCTCTTCTTCAATTGGATCGGTCGGGACGGCCCGGGCAACCTCCTGCTGCTGGACCGCCTGCATCATATTCAGCTCTTCCAGGACGTCCTGGGCGCAGGTCACCGGCCGAGCGCCATCGCGGATGAGCTGGTGGCAGCCCGCGCTCGCCTGGCTGAAGATGCTCCCGGGCACGGCGAAGACGTCGCGACCTTGCTCCAGCGCGAAGTCCGCAGTGATCAGCGCCCCGCTGGTCTCGCCCGCCTCCACCACGAGCGTCCCGACGCACAGGCCCGCCACAATACGGTTCCGCCGGGGGAAGTTGACCGCGTCGGGCCGAACCCCCAGTGGAAACTCCGTCACCAGCGCGCCCTGCGCGGCGATCTCCGCCGCCAGCGCCCGATTCTCGGGCGGGTAGACCGTGTCCAGCCCGTTGCCCAGCACCGCGATGGTGCGCCCCCCGGCCTGGAGCGCGGCCCGGTGCGCGTAGGTGTCGATCCCGCGCGCCAGCCCGCTCACCACGGTCACGCCCGCCGCCGCCAGGTCTGCCGCGAGGCGCTCCGTTGCCTGGCGGCCGTAGGCGGTGGCCCGCCGGGTGCCGACGATCGCCACTGACCAGCGATCCACCGGCTCGAGCGTTCCCTTGACAAACAACAGTGGAGGCGGGTCCGCTATTTCCCGCAGCGCCGCCGGGTACTCGGGATCGTCAAGCGCCAGCACCTGGAGGCCGAGCGCCTGCAGTCGCTCCCACTCCCGCTCCGGGTCCAGCCGCTCGCGCAGCAGGAGCAGCGCCTCGAGCGTCTTGCGCTCCAGCCCGACACTGGCCAGCTCCGCGGGACGGGCGCGCCAGGCCGCCTCCGCCTCGCCGAACTGCTCCAGCAGGCGGCGGAATGCCGCCGGGCCGATCCCCGGCACCATGGTCAGTACCACCGAGAAGGCACGGGCGTCCACGCGTTCGTGCCTCCTGTGCGGTGTCAGAGTGAACAGGCGCTCGGCCCGGACGCCGATTCTACCACACGCCGAACAGGGTCCCTACCAGGAGCCACGGACTCGAAGTATCCCCGCCTCTCCTGCGCGCTTCGTTGTGGGATGCGCTCGCTCCTGCTCGCAACGCGCCGGCCACGGCGAGGCAGCCTGTCTCCCTGCCCAGCGGCTGCGCCTCGACCTGAACACCGAGGCGCGGCCAACCGTTATGCTGGACAGAGGGGCATAGAGAAGCGGGCGATGGCGGACACGGTACGGTCGCGGCCGGCGCGGTGGGAGCCGCTGGCAGAGGCACTGCCGGCCACGGTGCGGAGCTGGAACCCGAGCGACGGCTGACTAGCGTTCCTGTTCACCTTGCCGACACTGGCGCTGCTCGGATTCGTCTTCGTCTTCCCGCTACTGTGGGCACTGGCACTCAGCTTCACCCGCTTCTCGGCCATCAAGCCCGCGCCGCCGGTCTGGATCGGCCTCGGCAACGAGGGCACGCTGCTGACGGACCCGGCCGTGTGGGCTGCCTTCGTCACCACCGCCCAGTTCGTCTTGATGGCGGTGAGCATCGAGCTCGTGCTCGGTCTTGGCCTGGTGCTGCTGCGACGGGGGGCGTTCTCCGGCCACGGGGTGCTTACGCCGGTGCTGCGGCCGATGATGATCGTGCCGGCACGCTTGCGCTGACCAGCCAGTTCGTGCGCGCTCCGGCGGGCCGCGTAGCGGGGGTGCGTCCCAATAGCCGCCTCCAAGAGACTGATCCCGTTCCCGAAAGCTGCCCCCACTACTAGCGCGCACTGCGGGAACGTGCGATGATCACCTCCTGTCAGGGAGGTGCTGTGTCCCGTCTGACCGCGCTTCGATCACTGCTGTACGTGCCCGGGAACCGGGAACGCTTCTTTGCGAAGCTGGGCGAGCTGCGCCCAGATGGGGTGATCTTCGACCTGGAAGACTCGGTTCCGATGGCCGAGAAGCCTGTCGCGCGGCAGATGGTCCGCGCGGCGCTCGCGGCGCTGGACCGGACGCGGCTCGCGACGTTCGTCCGCATCAACCCGACGACGAGTGGGCTGGCGCGCGCCGACCTGGAGGCAGTGGCGTGCACCGAGCTGGATGGTCTGGTGGTGCCGAAGGTGGATTCCAGCGCCGACGTGCGGCTGGTCGCGGAGTGGCTGGACGAGATCGAGCCGGTAGCTGGCCTCGAGCAGGGCCGCATCTGCCTGGTGGCGATCCTGGAAACGGTGCGCGGGGCGCTGAACGCCATCGCGATCGCGGCGGCCGAGCCGCGGCTGCTCGGCCTGGCGTTTGGCGCCGAGGACTTCAGCCGCGACCTGGGGGTAGAGCGCAGCCCCGAGGGGATTGAGACGCTCTATCCGCGCGCCCACGTCGCGCTCGCCGCCCGGAGCATGGGGCTGCAGGCGTTCGATACGCCGTGGACGGACATCGCCGACACGGAGGGCCTGCGGCGCGAGGCGCGCCAGGGCCGGCAGCTCGGCTACACGGGCAAGCAGGTCATCCACCCCAGCCAGATCGAGATCGTCCACGCCGCCTACCGGCCCTCTGAGGCGGAGGTACAGTGGGCCCAGCGGGTCGTCGACGCCTACGAGCAGGCGGTGACGCGAGGGCTGGGCGCCATTCAGCTCGACGGCAAGCTGATCGACGTTCCGATGGTGGAGCGGGCCCGGGAGACGTTGGCCCGCGCCGGGGGCCGGGCGTGAGGGCCACGCTGTTGCTGTCGCGGCAGGACCTGAGCCGCCTGCTCGACCCAGCCTCGGTGATCCAGGCGGTTGAGCAGGGCTTTCGCGCCTACAGCCGCGGCGACACGGTCACTCCAGTCCGCATCCAGCTCGAGCTCCCCGACCGCCACGACGTCCTGCTGGTGATGCCGTGCGCGGTGCGCGAGCCGGCGGCGCTAGGAACCAAGCTGGCGGCGGTCTACCGTGGCAACGCGGCGCGCGGCCTGCCCACCGTGCCCTCGGTCTACCTGCTCAGCGACCCTGACACCGGGCTGCCGCTCGCGGCGATGGACGGCACCTACCTGACCGCCATTCGCACTGCTGCCGCCTCCGCAGTGGCCACCCGCGTCCTCGCCCGGTCAGACAGCGAGGTGCTGGGCATCTTCGGAACCGGCACACTGGCCGAGTTCCACCTGCGGGTGCTGCCCGTCGTCCGCGCGTTCCACCGGGCGCTGGTCAAGGGCCGCACCACGGAGGCCGCGCAGCGCTTCGTCGAGCGCCTGCGTGCCGATGTCCCGCTCGACCTTCGGGTGGCGGCCTCGGCCGACGAGGTGGCGGCGCAGGCGGACGTGATCGTCACCGCCACCACCGCGCTGGAGCCCCTGTTCGACGGGCGCCTGGTGCGCCCCGGCACCCATGTAAACGCGGTGGGCGCCTTCACCCCGACGACGCGCGAGGTCGATGGGAGGCTGGTGGCGCGCGCGATCCTGGTGGCCGACACCCACGCCGGGGTCCGGGCCGAGGCAGGCGATCTGCTGCTCGCCATCGCCGAGGGCGCGGTCGGGCCGGAGCACCTCCAGGCCGAGCTGGGCGAGATCCTGCTTGGAGTGAAGCCGGGCCGGCGCTCGGCGGACGATATCACTCTGTTCGAATCGGTCGGGGCGGCGTTCGAGGACGCAGTCACTGCCCGGCTGGCCTACGAGCGGGCACGAGCGCAGGCCATCGGGACGCCCTTCTCATTCTGGTAGCCAGGGCTCCACCTCGTCCAGCCCGGTCTCCTCGCCCGGTAGCCAGAGCGTCTCTGAGGCCGCCTCGCCCTCGGTTGGTGACTTCGCGCGCAGCACGGCGGCGCGCTCCAGGCTGCGGCCGACCAGCGCAGTGGCGAACGGATTGCTGGTGATGGACGCCGCCTGAGAGAACGGGAGCAGGAGCGACGAGGTCGGTGGCGGCGCGGCGGCCTCGTCTTGCAGGGAGAGCGCAGCGGCGAGCGCGCGGCGTGCATCGACGAGCTGCTGCTGGTAGGCCAGGATGTAGGCCGTCTCTTCCAGGCGGCGCTTGAGCGCGTGGCGTACCTGCGGGGTGAACAGTTCCTGCACTGCCCGCCGGAAGATGCCGACCTCCCGCTCCTCTCGGCTCGCCCCCGGCAGCAGCACCCGGCTGGACCGGAGCTGCTCGAGCTCGTCGAGGTACGGCGCCACCTGGCTGGGCGGGAAGAACCAGGAGCGCACCTCGGGTCGCTCGAATAGCGCCGGCGACTCCGCCAGCGCCCGCGGGTCGAAGCGCGCCTCGAGCGGGCTGATCTGCTCATAGACCAGTGCCCGCTCATAAGGCTGCTCCGGCGGGCGCAGGGCCTCGCGGAACGGCTCCAGCCCGGCAGGCACGGGCGTTCCGCTGAAGCTGTTGAGCGCCAGCGCTTCGTGTACCAGGAAGCGCGCATAGTCGGGCGGAAGCGGCACCCAGGGCTGGTCCGGGGTATCGGCTCGGGCCTGCTCCAGTAGCTGCCGGAAGCGCCGGCGGTTCACGCCGCCGCTGTCCACCGCGATGATGCCCTTCTGGTCATTGAGCACGAGCGCCAGCAGCGCCCCGCCGCGCCAGGGATGCTCGATGAACAGCCAGAGCGCCCGCGAGCCGCTGCCGTCGTAGGGCGTGGCCCACGCTTCCACCACCTGCGCGGGGGTTGGCGGGGCGGTGACCCGGGCGACCACCGCCGGCGCTTCAAGGCGGATTCCGGCGCTACGCAGCCGGTGCAGCTCGCGGCGGGCCGCCTTCCGCGCCTCTTTCGAGATCCCCGGCGCCTCTTCGAGCGCCTGGAGCGCCTTCGCCGCCGCCACATTCGGCTGCCGACCCAGAGCAGCGATCACCGCAAGCAGCGTGGGCTGATCCCGGGCGACGACATCCTGAACTGCGGCCGGCAGCGCTTCACCCGAGCCGCTCGCGGCCGCGAGCAGCGCCGCGGCAGGCGCTTCGGCGTCGGGGGCGACTGTCGCGCCGGGCGCGGCGCTGGGGGGACGGTGCCTGGGCTGGTGCGACATACGAGGATTGTATCAGCCCGCGGCGCGGCCCCCGCGCCTGGTCCACCGGGGGGCAATCTTCCCACGCGCCCCCGGTCGTTGCCTATCATTCGAATGTGGAGTCGATCGTTGCCCATCCTTTCATCTCGGCAGGCGCCCATGGCTAGCTATCAGAGCGCCGCCGGACGGCACAGCGGGCGCCTGAGCCTGGCCCTGGCGCTGAGCGCCGCCATCCTGCTCCTGGAAGCGCTCGGCGGGGTGCTCACGGGCAGCCTGGCGCTGCTCGCCGACGCCGGGCACGTGCTGGCGGACGTCGCCGGGCTGTCGCTGGCGCTGCTGGCGATCTGGTTCGCCCGGCGCCCAGCCTCGCCCCGCAACACATTCGGTTACTACCGGCTGGAGATTCTGGCTGCGCTGGCGAACGGGCTGCTGCTGCTGGGGGTGGCCGCGTTTATCCTGCTGGAGGCGTGGCGCCGTCTGGGGCACCCCCGTGAGGTCGCCTCAGCGCCAATGCTGGCGCTGGCGCTGCTCGCGCTGGCGGCGAACCTGACCAGTCTGAAGCTGCTGCACGGCGCCGGAGAGCACAGCCTGACCCTCCAGGCCGCCAGCCTGGAGGTAGGCGCCGACGCGCTGGGCTCGCTGGCGGTCGTCGTCGCCGCGGTAGCGATTTACCTGACGGGCTGGGAGAGCGTGGACACACTGTTCAGCGTGGCGCTGGCGCTGTTCATGATTCCGCGCACGCTCCACCTGCTCCAGGCGACGGTGCAGGTGCTGCTTGAGGCGACCCCGGCGCACATCGAGCTCCGCGAGCTGGAGCGGGCGTTGAGCCGCGTGCCCGGTGTCGCCCGCATCCACGATCTGCACGTCTGGACGATCACCTCGGGGTTCGTCGCGATGAGCGGCCACGCCGTCCTTGTCCAGCCGAGCGACGCGAACCAGGTGCTCGCGGCGCTCCGAGGGGTGCTGGAGCGAGACTTTGGGATCAGCCACTCGACCATTCAACTCGAGCGCGCCGGCCCGGCTGGCGCAGAGCCGTGCACGGACGAGGCGTGCGTGGTATTCGACACGACTGCTCGGGACAGCGCGCGCTCGCCCTCCGCACCCCCGGCGGTCCCTTCCCGCTAGCCTGCCAGCCCAGGGGCCAGTCCCTCCGGCGCGGCGCGCCTCCTGGCCCAAGGGCGGGTGAGGGGGACAGGGGAGGGCGGCTAGGAGCCGCCGGGCTAGGGCGAGGCGGCGCGGGCGCTGGTCAGCGGCGGGAACACCTGCGCGACGCGAGTGCGGATCCCGGGCCAGTCCGGCAGCAGCACGTCGGCACCCTGCGCGGTGACGAACGGGCGCGCCACGCGCTCGTCCAGCACGACGGTGTTGATGTGCTGGACGTCAATCTGGCGCGCGGCCATACCCAGCGCAATGATGTCGGCCACGCTCAGGTCGCTGCGGGAGCCCCAGCAGGCGCGGATGATGCTGGGGACCGCAGTCAGCGCCGCTGGGCGCAGCAGCCGCTCGCGTAGCGCGAGGATGATCTGCTGCTGCCGGCGCATCCGATTGAAGTCGTTGTCCGCGTGGCGCGTGCGCGCGTATTCGAGCGCCCGCTCGCCGTCTAGCACCTGCCAGCCGGGGAAGAATTCCACCGTCTTGTAGCCGTAATCGTCGGTAGGATAGGCCCGGTCGATCAGGTGGGTGGGGACGTCCACGGCAACCCCGCCCACGCCGTCGACGATGCCACGGAAGCAGGAGAAGTCGATGACGGCGTAGTGGTCAATGGGCACCTGGAAGTTGCGCAGGATGGTCGCTTTCAGCGTCTCCATCCCGCCCGCCTTGGTATAGAGCTCCCCGTATACATAGGCGCTATTGACGCGGTCGCGGCCGAAACCAGGGATGTCGACGACCAGGTCGCGCGGGATGGAGAGCACCCCGGCGGTGTGATGATCGAGGTCAATCCGGGCCAGGATAATGGTGTCGGTGCGGCCGATCTGCTCATCCGGCCGGCGGTCCAGCCCGACCAGCAGTAGGTTCATCTGCCGCGCCCCCTGCCAGGTGGGCAGCGCCGGAGCCCGCGGCGGAGCGCTTGTGGAGATCGTCGGGGCGGGCGTTGGGACTGGGGGGCGCGGTCGTTCGTCGGCCGGGGGCGGGGCGCTTTTCGCCGCGCTGGCCCGAGCGCTGGGCGTGGACGTGGGCAGGGGTGGGGGAGGGGCCTGGAGTACCGGGACGAGCGCTGATGCGGGTGGCGCTTCCGCTGCTGGCAGCAGCTCCGTTGCGCTGAGACGGAGCCCGACAACGATGCCAGCGCCGCTGATCACGGCGACCAGCAGTGCGACGCCAAGGAGACGGACCAAACGGGCTCTGGAAAACATACCCCTCGAGCCGGCGCACGCGAGCGCGTCGGCGGCTCAGGACAACGGCGGCGTTGCCAGACGGCGTGCGCCTCCAGGAAGCAGCTCGCGAGGCCAGTGTAGCAGGCAGCGTACCAGCGCCTCAGCCAATAGTGAGTCGTGCGCGCTGATCGTTCACGCCAGGCGCTGGTGAGCGCGGCGCCGAACCGCCTCCGCCTGTTCGAACCGTCCAGCGCGCATCTGCTCGAGCTGCCGCCGCGTCGCGGCGACGTAGTCAGCGTCGTGGATCAGCGCCAGATTGACCTCCACGTTTTCGGCGGCACCCTCCAGCGCCGCCACGGCCAGTGTCGCCGCGACGGCGATATCGCTGATGGCGCTCGGGTTGACGAGCTCTACCGCCTGCTGACCCAGATCGAGCACCGCGGCGCAGTCCTGGGCAACCGCGAGCGGCGGCTGCGCCGCGGCTCGGAGCGCGGCTTGGATCGCGGCCGTGCGGGCCTGCGCTGCCGCCGCGTCGGCCCTGGGCAGACGGGTCGCTTCGATCACCGTGCGGAAGGCGGCTGCGTCCGCGTCGATCGCTGCCTGCAACCGGCTCCGAGCGGCCTCGGCTGCCTGGAGCAGCCGCTGCACATCGGGTTCGACCGCCGCGAACTTCGGCCGGCCGAGCGTGAGGTGGCAGGTCATCGCGACCAGTGCCGCCGCCAGGGCGCCGGCGAGCGCCGCCGCCGCGCCGCCGCCCGGGGTTGGCTCGCCCGAAGCGAGCGCGACGAGAAACTCATCCAGCCGAAGCGTAGTCAGCGAGCGGTCCATCTCCCACTCCACAGCCGGCGCTTCACTGAGCATACTTCAGTTGGCCACCGTGCAGGCGTCAGGCGGCCAGCGAGAGGACAGATGCAACTGGTCGAATGCGTTCCCAACATCAGCGAAGGCCGGCGGCCAGAGGTAATCGCGGCGATCCGGGCCGCGGCCGAGAGCCCGCCAGGGGTGGCGGTGCTCGACGTCCACCAGGATAGCGCGCACAACCGGAGCGTGCTCACCCTGGCCGGAGAGGCCGAGGCGGTGCTGGAGGCGGCGTTTCGCTGCGTCCGCGCGGCCGTGGAACGTATCGACCTGCGCCAGCACCGGGGCGAGCACCCGCGTATTGGCGCCGCGGACGTCGTCCCGTTCGTGCCGCTGGGCGACACGCCGATGGCCGACTGCGTGGCGCTGGCGCGGCGGCTGGGAGCCCGGCTGGGCCAGGAGCTGGGCCTGCCGGTGTACCTGTACGGTGAGGCCGCCACCCGGCCCGAACGGCGGCTGCTGCCCAACATCCGCCGGCCCCAGTTCGAGGGGCTACAGGCGCTGATCGCCAGCGACCCAACCTATGCGCCCGACTTCGGCCCAGCCCGGCTCGGCCCCGCTGGCGCCACTGCGGTCGGCGCGCGCCCCTTCCTGATCGCCTTCAACGTCAATCTCGCCACCTCGGACCTCGGCGTCGCCCGCGCCATCGCCCGCGCGGTGCGGACCTCCAGCGGCGGGCTTCCGGCGGTGCAGGCGCTGGGGATGCGCACCCCCGACCCGAACGTCGTCCAGGTGTCGATGAACCTGCTGGATTTTCGGGTCACCCCGCTGGGGGTGCTGTTTCAGGCGGTGCGGGAGGCAGCGGAGCAGCGTGGCGTGCGAGTGCTGGAGAGCGAGCTGGTGGGGCTGGCGCCCACCGCCGCGCTCGCAGCCGTCGCGCAGTCGGTCCTGTCCGTGCGCCACCTCAGCGCCGAGCAGACGATCGAGACGCGGCTGCTGGAGATGCTGCTGCAGCAGCGTTCGGCGGGCGACCCCTGAGCATCGGGCCGATCAGGTTCCCGCGAGCACGGCGACGCGGGTCTGAATCTGCAGCACTGTCTCGAGCCCGCCGCGCATGTCGCCCAGCGTCACCCACTGGCCGTGCAACCAGGTGTCCGTGAGCATCCCCTTGTTCCAGTCGAGGCGGAGATTGGCATCTGGATCCCACCAGACCCGGGTCGATCCCGGCCGCGGCCGCAGGCTGATCGGTCGCAGCGCAGTGACGGTGAGGTCGGCGGTGGCCTCCCGAGGCAGCCCGTTGACGAAGTAGACCACGTGCCCCCGCACCGTCTGCAGCGTCCGCGGCGCGGAATCGACGTCGAGTCGGACCGTGACGCCCTGTGCGACAAGGTCGTTGGACCAGTTGTGCGCCTCCAGGTAGAGGGTCAGGAGATCGCCCGGCCGGGCGAAGACCCGGGCCGACCAGCGGCGCATGGACGGCTGGAAGGCGAACAGGTAGGCGGTGACGTAGGGCTCCGTGGTCGAGCGCAGGGCCAGCGGCAGCGGCGGCTGCAGGACCTGTGTCCGAACCGGCTGCATCCCGTCGTTCACCTCCTGCGTGACAACTGGCGTCGCTACAGGCCCCGGCGCGCGCGGCAGATCGCCGACGGGGATCGCGCTTGGGCCAAGCGTCCAGACGATCGCGGTGAGCGCCACTACAGCCAGCGCCCCTGAGAGCGCTGCCCGGTAGCGCCGCCAGCCGGGAGCCGGCGGAAGCGCGGCATGAATGTGGTTCGACGTGGCAGGCATGCGCTGCCTCACGGCGGTCACCCCGGCCGAGCGCTCCTGCCGCTGCCCCAGCAGGCAACGCGTTCCGCCCGGCCTTCCTCCCGCTATACGAAAAAGTCCTGCACCTTCCAGAGTTCGACCCAGGCGAACGCCTCGGCCAGCGCCGCCTCCAGAGCCTCTGGCGCAGGATCGGCGGGGAGCGAGGCGATCTTCAGGGAGCGATCCTTCCGCGCTTTGGACGCCGTCGCCCAGACGTCGACCCCGGCCGGTTCCTGAGTGGCGAGCTGGAGCTCGAGCGCGCGCTTCACCCCCCGGCTCTCCCAGCGCGCGTAGAGGCTATACCCGAACGGCCGCGGCACTACCTCGAGCTCAGCGCCCTCGATCCGCTGCGCGAAGTGCTCGAGCATCCCTTGCAGGGCATCAAGCGGAGCGATCTGGCTCATCGCTTCGGCCGCCTCATCTGGCCAAGCCGAGCTCGAGCACGTTCGGCCCGCTCCTCCCGCAAGCGCTGAATCAGGAAAACCCCCTTGCCGCTCACCCGCATCCGGCTGGCGCCGAGCTTCCGCTCCCGCCGGGTCGCCCGGAGCCGCGCCCGCCGCGCCGCCGGCAGGTCCTCTTCCAGGTCCTCCTCGCTGTCCCGCTCCATGGTTCGCTCCGTCGAACAGAGTGGGCGTGTTACCAGCAGGATAGCGCGCGCTGCCTCCGCCAACCACCATCCTCGGCGCGCCTACCCCTGGCCGGTGGCGACCAGGCGGCCGGACTGGACGTCGATCCTGGTGAGCTGTGCCGGGAGATCACCCAGCGCCTGCTCCACGGCGGCCTGTGCCGCCTGCTCGATCTGCTGCTGCGCCGGTCTCGGCAGCGGCACCCCGCCGAGGTCCGCCGAGCGGAGCGAGAGCACCGCGCGGCCCTGGGGTGACACCGACACCCCAAAGGAGGCTCGCAACGGTGCTTCGATCGCTCCCATCGCGGCGCGGCTCTCCAGCAGCGCCTCGCCTGGGGTGAAGCGGACTCGCGGATCGCGCACCTCGGCTGTCCCAAGGACCGTCTCCACCCGCCCCAGCGTCGGGCCGGCGTCGGCGAGCCGCGCGTTGGCCTCGGCCTCCGTGACGACCACCGTAAACGGCTGGTGGTTTGCCACTCGCGTCGCCGCGGCCGCCACCTGCGCATCCAAACTGGGAACTGGCACGGAGGCGGGCGCCTCCGTGGCCGGGGCGGAGGCGCTCCCACGCCCCGGCGTGCTGGTGGCCCGTCCGCGTGGCCCCGCTGCCCCGGAGAGCTGGAAGCCAAGGTACAGGCCGAGGACGATCAGCACAAGAAACAGGACGACAATTCTCCCCACCCGACGCCCCCGACTCTCGACGCTGGTGCTTCACCTCGTCTGGTGTACCCGACACGACGATCGGTGTGCTGGCATTTTGCATTGGAGCCCACTGTGGCACACCAGTTGCGTTACTGGTCGGCGGTGGCTGGAAGGCACAGCTTCCAATCTTAGGAGAGAGGCAAGACGGATGCCTGAGATCATCGACCGCGAGACCACCACGACGACCGGCACCCCGGTGGTTGTGACGAACGATCGCGGCGGCGCAGGAGCAGCCCTGGCGATCATCCTGGCGCTGCTCATCGTCGGCGCTATCCTGTTCTTCGCCGTGTTCGGGGGCGCTCGGTACTTCAGCGGCGGAACCGCCGGGAGCAACGGCGGCACCACCGTGAACGTACAGCCGCCGAACCAGGGTCCGAGCATCAACATCGAGAAGCCGAATGTCCAGGTGAACCCGCCGGCTAACAGCGGCCAGAGCGGGGCGACGGGCGGCACGAGCGGTAGCAACACCGGGACGAGCGGTGGCTCTGGGACGAGCCAGTCTGGCGGCTAACGGAAGCGCAGGAGCAGCCCCGGAGTTCCGGGGCTGCGCTCTTTGCTGCGCCAGCGCGTAGGCAGGCGGCCGTCGGGTCGAGTACAATATGGGGCGCGGCGGGCATGCCCGCCGCGCTTGGCGAGGTAGCTCAGCGGTAGAGCAGGGGACACATAAGCCCTTGGCCGGGAGTTCGAATCTCCCCCTCGCCACCCCACGACCAGGCCGGGGCGGCCGGTCCGGGCCGCCCCGGCCTGGTCTTCTGCGGCACGGAGCTGGAGCAACGCGCTGTGCACCAGGGGGCAGATGATTCGGTGGATGCCCTTGGCAGCGCTGTTCGGCCCCGTCGCTGACTCCGTGGCTCCTGGGCACGAAGCCCGCCCCAGCGGGCGCAGCACGGTGGCAATTCACGGCCAGCCGGATAAGCTGCGCGGCTGAGGACCCGAGCGTCGAGCTCAGGCGGTGAAGTCGGCCAGGGTGAGCCGCTCGGTTTCGCCGCCGGGCAGCGCCTGCACCTCCACCTGCTTGGTCCGGTACAGCTCCAGGAGCTGGCGCTGCCGTTCCAGCGCGGCGCGGGTCTCCGCGAGCGGCTTGCTCGCCTCCTCCGCGTCGCGCATCGCGTTGATCGTCTCGATGTGTCCTTCGCCGAAGCGCTCGCGCAGCAGCGCCAGCCGCAACACCTGGCGGTCGAGCTCAGCCTGGTGCTCATCGAGCTGCGCGCGCAGCCGCTTCACGACCTGCTCCTGGGTAGCAACGAGCGCATCGATCGCCCGGCGCAGTCGGGCTGTGTCGGCAAAGAGCTGCTCCTGCAAGCTACTCATGCGTGCATCCGCTTCCTACCAGTATCCCCCGCCCACCCCCTTACGCAGGTCGCTTGATCGCTCGGGCGAGCAGTTCACCCCTATGATCTCACTCGAGAGTGCCCTCGGTCGAGCGAGCCACCGCCGATGGGCTCACTCGGGGCCGAGCTTGCGGTCGATGGAGCGGAGTACGGCGAGCACCTCATCGAGCTGGCGGGAAAGGCGCTCCAGCAGCGCCTGGGTGGTCGGTTCGGCGACCGCCGGCGGGCTGGGAGCGGCGCCGCTCGGCTGGATGGGCTCGCAGGGGGCGAAGGTGTCGTAGCGGCCGGAGGGGCTGCCGCGCTGAACGCGCCCCTGGCGGGCGAGCAGATCCAGTGCGGCCAGCAAGCTGGCACGCTCCGGGCTTTGCTCGAATTCGGCGTAGCTGTATTGGGTGATGCCGAGCCGGCGGGCCAGTTCGTACTCGCTCAGCGAGCGGGTGCGTGATTTCATCCCTTCGCGCGCCTGGTAGGTCTCCACCAGGCAGGCGAGCACCCGAGCGGCGAAGGCGTCCAGATCACTTGGCATCAGGAGGATCAAGCGTGGCCGGCAGGCGCTGGCCGTAGACGAAGGTCAGGCAGCGCTCGGTGAAGGCACGAAAGTAAGGGTCGTCGCGCCGGTCGAACTGTGGCACCGGCTGCGGCGTTTCGGGCTGGCCCCGGCCCAGCAGCAGGTTCAGCAGGCGAGCCGCCAGCCAGGAGACAGGCCCCCTCATCGCCGGTAGTCGAGCACCACCACGGTCGTCTCTTCGGGGATGTTCGACCGGTTCACGACCAGCCGCGGCTGCGGCTGCGCCTCGGTGACCGCCATCTCACTGCAGAAGCGGTCCAGCGACTCCAACGGCAAATTCACCGCCGGCGTCCTGTAGTGCATCGGGACCACGATCCTGGGCTCGAGCTGGGCGATGACCTCCGCCGCCTCGGCGGCGTTGATGGTGCAGTGGCCGCCGACCGGAACGAGCAACACGTCGGGGTCCTTCAAGGCCTCGACCTGCTCGGCGGTCAGCGTGCTGCCCAGATCGCCGAGGTGGCAGACGACGAGGTCGTCGATCCGAATGCTGTACGCGGTGTTGCGGCTGGCCCCCGCCGCCTTCTGCTGCCCGCCCCGGGTGGCGACCCCCTGAATCATCACCCCGGCGATCTCGTACTCGCCCGGGCCATCGACGGTCTTCGGCATGCCCGCCAGCACCGCCAGGGCGGCGTGGTTCGGCTCGTCGTGAGAGATCGTGACCACGTCGGGCGCCAACTTAGGAAGCGGATAGCCGAGCTCTTTTCCGAATGGATCGGTCACGATCGTGGAATCGCGACCCTTCAGCCGAAAGCAGGAATGTCCCAGCCAGGTAATCTCCACAGATGCTCTCCCCAGTGCATTGTACCGGGTCGGCTGTGCCCGAGCGGCAGGAGTCGCTCGGAAGCTCCAGCCCGTCCGGCCGGCTGTGGTATGCTCCGGCAGGGTGAAGCCCGTGCCAAGACTCCGCCTCATCCAGCGCCTCCTCCCGCTGCTCCTTCTGCTCGTGTTCATCGCCGGCCTGCTGGCGCCCGCGGCCGGCGCGGCTTCCGCCCAGGGCGCCCCCTCCAGCGCGACGATCAAGCAGGCATTGGATCTCCTGCTGGACCACTTCGTCCATCCACCCCCCTCGTCCGCGCTGCTCGGCGCCGCCTGGAACGGGGCGCGGGCAGCGGCCGGGGCAGATACCCCGGCGCCGCCGCTAACGGGCGACCGTGACGCGGACTGGCAGGCGTTCTCCGCTGCACTGGCGGGACTGCTCCAGCGCCCCGGCGTGGATAGCGGCGCGGTGACCGGCGCGGCAATCCGGGCGATGGCCGAGTCGGTGAACGAGAGCCACACCTACTATCTGTCCCCGGACCGCTATCAGGAGTACCAGAGCTGGCTGCGCGGCGACGTCCGCTACAGCGGGATCGGGGCGCGGCTGGACGGTAGCTCGCTGACCGTAGTGGAAGTGTTCGACGAGAGCCCGGCGGCGAGGGCCGGGCTGAAACCCGGCGACACCGTCATTGCAGTAGATGGCCAGTCCGTGGTCGGCATGCCCCAGGAGCGCGCAGTCTCGCTCGTGCGCGGCCCGAGCGGGACCCCGGTCACCCTCACCGTAACACGCGACGGTGTGCCGCGGCCGCTGGTCCTGACCATGACCCGAGCCACGGTGCAGATCGCCTTCGTCCACGATGAGCTGCTCCCGGGCGGGGTTGGCTACCTGCGGCTGCGCGGCTTTCCTGATATGCATGTGGCGGACACCTTCGAGGCGGCGCTGGACGACCTCCAGCGCCAAGGGGCCACTTCCCTGGTCCTCGACCTGCGCGGCAACTCCGGTGGGCGGCTGGACGTCGGCACCCGGCTGCTCAGCCTGTTCATTCAAAGCGGTCCGCTCTACCACCAGGTGCCGCGGGACGGCACTCCACGCACGGTCCTGGCGGATGGACACTACCGCACCCCGGCACTCCCACTGGCGGTGCTGGTGGACAGCGGCACAGCCTCGATGGGAGAGATCTTCGCCGCGGCGATCCAGGATGACCACCGCGGGACGCTCGTCGGAACGACGACCGCGGGCAGCGTCGCGGGCGCCCAGGTATTCGGGCTGCAGGATGGCTCGGGACTCCAGGTGACCGTCATGGACATCACCTCGGCCGGCGGGCGGGTGCTCAACGGCGTCGGCGTGGTCCCCGACCAGATGGTACCGCGCGACCCAGCCTCGCTGCGGAGCGGGCACGACCCACAGCTCGACGCCGCGGTAGCGGCGCTGCCACAGCCCGCGCTGCCGACCCCGACGCCGAGTAGCGCCTGGCTCGAGCGGCTGGCGGCGTAGCACCCGACGTGTGTGGCGGGCAGTGCTACCTGCCACCCGGGCTACTGGCGCGGCTGGGCGCGACCCGACGCTCGGATCGAGCCCCCCAGCACCGGCGGCTATCGGTGGCGCGCCAGGCGGTACGCGCGGCGGCGCTCCGCCTGCTCCCAGGCGCCGAGCCCCTCTCGGGCGTCGACGAGCAGCGGGGGCACCGGGCACGGCCTGCCGTCTGGCCCGAGCGCGACGTAGACGAAGTACGCGGTTGACAGATGGCGGCGCTCGCCGCTGACTACGTCCTCGGCGTCGATCCGGACCTCCGTCTCGATGCTGGTGCGCCCCACCCAGGTTACGCGGGCGTGGACGGTGACCAGGTTGCCGACGTACGCCGGCTGCTCGAAGGTCATGGAGTCCATCACCACCGTCACCACCCGCGTTCCAGCATGCCGGATCGCCGCCACGCCGCCAGCGGTGTCCGCCAGCTTCATCAGGCTGCCGCCGTGGACGTTGCCGCTCGGGTTGGCGTCGCTGGGAAGCATCACCTGGGCCAGAAGCACCTCCGTCGCGGCGGGATCGCGCGGCGGCAGGGAGGGATCGCCTCCGCGCGCCACGCGCCCCTCGTCCTTGCCGTCGCGCATCACGCTCGTCTCCACGCTCCCGAGAGCCGGTTCGTGTACTCTAGCCTGAGTACCGCCAGGGCATTCGGAGGGAGTGTACCAGGTGCAAGCGACGCTCCTACGCGGCGTGTTCCCCATGCTGCCCACCCCGTTTTACGGCGACGGGGCGCTGGCTCTGGACGACGTGCCGCGCCTGGTCGACTTCGCGCTCGCCCAGGGCAGCGCGGGGGTTGCCGCCCTCGGGCTTGGCGGCGAGGCGTCCTTCCTCACCCCAGAGGAGCGCAAGGAGGTCGCGCGGGAGGTGCTGCGTGCGGTCGCGGGTCGGGCGCCGGTCATCGTCGGCTGCACTGCGGAGGACACCGCCACCGCCTGTGCGCTGGCGGCGCATGCAGCCGGCCACGGCGCGGCGGTAGTGATGGTCGCCCCACCGAATCGGGCCGGCATCTCGTCGGCCGAGCTGGAGGCGCACTACAGCCAGGTGGCGCTGGCGGCCCAGCCGGCGGCGCTGATGGTACAGGACGCCCCATCGTTCCTCGCGGTGGAGCTAGGCCCGGCGCTGGCACTGCGGCTGGCGGAGCGCAACGACAACGTCCGCTACGTGAAGACCGAAGCGGTGCCGGCCGGGGTGAAGGTCAGCGCAATGGTCGAGGCGCTCCAGGGCCGGCTGGCCGTCTTCGGTGGCCACGGCGGGCTGCACCTGCTGGAGGAGCTGGACGCGGGAGCGATCGGGACGATCCCGGGCACAGAGGTCGTGGATGCCTGCGTGGCGATCGTCGCGGCACACCAGGCAGGGCGGCGGGCCGAGGCGGAGGAGCGCTATCGCCAGGTGCTGCCGCTGCTCGTCTATACGTTCCAGAGTCTGCCGTTCTTCCTGGCCTGCGCCAAGGAGGTGCTGCGACGCCGGGGCGCCCTGCGCGCCACCGGCCTGCGCATCCCCGGCGCGACACTGGATGGGCGGGCGCTACGCGGGCTGGAACGGCACGCCCGCCTGGCGGGCTACTCCTGGTAAGCCCGGCGGTTCGCTGCAAGGCGCCGCCACCAGGAGAACAGGTACAATGCTGTCGGCCCGCCGTCGCCCGGCGGGCTTTGCGCGCCCACAGGGATCCGCGCGGTGCGGCTGGCGAGTGGGAGCGACGGTGCTACGGTTCCAGCAGGTCGAGAAGAGCTTTGGCGCCCAGCCCGTGCTGCGTGGTGTGACGCTCGACGTGCCCAGCGGGCAGACGGCCGCGCTGGTGGGCGCCAACGGGGCCGGCAAGTCCACTCTGCTGCACATCGCCATCGGCGAGCTAGCGGCCGACCGCGGCCAGGTGCTGCTCCCTCCGGGCAGCCGCGCCGCCTACCTGCCACAGGACGCCGGGGTCCATGGCAACCGCACCCTGAAGAACTGGCAGCGGTGGAGGTGGGGCTGGCGGCCGGGGCGGATGGTGGTGCCGGGCTGCACGCGCTGGTGGAGCGCCAGAGACATCTGCTGGAGTGGTTCCAGGCGCTCGGCGGCTACCGGGTGGAAGCAGAGATCCATGCGGTACTCTCCGGGCTCGGGTTCCGCCCAGAGGATCAGCAGAAGCCGACGCTGGAATTCCCCGGCGGCTGGCAGATGCGCATCGCGCTGGCCGAGCGGCTGGTGCAGCGTCCGGATGTGCTGCTGCTGGATGAGCCGACCAACCACCTGGATCCGCTCACCCGCGAGCGGCTGGAGGAGGCACTGCAACGCTTCAAGGGCACCGTGGTGATCGCCTCGCACGACCGCTTTCTGCTTGACCGGGTCGTGACCAGGGTGGCCGAGGTCGCCAACGGGACAGTGCGGCTCTACCTGGGCCGCTACACCCAGTACCGCGAGCGCAAGGCGACGCTGGCGGGTGCGCCGCACGGGGTCAGCCAGGCGGGGCCGCTCCAGCCCGGGCGCCAGGCACCCGCCAGCCCCCTCGCCCCAGCGTCCAGCCGAACTCGGTCGCGCCCAGGTCCAACCGGGCGGGAAGCGTGGTGGGCGAGCGATCTCGCCGCTGGCGCAGATCGAAGCGGAGCTGGAGCAGCGTATCCGCGCACGCGAGGCGCTGGCGGAGCGGCTGGCCAGCCCGGCCGGCGAAGACGTCGCCGCCCTGGGCGAGGGCTACGTCGCGCTCGACCGGGCGATTGTCGAGCTGGAACGGCGCTGGGAGCTGCTGGCAGAGGAAGCGACGGCCTGACGAGCAGTCAGAAGCCGAGGCGGAGGGGCTCCTGCAGCAGCCGCTTGAACGCCTGCAGGAAGCGCGCCCCGACATCGCCCGAGTAGGCGCGATGATCGCCGGACAGGGTGACGCGCATCCGGGGGCGGATGACGACCTGTCCGTCGACCGCGACCGGCTTGTCGACGACCGTCCCCACCGCAAGCAGGCCCGCCTCAGGCGGGTTGATGATTCCCTGGAACACCTCGACGTCGAACATTCCGAGGTTCGTCACGCTGAAGGTGCTCCCCGACATCTCCGCCAGGGTGAGCTTGCCCTCACGCGCCTTGGCAGCCAGCGCCCGCGCCTCGGCAGCAATCTGATGGAGCGGCTTCTGGTCGGCGTCTCGAATAACCGGCACCAGTAGCCCATCTGGAATCGCCACCGCGAAGCCGAGGTGGACATGCTTGTGCAGGGCGAGCTGCCCATCGCGCCAGGAGCTGTTGACCTCGGGCACTTCGCGCAGCGCCAGGGCGGCGGCGCGCAGGACCAGATCATTGATGCTGATCTTGGTCTCCTCGCCGAAGACCGCCTGGAGCTGCTTGCGCAGCTCCAGCGCCGCCGCCATGTCGATCTCGGTGGTCAGGTAGAACTGGGGGATGGTCGTGGCGCTCTCGAGCATCCGCCGCGCCATCACCTGGTGGACGCGACTGACCGGGCGGAGCTCGACCTCGGGGCCAGCGGGAGCCGGAGCGGGCTGGGGCACGGCCGGCGCCACGGGGTGCTCGCGTAGGTAGCGTTCGACGTCCGCCTGGACGATCCGGCCACCGGGGCCGGAGCCGCTGCCGGCCAGGGCGCGCAGGTCCAGGTGGTGCTCCTCCGCCAGCCGCCGGGCGACGGGGCTCGCGCGCAGCGGCGCGCCATCGTGCCGCTCTGCCGGGGCTGGAGCCGGCGCCGCGGCCGGCCCGGCCCCGCTCGGGGACACCGCCCAGGGTGGCGGGCCTTCGGAGATGTCCTCGGCCGTCCGCTCCTTCTGCGCCTCGGCCTGGCGGTCGACCGGCGCCGCCTGCTGGGTGGTGTCGAGCGCCGCCGGGCCGCCACTCACGGTCGCCGGGCGCTGGCTCACCTCCTCCACCCGCGGCTTCGGCTCCTCCTTCGGCACGGGCTGCGCCGACGGAGCTGCCTCCTCGCCAGGCCTGGTCAGCACCGCGATCGGGGCTCCCAGCGGGACGGTGGTGCCTTCCGGGACGAGGATCTTGCTCAGCACCCCATCACTGTAGGCTTGCAGCTCCATCGTCGCCTTGTCGGTCTCTACCTCCAGGATCGGCTCGCCCTTGTGTATCGCGTCGCCCTCATGCTTCAGCCAGCGGGCGACCGTGCCCTCCTCCATCGTGTCGGACAGCCGGGGCATGACGAGATCCTCTGGCATGACGACTACCTTCCCAGGCCGACCGCCAGCAGCCCGCTCTGCGCCAGCGTGGCGCGCGCGGCGCGCTCGATCTTATCGTCGCTCGCCAGCGCCAGGCGCTCCAGCGGCTTGGCGTAGGGCATCGGCACCTCTGCCCCACCCACCCGCTCGACGGGAGCATCCAGGTCGTCGAAGCACGCCTTCTGGATGCGCGCCGCCAGCTCCGCGGTCACGCCGAAGCTTGGCCAGCCCTCTTCGGCGCACACCACCCGATGGGTCTTGCGCACGGACTCGGCGACCGTGGCCATGTCCAGCGGGCGGAGCGAGCGCAGGTCGACCACCTCCACGCTGATCCCTTCTCTGGCAAGGCGATCCGCGACCGCCAGTGCGCGGTGGACGGTGAAGGAGTGGGTGACGATCGTCAGGTCCTCCCCCTCGCGGGCGATACGGGCCAGCCCGATCGGGGTGGTGTAGTCGCCCTCGGGCACCTCGCCCTTCACGTTGTAGAGCACCAGGTTCTCCAGCACCAGCACCGGGTCATCGTCGCGGATGGCGGCCTTCAGCAGCCCCTTGGCGTCTTCGGGCGTGGCCGGGGCGACGACCTTGAGCCCGGGCGTGCCGGCGAACCAGGCCTCCAGGCTCTGCGAGTGCTGGGCGGTGAGCTGGCTGCCCGCGCCGCCCGGGGTGCGGATCACCAGCGGAACGTTCACCTCCCCGCCGAACATGTAGCGCACCTTGGCGGCGTGGTTGATCACCTGGTCCATCGCCACCAGGATGAAGTTGATAGTCATGATCTCGACCACTGGGCGCAGCCCGAGCATGGCGGCGCCGATCGCCGCGCCGGTGAAACCCTCTTCGGAGATCGGCATCTCGCGCACCCGACGCGGCCCGAAATCCTTGAATAGGCCGGCGGTCACCTTGTACGAGCCCTCGAAGCGGCCGATCTCCTCGCCCAGGAGGAAGACGTTCGGATCGCGCGTCAGCTCTTCGCGCAGCGCCTGGCGCAGCGCCTCGCGGTAGGTGATCTCGGGCATCAGCGCGGCTCCCGCAGGCAGGCCTCGAAGGCCTCCGCCTCCTCAAAGGGGGCGCCGACACACATCCGCTGGAACTGCTCGCGCGCCTGCGGGCCATAGACATGCTCGTAGAGCGTGGTCGGAGCCGGATCCGGTGCTTCCAGCGCCACCTGGATCGCCTGCTCCACCCGCTGCTCGACTCGCTGGCGGATCTCCTGAACCTTCTGGTCGTCGAGCATTCCGCGGCGGCGGAGCTCCTGCTCGAACAGGACGATCGGGTCGCGCTTGCGCCAGCGCTCCAGCTCCTCGGGCGTCCGGTAGGACTTGCCCGGGTCGGCCACCGAGTGGCCACGGAAGCGATAGGTGACACACTCCAGCAGCCCGGGCTGGCGCTCCTCGCGGGCGACCTTGAGGAAACGGCGGGTAGCGTCGCGCACCGCCAGCACGTCCATGCCGTCCACCCGCTCGCCCGGCATCCGGTAGGCGCAGGCACGCTTATACAGCTCCGGCTCGGCGCTGACCAACTCCACCGAGCTACCCATCCCGTACTGGTTGTTCTCGATCAGGAAGACGATCGGGAGGTGCGAGATCGCGGCCAGGTTGAGCGACTCATGGAACGTCCCGATGTTCGTCGCACCATCGCCAAGAGTGCAGAGCACGCCGCCGGGCTGGCCTTTGTAATCGAGCGCCAGCGCCACGCCAACGGCGATAGGGAGATGCCCGCCCACAATCCCCCAGCCGCCCAGGAAGTGCCGCTTGGGGTCCAGCAGATGCATCGAGCCGCCGCGGCCGTGGGCCACCCCGATCTCCTTGCCGAACAGCTCGGCCATGACCGCAGTCGGGTCGGAGCCGAGCGCCAGCGCGGTACCGTGGTCGCGGTAGCTGGACAGGACGTAGTCGTCCGCCGTGGTGGCGGCGATCGCCCCCACTACGGTCGCCTCTTCACCGATCTGGAGGTGCAGATAACCGCCGATCCGGGCGCGGGTGTACTGCTCCTCCGCCCGCTCTTCGAAGACGCGGATCAGCACCATCTGCTCGTAGAGGGCGCGAAGCTCATCGGGAGTATCGCCCGAGCGTACGTCCGGCTCCTTGGTGCGGGCCTTGGTGGAGCCTTCGCGGGTAGCTGTCATGTCACTAGCCCCATGGGGCGAATTCTGGCGGTTGGAGCTCAGCGCTTCACGTCGAGGCATCTGCCGATCCCATCTCGCGCCCGGATCTCACCGTACCGGTATAGCAGCATGGACCGGTCCACGCTGGCGCCACTGCCCCACTAGCCGGCGCCGGGCTGGAAGCGCTGATCCGGCGCGGCAGCACGCAACATTCACCGGGCATTCGCCACACGCGCGCTTACTCGATCAGGGAAAGCGTAACACAATTAGGAGTCGGCAGATACGCACCGTCGGGTGAAGTCGGCGCTCCCTGAACTGTGTGTTCGTCAGCCAGCGCGCACGCAACAGGCCAGATGTGCGCTCACGCCACAGGAAATTATCGCTCCGGCGGCCTGGCAGAGCCAGAATCTGCTCCCCGCCACATGCGCCACCCATGGATGGCACGGGCGCAACGAGATGCGGGGAGCGAGAAGAGCCTCGAAATGCCGCTGCACGGGCCTCGGCCTCAGCACGAGCGCGGCCAGGCCAGCATCGCCACAGAGCCCAGCCAGCCGACGGGCGATCTGGCTCGCTCGCCGGCCGACGTTCTCAGCCTATACCGCAGCCTTGGTGCCATCCCGGCGGGCCATACGGCGACCGTTGCCGCGCGCCCGCCCGCCGCGACGTCCGATCTCCGCCATATGCTCTCGGTTGGCGCTGATCGCCATCCCACCCTTGCGGCCAGCCGCGCGGGCCTCCTCAGGGGTGAACTCATGCGCGGTGCCCTTCCTGTGCGCCGCCTGACCGCCCCTACTTGCAATCTCTCGCTGCCGAGATGCGTCCAGGGAGGCAAAGCCTCGGCCGCGGGTATCGGTAACGCTCTGGCTCGCCATAGCTGTCTCCGTAGTTGTCTCCGTGTAGAACAGGTGATCTATCGGCCATGTCAACCCGGCCAGCGGCAGTGGCTCGACGGGCGATGGTGGTGGCGACGGGGAGCACTCGCCCGGGCTCGAGAACGGACGCAGGGAACGCTCTCCCCGCATCCCGACCGCGCTCCTCGCCGTCCAGCAGCCTCGCTCATCACGGCCATCGACCGCGTAGCGGGCCTTGCAGTTTCTATACCAGCCTAGGCTGTGCCTAGGCTTGAGAGCAAGCCTCTCTCACTTGCCATGTGTACTTGACGTTCTGGCATGTCTTCCGTACTATTGGCGCGATGAGCGAGGCGGTTCAGGTCTTCGTCCGCGCGGCGCGCCTGGCGGCGGGGCTATCGCAGGAGGCGCTTGCCGCCCGGGCTGGCATCTCCCGCCAGGCCTATCTGGCGGTGGAGAGTGGTCGGGCGACGCCCTCCACCGAGGTCGCGCTGCGCCTCGCCCGCGCGCTGGGTCGCTCGGTGGAGGAGCTGTTCCGCCTGCCGGGCGAGTCCGACGAGGTCGAGGCCGAGGTGGTCGACGGCGCGCTTCCGCCGGAGCGCGCCGTCCGCGTCCGCCTGGCGCGGGTGAATGAGCGGCTGCTCGCCTGGCCACTGCTCGGCACACGCGGCCTGGCGCGGATCATCCCGCGCGCCGACGGGTTGGCACGCGCCGCTGGCCCGGGGCACGGCCGGGTCCGACTGCTGGTCGACCCCGGCCGACTGGCGCGGACGGTCGTCGCGGTCGGGTGCGACCCGGCGCTGGCGCTGGTGGCCGAGCACCTGCGGCGTCGGGCGCAGGTCGAGCTGCTCTGGAGTGAGGCGGGCAGTCGCGCCGCGCTCGAGGCGCTCGCCCGTGGCCAGGCCCACCTGGCTGGCTGCCACCTGCGCGATCCGACCAGCGGAGCGTTCAACCTCCCGTTCGTCCGCCAGCTTGTCCCGTTCTCCTGCACCGTCGTCTCATTCGCGGTCTGGGAGCAGGGGCTGCTGGTCGCGCCCGGCAATCCGAAAGGGCTGCGTGGCATCGAAGACCTCGCCCGCCCCGGGATCCGCCTGGCGAACCGCGAGCCGGGCAGCGGCAGCCGGGCACTGCTGGACGCTGAGCTGGACCGGCTCCACCTCCCCGGCAGTACTATCGCCGGCTACGAGACGGGTCTGCCGGGCCACCTGGCAGTTGCGGAAGCAGTCGCGCTCGGCCTGGCGGACGTGGGGATTGCGATCCGCGCCGCCGCCAATGCGCTGGGGCTCGACTTCATTCCGCTGGAAGAGGAGCGCTACGACCTGGTCGTCCCGAACGTGCACCTGGACCACCCGGGTGTCCAGGCGCTGCTGGAGGCGCTCAAGCGGCGCGGGCTGCGAACGCAGATCGAGGCGCTGGGGGGCTACGACCTGCACGACATGGGGAGCCTGCGCGCCGCCTGAGGGCGCCACTACCGTCTGTGGAGAGACCAATGGAGCTCAGCGCACGCAACCAGCTCAAGGGCACTGTCACCGCCGTCACGCATGGCCAGGTGATGAGCGAGGTGGCGGTCGACATCGGCGGCCAGACCATCGTCTCCGCCATTACCCGCTCGTCCGCGGAGCGCCTGAATCTCGCCCCGGGCGACCAGGTCACGGTGATCATCAAGGCGACCGAGGTCATAATCGGCAAGTGAGCGGCGTGCGGGTTCGGCTCGCCTCGACCATCGGCCTGATCGATTCCGGCATCGTCCCGGCGCTGGCGGAGCAGTATCGTCGCCGGAGCGGGGTCGAGGTGGGGTACGCTGGCGCCGGGACGAGCGCGGCGCTGGAACGGGCCAAGCGCGGTGGCTTCGAGCTCGTCCTGGCCCACGCCCCATCGCTTGAGGAGCAGTTCGTCCGCGACGGCTACGGGCTGGCGCGCTACGAGCTGATGCAGAACGACTTCGTCCTGTTCGGGCCACGCTCGGACCCGGCCGGTATTCGTACTGCCAACTCCGCGGCCGAAGCGGTTCGTCGCATTGCGGCGAGCCGAGCCGTGTTCCTGACGCGTGGCGATGGGAGCGGGACGCACGTCAAAGAGCTGGACGTGTGGGCTGCTGCGGAGATCGATCCGCGCGGGCAGCCCTGGTACCGGACAGACCGCTCCGGAGCGCTCGGGAACTCGGCTGCGGCCGAAGCAGCCGACGCGCTGGAAGCCTATATCCTCGTGGACCGGGCGACGGCGCTGGCTGTCGCGCCGCGGCTGCGCACCCTCGCGCCGCTATACGACGGCGATCCGCTTCTGCTGAACGTCATCTCCGCCATCCCGATCGATCCCACCCGAGTGCCAGACGTAGACGGAGAGCAGGGCGCTCGGCTGCTCGCCTGGCTGCTAGGACCCGAGGCGCGCCAGCTCATCGCAACGTTCGGTGTCGATCGCTTCGGCCGCCCGCTCTACGTTCCACGGACAGGCAGGATTGAGCGAGCAGCGACCGATGCCAGCAAGCGACGAGGAGGTGAGCGAAGGGATCCATGACCGCACGGCCGTTTCTCGGCCTCCTGCTTGTCATGGCGCTGCTGCTCGGCGCCTGCGCTCCCGTCTCGGTGAATGGAGGGCAAGCACCGGCAGGGGATGGAGCTGCGGCGCCCGCCGGTACGCCGGCAGGCCAGCCCACCGCGCCGTCCGCTGGCGACGCTCTCACCGTATATGCCGCGTCGTCGCTAACCGACGCCTTCACCGAGCTGGGCGCGCTGTTCGGGCGCCGGACCGGAACGCGGGTGGAGCTCAACTTCGGCGCCTCCAGTGCGCTGTGGACGCAGATCGAGCAGGGCGCAGCCGCTGACGTCTTCGCCTCCGCCAGCATGGCCGATATGCAGGCGTTGGAGCGGGCCGGGCTCCTGCGCGGCGACCCGGCGGTGTTCGCCAACAACCGACTGGTGATCGTCGTGCCCCGTGATAACCCGGCTGGCATCAACGCTCCGCGTGACCTCGCCAAGCCCGGGGTCAAGTTCGTCGCCGCCCAGCCAGGCGTGCCGGTCGGGCAGTACGCCGCGACTGCGCTGGAGCGGATGAGCGCCGATCCCGCCTACGGCGCAGACTTCAAAGCCCGGGGCGACGCGAACACTGTCTCGCGGGAGGACAATGTGCGCACAGTGCTGGCCAAGGTCACGCTCGGCGAGGCGGACGCGAGCATCGTCTACGCCTCCGATGTGCCCCCGGCGGTCCGCGACAAAGTGGCGACTGTGGCGATTCCCGATCCGTTCAACCCTCTGGCCACCTATCCGATCGCCGCGGTCAGGAACGAGTCCACGGGCCACGGGCCGAGCAGTTCGTGGCGCTGGTCCTGTCGCCAGACGGCCAAGCGATCCTGGCCCGGTACGGCTTCCTTCCCGCGCGCGCCTGAGGTTCGGTGAAGGAGGTGCACGTGGCGGTCCGAGCTGAAGCGAGGGCGCGGGCAGGGCAGGTGCGCGTCGCCCGGCCGCACGTCCCCTGGCTCGTGGTCGGCAGCGGCTGGATCGTGGCGTTGCTGGCGCTGCCGCTCATCGGGCTGCTATACCGCGCGGGAGGCAGCGGCGGCCTGCTTGCTGCCCTCGGCCGCCCAGTCGTCCTGGAGGCGCTGCGGCTGAGCGCGCTGACCAGCGCGGCTGCGCTGGTGGCCTGCGTGACGCTCGGGACGCCGCTGGCGTTGCTGCTGGCCCGCCAGCGCTGCCCGGGCCAGCGGGTGGTGGACACACTGGTGGATCTGCCGATGGTGCTCCCGCCCACCGCGGCCGGCCTGGCGCTGCTGCTCACGCTGGGCCGGCGGGGGCTCCTGGGCGACGCGCTCGGCTTGTTCGGGATCAGCCTCCCCTTCACCACTGCCGCCGTCGTCGTCGCCCAGGTGTTCGTCGCCGCGCCGTTCTTCATCCGCGCCGCCCGAGCCGGCTTCCAGGCCGTGCCGGCCGAGGTGGAGGATGCCGCGGCGCTGGACGGCGCCAGCGGCCTGACCCAGCTTCGCCACGTCACCGCCCCCCTGGCCTGGCCGAGCCTGGCCGCTGGGGCAGTGATGGCCTGGGCGCGGGCGCTGGGCGAGTTCGGCGCCACCGTGATGTTCGCCGGGAACTTCCCCGGACGCACCCAGACGCTGCCGCTGGCGATCTATGCCGCGCTGGAGAGCGACCTGGACGCCGCGCTCGGCATCGCAGTGGTGCTGCTGGCGGCCTCCTTCGCCGTCCTGCTGCTGTTCCGCGCCCTGCTCGGCGACCGCCTGGACCGCGCCCCAGGCGGCTAATACTGGCGATCCTCCTGCCCGGGCGCAGCCGCTGGGGGCGTTCGGCGGAGCCTGCTCCGCAGCAGCCCGGCGAGCGCCAGCAGCAGTGCCAGTCCGAGCACGCCCAGGATCACCAGCGCCTGCTGGGTGCGCGCACCCAGGAGCCCTGCCCGGCTGGTGACAGAGAGCGTGTGGGGCTGGCTGAGGCCCTCGTAATCGAAGAACCAGGTCGCGGTGCTGCCCTCTCGCCGGTCGGCGTTGGTATCTTCGATCTCGCCGGGCACCGTGGCGCTGATCGTGAAGGAGACCATGCCGTTCACCAGTCGGCGCGCCTGCTCGTCGTTCAGCAAAGGATTTCCCTTTAGGTCGTCGAAGCTGGCCTCTGTTTTGTCGATTAGCGGCGGCATCTGCATCCGGACCCGGTAGGTGCTGGAGAGCAGCCCGGGCTCGCGCTGGTAGTCGAACGTCTCGAAGAGCCCCTCTTGCGCGCCGGGCTTGCGGATGACGCTGGCCGGATCCAGCATCTCCAGCGTCGCGTGCAGCGTGCTGCGACCGCCGGCGCGGTCCAGCGCCACCTTCCAGCCCCGCTTCTCGAGCGAGCTACGGGTGCTCCCGTTGATCACCATGTCGCCGACCGGGCCATCGCCCTCGAACGTCGCCTCGACCCCGGTTGTGCCATCCGGGCGGAAGATGAAGTGCAGGTTCGCGTTCACCGAGCCACAGCCGGCTAGGAGCAGCGCTAGACCTCCCAGGAGCATCAGGCCGAAGCGTCTGGCTCCATCGTGCTGCTCCCGGCCGAGCCGTGACCGAGACGTAAACCGATGGACCAACTGATACATCTTGTATCCCTCCCTGCTCCCACCGCGCTCCGCCATGCGCGTCTGGTTGCCCTGCCGTAACGCGGCTGCGTGCCAGCTATCTGTCACAGCCGCACTCCCGTCAGCCGTGCCACGGCATGCAAGGACGGGGAGGCGGTGGCGGCGCGCACAGCCCCAGCAGGGTGGGGAGAAGGGACGCGGCGGGGTGAGGATCTGACGCGGCCGCGATGGATAAGACGCCGCGACTCACTGCGGCAGGCGCCGTCAAGTGAGAAGCCTGCCAGGAGCGGCTCGGAGATGCTCTCTGGTCGTGCCGCTTCTTCGAGCGGTCAGGCCACGCTCAGCGCCGGGTCGCCCGGATCAGATGGGGAGTAGCTGCGCCAGAGCGCTCTGTCGAAAGCCGGTTGGAAGCTGAATTCAGCCAGCCAAGCGGCGGAGCGCGTCGGCATCAGCGCACGGCCGACGTCCCGCCCCTTTCAGCCCCGGGGCTAAGGAGCGCTGCCGCGCAGGCGCAGGACGACCTGTGCCAGCGTGTCCGGGCCGCCCACGTTGCCCGGGAATACGACGTACGGCAGCCCCGGGAAGGGCGTCTCCGGCCCGAGCAGCCAGACCGGGACCCCGGGCGCCACCTGCCCGGGCACCCAGACCCGCCGCACCCCGAGCGCCTGGGTGCCCAGGTCGCTGGCGGTGATCCCTCCCTTGGCGACCAGGAAGCGCGGCCGCTGACGCACCTGGCGGACCAGCGCCACCAGCGCCGCCGAAACTGCCCGCGCCAGCGCGAGGCTGGCTTCAGGGCTGGCTCCCTCCTGCCGCTGCCGACTGGTGAACAGCACCACGTCACGCGGCGGCTCCGCTGCCAGCGCCGCGTTGAGCGCGTCGGCCGCGCGCTGCAGCGCCGCCGCCCGGCGCGTGTCGTCCAGCACCTCAGGTACCGACAGCTCCAGGGCCGTTACATCCGGCAGCTCCAGCAGCCGCGCCAGTTGCTGGCTGGTGCGCTGAACGTGGGAGCCGACCACGATCAGCCCGCCCGGGCCGGGCGCCTGCCCCGGCAGCAGCTCCGCCGCGTCCAGCAGGGGCCGCGGCGCCTGCCCGCTGCGCACCCGGTAGAACGAGGCCGCGGTTCGATACACGAAGCGGCGCCCGGTCGCCTCCGCCCGCAGCAGCCCTAGGACGAGCACCTCCAGGTCGCGCTCGGCGACCGCGTCGGCCACCACCACCTGCCTGTCGCGCACCTCGGCCAGCCGCTGGGCGACCGCGTCTGGCCCGCCCTGGCGTAGCAACCCCAGGTCCAGGTGCAGGACTGCGGCCGCTGGGAGCTGGCCGCCGCTCTTCTCCTGGACCCACTCGGGCAGGGCCGAGGCGCGATAGCCGAAGGTGGCATCGCGGGCGAACTCCGTCTCCCCGGCAGGAACGAGCTGCTCCCCCTCGGTCACGTAGTGCACCCCGTGCAGCGTTAGCCGCCCGCCCTCCGCGAAGAACGGCACCAGCAGGTGGCCATCCACCGGCCGCCCCCAGGCGGCGGCCAGTGCAGCCGCCAGCGCCGCGTCCTCGACCGGGAAATGGCCGCGCAGGGTGGAATCGCCGCGAATCCCCACCAGCACCTGGCGCCCGGCGGCGCGGGCGGCGCGCCCCACCAGCTCGCCCAGCCGACCGGCCAGCGCGGCGGCCTCGGGGCCGGGCAGGCTGCGGGAGTTGGTCAGCACGTACAGCAGCGTCTCCGCCCGGCGCAGCGCCGCGGCCAGCTCCGCCTCCTCCCAGACCGTCACGACCGGCACGTCGTGCACCGTCTGGGTCCCGGTCGGGTCGTCGTCCAGCACGACCACCACCCGCCCCTCCGCGGCCAGTTGCGCCCGGATCGCCGGCAACAGCGCCTCCGACCACTCAGGCGGCAGGTCCGCCAGCAGCGCCGCGCGTGTCTGCCCGGCCATTGCTCCTCCTTGCACCACGCCGCGCGTACACCAGCGCAGATTCCAGGGGCCTCGCCCTCCGTTCAGGGTAGATCAGCGGGGAGACAGGCCGCCACAGGCCCGCGCCCGCGGCCGCCGGCCGAGCTCGGCGACGGCCGGGTCGAAGCGCTAGAAGCGGGCGGGAGGAGTGTGGGCCCGCCAGTGGCGAGCCCCGCGTCGAGCAACTGTTGACGCGCTCCACCCCGCTGTACGGGGTGGAGCGCGAACACGCACGCACTCCCGCGCAGGCTGCCTGCAACGTAGCGGCCAGAAGCCTGCGCGGGACGGCTAGATCACGGTCGGCCCTGGCTGCGCGCGTGGCTAGCTATGCCGCGACACGCGCAGCACCAGGGGTCCATCGAACCGCAGGACGCGGTTGTTGAAGGCATCCGCCACGTACACGTTGCCCGCGCTATCCACTCCAAGCCCGCGAGCCCGGCACAGCCCCCGGGCGCTCACACTCCCACCGAAGTTGCAGGCCGCGGTCGTGAACCTGGGCTGGCCAATGACAACGTCGGCGACCGTGTCGCTGGTGGCCGGGGTCGCGTAGATCAGCACTCGGTTGTTTACCGAATCGGCGATGTACACATTGCCGGCGTTGTCTACCGCCACGTCGCGCGGCCCGCACAGGCTGCGGGCCGAGATGCCCCCGCTATTGCACTGGTTGCTGGTGAAGTTCGGCTGTCCGAACACGCGGTCGGCAACCGCGTCCGTGGTGAGGGGGCTCAGGTACTCCAGGACCCGCTGGTTGCCGAGATCAGCGACGTAGAGGTTGCCGGCACTGTCCACCGCGAGGTTCCGTGGCTCGCACAGGCCGGTCGGGCCGCTCGCACAGCCCTGCTGCTGAAAATTCGGCTGCCCGAAGACGTGGTCGGCGACAGCGTCCGTGCTCAGGGCGCTGTCGTACTCCACTACCCGAGCCACCACTTCATCGGAGACATAGAGGTTGCCATTGCTGTCCACCACCACGCCCCGCGGCGCACAGAGGCTGGAGGCGGAGATGCCCCCGTTGTTACAGCGGTTGCTGGAGAAGTCGGGCTGGCCGAAGACGCGATCCGCCACCGTGTCCGTCGTGGCGGGGCTGTCGTACTCCAGCACCCGAGAGTTCTTGCGGTCCGCCACGTAGAGATTGCCCGCCTGATCGACCGCGACGCCAGCCGGGTTACACAGGCCGCTGGCGGTCGGGATGTGGGATCCCTGGTTGCACTTTTTCTGAACGAAATCGGGCTGGCCGATAACGAGATCGGCAGGGGCGCCGTTGGCAAAACCCGCCGCGCTCGGCCAGCTCAGCACGCGGTTGTCGATGTCAGTCGCCACGTACAGGCGACCGGAGATCGGATCCACCGCGGCATCGATGGGATCACAGAGGCTGCCAGGGGTAAGCTGTCCGTTGATACAGGTGTTGCTGGAGAAGTCGGGCTGGCCGAGCACCGCGTCGGCGATCGTGTCGCCGCTCGCGGCAAAGCCCAGGTGGAAACACGCCAGGAACAGCACCAGCGCCGCCCCAGCCTGCGCGGCGCGCTTGAACCCTGATGGCCAGACCATCGGTCGCTCCTTCCTTCCGGCTGTCGCCGCAACTGGCGCCCCTGCCCGCGGATCGCCCCCAGAGTGTATGGCCGTGGGTCCGCGGCCAACGTTTCAGCTCGCGTACAAGCCCGTTACAAACCAGAACACGAGGCGCTGGACGCGACTTGTACCGCCGCGGGACGAACAGGCGTCGGATCTGTTACTCGCATATCACTGCCGTCGTGCATACTCGGCGTTGTGCAGCACCTCTCCGGTGCCGCGCGCTCGGCAGTGAGTCAGCTTTCGACAGATCGGGAGAGCAGGAGGGCCACGATGCCCACCTCGTGCCGCAGGCACCACGGTCCATTCGGGAGCACTCGGCTGGCGGCTTCCCTCGCCGTTGCCCTGGTCCTCTCCGTGCTGGCGGCCCTGCCCTTATCGGCGCGCGCGGGCGCTGACCTGCACAAGATCCAGCATGTGGTGATCATCCTCCAGGAGAACCGCTCCTTCGACCACTACTTCGGGACGTTCCCGGGGGCGGACGGCATCCCAACGGACGGCAGCGGCAATTTCACAGTCTGCTCGCCCGATCCACGCACGGGCATCTGCGTGAAGCCGTACCACGCTGGGGACATTGCTGACCTGGGCGGGCCGCATGGCCATAGCAACGAGGTGGCCGACGTGGACGGAGGGAAGATGGACGGCTTCGTCGGCCAGTTCGTCCAGCAAGAGTGTGCGCTCCACCCGGATACGTGCCAGACCGAGCCGGCCGGGGTGATGGCCTATCACGATGCCCGCGAGATCCCGAACTACTGGACCTACGCCCGGCAGTTCGTGCTCCAGGACCGCCTGTTCGAGCCGGTTTCATCCTGGAGCTTGCCGGCGCATCTCTACATCGTGTCCGCCTGGTCGGCCCGTTGCTCCCGACTCGCGGATCCGACGAGCTGTGTAAGCTGGGTGGGCAATGTCCCGCGGCAAGCACGGACGAACTACGCCTGGACCGACCTGACCTACCTGCTACACAAGAACGGAGTGAGCTGGGCGTACTACGGTGTGTCGCCGAGCTCGGGGCTGATCGCCACCCCCAACATGTGGAACCCGCTGCTGCAGTTCACCACCGTCATTCAGAACAAGCAGACAGGCAACATCCAGGACACCTCCGCCTTCTGCCAAGCAGCTCAGAATGGCACCTTGCCAGCGGTCTCCTGGGTGGTGCCCGACATGCCGGTCAGCGAGCATCCGAACTCGCAGCAGCCACCGAGCGTTGGTGAAGCCTATGTCACCAGCTTGATCAACGCCATCATGCAGGGGCCGAACTGGAACAGCACCGCCATCTTCCTCACCTGGGACGACTGGGGCGGGTTTTACGACCACGTCGTCCCGCCGGTGGTGGACGGCAACGGCTATGGAATTCGCGTCCCCGGCCTGGTGATCAGCCCCTATGCCAGGCAGGGCTATATCGACCACCAGACGCTCAGCTTCGACGCCTACCTGAAGCTCATCGAAGACCTGTTCCTCGGTGGCCAGCGGCTGGACCCGGCTACCGATGGCCGGCCGGATCCACGTCCCACAGTCCGGGAAAACGCCTCACAGTTGGGGGACCTGGCTCAGGACTTCAACTTCTCCCAGGCGCCTCGCGCGCCGCTGCTGCTGCCGACCGACGCCCCGCCACCTGGCTGCGCGAATGGAGCGCACCACGGCGCGGCTCACCGAACACCGCGGTACCCGACGTATCGGAGCCCCACGCAGACGAGCGCCGACCTGGTGGATCCTGACGATTGAGCGCCGAATGTCTGCTTACTCGGCGCCCCGCTCGTCTCCCGATCGGCCCCCAGGCCGGCCACCTCCGCGCCCCCTTACGCCGGCCGTGGTGCTCCGGGCGGCGCTGCTGACGGTGCTGCTACAAGTGGTGATGCAAGCGTGCATGGCCTGGGATGTAGCCTGGCACACCACCCCGGCGATGCGCGTGCCCTTTCTCGGGCTGCCACACCCCTTGATCCTGCCCCATTTCGGGATCGTGGCCACCCTGCCCATCATGGCGCTCCTGATGGCCTCGCTCCTCCGGCCTGCATCCCGAAAGAGTGACGACGGCGGCGGGCTGAAGCTGGCCAGCGTGCTCGGCAGGCGGGGGCCGGTCGGGGCCCTGGCGGTGCTCGGCTCGCTTGGACTGTTCCTCGTCGCGCTGGGAGTCGATAGCCTGTACCACCTGGTCCGGGGACCCGCCGAGCCACTGCTGGCACCGGCTCACCTGCTGGGCTTTCTGGCTCACATCCTGCTCAGCCTGAGCCTGGTGGCACTGCTGGACGATCTGACGTTCTGCCCGGCCCTGGGCGCCCGGGCTGATCAGCGGCTCGCTCGGGCCGGGCTGGTGCTGGCCCTCATCTGGCTGCTCGGGTCGCTGTCGATCGTGTTCCCATTCCAGCCCCACGTCTATTCGGCCCACTACTTGACGTCCTGGCTGGCGCTGGCCATGGGGACCGGCCTGCTCGTGGCGGCCCAGGTGCTGCCCTGGCGCTTCGCCACGTCGATGATCCTGGGCCTGTATCTCTCATTCCGGGTCGCCGTCGCCGCCGTGCTCGTGCAGGTCGGCTACACCGGCGCGACGATCCCGCCGGAATCACTGCTGGTGGCCAGTCTGGCGGCAGACCTCTGGCTGCTGCTTCCGTTCAACCGGCGGCGCGGTAGGCTGGCGCTGGCCGGGGTTGGGCTGGTCTTCGGGCTGGTCTGGGCGCCACTCGGCTACCATTCTTTCCTGCCCATCGCCGATCCGGCGCGCGCGTCGCTCCCCAAGGCCTTTCTTGGGTCCGAGGTGATGGCGCTGGCGGCGGCCGGCCTGGCCCTGGCGATGGTCGCGGTCGCTGCCAGGGGGAACGGTCGCCGCCCCGGGAGCGGCCGTTGCTCTCACCCCTAACCACTCCCCTCCCCAGCGACTGACCCACCCAGCAGTCGGGACCCGCTGGCCGCGTGCACTTCGGTTCAAGCCCGCTGGCCGTGAGCAGCCGCCGCGCCCTCCGGGGCTCCGGCCAGCGCGAGCGCCGCGCCGATCAGCGACAGGTTCTTGAAGAAATGAACCCGATGGCCGTTGCGGGACGGTCCGGGCTCCAGCTCCCAGAACCGGTGCCCGACGAACGTGATCGGGACAAGCTGGAGCGCCAGCAGCAGGGCTGCCAGCCGGCGCAGGGGAGCGATCTGGAGCGCGAGCGCCGCGCCGATCATCGCCGCCCCGCTCGCCTGAACCAGCTCGTCTGGGACCGGCAGGCCGAGCTTCCTGGCTTGATCGGCGCGCTGGGTCGGCTGCTGAATCTGCGCCCAGCCGCCAGTCACGAAGATGCTCGCGAACAGTAGCAGCCCCAATCGTTGCATTGCGCTGCCTCGCCGTGTCACTGCGTCGTCGGCCCGAGGCCAACGCAAGGATGACTGTACCGCGAGCGGGAGACGGCAACCAGGACAGACACGCTGCCCCCGTTGCCCCCGCGCAGTGGCGTAGACGGCGCGCGGCAATCCCGACACAATCGAGGTATGCGCTTTCACGCCCTGGCCACCGACTTCGACGGGACGCTCGCCGCCGATGGCCGAGTTGACCAGACGACGCTTGCGGCGTTGGAGCGGCTACGCGCCTCGGGACGGCGGCTGATCCTGGTGACCGGCCGCGAGCTGGAGGACCTGGAGCAGGTCTTCCCCCACCTGGAGCTGTTCGACCGCGTCGTCGCCGAGAACGGCGCGCTGCTGTGCCGCCCGCGCAGTCGCGAGGTAAAGCTGCTGCACGCGCCGCCGCCACGCGCCTTCGCGGAGGCGCTGCGGGCCCGCGGCGTCCAGCCGCTCGCCGTCGGCCGAGTGATCGTCGCCACCCGTGAGCCGCACCAGGCGACGGTGCTCGACGTCATTCGCCAGCTCGGGCTGGAGCTGCAGGTGATCTTCAACAAGGGCGCGGTGATGGTGCTGCCGCCCGGGGTGAACAAGGCGACGGGGCTCGGCACAGCGCTGAAGGAGCTGCGGCTGTCGCTCCACAACACGGTGGGAGTCGGGGACGCGGAGAACGACCACGCCTTCCTGCGCGTCTGCGAGTGCGCCGTCGCGGTGGCCAACGCGCTGCCGGCGATCAAGGAGCAGGTGGACCTGGTCACCAGCGGAGCGGACGGGGCAGGGGTGGTCGAGCTGATCGAGGCGCTGCTGCGGGACGACCTGCGCCAGGTCGCACCCGCGCTGGTGCGGCACGACCCGCTGCTCGGAACGACACCAGCGGGCGATGAGGTGCGGCTGCCCTACGGCTCGCGGGCATTGCTGCTGGATGATCCCGGCCGCGTTTCCGGCGTCGTCATGCACCTGCTCGGGCAGCTCTCGGAGCGGGGCTACCAGTATTGCCTGATCGACCCGCGTGGAACCTATCAGGAGCTCGGGGAATCCGTCAGCCTCGGTAGCCGCAGCCGTCCTCCGGGCGAGGACGACCTGCTGCACCTGCTCCAGCAGCCAGACCAGAGCGCGACTGTCGACCTGTGTCGGCTGCGTCCCGGCGACCGCCAGGCGTTCTTCACCCGCGCGCTGGCGCGGCTGGGCGAGCTCGGGGCGACCACCGGCCGGCCGCACCTGCTCGCGCTCAACGCCGCGCACGAGCTGCTGCCCGCGGCCGGTGCTGCCGCTCCGCCGGCCGCAGCCCTGATCGCGGGCAGCCTGCTCCTGGTCACCGCGCAGCCGGAGCAGCTCGCCGGCGCGATGCTCAGCGCCGTCGACACCGTCATCGCCAGCGGGACACATGCCCGGCGGGACCTGGAGCGAGCCAGCGCTGTGCTCGGGCGTACCCCGCCTCGCATCCCAGCGGGCCATCCCGCGCCGCACCAGGGACTGGTGTGGGAGCGCGGCCGGCCGGAGGCGATCGGCGTGCGCCTCGCCACCTGATCATCCCATCGCCGCCAGCGGCCTGCTCAGGCACGCCTCTTGCACCCTCGGTGCGCCATGGAGGGGCGGCAGGAAGGTTCAGTGTGACAAGGCAACACCGCGTCCCCCGGTCCAGCCCGCGCCGCCTGGCCCCACGACACCGGCCCGAGCCGTCGGACACGCCGGGCCTCCGTGCCCGCTCTACCCGGTTCGCAGCATGGCGGTCCTTCCTGCCTCGCACCACTCAGCCGTCAGGCACCAGACCCAGAGGATCAGGGTGACACTATGGCAAAGACAGCCAGTAACTTGTTGATCGAGCGGCTTCTCGACTGGGGCGTTGACACCGTCTTCGGACTGCCCGGCGACGGGATCAACGGGATCATGGAAGCGCTGCGCCAGGCGCGCGACCGGATCCGCTTCGTCCAGGTTCGGCACGAGGAAGCGGCCGCGTTTGCCGCCTGCGGCTATGCCAAGTTCAGCGGCCGGCTGGGCGTCTGCCTCGCCACCTCCGGCCCCGGCGCGATTCACCTGCTCAACGGCCTGTACGACGCCAAGATGGACCAGGCCCCGGTCCTGGCGCTGACCGGGATGACCTACCACGACCTGATCGGCACCTACTACCAGCAGGACGTCAATACCGACTATCTGTTCCAAGACGTGGCGCTGTTCAACCAGCGGGTCATGGGTGCGGCCCATGTCTATCCCCTCGTCGACCTCGCGGTCCGGAACGCGCTGACCCGCTTCGGCGTCGCCCACATCACCTTCCCGAACGATCTTCAGGAGCAGGAGGTCGGGGAGGACGAGCGCTCGGAGAAGAACATCAAGGGCCACAGCTCCACCGCTTTCCAGCCGCCGATCCGGGTTCCGCTCCAGAGCGAGATCGAGCGTGCCGCCCGGCTGTTCGAGGGCAAGCGCCGGATCGTCATCCTCGCCGGGAGCGGCGCGCGCGGGGCGACGGAAGAGCTCGAGGCGGCAGCGGAGAAGCTCGCTGCCCCCATCGTCAAGCCGCTGCTCGGCAAAGACGTTGTCCCGGACGACAGCCCGTACACCACGGGAGGGATCGGGCTGCTCGGCACCCGTCCCTCCCAGGAGGCGCTGGAGAACTGCGACGCGCTGCTCATTGTCGGCAGCTCGTTCCCCTACATCGATTACCTGCCCGAGCCCGGGCAGGCGACAGCGGTGCAGATCGACCGCGACCCGGCCCGGCTCGGGCTGCGCTACCCGATCGAGGTCGGGCTGGCAGGCGACGCGAGGGCGACTCTGCAAGCACTGCTCCCGCTGCTCCCGCGCAACCCGGACCGCTCATTCCTGGAGATGGCGCAACGTGGGATGCGCGACTGGTGGGAGCTGATGCGCGAGCGCGGCTCCCGCACGGACGTTCCGATGAAGCCACAGGTCGTGTCGTGGAACCTGGGCGAGCTGCTGCGGGACGACGCGATCATCACCTCGGACTCCGGCACGATCGCCACCTGGTCGGCGCGACAGATCAAGATCCGGCGCGGACAGCGCTTCTCCCTCAGCGGCAACCTGGCCAGCATGGCCAACGGCCTGCCCTACGCCATCGGCGCGCAGATCGCCTTCCCGAACCGGCAGTGCGTGGCGTTCGTCGGCGACGGCGGCCTGAGCATGCTCATGGCCGAGTTCTCCACCTGCGTCAAGTACAAGCTGCCGGTGAAGGTCGTCGTTATCAAGAACAACACGCTCGGCCAGATCAAGTGGGAGCAGATGGTGTTCCTGGGCAACCCGGAGTACGGGGTGGACCTGCAGCCGATCGACTTCGTGAAATTCGCCGAGGCGTGCGGCGGGCGCGGGGTCCATATCGAAGACCCGCGCCGCTGTCGGGAGCAGCTCGCGCAGGCCCTCTCCATGGACGGCCCGGTCATCATCGAGGCAGTGGTCGATCCGTCCGAGCCGCCGCTGCCACCCAAGATCCGGCCCCAGCAGGCGCTGCACATGGCCGAGGCGCTCGCCCGCGGCGAACCGAACCGAACGCGGATCGGGATCACCCTCTTCCGCGACGTGGTCGACGAGACGGCCTACGCCGCCGCACCTTCGGGCGTGCTGGAGCGGGTCAAGGAGACCGTCGAGGAGGCGGTGGGACTGGGCGGCTCCTCGGACCAGGGGACACCGAGCGAGCGCGAGGCAGTCCGGGAGCGGGGCGGGCCGACCGACTGAAGGCGCCCTGCCGGGACGGACAGCGACGTTGCAGGCGTGTCCCGGGGACGTGGACTCTCCAGCCCCCAGGACACGCGCAGCACCGGACGGTGGGGGAACGGGCCGAGCATCGGGCAGGGTCAGCGAGACGGCGCAGCATGAACATTGCTCAGCTCCAGACGCGGGTGTATCGCGTCCCGACCGATCTGCCGGAGGCAGACGGCACCTTTGCCTGGAACGCCACCACCATGGTCCTGGTCGAGGCGGTGGCGGAGTCCGGACAGCGCGGGCTTGGCTTCACCTACGCCGCTGCCGAGGCGGCGAATCTCATTCGCTGCACGCTGGCCGAGCAGGTCGTCGGGCGTGATGTGGACCACGTCGGCGCGGCCTGGGAGGCGATGGTGCGCAGCGTCCGCAACATGGGCCGGCCGGGGATCGCCTCGACGGCGATCTCCGCCGTTGACATCGCCCTTTGGGATCTCAAGGCGCGCCTCGCCGGGCAGCCGCTGTATCGCCTGCTCGGCGCCTGGCGGGACGAGGTGCCCATCTACGGCAGCGGCGGCTTCACCAGCTACGACGACGAGACGCTCCGCAAGCAGTTCACGGGCTGGGTGGAGCAGGGCATCCGCATGGTGAAGATGAAGATCGGCAAGGACTGGGGCACCCAGCCCGAGAGCGACGTCCACCGGGTGCAGGTGGCGCGCCAGGCAATCGGCCCGGACGTGGAGCTGTTCGTCGACGCCAACGGCGCCTACTCGCCCCGCCAGGCGATCGCGATGGCGCAGCGATTCGCGGAGCAGGGGGTGAGCTACTTCGAAGAGCCGGTCTCGTCCGATCACCTGGCGGAGCTGGCGTTCGTCCGGCAGCACGTCCCGATGGCAGTGGCCGCCGGCGAGTATGGCTACGACCCCTGGTACTTCCGCGACATGCTCCAGGCTGGGGCGGTGGACATCCTCCAGGCAGACGTCACCCGCTGCCTGGGCGTCACGGGCTGGCTGGAGGCGGCCCACCTGGCGCACAGCTTCGCGGTGCCGTTCTCGGCGCACACTGCGCCGTCCATCCACGCCCAGATCGGCTGCGCCGTCCCGCGCCTGGCGCACGTCGAGTACTTCCACGACCATGCGCGGATCGAGCGGATGTTCTTCGACGGCGCGCCGCAGCCCGTGAACGGCTGCCTGCGGCCGGACCCGACCCGGCCCGGGCTGGGGCTAGAGCTGAAGGCGCAGGACGCCGAACGCTGGAGGATCGAGGCATGAGCTGGGATGGGCTGGAGCGCGAGGCGCTCCTGGAAGCCGGGCTGCTGGTCTTCGCCGCCGGGCTGGCGACTGCCATCGGGACGCTCGTCGTGGCGCGCGCCACGGGCCAGGCGCAGCGAGGCAGCCGGCACGCCGAGCCGCCACCGTCGGTCGGCAGCATTCCCGCCTCGCGCCACCAGCACATTCAGTCGGCGGCGCCCCGATGAGCGCGCTGTTTCGCGAGTCAACCGCCGCGCACCCGCTGGAGCTGATCGGCAGCGAGCTGCGCCTGGCCCGGCGTGAGATCCGCGAGGGCCGCTTCCAGCGGACGATGGCGCTGATCGCGGCGTTCTCCGCGCTTGTCAGCGGCTTCGAGGCCTACACCCAGCACCTGCGCGGCGCCTTCAACCACTGGCTGATGTGGACTCCGGTCTGGCTCACTCCCCCGACGATGCTCGCCGCCGGCGCGGCGATCGCGAGCGAGCGGATCGCCCGGCGGGTGCTGCCGCTGGTCGCGCTGATCTCGCTGGCCGACGGCGTGGTCGGCTTCGTCTACCACCTGCGGGGCATCCAGCGCATGCCCGGCGGCTTCAAGCTGGGCCAGTACAACGTAGTGATGGGGCCGCCGATCTTCGCCCCGCTGCTGATGTGCAGCGTCGGGGTGATCACGCTGCTGGCGGGGCTCCTGCGCCGGGAGCGGCTCAGCGATGGCGTGGTCCCGCCGGCCGCTGCGCGCCTGTCCGATCTCGTCCGCCCGGCCCCGTCGCGCACTGGCCTGGTCTCCCGCGCCGAGGCCGCAGTGGCGCACGGCCGCTTCCAGCAAGGGCTGGCACTCACCTCGGCGGTGTTCGCGGTGCTGGCCGGCGGCGAGGCCTACTTCGAGCATCTGCGCGGCAGCTTCAATCAGCAGTGGATGTGGACTCCAGTCTGGGTGACGCCGCCGATGGTCGCCGCCGGGATCGGCGCGGCCCGGAGCGAGCGCGTCGCCCGCACGGCCCTGCCGGCGATGGCCGTGGTGACCTTCCTGGATGGCCTGCTGGGCTTCGGACTGCACCTGCGGGGCATCCGCCGCATGCCGGGCGGATTCGGCAACCTGCAGTTCAACATCACCATGGGGCCGCCGCTCTTCGCGCCGCTGCTGTTCTGCTCGGTCGGCCTGCTCGGGTTCATCGCCTCGCTGCTCCGCCGGGAGAGAGCCCCATGACGATCTGGAACCGTTACCCCGACTCCGACATCCTGGCCCAGCGCGGCCATTGGGATGACGCCACCCGCCGGGTGGTGCTCGACCGCGTCTACAACGTCCCGCCGTTTCGCACCCTGAACCCGCACGAGCGCGAGACACTGGAAGCGCTGTGCGACCGGGTGATCCCGCAGGATTGGAAGCCCGCGGAGCGGCGGGTGCCGATCGCCCCCTGGATCGACCAGAACATGAGCCAGTCGGCCGTCGAGGGCTTTCGGTTCGAGGACATGCCGCCGAATACCGAGGCCTGGCGCCAGGGGCTGGCCGGGCTGGACCAGACCGCTCAGGCCCTGTTCGGTCAGCAGTTCGCGGTGCTGCCGCCCGAGCAGCAGGACCAGGTGCTGCACACCATTCGCGGGGGCAGCCCGCCCGGCGAGATCTGGCGGCGGCTGCCCGCCAGCCGCTGGTGGAGGTACGTCGCGCTGCGGCAGATCACCGGCGTCTACTACGCCCACCCTTACGCCTGGGACGAGATCGGCTTTGGCGGACCCGCCTATCCGCGCGGCTACTTCGCGCTCAACTTCGGCGCCCCCGAGCCGTGGGAGGCGCGCGAGGTCCCGCCGCCCGGGCGGAATGGAGCCCGGCGATGAGGCTGCACGTCCACCTATCGTCAAACTGGGTGCTCGACCGGGAGATGCGGGAATATTCGCCCGACGAGGAGGTCGACTTCTGCATCGTCGGGACCGGTGCGGGCGGTGGGGTGCTGGCGCAGCGGCTGGCCCGCTACGGCTTCTCAGTCGTCGCCCTGGAAGCGGGGCCGTGGCACGACAGCGAGACGGACATGGTGTCTGACGAGGCCGGCTCCAGCCGGCTGTACTGGAACGACCTGCGGATCACCGGCGGCCGCGAGCCCCTGGAGCTGGGTGCCAACAACTCCGGCCGCGGGGTCGGCGGCAGCACCGTTCACTACGCCGCGTTCTGCCCCCGCTTCCATCCCTCTGACTTCCGGGTGCGAACGCTGGATGGCGTCGCCGTGGACTGGCCGATCAGCTACGACGACCTGGAGCCGTACTACGTCCAGATGGAGCAGGAGTACCCCGTCTCCGGCCCGGCCTATTATCCGTGGGGCAAGCCGCACGGCTACCCCTACACCCCGCTCCAGGCCGGCACCGCTGGGCAGAAACTGATCGAGGGTTGTGTCAAGCTCGGGATCCCGGTCGTCGCCGGAGGCCCGGTCGCCATTCCGGCCGGGGCGTTCGGCAAGCGCCCGCACTGCATCATGCGCGGCTTCTGCCTGCTCGGCTGCAAGGTCGGCGCCAAGAGCAGCATCCTGGTCAGCCATATTCCCGATGCGATCGAGCACGGCGCCGAGATCCGGGCGCAGTGCATGGCCTACGAGATCCCGATCGACGGCGAGGGCCGAGCGATCGGCGTCCGCTACTACGAGACGGACGCCCAGGGGCGCATCCACGACCGCCAGCAGCGGGCCAAGGCGGTGGTGGTGGCCGGCTACGCGATTGAGTCGCCGCGGCTGCTGCTGAACTCCACGTCCAGCCGCTTTCCTCACGGCCTGGCGAACTCCAGCGGGCTGGTCGGCAAGTTCCTGATGGCGCAGGCGGCACCCGTAGTCTGGGGGCGCTTCGAAGAGTTGATCCGCCAGTACAAGGCGCCGCCAGCCTGCGCCTGCAGCGAGGAGTTCTACGAGACCGACCCGCGGAACGACTTCGTCCGCGGCTACTCGCTGCAGACCGTGGCGCCGCTGCCGATCGCGATGGCGCACCTGATTGTGGACGAGGACGGCCGCTTTGGCGAAGAACTGGTCGTGGCGATGCAGGAGTACAACCACTACGCCGCGATCGGAGTGCTGGGCGAGATTCTGCCCGATGAGCGCAACGCGGTCACGCTCCACCCCATCTTCAGGGACCAGTACGGCATCCCGGTCCCCTATGTCCACTTCAACCTGTTCGAGAATGACCAGAAGCTGCTGCGGGCCGGGATCCGCCGGGCCGAGGAGGTGCTGCAGGCCGCGGGCGCGGTGGAGACGCACGCGGTCCACCGCTACGCCCACCTGGTGGGCACCTGCCGGATGGGATTCTCGCCGAGCGACTCTGTGGTCGACCAGTGGTGCCGAAGCTGGGACGTCCCGAACCTGTTCGTCTGCGACGGGAGCGTGCTGCCGACGCAGGGTTCGGCCAACCCGGCGCTGACGATCTCGGCGCTAGCGGCCCGAACGGCAGACTGGCTGCGCCAGGCGGCCCCGCGCGGCGAGTTGGCGCAGCGGCCGGTGGCGGCCAGGCGAGGTGGGCGATGAGCGAGCGGGCGACCCGGCCGCTGCTGGTGTCCGCCTCGGGTCGCCCGCTCGCGGAGTTCTGGGCGGCGCTCCGCTGGGCGCTGCGCTCCTGGCTTCGGCCGGCCGACACTCCGGCCCACTGGGAGCAGGACACCGCGACCACCCGCCAGACAACGCGGCCGGCCAAGCCGAAGAACGTCCGGCCCGGCTGACCGCGATGCCCATGGCAGGACGAGGAGAGCAGCGTGCAGTTTCAGCAGTTCGAAGACCGCTACATCACCCGGCTCCGGAGCGGCGAGCGCGCGCTGGCGACGCTCACCGACTTCCTCCGGGCCCAGGGAGTCTCGTTCGCCAACCTCAGCGGCGCCGGGGCGGTGGAATGGGTCGAGCTCGGCTACTGGAATGCCGAGACCAGGCAGTATGAATACCGCCGCTTCGACGAGCAGCTCGAAGTGGTCAGCTTCCAGGGGAACTGCGCCCGCAAGGACGGCCAGCCGTTCCTGCACATCCACGGCGTGTTCGCCCGGCGCGACTACTCGGTGGTCGGCGGCCACGTGAAGGAGGCGGGCGTCCACCCGACGCTGGAGGTCTGGCTCCGGACCGAGTGGCTCGACGTTCACCGCTCGCGCGATCCGGAGAGTGGGCTGGACCTGCTCGACCTGCCGGGCCGCTCCCAGAGCGGGTAGAACACCGTAGCTGCTGCATAGCGCCAGCCGAGCGGCCGCCAGGGGTGACGCACGTCTCCGCCAGGCGAGCTGAGCGATAGTTCTGGCGCCCCGGGCTCTGGCACACCAGAGGGGGAGGAGTCGGTGAGCGACAGCGGGCCGTGCCCAGAGCGCTATCGACCGATCAGCGCCTACGCGCTGATCGGGGACTGCCACACCGCGGCGCTGGTCTCGGACCACGGCTCCATCGACTGGTACTGTCCTACCCGGTTCGACGCGCCGGCGGTGTTCTGCCGGCTGCTCGACGACCAGCGCGGCGGCTTGTTCCAGATCGCCCCACCGCCACCATTCTCCACCCGGCGGCGCTACGTGGAGGCCAGCAACGTACTGGAGACCACCTTTGCCACCGCGCACGGCCGGGTCCGCCTGACTGATCTCCTGCCCGTGCAGCGGCGCACCGCGGACCACGCCGGCTACGACGTCAGCTCCTGCGGGCGAATCCTGCGCCGGGTGGAGGCGCTGGCGGGCGACGCCGAGGTGGAGCTGCGCTTCCGGCCGACGTTCGACTTCGCCCGCCCGAACGTGGGCGAGCTGGCCGCGACGGCGTTCGGGGCGTTGGCACGGCACGGGCAGCAGCAGCTCGAGCTGCATTGCCCCGGGGTGGAGCTTACCGCGGATGGCCAGGGCGGGCTGCAGGGGCGGCTGCGCCTGGGCGCCGGCGAGCAGTGCTGGATTGTGCTTTCGGACCTTTGCCAGGCCGAGGGACGCGAGCCGCCAGATCCAGACCAGTGCCAGGAGCAGCTCGCGCAGACACTTGAGTACTGGCAGGAATGGGCCGAGAGCTGTACCTACCGCGGACCCTACCGCGACCAGGTGCTGCGCAGCGCCCTGGCGCTCAAGCTGCTGACCTATGAGCCGACGGGCGCGCTCGTCGCCGCTCCCACCACCTCGCTGCCGGAGGACCTCGGCGGCGAGCGCAACTGGGACTACCGCTACACCTGGCTGCGCGACAGCTCGCTGATCCTGTTCGCTCTGCTGACCGTCGGCTACGAGGAGGAGGCTCAGGACTTCATCCAGTGGCTGGAGGGTGTGACCCAGCGGGATCCGCACCGGCCGCTCCAGGTGCTGTACACCGTGGACGGCGAGCGCGAGGTGCCCGAGCGCACGCTGGACCATCTCGCCGGCTATGCCTGCTCGCGCCCGGTCCGCGTCGGCAACGCGGCCGCCTCGCAGCGGCAGTTCGACATCTATGGCTCAGTGTTGAACGCGGCGGAGCTGCACTACCGCGCGCACGGGCTGCGAGACCAGCGCCACCAGGCGGGACTGCTCTGCCCGACGCCAGAGGTCTGGGCGCTGCTCCGTGACCTCGTCGAGCAGGCCGCGCAGCGTTGGGAGGAGCCCGACAACGGCATCTGGGAGGTCCGCGGGCGCCAGCAGCAGTTCCTCTACTCGCGGCTCATGTGCTGGGCGGCGCTGGATCGCGGGATTCGGCTCGCCCAGGCCCATCAGCTCCCCGCGCCCCTGGCGCGCTGGCAGCGGATCCGTGAGGAGATCCGGGCCGCGATCCTGGAGCGGGGCTACGACCGGCGGCTGGGCGCCTTCACCCAGGCGTTCGGGAGCCAGGCGCTGGACGCCAGCGCGCTGGCGATCCCGCGCATCGGCTTCCTGCCAGCCACCGATCCGCGGGTGCGCTCGACCGTAGAGCGCATCCGCCAGGCGCTCACGCAGAATGGACTGGTGTACCGCTATTGCACGGACGATGGGATCGCCGGCGGAGAAGCGACCTTCGCGCTCTGCAGCTTCTGGCTGGTCGACGCGCTCGCGCTGCAAGGCCGGCTGGATGAGGCGACCGAGCTGTTCGAGCGCGTGATTGGCTACGCCAACGACGTCGGGCTGCTGTCCGAGGAGATCGACCCGGTGCAGGGGCTCCTGCTCGGCAACTTCCCTCAGGGGTTCACCCATCTGGGCCTGATCCAGTCGGCCGTGCTGCTGGCCCAGGCGGCCAGGCACGGACCCGAGGAGGAAGCCCAGTCCGAAGCGGACCGGGCCGGGCGGGCCGGGCGCGCAGCGGCGGGCGGCCATCCGCGGCATCGCGGGGGCACGTAGGCGCCCGCTCGGCAAGCTTCCTGCAGCAGCGTGCTTGCTTGAATGCGCCCTCGCCGCGCCGCTGGCAGCCAGCCCCGCGCAGCGCGTATCTTGCCCCAGGGAGCCCCGTTCGTGGTCTCCCGCCTAACCCGTTAGCACATCAGGAACGCAGGGTGAGCCCCCTGAGACGCTCCCTTAGCGCCGGCTTGCTCGGCCTCACGGTGTCGGGCTGCCAGGCACCGCTCGACAGCTTCGCGCCCGTCACCACCCAGGGCCAGTCGATCGTCGGGCTGTTCACGCTCGCTCTCGCCATCTCGGCGCTCATCTTCCTGCTGGTCATCGTGGTGCTCACGGTAGTGCTCGTCCGCTTTCGCGCCCGGCCCGGGGACGAGGAGCCGCCACAGGTCGAGGGTAACCAGCGGCTGGAGATCGGCTGGACCGCCGCGCCAGCGCTCATCCTGGCTGTGATGTTTGTGTTGACCCTCCGCACCATGACCAGCGTGAACGCCAGCCCGCCGTCCGCGCTGCGGGTGCGGGTTATCGGGCATCAGTGGTGGTGGGAGTACCAGTACCCGGACCTGGGGATCGTGACCGCCAACGAGCTCCATCTGCCTGCCGGCACCCCTGCCCAGCTCGAGCTGACCGGAGCGGACGTTATCCACAGCTTCTGGGTGCCCCAGTTCGGCTGGAAGCGCGATACGATCCCCGGCAAGATCAACCTGCTGCCGGTGCAGATCGACCAGCCCGGCATCTACGACGGCGCCTGCACCGAGTACTGCGGCACGCAGCACGCCTGGATGCGGATCCGCGTGGTGGGCCAGAGCCCGAGCGACTTCGACGCCTGGGTGCAGCAGCAGCGCACCCCGGCCCTGCCACCGAGCGGGGATCTGGCCAGCCGGGGGCAGAGTCTCTACCTCTCGAACACTTGCGTCAACTGCCACACCATCCAGGGCACCCCTTCCAACGGTCGGGTTGGCCCGGACCTCACCCATGTCGGCAGCCGCTCTCTGATCGGCTCCGGCGTACTCGCCAACACCCCGGACAACCTGGCACGCTGGATCCACAATCCCCATGACATCAAGCCGGGGGTGCTGATGCCGGACTACCGAACGCTGAGCAATGACGACGTGCGCGCGCTGGCGGCCTACCTGGAAGGGCTGAAGTAGCGATGGCAACGGCTGCAGGCCACCCGATAGGCACCACGGCGGCCGTCCCCCGCGGCGAGCGGCTACTGCACTGGGTCTCCACGGTCGATCACAAGGAGATTGGCCTGCTGTACATCGGCACGTCCACCCTCTTTTTCCTGATCGGCGGAATCGAGGCGCTGCTCATCCGCCTCCAGTTGGCGGTGCCGCGCAATCAGCTCATCGGGCCCGATGCCTACAACGCGATCTTCACCATGCACGGCACGACCATGATCTTCCTGGTCGTTATGCCGCTGCTGCTCGGCCTGGCCAACTACTTCGTCCCGCTGATGATCGGGGCGAGGGACATGGCCTTCCCGCGGCTCAACGCGCTCAGCTACTGGCTGCTGCTGTTCGGCGCCCTGGTGCTGCACTACAGCTTCCTGGCCGGGACGCCGCCCAGCCAGGGCTGGTTCGCCTATGCTCCGCTCACCGAGAAGCCCTACACGCTGCGGCCCACGATCGATTACTGGATCCTGGGGCTGCTGATCACCGGCATCGGCACCATCGCCACCGGCCTGAATCTGGTGGTCACCGTTATCCGGATGCGCGCGCCGGGGATGAAGCCATCGCGCATGCCGGTGTTCGTCTGGATGTCGCTGGTCACCGGTCTGCTCATCATCTGGGCGATCCCGCCGCTGACCGCCGCCCAGGTCATGCTGCTGTTCGACCGCTACCTGGGGACGAAGTTCTTCGTCGCCAGCGCCGGGGGTGACCCGCTGCTCTGGCAGCACCTGTTCTGGTTCTTTGGCCACCCCGAGGTCTACATCATGGCGCTGCCGGCCTTTGGGATCATGTCCGAGGTTGTGCCCGTCTTCTCGCGCAAGCCGATCTTCGGCTACCGCTTCATCGTCGGCTCCGGGGTCGCCATCGCCTTTTACAGCATGCTCGTCTGGGCGCACCACATGTTCGCCGTTGGAATGGGGCTGATTCCCGACGCGTTCTTTGGCGCGACCAGCATGGTGATCGCCGTGCCAACCGGTATCAAAGTGTTTAGCTGGCTGGCGACGATGTGGGGCGGCCGGATCCGCCTGACCACCGCGATGCTGTTCGCCATCGGATTCATCACCATGTTCACCATCGGTGGGCTCAGCGGGGTGCACTTTGCGATCGTCCCGATCGACTGGCAGACTACGGATAGCTACTACGTCGTGGCGCACTTCCACTACGTGCTGTTCGGCGGCACCTGGTTCGGGATCATGGCCGGAACCTACTACTGGTTCCCGAAGGTCACCGGCCGGCTGCTGAGCGAGAAGATCGGGGCCTGGCACTTCTGGAGCACGCTGATCGGCTTCAACCTGACCTTCTTCCCGATGCACATCGTCGGGCTGATGGGCATGCCGCGCCGGGTCTACACCTACCCGGACCTGCCCGGCTGGGGCTTCTGGAATCTGCTCGAGACGATCGGCGCGTTCATTCTGGCGATCTCCGTGATCCTGCTGCTCTGGAACGTGCTCGCCAGCTATCGCCACGGGAGGCTCGCCGGACCAAATCCGTGGAACGCCTGGACGCTGGAATGGGCGACCTCCTCGCCCCCGCCCCCCTACAACTTCGCCACGGTGCCCGTGGTGCGCAGCGTCCGGCCCTTGTGGCCGGGCAACCACGGGACGAACGAGAGTGGCAGCGCGAACCCAGCAGCTCCTGCAGCGCCGGCGTCGCGCGGGGTGTTGGGCCGGGGCGGAAGCTTCCTTCAGCGCCTGCCGACACCCGTACTGGGGGTGCTGACGTTCATCTCGTCCGAGGTGTTCTTCTTCGGCTCGCTGATCGTCACGTTCATCGAATACCGCGCTCGTAGCACGAGCGGGCCGGGCCCGGCTGACCTGGAGGTGCTCCGCACCGCGGCCTTCAGTGTCGCGCTGTTCGCCAGCAGCGGCACGATCATCCTGGCGGAGCGCCGGCTGCGGCGCGACGACCAGGGTGGGTTCCGCCTCTGGCTACTCGCCACGATCGTCCTGGGCGCGGTGTTCCTGCTGGGGCAGCTCACCGAGTACGGGCGGCTGTATGGCGAGGGCATCACCATCGACCGCAACCTGTTCACCTCGGTGTTCTACACCCTGACGGGCTTCCACGGCGCGCACGTCTTGATGGGTCTGGTGGCTCTGGCGGTGGTGGCGGCACTCGCCTTCGCCGGGGATTTCCGCCCCGGCAAGCACAGCGGGGTGGAGGCGGTGTCCGCCTACTGGCATTTCGTGGACGGTGTCTGGGTGGTGATCTTCTCGCTGGTCTACCTCTGGCCGGTGGCCGAATCGCTGCTGGCAGGCGCGGGCTAAGCGGGCGAGCGCGCGGGAGCCTGGAAGGTGGTACAGGAACGCTCGGGGCGGCTGGCTGACCTGGCCGAGATCGTCGCCGGGGCGCTGCTCCTGCTGACGGGCGGGGTGATCTTCCGCGCCCTGGCGCGCCGGGTGGCCGAAAGCCCGGCTGAGGCCCGGCTGGAGACAGCGGCGGTGATCGAGACGCCTCCAGCAGATGCTGCTGCTTCCCAGCACGAGGTGGTCGCGCCCGACGTCCATCTCCCCTCGCCCACAGTCTGGCCGGCGGTGCTGGGGCTCGGGGTGGCGCTGCTGCTGTTTGGGATTGCCACCGGGCTGGTCTTCAGCGCCCTGGGGGCGCTCCTTATCATCGCCGCCCTCGGCGGCTGGATCAGGGAGATGCGGCACGAACATGCATGAGCCGGCCAACGAGCCTGAGCTAGTCACCCGTCGGCGGTTCCTCAGCCGCCTGAGCATTGCGCTGAGCGCGCTCGCCGCGGCGGTGGTGAGCGTGCCGATTCTAGCCTACCTGCTCAGCCCGCTCATCAACCCGGCTCAGCAGGTCTGGCGCGACCTTGGCCCGATCGACGATTACCGGATCGGCGAAACCGTCGAGGTCGCCTTGGAGGACCCGTCGCCGCTGCCCTGGGCCGGGCAAACCGCCCGCACCGCCGTCTGGGTGCGGCGGAACAGTCCACAGGATTTCACCGTCTTCGCGGTCAACTGCACCCACCTCGGCTGCCCGGTGAACTGGCGCGCGGAGGCGCAGCTCTTCCTGTGCCCCTGCCATGGCGGGGTTTACTACGCCGATGGCAGCGTCGCCGGCGGCCCTCCGCCGCGCCCGCTGTTCCAATACCAGGTGCGCGTGGATCAGGGGCGATTGCAGGTCTTGACCCAGCCGCTGCCGGTGGCCTGAGCCAGGAGAGTGGCATGGGGCTGTGGCAGCGCATCTACCGCTGGCTGGATGAGCGGCTCGGGATCTCCGACGCCATCCTGCCGCTCATCCAGCACCCGGTGCCGCACACCGGCTGGGACTACGTGCTGGGCAGCGCGGTGCTGGTCGCGTTCATCGTCCAGGTCATCACCGGGGTGGCGCTGGCGTTCAGCTACGTCCCGGCGCCGAACAGCGCCTACGACAGCCTGCAGTTCATCACCCACGGGGCGATCCTGGGCAATGTGGTGCGCGGGATCCACTACTGGGGTGCCTCGGCGATGGTGCTCCTGGTTGCCGCCCACATGGCGCAGGTGTACCTGATCGGCTCGTTCAAGTACCCGCGCGAGATGAACTGGCTCACCGGGACGCTGCTGCTGCTGCTTACCCTGGGTCTGGCGTTCACCGGCCAGCTCTTGCGCTGGAACCAGGACGCCTACTGGGCGGTAGTGGTGGGCGCCTCACAGGCGGCGCGAGCGCCGTTTATCGGCGACTGGCTGGCGCGGGTGCTGGTCGCCGGCCAGACGGTCGGTGGGGCGACGCTCACCCGCTTCTACGCCACCCATGTCTTCCTGCTTCCAGCGGGCATCTTCGTTCTGGTCAGTATTCACCTCTACCTGGTGATCCGCCACGGTATCTCCGAGCCGCCTCGCCCCGGCCGGCCCGTTGACCCACGTACGTACGTCAAGCAGTACCAGGAACTGCTGCACCGCGAGGGCATCCCGTTCTGGCCAGACGCGGCCTGGAAGGACGTCGTGTTCGCTCTGCTGGTCGGCTCGATTGTCCTGGCGCTAGCGATCGTCGTCGGACCGCCGGAGCTGGGCCGGCCGGCCGACCCGACGATCATCCAGGCCTATCCCAAGCCCGACTGGTACTTCATCTGGTACTTCGCGCTGCTGGCGCTGCTGCCATCGGGCGCGGAGGACTACTTCATCATCGGCTTCCCGCTGCTGGTGGGCATCCTGCTGCTCGCGCTCCCGTTCCTGGCGCCCTACGGCGAGCGGAGCCCCTGGCGGCGTCCCTGGGCAATCGCGATCGTCGCGCTGTCCGCCGTCTCCATCGGCTGGCTCGTCCGCCTCGGCTACCAGGCGCCCTGGTCGCCCGACTTCCAGGCGCCGCCGCTCCCGATCTCCGTCACCCAGTCGCTCCAGGGCGATGCTGTCCATGGCGCCCAGCTCTTTCGGGCCAAAGGCTGCCAGACCTGCCACACCGTGGCGGGGACAGGCGGCCACCGCGGCCCAGACCTGAGCGACGTCGGTAGCCGCCTGTCCCCGGACCAGCTCACCTGGCGAATTCTCAACGGCGGCTACAACATGCCCGCCTACGGCGGAACCCTCCGGCCTGACGAGGTGCAGGCGCTGGTGGATTTCCTGTCGCAGCTTCAGCGCCGCTGAAGCGCCAGCTCCGCCTCGCGCTCGTCCGGCTCGACTGTGCTCAGACTGCGCCCCGCCATGGCCGAGACGCCGCCCACCAGCCGCTCGTACAGCGCTTCATAGCGGTCTGCCATCGCCTGGGGCGAGAAGCGCCGCTCCGCCTCCTGGCGACAGCGGGCACGGTCAATCTCTGGGATCCACCGGACCGCCTGGACTAGCTCGTCCTCCGTATCGCAGATAAAGCCAGTGACGCCGTGCTTGATTACCTCCGGCACACTCCCGTTCCGCAGGGCGAGGACCGGGGTGCCACAGGCGAGCGCCTCGGGCATGACCAGGCCGAACGGCTCGGGCCAGCGGATCGGGAACAGCAGCGCCGCCGCGTTCCGCAGGAACTCGTCCTTCTCGCGGCCGCCCACCTGGCCAATCAGCTCCACCCGCGGACCCTGGAGCAGCGGCTGGACCTCGTTCTCGTAATAGTCCCAGTCGCGGCGCGCCTCAGGATCGTTCCGGTTCGGCAGCGGCGGCCGGGCGGCGATACGCAGCGGCATGCCGGCCCGTTGGGCCACCCGGATGGCGGTGTCGACCCCTTTATCGGGCGAGATGCGCCCGAGAAACGCCAGGTAGCTGCCGCGCTCCGGGTTGAAGGTGTATTCGTCGAGCTGAATGCCGTGGTATACCGTGGCGAGCCAGTTGGCGTACGGGATCGGCTTTCGCTGCGCATTACTGATCGACACCACGGGGACGTCCCGAAACTCCTCATAGAGCGGCACCAGCTCTGGCAGGTCCAGCCGACCGTGCAGCGTGGTGAGCACCGGGCAGGGGGCACCTCGCGCTATCGGAAAACCGAAGAAATCCAGGTGGCTGTGAACGACGTCGAAGCGATCAATCTCCCGCCACAGCTTCCCAATGACGATCGCCCAGAACGGGGCGTAGTCGCGATAGGGCACCCTGGCGTGCCAGAGCGCCTGTTCAACCACCGGCACCAGCCGGGCCGAAGTGCGAGAATCGCCAGACGCGAACAGGGTGACATCGTGTCCCCGGCGCACCAGCTCCTCGGTGAGGGTCGAAACCACCCGCTCCGTCCCGCCGTAGCGCGCGGGGGGAACACTCTCGAACGGGGGGGCTACCTGCGCAATTCGCATCCTCATGACGATCCTTGCTCCCTGTACGCCCGAGCCCCTCGAAAAGCAGGCCAGCACGAAGCGGCCCTGTTGGGGAACACCGAGCCCGGGTGAGATGAAACGACCGGCGATAAGCCAGCGGCTGCTAGGGCTGCAAGTACTATGCCACCGCGGCGCCGGCTCCCCGCAGCTACACGCCCTGGCGCACGAACAGCATGAGCCGGAGCGAGGCATCGGGATACGTCTGCTCCCAGACCAGACGGTAGCTGGGCGAGTGAAGCGCGTCCACGCCCTCAGCCTGGAGCCAGGGGCCGCCACTAACGACCCAGAGGCGGTCGGAGCGAGTGGCAAACACCTCGCTGGCCTGGCCCAACGGCACCGCGCGGACCACACTCGGATCGCCAGCGCGGCGCAGGTAGTACCCAACCGGCCGCGCCAGAAAGTCGGGTACCGCCACCAGTTCGTCGCCGGCAAGCCGCTGCTCCCGCAGCATGCCCACCAGGGCGTGGTACTGCTCGTGGGGTGTGGACCAGCTAGCGGCAACGGCCCACGCCTCGGCTACGCCGAGCAGCACCAACGCCAGCAGCGGCCCCGCCAGCCGCTGGACGCTCGCGCTGTCGGGAACCGCCCGCGCCATCACGATAATGAGCAGCAGCGCATCCACCAGAAACGTCTTGTCGACGTAGACCCGGGTGACCTGGCTGATCAGGAGCGCCAGCACAATTGGCAGCAGGAGGGTGCAGAGGAGGGCGCGCCGCGCCACCGGCCGGGCCCCGAGCCGACGCCAGCCGAGCAGCAGCAGAGCCAGCGCCGCGCCGAGCAGAGAGGGATGCTCGATGGCGAAGCGGGGCGACAGCAGCCCGTCGCGCAGCTCCGCTCCCCCCAGGAGATTGACCAGCGTGATGGCTGGCAGCCACAACGGTGGCGCGCCGCCGAGCCAGCCGCCAGAGCGCGAGACGCTACTCGTCTGCTGCAACGCCTCGGGCAGCCAGGGCAAGTAGACGAGCAGCACCGCGCCACTGGCGACCAGCGCCGGGCGAACCCCGCGCCGGACCCAGAACGGGACCAATAGGTGGGCGAGCAGGAACAGCCCGGCCAGGTTGTGGGTGTACAGCGCCGCGGCCGAAGCGAGCGCAAAGCTCGCCCACCAGCGCCGCCCGCCTTCCTCCAGGCCGCGGATCAGCACCCAGGTGGCGATCAGCTCCAGCAGCGCCAGCAGCGAGTACATCCGGCCTTCCTGGGAGAACAGCACCAGCGGAGCTGACACCGCGCACAGCCCGGCCGCGGCCAGCCCCGTCCGCCAGGAGCCGAGACTCCGCGCGACCACGAACAGCGCCGGGATGCTCAGCACCCCGCACAGCCAGGGCAGTGCCCGCAAGCCTAGCTCGGTCCACGCCAGCGCCAGCGGGAGCCGCTCGAGCAGGTAGAACAGCGGTGGATGAACGTCGCCTGTCGCCAGCTCGGTGAGCATGCCGCCAAGCGGCTGGGAGACCACTAGGACCGTGTTCGCCTCATCCAGCCAGAGATCAGCGCTGTCCAGGCGATAGGCGCGCAGGAACGCTCCGCCGAGCACCATCACCAGCAGCGCGACACGCTGCCAGGTTTCGAGCCGCGCGGTCCGACCCAGCAGCCCGGCTGCAACGGCGCCCCGCGCCGCGTCGACCGTTCGCGGCAGCGTACTCGGCCGTGGGACGATGGTTGCCGCGATGCGCGCCATCTACGTGCTCCCGATCCGCGCCCCCGGATGAACCCGCGGCCAGTCGATCCAGGCGAGCGCAGCCAGGAGCGTGGCGATCAGCGAGAGCGCCGTCCGCGAGACGACGATGAACGTATAGACGGGCGCGACGAGGTCTGGAGCCCCGGCCGGCGGGGCGTACTGGAGGAACACCAGGCCGGTGTACCCGACCGCGAGCAGCGGCCCGGCCCGGACCGGGAATGCGATCAGCACGAGTGGCAGGATCCACTGGACGAACTGCGGGCTGAACCCCTTCGACCATAGCAGCAGCAGCCCGACGCTGAACAGGGTGAGCAGCACCGCCGCTCGCTCATCCACTGGCCGCCAGCGCGCCCTAGCCACCAAAACGAACGCCGCGGCGAAGCCAAGACCGATGACCAGCCACGGCAGATGCGCGGCAGACTCGGGCAGCCCAGCCAGCGTTACCCCCCGCTCAGCCGGCGCCGGTAGCTTGCCGTAGGCGCAGCAGCCCTCGACCAGCGCCCAGACCGACTCCCAGGGCGGCCGCCGAGCAGAGACCTCGAGGCTGCTGACTAGCGCCCGCGGGCTCACCAGCATAAGCAGCAGCAGGACGGCGCCGATCGCCAGTGCAAAGCTTTTCACCCAGCGTGTACGACCCTCGGCCGGCAGCAGCGCCAGCGCTGCTGGCAGCAGCACTCCGGGGTACACCTTGGTGAGCACGCCGGCGGCAGCGAGCAGGCCCGAGGCGTCCGCCCGGCGCAGCAGGAGCAGCGCCAGGCCGCCAAGCAGGAAGGTGTCTGCCAGCGGCTCGATCATCCCCTGGAGTGCGAAGCGGACCGGTGGTAGCAGGACGGCGTAGATAAGCCCGCTCTTGAACGCCTGGGCAGGTCCGTACAGCCGCCCGAGGAGCAGGTACACCAGGATCAGATTGGCGTAGGACGCCAGGAGGTTTACGCCCAGCAGGAGCGCAGCGAACAACGGCTGCGGATTAGCCGGCCAGAGCGCCTGCGCCAGGCGCAGCAGCCCAACCACCAGCCAAGGGAAGACGGGCGGGTACTCCACCCAGAAGTGCATGTAGGGCAAGCGGCCCTTCAGCGCCTCCGCGGCCAAGGCGTAATAGAACGGGATGTCGCCGCTGTCCTGCCTGGCGTTCAGGAGCAGCGCGAAGGCGACCAGCAGCGTCCGGGCGCCAAGCACGACCGCCACGGGCACGACACGCGCCCTCCAGACAGGGGCGCGCGGGCGGATCGGGAGCGCCGGGGCGGTGAGGGGCATGTGCATCCTTCCTCGAGGCGACGGAGCGGCCGTGCCGCTGCGACGCGAAGACACCGGGGCTGGGACGGGCTGAGCGGGCGCCGCGCTCCTCGATCGTCCGGGCGCGGCAGCCAGGCGGAGTGTACCGAGCCGTGGAGATGAATCCCATCCCCAACGGGCAGCATTTCCCTGGCACAGATGGGCCGAATGGCCCTTCCCATCCGGGCATCCGCCGGGTACCGTACCGCCATGCTGCACGGTCGCCCAGGGAGCACTGCCGCGGTGCTCCACCCTAGCCCCGGTCCCGCTCCCGGAGCGCGCTGATGCTGCCGCTCGCCTGGGTCCTGGTTGGAGTGGCGGCGGCACTCAACGGGGGCGCGTACTGGACCGCGGGAGTCGTCCTGATCGCGCTCGCCACCGGCGCGGTGTACTGGCCGACCGGCCGGGGGCGCCCCGACCCCGCTCGGGGCGAGCTGGCGCTCTGGAGCGCCACACTCTTTGCCGCGCTCTTCAGCCCACTGGCCACGCTCGTCCTGCGCGCGCCGCTGCACCTGGCCGCTGCCTGGGCGGAGCGCTGGATCTTCGCCGCGCAGGTCGCGCTGGTGGCCGGCGTCATCGCCTACGCCCGGCCAGTCCGCCTCGCGCTGCCCCCACGGGCACGACGGGCGCACTTCCTGGCCACGGTCGCCGCCGGAGCGCTGAGCGCGCTGCTGGCGATTCGCAGCGCCCCGGACCCAGGGATCGACGTGTTCTACTTTCTGAACGAGGGGGCGCGCGGGCTGCTCGGTGGCCAGAACCCCTACGCCATGCAGTTCACCCCGCTGCCCGCGTCCCTCAGCCCGGGCTACCAGGATCCCGCGTACCACTTCGACGTCTACGGCTACCTGCCCGGGATGTTACTCCTGTCGCTCCCCACCGTGCCGCTGGGCGACGTGCGCTGGCTAATGTGGCTGAGCGCGCTGCTGGCGGTGCTGCTGCTGCGGTCGCTCGGTGCGCGCCAGGGGCTGTCCGAGGAGGCCGCGGAGCTGCTCGCCATCGCTGCGTTGGCCTACCCCGGCCTGCTCTGGGTGCTGCAGCACGCCTGGGTCGAGCCGGTGCTGGTGGCGCTCTGGCTCGGCACCCTCCGCCTGGCCCTGGCCCGGAACGCCAGCGCGCCCGCGGCGCTGCTGGCCGGACTCGCACTGAGCATCAAGCAGTTCAACCCGCCGCTGCTCATCCCGCTCGCCGCGGGCCTTGGCCGCCGCGGCCTACTGGCCAGCCTGGCCGTACCGGCCACGCTATGCCTGCTGTTTCTGGCCTGGTCGCCACGCGATTTCCTGTGGGACACGCTCGGGTACCACCTGCAGATCCCGCCCCGGCCGGACGCGCTGTCGCTGGTCGGTCTGGCCCTGGACCGCTTCGGGGCCGCGCCACCAGGCTGGATCAGCCTGGCGGCACCGGCGGCCGTGCTGGTGCACGCGGGACGAGTGGCGGCGCGCCAACGGGGCGATATCGCCATCGCCCTCCGGCTCACCGCGGGCTTCTACCTGGTGCTGTTCCTGTTCAACCGGGCGGCGTTCGCGAATTACTACTTCCTCTGCGCGATGCTCCTGCTCGCCGCCACCGGGGCAAGCCTGGCCCCGCGCCCGGCGCCAGTGGCGGAGCCAGCCGCACCAGCACCGGAGCCCCGGCCGCTCAGCCTGCTCGCCGCCGAGCCTACGAGAGCCAGTAGCCGCTAGCAAACACCGCCATGAACTCCAGCGACACGAGCAGCGCCGCCGGCACGTACACCAGCCGGAACCGCCGAGAACGCCCCACCAGGGCCAGGACCAGGAACGCCGGAAACAGCTCCAGCACGTGGCGGGGCAGGTCCACCAGGTCGCCGTTGGAGAGCATCACCACCAGGAGCAGCGTGGCAAACAGGGCCAGGCTGAGCCGCAGCCGCCGCCAGGCCGCGCCGGCTAGCAGGAGAGACGCCGCCAGGAAGATCAGGATGAATGGCGAGTGCTCCGGTACGCTGAGGCTAGGGGGCGCGGAGACATATTCGACGAGCTTGGTCCAGGGCAGCGTCTGCTCAACTCCCCAGGCGCTGTACCCATGCAGGAATGCCAGCGGATCGCCGGTGGCCACCAGCAGGATCGCGGTCCAGACGACAAAGCCCGCTGGCGTTAGCGCCAGGGCGAGCGCATCCGGGCGCAGCCTGGGGAGTCTGAGCTGGTGAGCGGCCAGGTACTCCAGCGCCAGCGGCAGGGCGATCACCACCCCGTAGGGCCGGGCCAGCGCTGCCAGGCCACCGAGCAGCCCGGCCAGCCACCACTGGTGCTGGCGGGCGTGGTAGAACGCGGCGACGCACAGCGCCAGAAACAGCGACTCCGCGTAGACGGCGGAGAGATACAGGCTGGTGGGGAACACGAGCAGAAACAACGGGACGCGTTGGGCGACGGCTTCGGGAACGTCCAGGCGCGCGAGCCGGATCAGGTAGACCAGCGCGGCGAGCAGCGCCGCGTTCGAGACGACGAGCCCGGCGATGAGCAGGCCATCGTCGTCCACCCGGCCGAGCAGCAGGCCTACCAGGCGCATCAGCAGCGGATACAGGGGGGAGAACGCAACGTTGCTCTGCGCACCCGGCTGCAAGTGATACCCGTGGCTGGCGACGGACAGGTACCAGCCGGCATCCCAGCGGGCCCAGACGTTGACCCAGGGCAGCGAGGCGAGATCACCCTGGCCGCCGTTGAGCGCCGCGGGCCGGGGGAGAAGCCGGAGCGCCGCCAGGCCGGCAAGTGCCAGCAGGAGCCGGGTCAGCAGGAACGGACCGAGCACCGAGGACAGCAGCCAGGCGGGGACCCGCTGCCGAGCAAGGCTGGCCAGCCACGCTCGCAGCGCCCCGGGCACGCGCCCGGCGGGCGCGACAGCATCGTTCACGGCACCATCATCGCCTCATTCGTACCCAGGGCAGCAAGCCACTCCCCTGGCAGCCCTTCCAGGGAGTATCTTTGCCCGCGGACGGCGTTGCTTGAGGCCCTCGGGGCATAGAGTCGAGCGCCAGCGCGCCGAACACCTTCACCGGTCATTTCGCAGGGAGCGTGGCGTGGTCCTCCAGCTCGAACAGCGTGCTCGCCCCTTGCCCACTCAATGCAAGGACGTTCCGCCCGCTCCGACGTCCTCTGCCCCGGCCTGGATCTGGGCGCTGGCAGTGATGCAGCTCCCGTTCATGTTCGTGGCGAGCGCGCCGATCGTCCTGGCCGACGTCTGGTGGTCGCTCAAGCTCGGCGAGCTGATCCTGCGCTCGGGCTCGATCGCCCAGACCGGAGCGCTCACCTACACCCCGCTCGCCGATGAGCAGATCAACGCGCAGTGGCTTGCGCAGCTTGTGTACTTCCTGTCGTACCGGATGGGTGGGCTGGAGGCGGTCGTCACCCTCACCGCGCTCTGCGCCGGGCTCACCTTCGGACTCGTCTTCGTCGCCGGCCGCGTGCTCGGCGCGCCGCCAGCGCTGGCGGCGCTGGCGGCCCTCGCCGGCTTCGTCGCCGCGTCGACCAACCTGGCGCCCCGGCCGCAAACCTTCGCCTACCCGCTGGCGGCGCTCGCGCTCGTGCTGCTGCTCCAGGCGCGGCGCCGGCCCGTGGCGCTGCTGGGCCTGCCGGCGCTCGTGGCATTCTGGACCAACCTCCACGGCTCGTTCCCGCTGAGCGTGTTGCTCGTGGCCGTGTTCTTCGCCGGCGCGGCGGTGGAGCGCCTTCCCGCCTGGCGCACTGGCGCCGCGCCGCTGTTCGATCGCCACGTGCTCCGGCTCGCCGCCACGCTGGCCGCCACAGTTGCGGCGATCGGCGCCAACCCCTACGGCTTCGGCGTGCTGCGCTACGTTCAGATGCTGTCGAGCAACCCGATTATCCGCCAGTACGTCACGGAATGGGCGCCGACGACGATCGGGGACCTGACCGGGGCACTGTTCTTCGGCTCACTGCTGGCGTTCGTTGGCGTGGCCTATCTCTCGTCGCGCCGGATGACGCCCACCGAGGCGCTCCTCGTCTTCACCTTCGGTGCACTCGGGATCCAGTCGGTCCGCGCCGTCGCCTGGTGGGGCATCATGATGGCGCCGATCCTCGCTCGGCTGGCGGCGGGCCTCACGCTCCCCGCGGGGCTGCTCGCCCGAATCCGGGCCGCCAACCGGCCGGTGGGTGGCTCGCGCCGGCTGCTTAATCTGCTCGTCGCGGTGCTCTGGCTGCTCGCCCTGGTTGCCTCTCTGCCCTGGCTGAAGACCGCCACGCCCTTGCTGGCGGCGAGCAAGCGCACAGTGTATGGCGAGGAGACGCCGCTTCGCCTGGCGGCATTCCTAGCACAGACGCCCCAGGGCAGCCGCATGTTCAACTACCAGGGCTGGGGCGGCTACCTGGAGTGGGCGCTCGGGCCGGACCAGCGCACCTTCGTCGATGGCCGCATCGAGGTCCACCCCCCCGAGGTGTACCTGGATTATCTGCGCGCCTCGGCGGCGAGCGCGGACTGGGAAGCGATCCTTGAACGCTACGGAGTGGATCACCTGGTGCTCAGCCGTGCCTACCAGCCCGAGCTGATCGCCGCCGCCCGGGCCAGCCCCCACTGGCGCGCGAGCTACGAAGACGAGCTGTCGGTGGTACTCGTCCAGGCTGGCTGAGCCGCGGGCGTCAGAGCTGAGCCAGCGCTGCCAGCAGCGCCTCGGAGTCGCGCGGGCGGCCGACGGTGATGCGGATGCTGCTGGCCAGGCGCGGATCGCGGTAGGCGCGGACCAGCACCCCTCGCGCCGCCAGGCTCGCCCGCACCTCCGCCGCCGCGCGCCCTTCGACGTCGCACAGGACGAAGTTTGCCGCCGACGGGTATGGCCGCAGGGAGGGAATCTCTTCGAGCGCGGAGATCAGCCGCTCGCGCTCGTCAACGATCTTCTGCACGTTCGCCAGCAACCAGTCTCGGTCCTCGAGCGAGACCCGGATGGCGATCTCCGCGGCGACGTTCAGGTTGAACGGTGGCTTCAGCTTCCAGAGATGGCGGATGACGCGCAGCGGGAAGACGCCGTAGCCGGCCCGCAGCCCGGCCAGCCCGGCCCACTTGCTGAAGGTACGCAGAACGACAAGGTTCTCACGGTCGGGCACCTGGCCGGCCAGGGAGCGGCCGGCGAACTCCGCGTAGGCTTCATCGAGCACCACCAGTCGCCCCGTGCCGAGTAGTGCCTCGACTGCCTCCAGAGCGACCTGGTTACCGGTCGGGTTGTTCGGAGCGGCGACGAAGATCAGCCGGGTGCGCGGGCTCACCGCCGCCAGCGCCGCCTCGATGGGGAGGTCGAACCGCTGGTCGCGCTCGACTTCCACCGTGCGCGCGGCGAAGTGCTGCGCGCCCAGCGCGTACATCCCGAAGGTGGGAGGGAAGCTCAGCATCTCGTCGCCAGGGTCGAGATATGCCCGCATCAGCAGGTCGATCAGCTCGTCGGCCCCGTTGCCAAACAGCAGGTGCTCCTCGCCTACCCCGACATACTCGGCAGTCGCCGCCCGCACCTCCTCCTGCAGCGGGTCGGGATACTCCTGGTAACAGCCCCGGCTGAGCGCCTCGGCCAGGCGCGGCGAGGGGCCGTACAGATTCTCGTTGGTGTCCAGCTTGACGATCTGCTCTGGCGGCAGGCCGGAGCGCCGCGCCGCCCGCGCTCGGCTCTCCGGCGAGTCATACTCGGCGATCACCTGGACGGCCGGGCGGGGATCGAGCGGGCCGCGAGCTGGCTCAGGCACTCCTGTCCTCCAGACGCACCTCGATGGCCCGGGCGTGGGCTTCGAGCCCTTCGGCACGCGCGAGCTCGATCGCCGGCGGCCCGATCCGGGCCAGCTCGTCGCGGCCGAACGAGAACACCGAGGTGATCTTCACGAAGTCGTCGACGCTCAGCGGCGAGGCGAAGCGGGCCGTGCCGCCGGTGGGCATGATGTGGCTCGGTCCGGCGGTGTAGTCGCCCACACTCTCAGCGGACAACTCCCCGACGAACACGCCGCCGGCGTTGCGGACGAGCCCGAGCCGGTCAAACGCGTCGCGCACGCACAGCGCCAGGTGCTCGGGGGCAAACTCGTTGGCAAGCTGGATCGCCTCCTCCACGCTGTCCACTACGACCACCGCGCCGCGCGCCGCCAGTGACTGCTCGATGATCTCCCGGCGCGGCGCCGCCGCCAGCAGCGCGCGCGCTTCGGCCAGCGCTGCCTCGGCCACCGCCTCCGAGGTCACGATCAGCACGGGCGAGGCAAGCGGGTCGTGCTCCGCCTGGGCCAGGAAATCGGCCGCCAGGTAGCGGGGCGAGGCGGAGTCGTCGGCAACAATCAGGCACTCGGTGGGGCCGGGCAGCCCATCGATACCCACCCGGCCGTACACGAGCTGCTTGGCCAGGACGACGAAGAGGTTGCCCGGGCCGACGATCTTGTCCACCCGCGGGATGGAGGCCGTCCCGAAGGCGAGCGCGGCAACGGCCTGGGCTCCGCCCACCCGATAGACCGCGTCGATGCCGGCCACGCGCGCCGCGGCGAGCAGCGCGTCGGCGACGCTGCCACCGGGACCCGGAGGGGAGACCAGGACGACCTCTGCCACCCCAGCTACGCGGGCCGGAATCGCCGCCATCAGCACGGTGCTGGGGTAGATCGCCCGGCCGCCCGGAGCGTATACCCCTACGCGCTCGATCGGGATGATAAGCTGGCCCAGCGCTCCGCCCTCGGTCGTGAAGTCGATCCATGACAGCCGCTTGGCGCGGGTGTGGAAGCGCTGGATCCGCTCGGCTGCCGCCTCCAGCGCCCGGTACGTCTTTGGCGGCACCCGGCGCGCCGCGGCGTCGATCTCGTCCTGTGACACCCGCAGCTCGCCCAGCTCCACACCGTCGAAGGCGCGGGTGAGCTCGCGGACCGCCTCATCGCCACGCTCGCGCACCGCGGCGACGATCCGCTCGACCGCCTCCTGGGCGGTGCGCACCTCGCCGACCACGCGGCGGGTCCGCTCCAGCAGCGCCGGTGGTAGCTCCTCCGGCTCGATCCCCCGCTGCGCTAGCAGCACCCGGCGCGCCTCGTCCAAGCCGCGCAGGCGGCGGAGCGTCTCCATCACCACGGCCTCTCCCCCTGCAGCATGCCACGCGCGCGCCTGCCCACCGGCTCATCACGCTCCAGGCGCAGCCCCAGCTCCCGCTGGAGTGCCTCGAACGACCAGGCTTTGTGCTCGAACACGTACCGGATCGGCACCGCGGTCACGTCGGCCGCCCCGGCCCGGCGCAGCGTTTCTACCGCTTTCAGCAGGACCGACGCCTGGACGACGACCGTCACGGCGAACCATGGCTCGGCCTCCGCCAGCTTCGGAAAGACTCGAGCCACCGTGGGGCCACGCAGCCCGGCGACGTCACCATGCGCGGTGACCAGCCGCGCCACCGCTTCGGCCGACTCGCCCTTGATGTTCGCGGTCAGGCTGAAGTACTCCCGCGCCCGCAGCGTCGCCTCGATGAACTCCAGCAGCGTCCGCGTCAGGCGCAGCTTGTCCGGGTCGGCCCGCAGGCTTGCGCGGTTGCCGATCAGGCACGCCTGAGAGGTAAGGAGCGTCCCGCCGGTAATCGGCTTCAGCCGATTCTCGCGCAGCGTGACACCGCTGGACGAGATGTCGCAGATGATGTCTGCGTAGCCGAGCGCTGGCGCCGCCTCCATCGCCCCGGTCGACTCGACGAGCGTAAAGAAGTTGATCCCATGGTCGTACAGGAACTGCCGAGTCAGATTCGGGTACTTGGTCGCCACCCGCAGCTCCCGCCCGCGCGCACGCAGCGCCGCCGCGACCTCGGCCAGGTCGGTCACGCTCTCGACGTCGATCCAGCCATCCGGCACCGCCAGCACCAGGGCGCAGCGGCCAAAGCCCAGCTCCGGCTGGAGCAGCACAACCGGGTCATCCTCCTCCTGGTGCTCGCGGACGACGTCGTAGCCGGTAATGCCCAGGTCCACGGTCCCCTCGCTGACCTTGGCGTAGATGTCGGCAGCGCGCTGGAACAGCACCTCCACCCCGGGCAGGGAGCGGATGATCGCCCGGTACTGTCGGGGATTGGGGCGGTCCACCGCCAGGCCGCAGGCATGGAGGAAGGCGAGGGTCTCCTCCTCCATGCCCTTGGAGGGGAGCGCCAGCCGCAGGCGTTGCCCGCTCACCATCGCCACCTACAACGCCCGCCGCGCCGCGGCCGGTAGCTCATCCAGCGGGACGCGCTCCTCCGCGTGGGCCCGCATCCGCCGCAGCAGCGCCACGCCCTGCTCCCGCTCGCGCTCGCCAATGAGCACTACCAGCGGGATGCCCGTGCGGTCGGCGCGGCGCAGCGCTCCGCGCGCCCCGAGGCCGCGCACGTCCAGTTCGACGCGCAGCCCGGCAGCGCGCAGCGACTCGGCGGCGCGGATCGCCAGCGGCGCGTCCTCCTGAGCGAGCGGGACCACCAGCACCTGCGCGGCCGGCTCGACCGCCGGCCGGGCGAGGTCCTCGGTAAGCGCCAGGTCCACCCGCTCCAGCCCGAAGGCGAAGCCACAGGCGGGCACCGGGTCGTGGCCGCCAAGCGCGCGCACCAGCTCGTCGTAGCGGCCGCCGCCGCAGAGCTGCAGGGAGCCCTGAGCGGACTCGTGGTAGATCTCGAACACCAGCCCGGTGTAATACCACAGGCCCCGCCCAAGGCTCAGGTCCACGCAGATCTCGGCCGGCGCCGCGCCATAGCAGTGGAACATGTCGAGCGCCTGGCGAATCTCCGCCAGCGGGCTGGTCGGCAGCGCATGCTCCGCCAGGAGCTGCTCCAGCGCCGGCAGGGCGCGCTCGGGCGGCCCAGCCAGATCGCGCAGGCGGACGATGAACGCAATCGCCGTCCGCACTGCCGGGCTCGGGTCGGCGCGCCCGGCCTTGTCCAACAGGCGGGCGACGATCTCCTCGACGGCGCGGCTCCCACCCTCCAGGGGCAGCCCGCCGAGCGCGAGCAGGTCGGCGGCGACACGCGTCGCGCCCCGCTCGCCGAAGCGGGCGACGAACTCGTGGAGCAGCCCCGCCTCGGGCTCGTCCAGCCCAAGCGCGCCATTGCCGCCGGGCTGGGGAAAGCCGAGCAGGCCGAGGATGCGCTCCGCGACAGCCTCGGGCTCGGCGCCACGCCGCGCCAGATGCTCCATCGCACTGAGAATGAGCGTCTGCGCGTGCTCTGAGAGGCCGAGCTGAGCGAGCAGCCGCAGGACGACTCCGAGGTGTCCGACCACCAGCCGATACCCGCTCAGGCCCACGGCCTGGAGCGCGTCGCACGCAACCCGCAGAATCTCCGCGTCGGCCAGCGGACCGCTGGCACCGATACATTCCACCCCCACCTGGGTAAACTGGCGGAAGCGCCCTCGCTGGGGCTTCTCGTAGCGAAAGGTGGGGCCGGCGTAGTGCAGCCGCAGCGGCAGGGCGCGCTCCTGCATCCCGTTAACGTAGGCGCGCATCACCGAGGCGGTGAGCTCCGGGCGGAGACACAGGCGGCGATTCCAGTGGCTGAAGGTGTACATCCGGGCGGTCATCTCGTCGCCCGACTTGCGCAGGAACAGCTCCAGCGGCTCCAGCACCGGAGTGTCGATGGCCTGGTAGCCGTACAGCTCGAAGAAGCCCCGCAGGCGATCGGCCAGGGCGTGCAGTCGCGACGCGTCCGGCGGCAGATAGTCGTTCGTGCCGCGGACCCGCTGGACTTCTGGCAGTGGGGCGAGCGAGCTGGTTTGCATCCCATCGCGCCGCCAGGGCGGCCGGGCCGGGATTGTAACACAGGGTCCCGGGGCCCCTCCGGAATGAGCCTGGCGGGCGAGGAGGTGAGCTGGTGGGTCAGCGCCCGCCGGTGTCGCGCAGGTGGCGCAGCAGCGCCGTGACCACCGCAGGATCGAACTGCGCTCCGGCGGAGCGCTCCAGCTCCGCTGCGGCCATCTCCGGCGACAGCCGGCCGCGATCCGGCCGGTCGGTGGTCATCGTATCGTACGCGTCGGCGACAGCGACGATGCGCGCCAGCAGCGGGATCTGCTCGCCGGCCAGCCCCCGCGGATAGCCCTGCCCGTCCCAGCGCTCGTGGTGCGCCAGGATGACCTCCGCCACCGGCGCGAGCGCGGCGACGTCCCGCAGCAGCGCGCTGCCAATTTCGGGATGGCGCCGCAGTTCCCGCCGCTCGTCCGGCCCCAGCGGGCCCGTGCTGGTGAGGATGGCGTCCGAAACCCCGATGAGGCCGATATCATGGAGGATTGCGCCCAGCTCGAGCGTGTGCCGCTGCGACTCAGAGAGCTGCAGCCGTGCGGCCAGGGCGAGACTGTACTGGCGGACCCGTTCTACGTGTTCCGCCGGGTAGCCAGCGCGCACCTCAACTGCCCCGGCGACCGCCATGAGCATTCGTAGGAGCGCGGGCTGCGTCCCGCCAGTCTCCACGGTTCCGTCCCATGGAACGCCCGGGCTGCCGCGGGCCTGGCCCCCGGTTTCGACAGCCGGTAGCCCGGCGCCAGCCGGCTGCACCGCTGCCAGCAGCGCTCGCAGCGCGCGCGCCTGCTGCGCCAGCGGATCCTCGCGCAGCGGCAGCTCCAGGCGGAAGCAGGTGGGGGAGCCGGGCTCCAGGATAAGCGAGCCGCCCGCCGCCTCTGCGGCCCGGCGGGCCACGGCTAGGCCCAGCCCGAGCCCGCGCATCCTGCGGGTGGCGAACGGCTCTGCCTGGCGGAACGGCTGGAAGATCACGGGCCGGAGCTCGTCGGGAATAGGATCGCCGTCGTTGATGACCCGCAGCACGAGCCGTGGCGGCTCCCCGGCCAGGCGGGCACTGACACGCACCTCGCCTCCGACCGCGCCATGGCGGAAGGCGTTGTCGAGCAACTGCTCCAGCACGAGAGACAGCCGCTCGTAATCGACCGGGGCGCTGGCCGCTTCTGGCGTGACCTCCAGCGTCACCGGAAGCCCGCCGGCGAACTGTTCGACCAGCGCGGGCAGGCTCGCCGGAGCGCGGCCCCGCGCGGCTCCGCCGCGGCTCGTGCTCACCTCGTCGAAGGCAGTCAGCTCGGAGACGAGCCGCGCCAGGTCGGCGGCCCGGCCACGGATAATCCCCAGGTAGCGGCGCAGCGTGTCGGTATCTGTGAGGACGCGCTCATCATCCAGCAGCGCCAGGTATCCGACGATCGTCGTCACCGGGGTGCGGAGCTCGTGGGACAGCAGCGAGGTATAGACCTCGTACGGGGCTGCTGCTTCTCCAACGATCGGCGGCATACCCGCTCCCTGATGGCTGCCCAGCGCTTCGCGACGGCCGGCGCGGGCCTTCCCGCCCCACTGTCGCCTTGCTTCTCTATTTGGACCAGCCAGGAGCGGCTAAAGGACCGCACCGGCTGGGAGGAGGTAGGAACGGGGCCGAAGACTTGCTATATACTCGGCAGCCGCAGGGACCGGGGGCTCGGAATCGTCACCGTTGCCTCGCCGCGGACATATACTCGGCAGCCGCAGGGACCGGGGTGAGCCAGGTGCCACGACGAGCCGACGATCGGGCCGCCTCCCAGCTCGTCATTCGGGCGTACGAGACCGAACGGGCGCGCCTGGCGCGGGAGCTCCACGACGGGCCAGTGCAGATCCTGGCGAATGCGATCTTCGAGCTGCAGTACTGTGAGACGCTGCTCGAACGTGATCCGGAGCAGCTCCGCGCGGCGCTGGCGCATGTTCAGAACGACCTCAAGGAGAGCCTGAACGAGCTTCGGCGGGGCGTGCTCGACCTGAAGCCCAGCCCCCTGGCAGAGCTGGGCCTGGCTCCAACGCTGCGCCACTACGGCGCAGAGTTCGAGCGCCATTTTGGGATCAAGACGCGCGTGGAGGTCGAGGCGCTGGACGACCGGCCGAGCGGCGACGTGGAGGTCGCCGTCTTCCGCGTCGTCCAGGAAGCGCTGCACAACATCCGCAAGCACGCGCGCGCCACCCGCGCCCGGATCGTGGCCCGGTGGAAGGATGATGTGCTCCTGGTGCGAGTAGAGGATAATGGCTGTGGATTCACGCCCACCACGACGCGTCGACCGCTGACGTTCGGACTGACCACCATGCGCGAGCGTGCTGAGCTCATCGGGGCGAGCCTCTCCTTTCGCCGCCGCCGGGGTGGCGGGACGGTGGTAGAGCTGGCAATCCCGCGTGAGCGCCTGCTCCCGGAGGCGCCATGACGCAGCCCACGGCCCCCACCCATCTCATTCGCTTGCTGATCGTGGACGACCACCCGCTGTTTCGCCATGGCGTACGCTGGGCGCTGTCCAATGAGCCGGGTTTCCTGGTGGTGGGCGAAGCCTCCAGCGGCGAAGAGGCGATCCGGCTCGCCCGCGAGCTCCGCCCGGACATCGTTCTGTGCGACATTCACCTGCCCGACACTTCGGGTCCCACCGCTGGGCTCGAGCTGGCGCGCTTCCTGAAGCTGCGCTTCCCCGAGATGCAGGTCGTGCTGATGACGGCGTTCGACGACGAGGACCTGGAGTTCGAAGCGGCCAAGGTCGGCGCGGCCGGGTTCTTCCTGAAGGACACCCCGCCGGCGCGGCTGATGGAGGGGCTGCGCCGCGCGGCGCGTGGGGAGTCACTGCTCGACGCCTCGGTGCTGCAGCGTCCCCTGGTGGCCTCGCGCGTGCTGGCCCAGATGCGCGAGCTGCAAACCGAGGCGCATGAGATCGAGCCGCTGTTCGTGCCGCTGTCGCCACGCGAGGTCGAGATCCTCGAGTACATCGCCCGCGGCAACAGCAACAAGCAGATCGCCCGCGCGCTCCGGATCAGCGACCAGACGGTGAAGAATCACATTACGTCCATTCTCCGCAAGCTCGCGGTGAACGATCGCACCCAGGCCGTGGTGCTGGCACTCCGCCAGGGGTGGATCCGGGTGGACGAGCGGCAGCGCTAGCCGCCAGCCCACACATTACAGCCCCCGACTGGCGCAGGCAGAGCGCGGAGCAGCAACGATGCTCAGTGTCCCGCCCGCTTGGCTGCCCACGACCGACAAGGGAGCCCGGCAGCCAGACGGCCCAGGCGGTGCTCGTTGCCGGGGCGCGCCCTCCTCCACTCGGCGCCTTCGCCTGCGTATACTCCACCGGCGCGGGCCGGGAACGCGCCAGTCGGCCGGCCGATGGGCACTCGCCCTGCCGGGCCCATTAGTACCTGGGGATTAGGTACTTTTTCACATGCCCCGGGCCTTGCCAACCCCTTAATGACCCCCTAGAATCCGACGAAGTTTTAGAGTGGCGCCAGAATGGTGCACGCAATCCGAGCTGAGAGATGACAGGGGGTGAAGCCAGGCGGATCGAGCGCGGTCAGGGAGGCATTGGGGCGTTGCACACATGCGTTCCCATTATCTCAGTCTTCGTTCATCGCACTCCTCCCTGGCTATCGACCACATCGACGGCGTGGCAGCACCTCGTGGCAGATCTCAACATCACATCATCCTCTTTCCACAAGAGGAAAAAGAAAGGGAGACTTCCGAATGCAGCTTCACAATCGAACAGAGGGCCAGGGACTCGTCGAGTACGGTCTAATCATCGCACTGGTCGCCGTGCTGGCCATCGCCGGTCTGGTGATCTTTGGGCCTGCTATCTCGAGCCTCTTGATGAACCTCGGCAGCAGCGTCTAATCCGCGCTTTCGGCACCTCAGGCGGGGCGGCTCCGGTGTCGGGGCCGCCCCTTTTGAGTGCGAATGCTCGTTGAACCGAGCAAACAGCCGGAGCCGGCTCGATCCTATACGGAAAGGTAGCCGCCAGTGAACAGGAAGCGACTCGGCTTCATCCTCATCGGTGCTGGCGTGGCGCTCGCGTTCGTCGTCGGGGCGCTCGTCTACGTTCAGGTGAGCGAGGCGAACGCTGTCCGAGCTCAGCTTCCGACGCGGAGAGTGGTGGTAGCCACCGAGGACATCCCCGCCGGCTCGCAGATCACGGCGTCGCAGATTCAGCTCGTCGCGGTTCCTGAGCAGGTGGTACCAGTGGACGCGGCGACCACGATTGACGAGAACGTCGTCGGCAAGTACACGCCTAGCCAGATCCTCCGTGGCCAGGTGATCATCTCCAGCCTGATCGGCGACGCGGCGACCAAAGGTGTGCCTTCCTACTCGCTCAAGCCGGGCGAGGTGCTGTATGCCATGGAGACGGCGATCCAGGGCCAGCCGGTCGCGCTGACGGCAGTCAACGCGCTGCATTCTGGTGACCGCGTGGACTTCGTCTACAGCTCGATGGTGCTGCCACCAGACGTGGCCCGGAGCCCCGACGTCCAGACCCTACTGCGCTCGCCCTCGGCGGCGCAGTACCTCCAAACGCGCATTCTGCTCCAGAACGTCCGCATCGACCGACTGGGTATGTACAAGTCCGACGGCACGTTCGAGGAGAACCCGAAGTACATGATCTTCATCGTGAAGCCCGAGCAGGCGCTGGTGATGAAGTGGCTGAAGGATGCGGCCATTCTCTATGGCAGCAGCATCGAGCTGATGCTCCGGGCGCCGAACGATACCGAGAACTACGATGCGAACCTGACGATCAACCTGGGCTACATGCGGGAGAAGTACGGCCTGCCGGCACCGCCGCAGGTAGCGCCGCCGAGCACGCGGTGATCGGCGTGCCCCGATTGGCGGTGGCACGGGCGATGGGGATGGCTGGCACCGCGCGCGGGATGCGCCGCGGACAACCAACGGAGCGAGCGGTGTCTGCTGGCAAGGGAGGCCTCTGACGAATGTCTCTGCTCAAACGGATTGAGGCAGCCGGCGTCGCGGCGCCTCGGCCGGGCGCAGGGCCTGCCGGAGCGCCAGTGCCGGACGCGCCACCCGACGCTGCATCGCCAGGGAGCCAGCACAGCGCACCGCCCCCGATCGCTCCGCCGTCCGGCCCGGCTCGGCCGTTGCCAACCTCGGTCATCAGTCCCGCCCGAGACCGCGCCCTGCAGCTCAATCGCGACCTGAAGAGCCGCGTCAAAGCCCGGCTCATCGCCGAGCTCGACCCGTCGATGGACCTGTCCCGCCACGACGAGGTCCGCCAGCGGCTCCAGGTGTTGTTCGACCAGATCGTCGAGACCGAGAGCGTCATCCTGACGCGCGCCGAACGGCAGCGGCTGTTCGAGGAGCTCGCCGCCGACGTGATCGGCTTCGGCCCGATCGAGCCGCTGCTGCAGGACCCAACGGTGACCGAGGTGATGGTGAACGGCCCCCACAAGGTGTACGTCGAGCGCCGCGGCAAGCTGACGCTCGCCGACGCGGAGTTCGAAGACGACGAGCACGTCCGCCGCATCATCGACCGGATCGTCTCCCCGCTCGGCCGCCACGTGGATGAGTCCAGCCCGATCTGCGACGCCCGCCTGCCAGACGGCTCACGGGTGAACATCGTCATCCCGCCGATCTCGCTGATCGGGCCTGTGATTACGATTCGAAAGTTCTCCAAGACCCCGCTCACGGTGGACGACCTGATTCGCTTCGGCTCGCTGACCCGCGAGGTGGCCGAATTCCTGAAGGCGTGTGTCGTCGCCCGGCTGAACATCGTCGTCTCCGGCGGCACCGGCTCGGGCAAGACGACCTTGCTCGACGTGCTATCCACGTTCATCCCGGACGACGAGCGGATCATCACCGTGGAAGACGCAGCGGAGCTCCAGCTTCGCCAGGATCATTGGGTGCGGCTGGAGACGCGCCCGGCCAACATCGAGGGCAAGGGCGCGGTGACGATGCGCGACTGCGTGCGCGCCTGCCTGCGGATGCGCCCCGAGCGGATCGTCGTCGGCGAGTGCCGCGGCGGTGAGGCGCTGGACATGCTCCAGGCGATGAATACTGGCCACGACGGCAGCCTGACTACCGGCCACGCCAACAGCCCGCGCGACATGCTCTCCCGGCTGGAGACGATGGTGCTGATGGCGGGCATGGACCTGCCGGTGCGCGCGATCCGCGAGCAGATCGCCTCCGCGGTGGACCTGATCGTCCAGCAGAGCCGCCTGCGCGACGGCTCCCGCAAGGTGACGCAGATCACCGAGGTGCAGGGCATGGAGGGGGACACGATCGTCCTGCAGGACATCTTCACCTTTGAGCAGACTGGCTTCGAGGGCGGCCGGATCATTGGGTCCGTCCGCCCCACCGGGGTGCGCCCGAAGTTCATGCCGAAGCTGGAGGACGCGGGGATCAGCCTGCCGGCCTCGGTCTTCGGCATCTCCGAACGCTTCTTCTAACGAGCAGGGAGGGCATGGAAGCCGCGCTCGCGCTCCTCACCGTTCTGGCGCTCCTGGCGCTGCTGTTCGGCATCCAGCGCGCACTGCTGCCCGATACCTCTGTCATTGACGAGCGGCTGCGCCGCTACGGCATGCGCCACGCGGACCTGGACGACGAGCAGGCGCGCGAGGCGGTGGGCGAGATGATGTCGGCTCATCTGGAGCGGGCGATCGCCGGCCGGGGCTTTGCCAGGGCACTGCAGCTCGAGCTGGCGCGCGCCAACCTGAAGCTGACAGTGGCCGAGTTCCTGGCCCTGCAGCTCGCGCTGACGCTGGGATTGGCGGTGCTCGCCTTTGTCGTCTCGGGCTTCGCGCCCGCCGCGGTCCTGTTCGGCGGCATCGGCTACTTCCTGCCGCGCGTCTGGGTGCGGCGGCGGCAGGCCGGCCGGCTGCGCGCGTTCAACGACCAGCTCCCCGATACCATCACCCTGATGGCCAACTCGCTCCGCTCCGGGCTCAGCCTGGTTCAGGCGATGGACATGGTGGCCAAGGAGGGCGCGCCACCCATGTCGGAGGAGTTCTCGCGGGTGACGCGGGAGATCGGGCTGGGCAACAGCCCGACCGATTCCCTCCTCCGGCTGGTGGATCGGATGCGCTCCGACGACCTGGACCTGATGGTAACGGCGATCCTGGTGCAGCACGAGGTGGGCGGCAACCTGGCCAAGATCCTCGACACTATTTCCAGCACCATTCGCGATCGCGTCAAGCTGAAGGGCGAGATCAAGACGATCACCGCCCAGCAGCGGATGGCGGGCTACATGCTGGCCGGGATGCCGGTGGTGATCGGCGGAGTGCTGATGCTGGTCGCGCCGAGCTACATGAGCAAGCTGTTCCAGCCGGGTCCCTGGCTGGTGCTGCCCGTCTGCGGGGTCTCTGGCATCGCGGTCGGATTCTTCGTCATCAACAAGATCGTGGACATCGAGGTCTAGACGCCGTGGAACGGCAAGGAGCAGAGAGCGTCAGATGGTCCTAGTCGCCACGCTGCTCGGCATGGTCGCGGTGGGCCTGATCTTTCTCGGGCTGTATCTGCCTCGCTCAGGGCCGGACCCTGTCGAGCAACGGCTGCTCATGTTCACCGACCGCACCAAGACGCTCGAGGAGATCGAACTGCAGCAGCCCTTCACCGAGCGCGTGGTGAAGCCGCTGATCACCCGGCTGTCGCTGCTGGTCCAGCGGATCCAGCAGCGCCGCAAGACCACCCGCAAGGAATCTCCCCTGCTGGCCATTCAGCGGAAGCTCGTGATGGCCGGCAATCCCTACGGCTGGTCGGCCTCGGATTTCCTGGGGGTGAAGGCAGCACTGGCGATTATCCTGGGGGCGGTCTTCTTCTTCCTGTTTACGATTGGCGGGAAGCCCGGCTATGCTCTGACCGCGGGGCTCATGCTCGGTGTGCTCGGCTGGTTCGTCCCCGACCTGCTCGTGCGCCAGAAGATCACGGATCGGCGCCGGCAGATCGTGCGGGCGCTGCCGGATGCGCTCGACCTGCTGGTCATCAGCGTCGAAGCCGGCCTGGGCTTCGACGCAGCACTGCAGCGACTGGTCGAGAAGTCCGACAACGCGCTCACCCGCGAGTTCGCCCGGGTGCTGGCGGAGCTCCGCGTCGGCCGCTCGCGGCGTGAAGCGCTGCGCGACATGATGGATCGGACGCAGGTGCCGGATCTGACGAATTTCATCTCCGCGCTGCTGCAGGCAGAGCAGTTGGGGGTGAGTGTCTCGAAGGTGCTTACCATCCAGGCGGACCAAATGCGCACGGTGCGGCGGCAGCGGGCCGAGCAGCTCGCCGCCCAGGCCCCGTTGAAGATGCTCATTCCGCTGGCCATGTTCATCTTCCCCGCGCTCTGTATCGTCATTCTCGGCCCTATCTGGCCGACCGTTGCTGGAGCCGGCGTTGCGCTCCCCTGATCCCACGGTTAGCCGCGGCCGCTTCGGCGCTCCTTTGGAAGAGCTGCTGCTGGACCGGGTCTGGCCAGCGGCGATCTTCGCCCTGGTGCTGTACTACAAGCTGCTGAAGCTGTACGGCACTGTGGCCGAGGCGCGCACCAGCGGCCGGCTCACCCTCGAGCTCGCCGCCGACATCTCGCATCAGCTCGGCGCGATCTCGGTGTTCGCGGTGGTCATCGCGCTCTTCATCATCCGCCGCCCGCCCGTGGGTGCCCGCAGCAGCCTGCTCGGAGCGATCGTCGCCATCGCCGGCACCACGGCGCTGGGCGTCACCGCTTCCGCCCCGGTGGTGTACTCCCCCTGGCCGGTGCTGGCGCTGTCAGCGGTGCTCGCGCTCGGCGGCTCCGCGTTTACCGTATTCAGCCTGGCGACGCTCGGCCGCTGCTTCGGGCTGTTCCCCGAGGCGCGCGGGCTGGTGACCCGCGGCCCCTACCGCTTCATCCGCCACCCGGTCTACCTGGGCGAGTACGTCTCCGGGTTCGGCCTGCTGCTGCCGATCCTGTCGCCCTGGTCGGTGGCGGTCTACCTGGTTTTCGCCATCCTCCAGCTCTGGCGCATCGTGAACGAGGAGCGCGCGCTCGAAGCGGTCTTCCCCGAGTACGCGCAGTACCGCCAGCGGACCTGGAGACTCATTCCAGGGGTCTTCTAGGTGGCGGTTATCTCCCGCGAGCTGGCCGACCCGGCCCCGGCGGTCGCTGCCCCTGCCACGGCCCAGCCGGGCATGCTCCGCGAGCGCCTGCGCGCCGACTGGCGCTGGCTGGCGCTCTGCCTCACTGCGCTGCTGCTGCTGACCGCGTGCCCCTACCTGGTCGCGGCGCGGTACGGTCCGCCGGGGCTGGTGCGGGTCGGAACCTTCTGGTTCTTCCGCGACTTCACCCAGTACCTGGGCGCGATGCGCGACGCCGCCGTCTCCGGCACCTGGCTGCTCAGCGACCGCTTCAGCGCCGAAGCGCACCGGCCGATCCTGATGTACCTGCCCTACGTCGCGCTCGGCAAGCTGGCGGCCGCGCTCGGTACCGACCCGCTGCGTCTGTACTACCCGCTGGAGGTCGTCGCCCGGGTGGCGCTGGCGCTGGCGCTGTACATCTTCGTCGCCGCCTTCCTGCCTTGCGCGCGCCAGCGGCGCCTGGCGTACCTGCTGGCGCTGTTTACGCTCGGGCTGGAGGCCTGGGTGATCCCAGCCCGGCTGCTGCTCGGCGCCATCGGGCGGCAGGACCTGGTGGCGGCGCTGCCCGAGAGCGTGGACGTCTTCCTGGAGATGCACTCCTTCGGGGTGTTCCTCTCGGCCCCGCACCTGATGCTCGGGCTCGCGCTGACGCTGCTGCTGCCCGTGCTGTACCTGCGGCTGGCGGATGGAGGGCGCTGGTGGCTGGTCCCGCTGGGGACGCTGGCGCTGGGGCTGGTGCACCCGTTCAACCTGCCGGTGGCAGTGTCCGTGCTGGGCGTGGACGCGCTCTGGCAGCTCCGCCAGGGGCGGGCCAGGCCGTTCTGGGTGCTGCTGGCCGCCGCGCTCGCGGCCGCGCCCGTGGCGCTGTACAACGCCTGGCTGTTCACGTTCGACCCGTTCTGGAGCGGGACCTACGGGGCACAGAACCTGATGCCCTCGCCCTCGCCGGCGACCGCCTGGGTCGACTTCGGGCTGGTGCTGCTGGCCGCGCCGTTCGGGCTCTGGCGGCTGCGCCCCTGGCGGCAGCCGGAGCAACGGCTCCTGCTGCTCTGGACGATCCTGACGTTCGCCGCGATGTACCTGCCGGTGCTGTTCCAGCGCCGGCTCGGCTTTGGGCTCCAGCCGGCGCTCGCGGTCGCGGCGGCGGTGGCGCTCGTCGCGCTCCAGGACCGGATGCGCTCGACGCGGCTCGGCACCCGGCCGGCCAACTACGTCCTCACGCTGCTGGCGCTGAACACCAGCGTGCTGGTGTACGTCTCGCTGCTGGCCTCGGCGGCGAGCAACCACCCCAGCCCGGTGTATCTCTGGACCGCGCAGGAGCAGGAGGCCGCGGACTGGCTCGCCCAGCACAGCGCGAGCCGCGACGTGGTGCTGTCGTCGATCGAGGCTGGCAACGCCCTGGTCGGGACGATCCCCGGGCGCGTAGTGGTCGGCCACATCGTCGCGACCCTGCACGCCAGAGAGAAGGAGGCGCTCGCCCGTCGCTTCTTCGCCAGCGACACTCCGCTCGACGAGCGGGCCCGGCTGCTGGCCGATAGCCAGGCAACCGTGGTGTTCTATGGCCCGCAGGAGCGCAGGCTAGGCCAGCCGGACCTGGAGGCGCTCCCAACGCTCGAGCGGGTGTACCAGAACGATGGGGTGACGCTGTACCGAGTGCGGGGGACGACGTGAGCGCACTCGCTGCCGCTCTGTCGCGGCGGGCCTTCAGCCGCGTCGACGGTGCCAGCGGGCAGCTCTGCCTCGCCGCCGGCCTGATCGCCCTGCTGCTGGCGGGCGCGTTCGTCCTGCCGCTACCGCCCTGGCTCGGCACGCCCACGCCTCGTCCTCCGGTGGGGCAGCCGCCGGCTCCCGGCCTCGGCCTGGCCGGGGCGCTCGTCGCGCTGGCGTTCGCCCTGGCGCTCTGGCTCCCCTTCCGGCCCTACACGCTCGCCCTGCGCGCGGCCAGGGCCGGCTTTCACGGCAGCGGGCTGCTCCCGGGCCTGACCGCCCTGGTGGCTCTCGCGGCGCTGGCGATCTACCCCCGCTTCGGAACGGACCTGTGGGAGTACGTCGCCTACGAGCGGCTCTGGCGCGTCTACGGCGAAAACCCATTGCTGGCGACCCCCTCGCTCCATCCCGAGGACTGGTCCTTTGCGTTCGCCTGGTACCCGAATCGCCCCAACGCCTACGGACCGCTCTGGCAGCTCATGGCCTGGCCGCTCAACGCCGCTGGCGGCGACTCGGCCGCCGGGCAGCTCATCGCCCACAAGCTCCTGGCGGCGCTCGGCTACACCGCCTGTGCGGCGCTGCTCTGGCGCGGCGTGCCTCGCCACGCCCGAGCCCAGGCGCTGATCGCGTTCGCCTGGAACCCACTGGTGCTGTTCGAGGTGCTCGGCAAGGTCCACAACGACATCCTGCCGGCGGCGCTCCTGGTGGCGGCGGTGCTGCTGGCCGGCCGCGGCGCCCCGGCGAACGGACTGGTTGCCGCTACCCTGGCGGCGCTCGTCAAGGCGAGCGCCGCCGGCGGCGGCCTCGGGCTGCTCAAGAAGCTCTGGCTGGAGCAGGCCTGGGGCTCCCTCGCCGTCGGCCTGGCGGCCAGTGGGACGCTGGTCGTAGCGCTGTACGCGCCGTTCTGGGCCGGGCCACGGCTGCTGGAGCCGCTGCGCTCGCAGATGACGCAGGTCGTCTGGTCCCCCGGAGCGCTGCTCATGCTCCTGTGCCAGGCGCTCAGCGGCGACCGGCACGAGACAGCCATCCGCCTGGCACTGATCGTGACCTGGCTGCTCGCGGCCGGCCTGCTGCTCTGGCGGCTGCCGGCGCGGAGCACCGAGGAGCTGGCGGCGCTGGCCGCCCTGCTGCTCCTGGCCACCCTGGTGCTCCTCACCACCGCCTTCTACGCGCACTATCTCGTCCCGGTGGTCGCGCTGGCGGCGCTCTCCGGCCGCCCGGGGCTGCAGGCAGCCGTCACACTGCTGGCGCTCGGCTCCCTGGGCGCCTACGCGGGGGCGATGCTCGGCCTCGCATTTGGGTCGGGCTGGGCCGACAGCGACGCGTATCGCCTGCTGGGCAGTCTGCTGAGCTTCGCCCCAGCGCTCGTGCTCGTCCTCTGGCAGCGGGGCGCGCCGTGGCTGGACCGGACGCGGAGGGCACGATGGCGGTAAAGACCGCTTCACTGCCTGTCCCCGGCGCCGTCCTGCCCGACAGGTCCGTGGCGCGCCTGGCCGCCTGGCTCGCTCCGGCGCTGCTGGCGCTGGTCGCCCGGCTGGCCAACGGCCCGCTGACCGTGGACGATGCGTTCATCACGTTCCGCTACGCCGACAACCTTCGGCTCGGCCACGGGCTGGTCTACAACCCTGGGGAGGCGGTACTGGGGACCACCACCCCGCTGTATGCCGCGCTGCTGGCGCTGATCCCCGCTCCCCCCGGTAGCCTGCCGTCCCTGGCGCCCTGGCTGAACGCAACGCTGGACGCGGCAGCGTGCGTGCTGCTGGTTTGGCTCGGACTGCGCCTAAGCGGCCAGGTATGGGTTGGCGCGCTGGCAGCGACGGGCTACGCGCTGGCGCCGATGAGTATCGCCTTCAGCGCCGGCGGGATGGAGACGCCGCTGTTCGTGCTGCTGGTCCTGAGCAGCCTCGGCTGCTGGCTGGCCGGACGGCGCGGCCCCGCGCTCGGGTGCGCCGCGCTGGCGACGCTCACCCGCCCGGAGGGCGGGCTCGTCGCCACGCTCCTGCTTCTGGACGCGCTCCGCCTCCGGCGCCACCTGCCGTGGCGGCTGGCCCTGCTATATGCCGTGCTGCTTGCTCCCTGGACGCTCTACGCCTGGCTGGTGTACGGCAGCCCGCTGCCGCACAGCATGGCCGCCAAGGCGGTGACATACCAGGTTGACCCAGGGATCAACCTGGCGGCGCTCGCCTTCAGCGCCGGCCTGCCGGGCTTTAGTGTGCTGCCATTAGCCGAGGTGGCGGGGTCGGTGGTGCCCTGGCTTGTCGGCTGCGCGGTGGCGCTGATCGCCCTGTATGGCTTCGCGCGCCAGGCTGGCCGGCTGGCGCTCTGCCGCGCCCCGCGCGCCTGGCCGCTGCTGCTGTTCGCCCCCATCTACGCCCTGGCATATAGCCTGGCCGGGCTGCGCGGAGTGCGGCTGTTCCACTGGTACCTGACGCCGCTGGTGCCGTTCTACCTGCTCTATCTCGCCGTCGGCCTGGCGGCCGTCGCCGCTCGTCTGCGCCTGGAACCGCCCAGGCTGGCAGCAGCCGCGTTTGCGCTGGTCGTCGTCTGGGACGTGGCCGCGCTCGGCCTTTCGCGCGGCTGGCTGGAGCGTCCCTTCTACCCGGTTGGGCTCGACCTCACCCGCGAAGCGGTGTACGGGGCGATCGGCGCGGAGCTGCGCTCACGCCTGGCGCCGGACGACGTCGTGGCGGCGCCCGAGATTGGCGCACTCGGCTATGCCAGCCAGGCGCGCATCCTGGATACCGTGGGCCTGGTGTCGCCGGGCGTGAGCGGCTATTACCCGCTTCCACGGGAGCAGCTCGTCGCGGACAACGCGGTCCCGCCCCAGCTCATCCAGGACCGCCAGCCGCGCTACGTCGTTGCCCTCGACCAGTTCGTCCGCCGCTCGCTGCTCCCCTCGCCCTGGTTCCGGCGGCACTACGACCTTGTCCGACGCGAGCCGGCGCGGGTCTGGATGAGCGACGCGGTGCTGCTGTTCCGCCGGAACGACCAGCCATGACCACGATGCGATCCGCCGTTCTTGCGCACCCTCGGGAAGTGGCAGCAGCACCCCTGGTGGCGGACTGGTGCTGGTGGCTGGGCTGGGCGCTGCTCGCGCTCGGGCTGGCAGAGGTCCCGCTGCTTCTGGCGGCCTGCTGTGGTCCGAGCGGCTGGACGGGGCTGGGAACGTTCTGGTTCGTCAACGACTTCGCGCAGTACGAGTCAGCCATGCGCCAGGGTGCCGAGAGCGCCTCCTGGCTGGTGTACGACCGCTTCACCCCGGAGCCACACGCCCCGGCGCTGATGTTCACCGCTTACGTCGCGCTGGGTAAGCTCGCGGCGCTGCTCGGATTGCCGGCGCTGGCGCTCTACCGCCCGGCCGAGCTGGCGGCCCGCGGCGCGCTGCTGCTCGGCGCGCGCCAGCTCGTGCTTGCGCTCGTGCCGGGCCGCGCTGAGCAGCGGCTGGCGGCGGCGCTGCTGCTGTTCGGGATGGGACTGGGCGTCCCGGCCGCCCTGGTCGGGGCGCTGCTCGGGATCAGCCCCTACACCGGCAACGGTTCATACGAGGTCAACAGCTTCGGGCTGCTGTTCAGCGCCCCGCACGTGGCGCTGGCGATGGGGCTGACGCTCAGTGCCGCCGCGATTCTGGCACGGGGGCGGGCCTGGGGCGCCACGCTGACGTTCCTGACGCTGGCCGGGTTCGCCCTGGCGCTGCTGCACCCGTTCCACCTTCCGGCGCTGCTGGCCGGCTTCGCTCTCTCCACCCTGCTCCGCTGGCGCCGGGAGCGCACCGACACCGCACCCGCGCTGCTGCTGCTCTCCTTCGCCCTCGGTGCCGCGCCGGTGCTGCTGTATGACACGCTCACCTTCGGCGCCGACCCGTTCTGGACCGCCACCTACAACGCCCAGAACCTGCTGCCTAGCCCGCAGCCCTGGCAGCTCCTGATCGAGTATGGGGTGCTCCTGCTGCTCGCGGTGCCCGGCGCGCTGGTGGCCGTGCGGCGGGGCGTCCCCTGGCGGGCGCTGCTGTGCTGGCTGGCGGTCGCACTGTTGGCGAGCTATGCGCCGGTGCCGTTCCAGCGTCGACTCGGGTTCGGCCTCCAACCGTTGCTGGCGCTGCTCGCCGCGGCGGGGCTGCCCGTCGTGCTCGCCCGGCTGCGGCCCGGCCCGGCCCGACTCGTCCGTGGCGGCGTGCTCGTGCTGGCATTCCTCACCACCGCGTCGGTCGCGGCGGGCATCGTCGCCTCCGCGCTCTGGCAAGAGCCGCTGCGGCCCTATCGGGTGGACTCCGACAGCGCCCAGGCGGTCGAGTTCCTGGCCCGTCAGGCCTGTGCCGCGGACGTGGTGCTGGCGGACTGGGACCTTTCCAACTACCTGGCGGGGCAGTTCGCTGGGCGCGTCGTCGCCGGCCATCCAGTCGCCACAGTCGACGCCGTTGCCCGCAAGGTGGCGCTGGAGCAGGCGGGGACGGACCCGGCGCGCTGGCAGGCGCTGGTCGACCAGTTCCAGCCAAGCTACGTGCTCTACGGCCCGCGCCAGGCCGGCCTGCCCGCGCCGGCCGGCGGAGCTCGCGCCATCTTCCGCGCGGGCAGCGCCGTCGTCTACGCGCTCGGGAGCAGCCGCTGTGAGTGACACCCTGGCGCTGGCGCGGCGACCCGGGCTGGCACTCCCCCGGGCGCGGCTGGACCACCTCTGGATCGCGCTCCCGCTGGCATTCGTCTTCTCCTACCTCTGCTCGATGCCGATCGTTCACAGCGACTTCTTCTACAACCTGGCCAACGGTCGGCTCATGGCCGAGCAGCGCGGGCTGCTGACGCGGGACATCCTCGCCTACGCGCCCACCAAGGAGCCGTTCTACAACCAGCCCTGGCTGACCCAGCTCCTGTACTACGCCGAGTTCCAGCTCGGCGGCTATCCATTGGTTCTGTTCGTCCACGCCTGCACCGTCACCGCCGCCTTCGCGGTCGTGCTCCTGCTCGCCCGCGACTTGACCGGCAGCGTCCGCTGGGCGAGCGCGGCGACGTTCCTGGCCATTGTCATCGCCGCGGAGAACCTGAGCGTCCGGCCCCAGGCGTACTCCTTTCTGCCGTTCGCGCTGACGCTGCTGCTGCTCAGCCGGCACGCGGAGCGCGGCTGGCGGCTCTGGCTCATCCCGCCCCTCATGGCGCTGTGGGTGAACCTGCACGGCGCCTTCCTGCTCGGCCTGGGGCTGGTCGGGCTCTTCCTGCTCGGCGCGGCGCTGGAGGCGTTTCGCTGGCCAGCCGGGCTGTCGAGCCTCTGGCAGGCAGCCACGGTCCGGCGGCTGGCGCTGCTGTTCCTAGCCACGGCCCTGGCGATGTGCGCGAACCCCTACGGGCCGCGGATCGTGGACTACTGGCTGCTGGCCACCGGTGACCCGATCGCCCGGACCATGGACGTGGAGTGGCTGCCGACAGCCGTGAACAGCGTGATCGGCGTGCTGTTCTTTGCCTCCTGGGCACCGCTGCTGGGGATCCTCACGCTCAGCCGCCAGCGGCTACGCTGGACCGAGGCGCTCCTGCTGCTGGCGTGCGCCGGGTTCGGGCTGGTGGCGGTGCGGAACGTCGTCTGGTGGGCGCTGGTGATGCCACCGCTGCTGGCGCGCTTTGCCGCCCGGCTCTGGCCCGGGCGGCAGCGTGCCACAGCCGGCAAGGAGCTGCCCGTGCTCAACGCCGCACTGCTGGCGGCCCTCGGGCTGGTAGTGCTGGTCGGCCTGCCCTGGTTCCGGGCGAGCAACCCGCTGCTGGCACCGGACCTGCGCCGCTACCTGGACGCTCGGCACCCGGTCGGCGCGGTGGAGTACCTGCGGCAGTCGGGCGCGGCCGGGCGGCTGTTCAGCCGGATGGAGTGGGGCGGCTACCTGGAATGGGAGCTGTGGCCGCGGCTGGTGCCGTTCCTGGATGCGCGGGTGGAGATCCGGCCGGAGCAGGTCTGGCGCGATTACTTCGCCATCCTTGGCGCCAGCGCCCGCTGGCCGGAGCTGCTCGACCAGTATCACCCCGACTACGTGCTGCTCGAGTATCGGGAGTTCCCGGACCTCGCCCGGGCGCTTGCAGCGAGCGCGTGCTGGCGCGAGGTGTACCGTGATGACCTAGCGGTGATCTATGCGCGCCGCTGACACCGTGATCCGGCTCGCGTCGCGCACCCCGGTTCGCCCGCTCTCGACTCCGCGGGGGCAGCGGCTGGCGGTGAGCCACGAGGTGGCCGCGGCGCGCTGGCTCACGCTGGCGGCGCTGGTGTTCGGACTGCTGTACCTGGCGTTCTTCGCCTACCACGCGGCGCTCACCATTACCTTCCCCTATGACCTGGACTGGGGCGAGGGGTACGTCCTGAACGACGCGCTGCGGCTGGGCCGGGGCGAGCCGATCTACCGCGACATCCAGCAGTTCCCGATGGTGCGCTCGCCCTATCCGCCGCTGTTCCTGGCGCTGGACGCGCTGCTGATCCGCTGGACCGGCCCGACGCTGCTCGCCGGCCGGCTCCTCTCCACCTTCGCGGCGGCTGCCAGCGCCTGGCTCGCCTATCGGATCGCCCGAGCCAACGGGGCGGCGGCCCCGGCGGCGGGGCTGGCCGGGCTGCTGATCCTCGGCTCGCCCCACGTCTACCAATGGGCCGTGTACAGCCGGGTGGACATGCTGGCGGTGGCGTTCTCGCTGGCGGCGCTGCTGGCCGCCTCCGGGCCGCCAACACGCCGCCGCCTCGGCCTAGCCGCGCTGCTGTCGCTGGGCGCGCTGCTCACCAAGCAGACCGCGCTGGCGGCGCCGGGCGGGATCGCCCTGGCGCTCCTGCTCAGCCGGCCGCGGCGGCTCGGCTGGTATCTGGGGCCACTGTTGGGCGGCGGCGCCATGGCGCTGGGGCTGCTGTCGCTGGCGACCGAGGGAGAGTTCATCCGCCACGTCGTGCTCGGCAACGCCGCCAACCCGCTGAACCTCAACCGGCTGATCCGCTTCGAGGCCGAGTTCTCGCTGCTGCACCCGCTGCTCCTCGCTGGCGCGCTCGGCCTGGCCCTGGCCGGGCTGCGGCGCTGGCGCCCGACCCCGCTCGCCGGCGCGACCCTGGCCGCCTGGGTGATGACCCTCAGCGTCGCCAACGAGACCTCCAGCGTGAACTACTTCCTGGAGTTCATCGCGATCGGCGCCGCCGCTGCGGCCGTCGCCTGGACCCGGGTGGCGCAGCGCGGCGCCGGCCCGGCGCTGCTCGGAGCCGGGTTCGCGGCGCTGCAGCTCGCGCTCCTATTCCACATCCCCAACACCGTGGGGGTCTGGCCATCGTTCTTCGCCCCCCACGGCTACACCCCCACCGCGGGCGACCTGGCCATCGGCCGTGAGGTCGACGCGGAGATCGCCCGGACGTCTGGCCCGATCCTGGCCGAGCCCGCCGGGTTCGCGGTGCGGAATCAGCGCGAGGTGCTCGTCCAGCCACTGGACCTACGCGCGGAGCAGCTCCGAGGCCGCTGGGATTCCACCCCGCTCCGAGAGGCGCTCCGCGAGCGCCGTTTCGAGCTGGTGGTGCTCAGCTACGAGCTCCTCCCGCTGGACGTGCTGGATGAGCTGAAACACGACTATCGCCTGGAGCGGACGCTGGCGAGCCCGAACGGGCTCCGCTACAGCGTGTACCGTCCCAGGTACTGAGCAAGGGAGACAAACCGTGCAGAATATCCTCGATTCCACGAATGGGCGCCAGCGCCCGCCGGGCAGACCGTTCAGGTTCTGGGAGCCCTTGCTGCTCGCCGCCGAGCTCTGGCTGGTTATCCTGCTCTCGGCCGGCGCAAGTCTATTCGGCGGGCTGTTCCTGGACGCCCGGCTCCATACCAGACCGGTGTTCGCCACCCTCGGGCTCGCGCTCGCCTTCACCTCGAGCGTAGCTCTGGGCCTGCTTCTGGTGAGCCGAGCCAGCGGTCAGCCGCTGCTCGAACCGCGGACGGCACAGCGGCTGAAGCAGGCGAGCGCCTATGCGCTGCGGCTGGCCGGGATCCTGATCGGGATCGGCGCACTGGGCGTGTACGGCGGCTGGCTGCTCGATGCGTGGCTGCACACCCGGCCGCTCCTAACGGCGATCGGGAGCGTACTCGGCTTCGCGGTGAGCGTGCTGCTCGGGCTCCGTTTCACTCAGGCGACGCTGTGGCACGAGCAGCGGGAGCGCCAGCGATGAAGCAGGTTCGGGTGGTGAACCGCACCCGCGCCGCATGTCTGGCCGAGCGCGCCAACCTGGCAGACAGCTTCTGGACCCGCTTCATCGGGCTCATGGGCAAGCCGCCGCTGCCGCCAGGAGGCGGGCTGGTGCTGCGCCCGGGCGGCGCGGTGCACAACTTCTTCGTCCGTCAGGCGATCGACGTTCTGCATCTGGAGCCGGGCGGGCGGGTGACGCACGTCGTCGAGTCACTCCGGCCCTGGCGCGTCGGACCGCTGTTCGTCGGCGGCGCGGCGACGGTCGAGCTGCCCCCCGGCACTGCTCGCGCCAGCGGCACCCGGCCCGGTGACGTCGTGGCGATCGAGCCTCTGGCATAGCCGATGCCGCTCTCGCTCGGGCCGCTCTGGAGTTTCCTGTTCCCGGCGCGCTGCCTCGGCTGCGGCGTCCGCGACGAGGTGGTCTGCCCCGCCTGCCAGGCGACGATCGTCCCGCTGCCCCGCGGCATCTGTCTGCGCTGCGCCCGGCCGGAGCCAGGCGGCACGTTCTGCCGCCCATGTCTGGGCCGCCCCAGCGCGCTGGCGACGCTTGTCGCCGCGACGAGCTACCAGGGGATCGTGCGCCAGGCGCTGCTCGAGCTGAAGTTCCACCAGCGCCGCTATCTGGCGCCGTTCCTCGCCTCGCTGCTCGCCCGGGCCGTCGCGGCGCACCGGGTGCAGGCCGACGTCCTGGTCCCGGTCCCGCTGTCGCCCAAACGGCAGCGCCAGCGCGGCTACAACCAGTCGGCGCTACTCGCCGCCGAGCTACTCCGTCTCGACCCTCTGGGTGGCGCAGAGCTACGACCTGAGGTGCTCTGGCGGCAGCGCGAGACTCGGCCCCAGGTCGGGCGTGGCGCGCCCGAGCGGGTGGCGAACGTGCAGGGCGCCTTCGCCTGCGCCACGCCCGACCTGGTCGCCGGCCGACGGGTGGCGGTGCTCGACGACGTCTGCACCACCGGGGCGACGCTGGAGGCCTGTGCCACGGCGCTACGCCTCGCGGGCGCGACGCGGGTGACGGGCCTGGTCGTGGCGAGGGACCTGTGAGCCGGCGGATCGCACGGGCGGCGCTGATCGCGTACGCGCTCGGCACCGCGATCGGCTTCCTCTGGGCCGCCGCCACCAGCGGGCCGCTCGCCGCCCGCAGCGACTTCGTCGCCTTCTACACCGCCGGGCGCCTGCTCCTGCACGGACGCAGCGGGCAGCTCTACAACCTCGCAACACAGGCTACGGAGCAGCGCCCGCTGCTCGCCAGCTACGACGTGGCACCCCGGCCCGGCGTGGAGGCGCTGCCGTTCCACATGCCGCCGTTCGCCGCGCTGGCGTTCGCGCCGCTGGCAGCGCTGCCGTTGCCGCTGGCGTATGCACTGTTCAACGCGCTCTCCGCCGCCGTCCTGGCGCTGGCGCTCTGGCGGCTGCTGCGCCGCCTCGGCTGGCCAAGAGCGGAGGCGGCGCTGGGCGTGGGACTCGGACTCGCCTACTTCCCGGTCCTGGGCAGCCTCGCGCTTGGCCAGGTGTCGCCGCTGCTCACCGCGCTGCTCGCGCTGGCGGCGCTGGACCTGCTCGGGCAGCGGCCGGGCCGGGCCGGGGTCTGGCTCGCGCTGTCCCTGTTCAAGCCACAGTACGCCGCCTTGCCCCTGCTCGTGTTCGTCCTGGCGCGGCAGTGGCGCCTGATGGCCGGGTTCGCGGTCGCTGCCACGGCGCTCGGGCTGCTCTCCGTTGCCGTCGCGGGGCCAGACGGCGCGCGGTCCTACGCGGCACACCTGCTGTCCATCTCGGCACCGGGCGGCGACCCGACCGTGGCGCCGGCCTTCATGCACAACTGGCGTGGGCTCGCCACCCGACTCGTCCCGCCCGGCCAGGAGTACCTGGTCTGGCCGCTGGCGCTGCTGGCCGACGCGCTCACCACCGGCGCGCTGCTGTGGCTCTGGCGCGGCGGCTGGCCGCCGGACCAACGGGCGCGGCTGCTGCGGCTCAGCGGACTGGCGCTGGCCGCGCTCTTAGTCAGCCCCCACGCCCACGTGCAGGATGTCGCGCTGCTGCTCCTGCCCGCCTGCTGGCTCGCCACGCTCAACCGCGAGCGGCAGATGGCGCCGCTGCCCACCACCGCAGCGCTGGCGATCGGCCACCTGGCTGGACTCATCGGCGGAGCGGCCGGCCTACTCTGGTACGCCGACCTGAACGTGCTCCTGTGCGCGGCCGGGCTGGCGCTGCTGCTCACCACACGCCCTGGCGCGCCCTCCTGGCCGGCGCTGCTCCGCCCGACGCCGCTGGCGCTTCGGGCGTCCAGGGACGGCGGGCCGAGCGGAGCGCCCCCGATCGCGGTGCTGCCACTCCACCCAGCGCCGCGATCGCGGCGCTGACTGCCAGCCAGAGGCGCTGGCGCGGGAGAGGGCAGGGACGGCCGCGCATTGTGGCCCTGCTGTTTCTCGGCTAGAATGCCGCGGCGGCCCTCCTGGCGCCGCCCCTGCTTGGAAATCGGGGGCGTCCCGTGCTCTACTGCTCCGACCACCCCCTGGTACGCCACAAGCTCGCGATCCTGCGCGACAGCACCACCGAGTGCAAGAAGTTCCGCGAGCTGATCCGCGAGCTGGCGATGCTGCTCTGCTACGAGGCGATGCGCGACCTGGATCTGGTCAACGTCACCGTCCAGACCCCGATGGGCATCGCCGCCGGCCAGAAGCTGCGGACCCGGGTCGGGCTGATCCCCATCCTGCGCGCCGGGCTCGGGATGGTCGTCGGGGCGCTGGAGATGATCCCGACGGCGCAGGTCTGGCACATCGGGCTGTACCGCGATGAGCGCACCCTGCGCCCGGTGGAGTACTACAACAACCTCCCGATCGAGCCCACCGTCCAGCTCGCCCTGATCCTGGACCCGATGCTGGCTACAGGCGGCTCCGCGGTCGCCACCGTGGATATCCTGAAACGCTGGGGGAGCGAGCGGATCAAGTTTCTTGGTTTGATCGCTGCACCGGAGGGCATCCAGCGCCTGCAGTCTGCCCACCCGGACGTGGACATCCACGTCGCCGCGATCGACGAGCGGCTCAATGAGCACGGCTACATCGTACCGGGGCTGGGAGACGCGGGAGATCGACAGTTCGGCACGGGCTGACCGGCCGTTGCAGCCCGCCCGACCGTCGACGCGGCCGGCCGCGGAGTGTTAAGCTTACTGGCGTTGCGCAACCGCGCTGCCCGGGAGTGCCTCCCGGGCTATTCTACACGTCGCGGTCGTAGGGATCGGCAGACTGCGACCGCTGGAGGGCCTGTGCTGCCCGGTGGACGTGTGAGGCCTCTGGTACCGACACTGGCGACGTATGGCGTGCTGGTGGCTGGGGTCCTCTCCCTTCAAGCCAGCCTCCACCAGGACTACCTGCTGGCGGCTCAGCTCGTGCTCACCGCGTCGGTGCTGGATAGCCTCGACGGCACCCTCGCCCGCCAGTGGGGCGTCGCCTCGGCGCTGGGCGCCCAGCTCGACTCCCTGGCCGACCTAGTCGCCTTCGGCGTCGCCCCGGCGGTCCTGGTGGTGACCGCCCACTTCAGCGATTCGCCGATGCTCGCCGCGCTGCTCGCCTCCGCCTTCGCCATCGCGGGAGCGTACCGTCTGGCTCGCTTCAACACGGAAGAGAAGGGCAGCTTCTTTAGCGGAATGCCGATCACCGCCGCCGGGTCGGCGCTCGCCTGCCTCAGCTTGCTACCGCTCGGCCCGAACCGGGGCTGGCTGGTGCCGATCACGCTCCTGCTCGGGCTTATGATGGTGAGCAAGGTGCCGTACTACGGCGGCAAGAGCGAGCGGAGCCGACTGTTCCTGACGCAGCCGATCGCGCTGGCGCTGATCTGGGTGGCCCCGGAACTGGGATTGGCGGTGCTCGGCAGCTTCTTCGTGCTCTATGGCCTCGCCAGCCCGCTGCTGCATGCTGCCCATGCCTGGGAGGATCGGCTGGCCGGCCTGCGCGGCGCATCGAAGTAGCGTGGTCCACGTCGCCCGCCTCCCGGAGTACGAGCGCTCCTCCCCGCCCGGTCTGCTCGCCTGCCTGGCCTGGCTCGACCCCAAGGAGCTGCTCGGGCTGCCGTTCGCGGCCCTGGTGCTGGCGCTGCTGGCCATGCGCGCCCCGGCCATCCCGCCAGGCAGCAGCGCCATCTGGGCGCTGGCCGGCTTTGCCATTGTCCTGGTGGTGTGGGGCGTCGGAATCGCGCTAACGCTGATTCGACCCGCCCGGCGCTGGCTGCGCGCGTCGCGCCGCCGGGCTGAGGCCGCCGAGCTGATCCGCGATCTCGCCGCGTTCGGCCTCTGCTTCAGCGTCTACGCCAGCCTCCAGTGGGCGGTGCCGCTGCTGAATCCGCGCCTGTTCGACCCCCAGCTCGCCGCGCTCGACCGGCTGCTGTTCGGCGCCCCGCCGGCGCTCTGGTTCGACCCTGTGGTGAGCCCCTCGCTGACGCTGCTGTTCAGCCTGTGCTACTTCTTGCACTTCCCGCTGTTCTTCGTCACCCCGTTGGTGCTGTTCCTCCAAGGGCGGCACCGGGAGCGGGCAGACGTAGCGCTCGGGCTGATGCTGGCGATGTACCTCGGGTTCGTCGGCTACTTCTTCATCCCTGCCCTCGGGCCGTTCGCCGGTCTGGCCGACGCGTTCACCCACCCGCTGGACGACAATCCGTTGCGGAGCATTGTCAGCGACTACGGCGTGGGGCTGGGGACCTTTCCCAGCCTGCACGCCGGGATCGCGGCAGTCGTCCTCGCCTTCGCCTGGCGCGACAATCGCCGGCTGTTCTGGCTCCTGTTGCCGGTGGCGCTCAGCATCTGGCTGTCCACCCTGTACCTGCGCTACCACTACGTGGTTGATCTCTTGGCGGGATGGGCCCTGGCGCTGGCCTGCCGCTGGCTGGCGCCGCGGATCAACGCGGTGCGCACCGCCTGGCTCCACTCGCGCGCTGCCCGACAGACCCGGGTGCGACTGGCCCGCCGGGCCTGGAGCGTGCTGCCGGGCCGGTCCGGGGTCTGATCCGGTGGCCTCGCGCTGGGCCTATCTACAGCAGTTCCTCCGCGCGCCGGGCGCCATCGGCGCCGTCACCCCCTCCTCGCAGGCGCTCGCTGCCGCGGTGGCGGACCAGGTCGACTTCGACCAGGCGCGCACCATCGTTGAGTATGGCCCGGGCACCGGCGTGTTGACCCGCGAGCTGCTCCGCCGCCTGGCCCCGGGAGGCCGGCTGGTGGCGATCGAGCTCAACCCGGCGTTCGTCGCCCACCTGGAGGCCACGCTGCACGACCCACGGCTCACTGTCGTGCGCGGGTCCGCCAGCAACGTCGCCAGCATCCTCCAGGAGCTGGGGGTTGGGCGGGCCGACGCGGTGATCTCGGCGCTGCCGTTCGCCACCATGCCGGTGGAAGCGCGCGAGGCGATTCTACTGCAGACGCGGGCGGTGCTGGCGCCGAATGGGGTATTCGTCGCGGTGCAGTACCTGCCGTTCGCCCTGCTCCCGCTGCTCCGCCAGCGGTTCCGCAGCGCCCGGATCGCCCACCTCTGCCTGCGCAATCTCCCACCAGCGCTGGTCATGGTCGCCACGGATGGTCCGGTGCCCCGCGAGCCGAGGGCGCTCCAGGAGGCAGGTGGACTCCTGGCGGCGGCCACGCTGGTGGCGGTCGCGCTCGGGGTGGTGCAACGCTGGCTCGGCCTGATGGCGGCGCTGGCGATCCCCGCGCTCCTCACGCTGTACCGCGACCCGGAGCGCCGCGCGCCGCGCCCACTGCCGCCGGGAGCGGTGCTCGCCCCTGGCGAAGGGCGGGTAGTGTACACCGGCAGTGGACGCGACCGCGCGGGCCGGACGTGCGTGGAGCTGCGCATCTTCCTGGCGCTGTGGGACGTCCACGTGCAGCGGGCGCCGATTGGGGGCGTGGTGCGCAACCGCGACATCCAGCCGGGTCGCTTTTTGCCCGCCTTCCTCTCTCGGGCCGGCGACACGAACCAGCGCACCACGCTGGTGATCGAGGGCGACGACATCACCTGCGAGGTCGTGCAGGTAGCCGGCCTGCTCGCCCGGCGGATCGTGACCTGGGTGCAGCCGGGAGAGCGAGTGCGCCCCGGAGCGCGAATCGGGATGATCAAGCTCGGCTCGCAGGTCATTCTCCGCCTGCCTGCGCACGCCCGGCTGCTGGTGCGCGAGGGACAGCACGTGCGCGCGGGCGAGGACGTGGTCGCGCTGGTCTAGGGGAGCCGGCTTCTCAGGATGAGGAAGCGGACTGCGTTGCCGCTCCAGAGACCCCATGCTATAGTTTGGGCGGCCGCCTGCGGAGGGTCAGGTCGGTGCGTTTTGACGTATCCATTGCGCAGGCAATGGCGATTGCCTCGCAACTGGCCCTGAGTCTCGTGGTTTCCGTGTTACTGGGCTTTCTGGCCGGGAGATTTCTGGACTCCCGACTCGAGACAGGCCCAGTTTTCATGATTGTGGGCAGCCTCATTGGGATGGTCGCCGGGCTGTACGGCGCCATTCGGCTCCTGCAGCTCATGGCACGGCGGCAGGCGAGCAAGCAGCGGCCAGATCACTAGGAGATCGGCGTGCCCCAGATCGAGCTTGCTTCTCCAGTCCTGTTTACGATTGGCGGCTTGCCCGTTACCAACACCATTTTTACCGCCTGGATCGTCTCGCTGGTCCTCATCATCTTCTCCCTACTGGCGACCCGGAAGATGGAGCTGGTTCCGGGCCGGCTGCAGAACCTCTACGAGCTGATCGTAGAGAGCTTGCTGGGGATCGCGACGCAGACGGCAGATGATCGCCGCGCCCGCCGCTTCTTCCCGCTCATCGCCACTTTCTTCCTGTTCATCCTGTTCTCGAACTGGATGGGTGTGCTGCCCCTGTTTGGCGAGGGCGAGTTCTACAGGATCGTGGCGGAGACGGCGGAGGCGCATGGCGCCGCGGCGAGCCAGGTGGCTGAGCACGTGGATGTGCTACGCTCGGCCAACAGCGACCTGAACGTTACCGGCGCGATGGCGCTGATCGTCTTCGTCTGGACCGAGCTTCTCGGCTTCCGCTCCGCCGGCCTGGCCTATCTGCGGGAGTTCATCTGGCCGGGTCTGGGGATCGAGGTGATCAGCCACGTTGCCCGCGCCCTGGCGCTGGCGCTGCGTCTCTTTGGGAACATCATTGCCGGCGAGATCCTGCTGGCGATCATGAGCTACCTGGTGCCGGTGCTGGTCCCGGCGGTGTTCCTGGCGTTCGAGCTGTTCGTCGGCATCGTCCAGGCGCTGATCTTCACTCTGCTCACGCTGGCGTTCATGACGCTGGCGACCGAGCACGAGGCGGCCCATCACCAAGCGGCAGGCGACTCCGGCCACCACTAGCTTCCGGGGCCCCCCTGGAGCAATCTCACGCTCGGTCGGAGCGCGAACGAAAGAGAGGAGGAACGGGAATGTTCTTGGAAGTGCTGCTCCAGCAGGCCCCGGCGACCTACGGGACCCTGGGGGCTGGACTGGCTATCGGCCTCGGCGCGCTTGGCCCCGGCATCGGGATCGGGATGCTGGTCGGCAAGGCGATGGAAGCGATCGGGCGGAATCCCGAGGCCAGCGGCACGGTGTTCCTGCCGATGATCATTGGCGCGGCGTTCGCCGAGGCGGTCGCCATTTACGCCCTGGTCATCGCCTTCGTTCTCTCGGGACGGTAGATTCGAGCCTGTCTGAGAGCGAGAAGCGAATAGCGAGACAGGGGGAAGGGGTTACGCGACCAGCGGACGTCAGGCGCTCCGCTCGTAGCCCCTTCCCACTGTCCCGCCTCCGCTTCCCGCCTCCTAGAGCTCAGGGGTGACCCATGGAGGCATTCGGCCTCGATTACGTCAAGATCGGCTGGCATCTCCTCAACTTCGTCATCCTGCTGGCGATTCTCTCCAAGTTCGTGTTCCCGAAGGTCACCGCGATGCTCGATGAGCGCGCGGCGCGCATTCGCGAAAGCATGGCACGCGCCGAGGAAACCAAGCGGGCGCAGTTGGAGATGGAGGAGCAGCGCCGGCAGATTCTGGACGAGGCACGCCGCGAAGCAGCGGCGATCTACGAGCGGGCACGGGAGACCGGGGCAGCCTACGCCGAGCAGCTCCGACGCGAGGCGGAGGAGGCGGCGAACGCGATCCGGGCCCGCGCCGAGGCTGACGCGGTGGCGATTCGGACCCAGGCACTGGCCGATGCGCGCCGAACGCTGGCGGATCTGGCGATCGAGGCGGCGGAGCGGGTGATCCGCGAAAGCCTGGACGGGCCGCGGCAGCGGCAGCTCGTCGAGCAGTTCCTGACCACGGCGCCGTCGCCAGACGGCGGCCGGTAGCGCGATCATGGCACGCATCTCCGGGTCTGCGCGGCGCTACGCGGCGGCGATCTTCGAGATTGCGCGCGAGACGAGCTCCATCGACGCCTGGCTGGCCGACCTGACGCGCCTGGTCGACCTGCTCCTGGTGCCGGAGGCGGAGCAGGCACTTACGAGCCCGGCCGTGCCGGAGGCGGAGCGCATCGCCGCGGTCCACCGGCTGCTGCCAGGCTTGAGCAGGCCGGTGCTGGCGTTCGTCGAGATCCTCATCCGCCGCGGGCGCTTGGAGCTGCTTCCGGAGGTCTTGCTAGACTTCCAGCGACGCGTCGACGAGTTGCGTGGGGTGGTGACGGTGGAGGTTACCACCGCCGTTCCACTTGGCTCGGATGAGGCGCGCCTGCTGAGCGAGCGGCTCTCCCGCTATACCGGCAAGCAGGTTCGGCTTGAGCCGCACGTCGACCCAACGATCATCGGCGGTGTCATCGCCCGTATCGGGGACGAGCTCATCGACGACAGTGTTCGCGGCCGGCTAGACCGGCTCCGTCGCCGCCTCGAGGGCGGTGTGGGAATCGCATAGCGTACAGGGGAAGGAGCGCGACTATGGCAGTCCGGACGGACGAGATCACCGCCATTTTGCGGCAGCAGATTCAGAGCTTCGACCAGACCATCCACCCCGAGAACGTGGGGACGGTGGTGCAGGTGGGCGACGGCATCGCCCGCATCTGGGGTCTGTCCAAGGCGATGGCCGGCGAGCTGCTGCACTTCCCCAAGGCCGACGTGATGGGCCTGGCGCTGAACCTCGAGGAGGAGATCGTCGGCGCGGTCATCATGGGGCCGTACACCGAGATCGAAGAGGGCGACCAGGTGGTGACCACCGGCCGCATCGCCCAGGTGCCGGTGGGCGAGGCGATGATCGGGCGCGTGGTGGACGCGCTCGGCAACCCGATTGACGGCAAGGGGCCGATTGACACCGGCGGGCAGTTCCGCCCCGTGGAAGTGATCGCCCCTGGCGTCATCACCCGCCAGCCGGTGAAGACGCCAGTGCAGACCGGCCTCAAGGCGATCGATTCAATGATCCCGATCGGCCGTGGCCAGCGGGAGCTGATCATCGGCGACCGCCAGACCGGCAAGAGCGCGATCATTCTGGACACGTTCATCAACCAGAAGGCGGGCGACCTGATCTGCATCTACGTCGCCATTGGCCAGAAGGAGTCCACCATCGCCAGCGTGGTCGGAACGCTCGAGCGCTACGGGGCGATGGACCACAGCATCGTGGTCGCCGCCTCGGCCGCGGACCCGGCCCCAATGTGGTACCTGGCACCGTACACCGGCTGCGCCATCGGCGAGTACTTCATGTACCAGGGCAAGGAGGCGCTCGTCGCCTACGACGACCTGTCGAAGCACGCCTGGGCGTACCGGCAGATGTCGCTCCTGCTGCGCCGGCCCGCCGGGCGCGAGGCCTATCCGGGCGATGTGTTCTACCTGCACTCGCGGCTGCTGGAGCGCGCCGCGCGCCTCAACCCAGACTATGGTGGTGGCTCGCTGACCGCGCTGCCGGTGATCGAGACGCAGGCCAACGACGTGTCGGCGTTCATCCCGACCAACGTCATCTCCATTACGGACGGCCAGATCTACCTGGAGACGGACCTGTTCTACGCTGGCATCCGGCCCGCGGTGAACGTGGGGATCTCTGTCTCCCGCGTCGGCGGCGCGGCCCAGACGCGGGCGATGCGCAAGGTGGCCGGCCGACTCCGCCTGGACCTGGCGCAGTTCCGAGCCCTGGCCGCCTTCGCCCAGTTCGCGTCGGACCTGGACCGCGCCACCCGGGCGCAGCTCGAGCGCGGGCTGCGGACGACGGAGGTGCTCAAGCAGGGCCAGTTCGAGCCGATGCCGCTGCATCAGCAGGTGGAGATCATCTTCGCCGTCACCAATGGCTACCTGGACGATGTCCCGGTGGAGAAGGTGAAGACCTGGGAGACGGAGTTCCACCGCTTCATGGCGGCGTCGCACCCCGAGATCGGCAACAGGATCGAGGAGACCAAGGACCTGGACGACGAGACCACGGCCCAGCTCCGGGCGGCGATCGAAGAGTTCAAGCACTCGGTCACGGTGTAGGTAGGGTTGTGCGATGCCCAGCCTGAGAGACATCCGCCGCCGCATCCGCTCGGTGAAGAACACCGGCCAGATCACCAAGGCGATGGAGATGGTCGCGGCGTCCCGCATGCGCCGCGCCCAGCAGCGCGTGCTCGCCTCGCGCCCCTACGCCCAGGCACTGCGCGAGCTGATTACCGAGCTGAGCGCCGCCACCGGCGGCGAGGTGGTGCATCCACTGCTGCAGCAGCGGGAGACGATCCGCCGGGCAGCGGTGATCGTGATGACCAGTGACCGCGGCCTAGCCGGGGCGCTGAACATCAACGTCATCCGGCGCGCCTCGGAGGCGCTGCTCCAGGTGGCCCCGCAGACCGAGGTGGTGACGGTCGGCCGCAAGGGCCTGGGCTTCTTCGTGCGGCGGGGGCTGCGCCCGCTCGGATCGTTCACGGACCTGGGGGACAGACTAGCTTACGACGCGGCGATCCCGATCGCCCGGGTGGTGACCGACGCCTTTCTCGCCGGCCAGGTGGACGCGGTCTACCTGGTGTACCCGAAGTTCGTCTCGACCCTGACCCAGCGGCCGCAGCTCGACCAGCTCCTGCCGGTGACGTCGCCCGAGGCGGGGCCAGGCGCTTCGAGCCGCCGGCGGCTCGACTACATCTACGAGCCGAGCCCGGAGGCGATTCTGAATCAGCTCGTCCCGCGCTACGTCGAGGTCCAGGTGTTCCAGGCATTGCTGGAGACCGTGGCCAGCGAGCAGAGCGCGCGGATGATCGCGATGCGCAATGCCACCAAGAACGCCATGGAGCTGGTAGACACGCTGACGCTGTCGGCCAACCGCGTCCGGCAGGCCAGCATCACTGGCGAGGTGCTGGAGATCGCGGCCGCGGCGGACGCGATGGCCGCGAGCCGCTAGCCGGCGGCGCTCAGGTTCCAAGGAGGATAGGTTGACAGCAACGCAGCAGCGCCCGATCGGCCAGGTTGGCGCGACGGGCCATATCGTGCAGGTCATCGGACCGGTAGTGGACCTGGAGTTCCCACCGGAGCAGTTGCCAGACATCATGAACGCAGTCCACATCCCGCTGGAGACGGGCGGCCGCCTGGTGCTGGAGGTGCAGACCCACCTCGGCAACAACTGGGTCCGCACCATCGCAATGGGCCCGACGGATGGCCTGCGCCGTGGGATGCCGGCGATCGACCAGGGGGGGCCGATCTCCGTCCCGGTCGGCCCGCCGACGCTCGGCCGCATCTTCAACGTGCTGGGCGACCCGGTGGACGGGGGCCCGCCGGTGGAGACCGATCTCCGCTACCCGATCCACCGCCCGGCCCCGCCGCTGACCGAGCAGCGGGTGGAGCCGGAGATGTTCGAGACGGGGATGAAGGTCATCGACCTGATCGCCCCATTCCGCAAGGGCGGCAAGGTCGGCGTGTTCGGCGGCGCGGGAGTCGGCAAGACGGTCATCATCATGGAGCTGATCCGCAACGTCGCCACCGAGCACGAGGGAACGTCGGTGTTCGCCGGAGTGGGCGAGCGGACGCGCGAGGGCAATGACCTCTACCTGGAGATGAAGGAGAGCGGGGTCATCGGCCAGACGGTGATGGTCTTCGGCCAGATGAACGAGCCGCCGGGCGCCCGGGCGCGCGTTGGCCTGACCGGCGTGACGATGGCGGAGTACTTTCGCGACCAGGGCCAGGACGTGCTCCTGTTCATCGACAACATCTTCCGCTATACGCTAGCCGGCGCGGAGGTGAGCGCGCTGCTCGGCCGCATGCCCTCCGCCGTCGGCTACCAGCCGACGCTGGCGACGGAGATGGGCGCGCTGCAGGAGCGGATCACCTCCACCAAGACCGGGTCGATCACTTCGCTGCAGGCGATCTACGTCCCCGCGGACGACTACACCGACCCGGCGGTGGCCACCACCTTCGCCCATCTGGATTCCACCATCGCGCTGGAGCGCTCAATCGCCGAGCAGGGGCTGTACCCTGCGGTGGACCCGCTGGCGTCGACCTCGCGCATCCTCGACCCCCGCGTAGTGGGCGAGGAGCATTACGCGGTCGCCCGCGAGGTGCAGCGGGTGCTCCAGCGCTACAAGGACCTGCAAGATATCATCGCCATCCTGGGGATCGACGAGCTGAGTGAGGAGGACCGGCTGACCGTGGCGCGCGCGCGCCGCATCCAGCGCTTCCTGTCGCAGCCGATGCGGGTGGCGGAGGCGTTCACCGGCCGCCCGGGCAAATACGTGCGCGTGGCCGACACGGTGCGCGGCTTCAAGGAGATCCTGGAGGGCAAGCACGATGCCTTGCCCGAGCAGGCGTTCTACATGGTTGGCACCATCGAGGAGGCGGTCGAGAACGCCGAGCAGATGGCGCGAGCGTAGACGAGTGGCACAGAGCTCGCGGATGGGGGGTGCGGAGATGGCCTGTTCGGCGCTCCGCACCCCCCTGGCGCGCTCCGTTGCCCAGTAGCGAGGGAGCCATGCCGAAACTGTCGGTACAGGTCGTGACCGCTGAGCGGGAAGTGCTGAGCGCCGACGACGTCGACATGGTCGTCGCGCCCGGCTCTGAGGGCGAGATGGGCATCTTGCCGCGCCACGCGGCGCTGCTGACAACCCTGCGCCCCGGCGTGCTACGCTTGAAGCGTGGCGCGGCCGAGGAGACGCTCGCGGTGAGCGGCGGCTTCATGCAGGTCGCCAACAACCGGGTGCTCGTGCTCGCAGATACCGCCGAGCGCGACGAAGAGATCGACGAGCAGCGCGCGCAGGCAGCCCGTGAACGTGCGCTCCGGGCACTGGAGGAGGCCAAGCGCGGCCCGGCGCCGAACATCGAAGCGGCGCGGCTGGCGCTGCGCCGCTCGCTGGTGCGTCTGGAGGTAGCCGAGCGGAGACGGCGCCGCAGCAATCTGCCATGACCAGCGTTCGCGTCCGTCCTGAAGAGCGGTTGAGCGTCGCGTCCCGCCTGGTGATCGAGGGCGGCCGGCCAATTCACGGCACGGTAGAGATCGGCGGGGCGAAGAATGCCGCGCTGCCCATCATCGCCGCCTGCCTGCTCACGGACGAGTGGTGCATCATCAGCAACGTCCCGGACATCGAGGATATCCACACGATGGCCGCGGCGATGCGGGCCCTTGGCGCCGAGGTCAACTTCCTGTCCCGGCAGGAGGTGGCCATCCGCGCCGCCAACCTGCGCACCTGGCGAACACCGGAAGAGCTGGCACGGCGGATGCGGGCCTCGTTCCTCCTCGTTGGCCCGCTGCTCACCCGGTTCGGCCGCGCGGAGGCGCCCCACCCGGGTGGCTGCGCCCTCGGGGTGCGCCCGGTCAACGTGGACGTGCGCGGCTTCGAGGACATGGGCGCCTCGATCTCCTACCAGGACGGCTACTACGTGGCCTCCGCCACACGCCTGCAAGGCACCCAGCTCTATCTCGATTACCCGAGCCACACCGGTACCGAAAACCTGCTGATGGCTGCCTGCCTGGCTCGGGGCACCACCGTGATCAAGCACGCCAGCATGGAGCCGGAGGTAGTGGATCTGGCCCGCTTTCTGGCGCGCATGGGGGCGCGCATCCACGGCGCGGGCAGCCCATTCATCACCGTCGAAGGCGTCGACCGGCTGCGCGGCGCCAACTACCGGGTCATGCCCGACCGGCTGGCCGCCGGCACCTACGCCGTGGCCGGGGTGATCTCGCGCGGCGAGGTGACCGTGGCGCACGTCATCCCCGAGCACCTGGACGCCGTCACGCACAAGCTGCGCGAGGCCGGGGCCTATGTCCACGAAGAGCAGGACCGTATCACCGTCGGCTGGCGCCAGCCGCTGACCGCGGTGGAGATTCAGGCGATCGCCTATCCCGGCTTCCCGACCGACCTCCAGGCGGCCTTCGGGGCGCTGCTCACCCAGGCGCGTGGGACCAGCATCATCCACGAGCGGGTGTTCGAGAACCGTTTCGTCTACGCCGCCGAGCTGCGCAAGATGGGCGCGGAGATCAAGGTGACCGGCCAGACGGCCCGCATCCAGGGCATCACCCCGCTGCATGGGGCGCACGTTCGGGCCACGGACATCCGCTCCGGCGCGGCGCTCGTCCTGGCGGCGCTCGCCGCGGAGGGGACGACGACCATCGACGACACCTACCACATCGATCGGGGCTACGACTCGCTGGTGCCCACCCTGGCCGCGCTCGGCGCCTGCATCCGGCGCGAGTAACGTCCATCTCGACTCCACGGCCCAGCGTAACGACCTGCCCCGGTCCGAACCAGCACCCCGCGGTTCCGCTCCCGCGGCCTGGCCCGCCGGCGGTCTGTGCGCTAACGTGCGATAACGTTCCTATCACGGGGCGTGTCATAGAATCGCGCCGCGGGGGCACTGGTGGAGCGGGGTGCACGGGCAGACTGGATCACCCAATGTTCCTCTCCGCTGCCACGCGGACCGCGCGGGATCTGCCGCGAACGAGGTCGCTGGGGCAGCGGCAACTGCGCTCATAGTACAGGGGCAGTGGCGGCCCGGCGCCTGATCTCTGCTCACGCTCGCTCCCAGCACGACGCGCAGGAGGGGCTATCGACGCGAACACAGCGCTGAGACACCCGGACACACGCCCAATGCTGAACAACCGCCGGTGTGAAACTGGCCCAGGCCGCTGCGCCAGTCAATCGTGAAGGGAGTCACCGATGGGATCTATCTGGATCTGGCCACCGCGGCGCGTTCGATTCGTTGCGCTCACCGCGATCGTCGCGGCGGCGCTGCTCCTCCTTCCGCTCTCCGCGGGCGCTCACGAGCTATCCGCCCCGGCCGCGGATAGCTCGACGACCTTCCAGCTCGCTGCCAACCCGGCCTTCGTGAACTGCCTGGCGCAGTTCCCCAATGATCCCACCCGTCCACCGCAGGCGCTGGCCAAAGTCACCTCCGGCAGCTTGAACGACCAGTTGACGCTGTTCGTGCGCAACATCAAGCCCGGGCTGGCGTTCGACCTGTTCACCGTGCAGCGCAGCAACCTGCTGTCCAACGGCACGCCCGATCCTTCGTTCACCAACTTTGGCCTCGCCTGGTACCAGTCGGACGTGCAGGTCAACTCCCAGGGCACTGGCCAGGTGACGATTCGCACCATTCTGCTGAATCAGATCTTCGGGTTCGATCCGGACGTGGGTCTGAACCCGGTCAACACCTTCCACGTCGGCTTCTGGTTCAACAACCCGAATGACGCCGCGCCCTGCGGCTTCGACGTCACCCATCCCACTCCCTTCAATGGGGAGCACAACGCCGGCCCGGTGGCGATGATCAGCCTCCCCAACGCGGTGACCGGGCTCGGCCCGCTCTGCACCAGGCCCAACGGCAGCGGCGGCTGTAACCCGTAGCGCACAGCCAGAGCATGGCCCGGGCGCGGGATGGCTCTTGGACTCGGGACCTTCCGCGCCCGGGCTATCGCCGCGCCCGAACCTTGACGCCCCGGCCGGAGCCTGCCTACACTGCCACCCTCGCAGGGTGTCCTTCGCCAGTGACGTCTGGAGTGGAATGTTCGGGAAGCACATCGGGATCGATCTCGGCACGGCCAACGTGCTCGTCTACGTCAAGGGCAAGGGCATCGTCCTGAACGAGCCGTCCGTTGTCGCCTACTCCGCCTCCGATAGCCGCGTCGTGGCGGTCGGCTCCAAAGCCCGCGAGATGCTCGGGCGCACCCCGGGCCGTATCACCGTCACTCGCCCAATGCGCGACGGCGTCATCGCCGACTACCTCATCACCGAGGCGATGCTGCGCTACTTCATCAAGACGGTCTGTGGCCGGTTCAACATCTTCAAGCCGATCGTCATGATCTGTATCCCCTACGGGGTGACCAACGTCGAGAGCCGCGCGGTCGTGGACGCCACGATCCAGGCCGGCGCCAAGGAGGCGTACCTCATCGCCGAGCCGCTGGCCGCCGCCATCGGGGCGAACGTGCCGATCTCCAGCGCTAGCGGCAACATGGTGGTAGACATCGGCGGTGGGACCACGGAGGCGGCGGTGATCTCGCTCAACGACATCGTCGTCGCCCGCTCCATTCGCGTAGGCGGCAACCGCCTGGACGACATCATCGCCACCTACGTTCGCAAGAAGTACAACCTGTCCATCGGCGAGCGCACCGCGGAGGAGATCAAGGTCCAGATCGGCAGCGCGCTGCCACTGGAGCGTGAGCTGACGATGGAGATCCACGGCCGCGACCAGGTGGACGGGCTACCGAAGACGCGCACCATCTCCTCCCACGAGATCACTGAGGCGATCAGCGACGCGCTGGCGGCGATCGTGGACAACGTCAAGAAAGTGCTGGAGCAGACCCCGCCCGAGCTGGCGGCCGACGTGGTGGACAAGGGGATCATCATGACCGGCGGCGGCTCGCTGCTGCGCAACCTGGACAAGCTGATCGCCCGCGAGACCGGCGTCCCTGCCTACGTGGCCGACGACCCGCTCTCCTGTGTCGCTATCGGCTCCGGCCGGGCGCTGGAACACTTCACGATCTTCCGCGAAAGCCTGATGCCCGTGTAGGGTTGGCCCACGTGAGCCGCCGTGTGCATGGCGGCGGCATCTGTCGTACCCTGGCAGGATCAGGCGCGTGAGGGCTTGGGAATGCTGGACCTACTGATTCGTGGGGCGCGAACGCGGGGCGTGGAGGCGCCGAGGGACATCGGGGTACGCGCTGGCCGCATCGTCCAGGTCCAGCCGGGCGAAGGGGCGGCTCGAACGCTCGATGCCGCCGGCCGGCTGGTCACCCCGGCGCTGGTGGAGCCGCACATCCATCTCGACGCGGTGCTAACTGTAGGCCAGCCGCGCTACAACCTGACCGGCTCCCTGTTCGAGGGAATCGCCATCTGGGGCGAGCGGGTCAAGAGCCTCACCGTGGAGGATGTGAAGCAGCGCGTCCGCCAGGTGCTGCGCTGGCAGCTTGCCAACGGGGTGCTGTTCGTCCGCAGCCACGTGGACGTCTGCGATCCAGAGCTCACCGCGCTGCGCGCCCTGGTCGAGATCCGCCAAGAGGTCGCCGGGCAGATGGCACTCCAGCTCGTCGCCTTCCCCCAGCAAGGCATCCTGTCGTTCCCCGATGGCGAGGCGCTGATGCGGCGGGCGGTGGAGCTGGGGGCGGACGTGGTCGGGGCCATCCCGCACTTCGAGCTCAGTCGCGAGTACGGCGAGCGTTCTGTCAAGTTCGCCATGACGCTCGCCGCCGAGCGCGGGCTGCGGGTGGACATCCACTGCGATGAGACGGACGACGAGCAGTCGCGCTTTTTGGAAGTGATGATCGCGGAGACAATTCGCCTCGGGATGCAGGGCCGCGTCACCGCCAGCCACACCACCGCGATGCACTCGTACAACAACGCCTACGCCTATCGGCTCGTCAACAACCTGCGCCGGGCCGAGCTGCACCTGGTGACCAACCCGCTCGACAACTCGGTGCTCCAGGGCCGCTTCGACAGCTATCCGATCCGCCGCGGCCACACTCGGGTCAAGCAGCTCCTGGCCGCCGGGGTGAACGTCTGCATCGGGCACGACTCGGTAATGGACCCGTGGTACCCGCTCGGCTACGGCGACCCGCTCCAGGCGGCGAGCGTGCTGGCCCACTACGGGCAGATGACGGGCTACGAGGAGATCAAGACCCTGATCGACATGATCAGCGTCAACGCCGCGCGGGCGCTGGGCTTGGAGGAGTATGGCCTGGAGCCCGGCTGTCGCGCGGACCTGGTGCTCTTCGACGCTCCGAGCGAGATGGACGCCGTTCGCCTGGTGGCGCCGCGGCTGGCGGTGATCCGCGGCGGCGAGATCGTCGCTCGCACCGAGCCGGCCCGCCATATGGTCGTCTGGGACGGCCGGGAAGAGCCCGTCGACTTCCTGCGCCACGCTCAGGGGTAGCAGCGAGGCACGGGGCGTAGCCCGGTTCGTCGCGGACACACCCGACAGGGCGTGCGGCAGGTCGCAGCGAGCTGGCTCAGGCTGGGCGCGCGCCAACGTGCAAGGCCACCGTGCCCAGGCCGAGGAAGCGATAGCGCACGTTCACCAGCCCGGCCTGGCGCATCGCACCGGCCAGGCGGGGCGCGTCCAGGAAGGCGTAGGCGGACTCGGGCAGGTAAGTGTACGCCTCGGCATCGCCCACGACGAGCCGGCCAGCCAGGGGGACCAGGCAGCGAAAGTACCACTGGAACAGCGGGCCGAGGGCACTGCGCGGGCGGGTGATCTCCAGGCAGGCGACCCGGCCGCCGGGACGGAGCACCCGGCGCATCTCGCGGAAGGCAGCGACGACGTCCGCCACGTTGCGGACGGTGAAGGCGGTCGTCACACAGTCGAACGAGCCGTCCCGAAAGGGGAGGGCAAGCGCGTCGGCCAGGACGAGCTCCACCCGCCGGCCCCCGGCCCAGCGGGCCAGGTCCGCCTGCCCACGGCGCAGCATCGGCTCGGCGAAGTCGATCCCCACCACCCGCCCGTGTGGCATCCGCGTCGCGAGCGCCCACGCCAGCCGGGCAGTTCCGGTGCCGACGTCCAGCGCTCGGCCGCCCGCGGGGGGGCAGGCAGCGGCGACCGTCGCCGCGCGCCAGCGGGCGTCGAGGCCCGCGGTCATCAGGGTATTCATCAGATCGTAGCGCGTGGCAATCCGCCCGAACATCGTCCGGACGTAGCGGGCCTTCTCCTCCCCGCGCGCCTGGGCCACGCCGCTCAGCCGAGCAGCACCGCGGCGAGCGTGAACCCGAACACGGCGACCGCCAGATACCCGTTGACGTTGAAGAACGCCAGGTTCAGCCGCGAGAGATCGTCGGGCTTCACCAGGCTGTTCTCGTAGGCGAGCAGCGCTGCCGCGACCAGGCAGCCCAGGTAGTAGACCGGCCCCAGCCCCAGCACCACCCCAGTGGCGATCAGTGCGAGCGCGGTCACCAGGTGGCTGGCCCGGGCCACCCACAGGCCCGTGGCGATCCCGAACCGCGCCGGGATCGAGTGCAGCCCGTTAGCGCGGTCGAACTCGACGTCCTGGCAGGCGTAGATCACGTCGAAACCGCCGATCCAGCTCGCCACCGCCAGCCCGAGCAGGTAGGCTGGCAGGTCCATACTGTTGGTCACCGCGATCCAGGCGCCCATCGGGGCGGCGGCGTCGGTGATCCCGAGCACGTAGTGCGACAGCCAGGTGAAGCGCTTGGTGTAGTGGTAGCCGACCAGAAACACCAGCGCGAGCGGGAACAGGCGGAAGGTGAGGGGGGTGAGCAGCCAGGCAGCCAGCGCCAGGATCGCCAGCGATAGCGCCGCCAGCAGGCCCACCTGCCCGAGCGAGAGGCGCCCGCTGGGAATGGGCCGGCTGCGGGTGCGCGGATTGCGCCGGTCCAGCTCCCGGTCGATCAGCCGGTTCAGGGACATGGCGAAGGTGCGGGCCGAGGCCATCGCCACGGTAATCCAGAAGAACTGCCAGAGCGTCGGGAGCCCACGCGCCGCCAGCACCATCCCGATATAGGCGAACGGCAGCGCGAAGATAGTGTGCTCGAATTTGACGTTCTCCAGCAGCAGGCGCGCGGCGGCAAGCGCGCCGCGCATTCCCGCGGAGGGCACGATCACCGGTCTCGCGTTCGTCTCAGTCGATGGCACAACGCACCTATGGGCATTTTCGCTCAGGCGAAGCCGACCCCAGGTCTCTATCCTCCGTGCCGCCGCGGCCGCTCGGCCCCATCAGGACATCGTTCGGCCCGCTCGGCCCGCGCACATCAGAATAGCCCGGGGCCAGCTCTGCGCCTACCTTACCACGCGGGGCAGCCCGGGTGATCCGCGGCCGCGCAGCAGCGTCTTCAGGAAGAACGTCCAGAACCTGATGGAATGCCCCTGCTGGCGCCCTCTTGAAGCCGAGCCGTTCCGCTTGCGCTACTGCCAGCGGAGGATCAGGCCTTCGTCGCCCTGGAGCTGCACTTGCGTGCCGAACGGCGCTCCAAGCCGGTTCAGGAGATCGCGGAGCCACTGCGCGTCCGCCGCCGAGGCACGGTGCAGCCGGAACCGCCTCGCCTGCAAGGGCACCAGCCGGGCCTCCTCAAGCCGGCCCGGCTGGGGATCGACGCGCACCAGGTACATGAGTCTCAGGTCGTCTCGAAACGCCTCATACCCGCTGATCCCCTCGTAGTCGTCCAGGAAGTCCCCGCAGCCGTAGAGGATCAGGCGGTCCCGGTAGACCTCGATCGCCTTTGGGTGGTGGGAGGAATGCCCATGAACGATGTCGACGCCCTCCTCGACCAGTCGGTGGGCGAAGCGGATCTGCGTGGCGGGGATCTCGTAGCCCCAGTTGCCGCCCCAGTGGATCGAGGCCACTGCCACGTCGCCGGGCCGCTTGGCTGCGCGGATCTCGCTCGCGACGCGCCCGGCGGTCGCTTCCGACAGGTCCTCCAGCAGGTTGACGCCCGGCCGGTCCGGGGTCGCGCCCCACTCCCGGGGGATGCCGCTGGTAGTCGAGCCCATCGAGAAGATGAGCACGCGGCCCTTGCCCGGCACGTCGAGCACGGCCGGAGCGGCGGCTTCCGCGGCGTTCCCTCCCGCGCCCGCGTGGGCGATGCCCGCCTGATCCAGGGTCTGAAGCGTCTCCGCCAGCCCGGCGTACCCCCAGTCCAGCACGTGGTTGTTCGCCAGGCAGCAGCAATCAATGCCGGCGGCGGTGAGGCAGCCGACGTTGCGGGGGTGCATACGGTAGTGAATCCCCTTGCCGGGCCAGGCGTCCTCGCTCGAGGTGATACTGGTCTCCAGGTTGATGATCCGCGCGTCCGTTCCCGCCCGCTGCAGCTCCTCCAGCGCCTCACCCCAGATGTACTCCAGGTCTACCGGCCGTGCGATCGGGCCATTAGCACGCTCGGCGAGCCGCACGTAGTCGCGGGCGTCGCGCATATACGGCTCGTACAAGACGGGGTTGCCGGGATGCGGCAGGACCTGGTCGATGCCCCTGCCCGTCATCACGTCGCCACAGAGGAACACTGCTATGGACGTAGCCTGGTTTGGCGTCACTTCCACCCTCTGCAGAACCTTTACCATTGTTCCGGGCTGCGGAGTGTGAGAGCCATGCCACCTCCGCGGACGGGCACACTGCTGCTGGCACGCATCCGCTCATCCGTGCTAGGCGGGTCCACCAGGGCACGAACCGTGCAGCCGCCAGGTGAGCGCGCAGAGGGCGGCTGCAGACGATCAGCCGAGCGCCCAATGGACCGCAGCCTCCGCTTCCTGCTCCGCTTCGCCCACTCAGCAGCGGATCCGGCCCGCGAGCGTGAGATCCTCTTCGAGGTCGAGGGGGAGCCACGCCCGGCGACCCTCTCCGTGCCCGAGGCCGGTGGCCGGGTTCATCCCGCCTGGATCTTGCTCCAGGGCTTAACGGTGCCCGGCCGACACCACGCCGGCGCGCGACGGATGGCCCGCGCGCTCGCGGCGGCCGAACACCTGGCCTTCGTCCCCGAAGTGCCGTCCTGGACAGCGCTGCGCGTCGACCCGCGCCAGGCCGAGCCGACCATCCGTGCAGCGCTGCGATTCCTGGCCGACCGGCCCGGGGTGGACCGGGGCCGGGTGGGGCTGAGGGCGTTCAGTGTCGCGGCCACCTGGGCGCTGGAGGTAGTGGCCGGTGAGCTGGGCCACGCCCCTTTGCCAGGCTCGAGGCAGGCTCCGCGCGCGGTCGTCGGCGTGGGTGGGTACAGGGACTTCCGCCGAACGGTGCAGGCGATGGTGGTTGGGGAGCACCAGTGGCGCGGCCGGCACTACCGCTACGTCCCGGATCTATCAGCCGCTGGATCCTGGGCGCCGACCTGCTGCCGCGGCTCGAGGGTGACAGGTATGTTCGAAAGGAGGAACGCGAGGTGGCGGAACGGGCGCTGCACCAGCTCGCCGAGACGGCGGGCAGGAACGGCGCGCCGGCCGGCACACGGTGTACGACGACCTGATCCGGCAGCTCGGCAAGGCTGTGCCGCTTGGCGCTCAACCGGCCTGAAGACTGCTGGCCGCGACGTCCGACCAGCCTGTTCCCGACCCGGAAGCAGGGCGAGCGCTGGCGGCTGCGCTCGCGGAGGCGGGCCTGCGGACCTATCCGGAGCTCGATCCGGCCGGGCGGCTGGGCGGCCTCCAGACGCCGACGATCCTGCTGCACGGCCGCGGCGACACCCTGATCCCGTTCAGCGAGACGCTCCGCCTGGCCGAGGCGCTGCCACCGCGGGCCCGGTGGCGATGCTGTAGACGCAACCACGGACGACTTCGCAAACCGCGCGTGGCCTGGCAGCGGGCGCGCGGCGGGCGCTGGGCCCGAACGTGGTGGACGACGTGGTGCTGATCGAGCGAGTACGGGCCCAGCTTGGGTTCCTGGTCCACCACCCCGGTGCCATTGAGGTGGCGGCCGAGAACGAGCGGGTGATCTTGAGCGGCCATATCCTGGCCGAGGACGTTGGCCGCTTGCTCGCGGGCGTTTCCAAGGTGCGCGGGGTCAAGGGGGTGGCGAACCACGCCGGCGTTGTCCGCTTCCAGCCGACCCCGGACGGTGGTACACGGCTCGACGTCAAGCTCTCCTCTAACCCACCCGGCGGTGCGCTGGGCCACCTGGTGGCGGCGCTGTTCGGCGCTGACCCCAAGCATGCGCCGGGCGAGGATCTCGTGCGCCTGAAGTCGCTGCTGGAGCACGGCCGGACGAGCGCGAAGGGCGCGAGATCACGCGCGAGGAGGTTACCGCTGGCATGCCACCCGCGGCCCTTCCGGCGGACGCTCGGAGGCAGACCAGCCCCCCGCCGGTTGGGCGCGACTCAGCGGGCCAGTAGCGAGCGGGGTGTCGAGGGTGGATGCCGATGGCTAGCCCAGATTATTCACCGGCCTGCCGCCCGCACCCTCGGAGGGCGGCAGGCCGGCCGTGACCAGGAATCCAGGCCTGGCCCCTTCCTGGAATTCACGCGACTCGCTGTCCCGGTGAATAATCCGGGCTAGGCTACCCCGATCGGCGTGTCGGTCAACAGCGGGGCTGCACCTGGTTCTCGCGGCTCGTCTGGAGCCGCGCCTTCGCCACTATGCCTTCTCTCCAGAGGCGGGCTGTACCCGCTGGGGGCCAAGCGGCGTTTCAGATCCCGTAGCGAGCGCCTCTGCGAGCGCCTGCTCCAGGGGCAGCGCCCGCCCCGCGTCCCAGGTGGCCGCGAATGCCGCCTCGCCCAGGGTCCACCGCAGCGCCTCCGTGCAGCGGGCGTAGGCAGCCTCATCGGCCGGCTCTACCAGCGACCCAGTAGCCTCGCGCAGCGCCCACGCCGCCCCGAGCAACCGTGCCGCCCTGGGGGCATGCCCTGCCTCCGCCACGACCATCGCGAGCCCCTCCAGGCAGATCGCGACTCGCCGCCGGTCCCCGATCGGCCCCGCCGTCGCCAGGCTCTCCGCGTACAGCGCCGCCGCCTGGCACCCCGCACCGCGCTGGTGCGCCACCCGGGCTTGGAACTGGAGCCAGTTGGCCGTGCTGCGGGTGTCATTCACGGACCGAGACTGGGCAAGCGCTTCGTCCAGAGCGGCAACCGCGCCCTCGAGATCGCCCGCCATGCTGAGCGCCTCGCCCAGCACCCCCAGTGCGAGGCCGGCTCCCCGCCGGTCGCCCAGCGTGCGGCAGAGCGCCAGACTCTCGCGGTAGGCTAGGAGCGCGCGCTCCGGGTCACCGCGTGCCACCGCGACCAGACCCAGGCACACCAGCATCTCGGCCAGCCCGGCGCGGTCCCCGTGCTCGCGGCAGAGCGCAACCGCCCGCTCCGCCAGCGCCTCCGCCACCTGCGGTTCGCCCTGGAGGCGGCGGAGGTGGGCCGCGACGCCCAGCGCCAGCGCTCGCTGCCGCGTCGCCGACTCGTCGCCCGCTGCCAGCGCCCGGTCCAGCCACTGTCGGCCCTCGCCGTAATACCCGCATACGAACCAGAACCAGCCCAGCGCTGCCGCCAGCCGGAGCAGGGGCGCTGCCCCCGCGGCGTCCTCGTAGAGCCGGCTCAGCGCGACGCGCAGGTTGGCGTGCTCCCGCTCCAGCCGCGCCACGCACGCCGCCTGGTGCGGCCCGGTCAATTCGGGTTCGGTTCGCTCCGCCAGCGCCAGGTAGTGCTCGGCGTGGCGACGCGTGATCGCCTCGGCCTCCCCGCTTTCGGTCAGGCGCTCCCGGGCGTACTGGCGGACCGGCTCCAGCAGCCGATAGCGCGCCTGCTCGGACTGCTCGTCCGCCAGCACCATCGACTTGTCCACCAGCCACCCCAGCAGGTCCAACACCTCGGACTGCTCGATCGTGCCCCCGGCGCCGACCGCCTCGGCCGCCGCCAGGTCGAACCCCCCGGCGAACACCGCCAGCCGGCGGAACAGCACCCGCTCCCCTCCGGAGAGGAGGGTGTGGCTCCAGTCGAGCGTTGCCCGCAGCGTCCGCTGGCGGGTGGGAGCAGTGCGGCTGCCGACCACGAGCAGCCGGAAGGCGTCGCCCAGCCGCTCAAGAATCTGCTCCGGCGTCAGCGCCAGCAGGCGCGTGGCCGCCAGCTCGATCCCTAGCGGGATGCCGTCCAGCCGGGTGCAAAGCCGCGCGACCGCGGCCACGTTGCTGGGTGTGAGCGCGAAGTCGGGCTTCACCGCCCGCGCCCGCTCCAGGAAGAGCTGCACCGCGGCGTAGCCGGCCAGTTCGTCCGGCAGCAGCGCCTGGTCCGCGGCGGGCAGCGCCAGCGACGGCACGCGCCAGATGACCTCGCCCGGGATGCGCAGCGGCTCGCGGCTGGTGACGAGCAGTCGCAGCCGGGGGCAGCTCACGAGCAGGGTTTCGGCCAGCCGAGCGCAGGCCTCGACCAGGTGCTCGCAGTTGTCCAGGACCAGAAGCGCCGCCTTCGGCCGCAGCAGCGCCACCAGCGTGTCGATGGGCGCCCGGCCCGGCCGTTCCCGCGCGCCGAGGGCGGCGATCGCCGCCTGGGGCACCGACTCCGGGTCGGCCAGCGGGGCTAGCTCCACCAGCCAGGCCCCGTTGGGGAACTCCAGGAGCGCGTCGGCGCTGAGCTGCAGCGCCAGGCGGGTCTTGCCACACCCGCCCGCCCCGGTCAGGGTCAGCAGCCGGCTGCCGCTGAGGTACCGCCGCAGCTCGACTAGCTGCTGCTCGCGCCCGATCAGGCGGGTCACCGGCCGCGGGAGGTTGGTCGGTCTCGACGCCTGCCGCTCCTCCGCCGTCTGCCCGTCGGCCGCCGGGATCGCCGCGCGCCGGCGCGGGCGCGGGGAGGCGGCCGCCTCGAAGCGAGCGCGCACCTCCGCGCTGAGCCCCAGCGCCGCCACCAGTCGGCGGCAGGTGTCCGGGTAGGGGTGGCTGACGCCGAGTTCAAGATCCTGCACCCCGCGCGTACTGAGCCCGGCCCGCTCGGCCAGGGCCGCCTGGGTCAGCTCGGCCGCGAGCCGGTACTCGCGGAGCAGCGCTCCGAAGGCTCGCGACGCCGGGACTTCGGGCTCGGCAGAGCGCTGCATGGTTCCCCTCGCGCCAGTCTACACCCCCACGGCACACAGAGCACACGAACTTCGCCGCACAGGTGAAACACGTGCGTAACTCTTCGTCTTTCCAGCTCTCTTTCTGTCGCGGGCGGCGTAGCGTGGGCCACACGACCGATCATACGCAGCGCGAAACGGGGGACGGGATGCCCAGATCCGAAGGATGCGCGCGTGGCAGCCCGCGGTCGGTGGGGCACACGGCCTGCACGCTCGTTGCACTGTTCGCGCTCGCCCTCTCGACCGCGTGTTCGCCCCCGGGCCGAGGCGTGATGACACATGCGGAGCCCCGAGCTGAGTCTGGAACCGCAGACCCGGCGCCCGGAGGGTCCTGGGCCTGGGGGGAGAACGGGTTCGGGCAGTTGGGCAACCAGACGGCCGATTGGAGAGGTCCGCACACAATCCCCAGTCGGGTGGTCGGCCTCAACGACGTCACCCTCATCGCCGCGGGGGGCAGCCACAGCCTGGCCGCGACCGCCGACCGGGGCCTCTGGGCCTGGGGCGACAACACCTACGGCCAGCTCGGGGACGGCACCACGGCCGCTCGGCGAATGCCAGTCCGCGTGCCCGGGCTCGGCCAGGTGGCCGCGCTGGCAGCCGGCGACCGTCACAGCCTGGCCCTGCTGCCCGACGGCAGCGTCTGGGCCTGGGGCGACAACGCCGCCGGCCAGCTCGGCATCGACAGCCTGAACGGGCATCTCTCCCCGCTGCCGATCCCCGGACTGGGCGACGTCCGGGCCATCGCCGCCGGCAGACTTCAGAGCCTGGCGCTGGCGTCGGACGGGACCGTCTGGACCTGGGGTGCCTACGTGCCCGTGCAGTACACGCGGCTATCCGCGAGCCAGGCCACCACTCGCCGCGTGCCGCACCGGCTCGACGGCCTCGCGGGGGTGGCCGGCATCGCCGCTGGCGACCGCCACGGCCTCGCCATGAAGTCGGACGGGACCGTCTGGGCCTGGGGCGACAACGCTTCCGGCCAGCTCGGCGATGGGACCACCGCGGACAGCGGTCTTCCCGTGCGCGTATCCCGGCTGGGCGCGGTGGTCGCCGTCGCCGCCGGGGCGGAGCACAGCCTGGCGCTGCGCGCGGACGGCAGCGTCTGGGCCTGGGGCGCCGACATGGTCGGCCAACTGGGCGACGGGCAGCACGCCCAGAGCGCCATGCCGGTCCGGGTGCGCGGGCTGGACGGGGTGGTGGCGATCGCCGCCAGTGCATCGCACAGCGTCGCCCTCCGTGGCGATGGCACGGTGTGGACCTGGGGCGCCGTGGCGGACAGCCCACACGCCGCGTCGGCTCCCTTCGCCCTCGACACAGTACCAGTGCCGGTGGGCGGCCTCACGGGAGTGAGCGGCATCGCCGCGGGCGCCACACACGCTCTGGCGTTCACGGCCCCGCCGTTCTTCGCGCGCCACGAGAGCGCAGACGGGAGCATCCGGTACGCGGGTCGCTGGACCGAGCGCGAGATTGCGGGGGCCAGCGGCGGATCGACCCACGTGGCCGAGGCGGGGGAGCCGGGCGAAGCGAGCCTCCAATGGGTCGGCACGGACCTGGCGGTACTGATGCCAACCGGGCCGGAGATGGGCATGGCCTGGCTCATCGTCGACGAAGCAGATGCGCACCTGGTGGACCTGTACAGCCCGCAGTTGCGGCCCCAGCAGCCGGTGCTTGTCCTCTCGGGCCTGCCGCGCGGGCCACACCTCGTCACTATCGCGCCGAGCCAACAGAAGAACGCGTACTCTAGCGACCACACGATCGCCCTCGACGCCATCGACGTCCGCTAGCAAATACGATGGCGGCCAGCACGGCAGGACAGGTGACCAAACCTCTATGGAGATAGCGAGCCTGCTCGGTATCTGGGTGCATCCGGACGACCAGACCTCCCTCCTCCAGCCCCTGCTCGACCTGGCGCAGCCGACTCCGGGACACAGTCGGCTGGCTGACTTCGACGGCTTCGACAATCTCGGCGTTCGAGCACCCGGAACCCGCGGGACCCTGGCCGGCCGTGAGCAGGACCCGGGCATACGCCCGGGTGCGGGCGGGTGCGCGTGGCCGGGCGAACGTCTCCAGCGCCGTCAGGCGCATACGCCCGGGTGCGGGCGGGTGCGCGGCCAGCAGAGAGCAGGCGGTGCAACGCCGCGCCGTCCTCGGGGCTCGACGTCACGACATCCTTCCCTACTTGCGGATGCCCCAAGGCCACCCGCTGCACCCGCTATCCCTCGAATGGCGGGTAATGGGGCGCTAGACGAGTTTGAGACGCTCTTTCGTTCATGCGCCACACGGGGCGCGGTACAATGGGGCCGGTGCAGCACAAGGGGGAAGCGATGGCAGCATTCAAGCAGTGTGACGGGTGCGGCCGCACCGTGGGCTGGAATGACACCCAGGAGCGACGAACCTGGCTGGAGCTGCACTGGGACGTGATCGAGGACGACCACCCCGAGCAGGTATGGGATTTCTGTTCCTGGGATTGCATCGTCACCTTCACCCTGGCACGGCGCCGTGGCCCGGTGGGCGACCTCGTCCGCGACCTGGGCGAGCGGCTGCTGGCGGCCGGCGTGACTCAGGAGGACTACCTGGCCGCCATCGAGCGCGAGCGCGAGCGCACCCGGGAGCGGCTGGTCACCAGCCAGGACGTCCGCTCCCTGCTAGAGCAGCTCGACCGGCCGAACGGTCCACGCGATCCCGAGCCGCGCTGGCACGACGCCGCCCCCGGCTGATCCGCCCAGCTCCGCCGCTGTCCGTTCGGCCGCCTCAGCCGGATAGAGCCTCCCAGGGGAACCGCGCGTCATTGGGCCGCGCCTGGAGCCCGTATGGGCCATTGATCCAGGTGGTCGAACCGTCGGTGAACGGGGCACCTGCCTGTTGCCCCAGGGCAGGCTCTGGCTCGCGCCGTGGAGCGCCGCTCGCGCGAGGGCTCGCTCTGTGCGAGGCGAGGTTCCACCATGTCCGCCCTTGCCCGAGCAGCAGCAGGCCGGCCCCGGCCAGCCCAACCGGGAGCGCGTCTGCCGCTTCTCCCGCGGCTGGGAGCCGCGTCGGGGCCTGCACCGCGGGCCACGCTGGCTCGGCCGCGGCGCTCATCCCCAGCCCGGAAGGGCGCTGGACCTTGGCCGCCACCCTGGCCCCCGGCGGCACTGCGATCCCTGTTTCGCCCCGGAACCGCCCCTGAGCGTCCGCAACCACGCTGGAACCTGCCACGCGCGAGCTCGCCGTCGCCGTGTTCGCCCTCGCTGCCCGCGGCCGCTCGCGCACCTCCACTGCGAGCGTCGCCTGCTCGCCGGACTGGAAGCTCGCGCCCTCAACCACGAGCGTCCCGCCCTCGCTATGCCACGAAAGCGAAGGGCCGGCCTCCTGCGCCCGGACCAGCCCGACGGAAAGCAGCAGCGCCATGAGCAGCGCCGCGCCGACGCGTCCCCCTCGGCGCGGCATTGGCCCTCCTCGGGGCGTTCTGTCGTCTCCTCCTGCTCCGGTGCGACACGGGGATCGAGCCAGCCCCGCCCAGGATCACAGTCCAAAGGACAGGCCGGCCCGCCCCGCTCGTCGTACCAGGGCCTACGCTCCGACTTTTGGTAGGTGGGCCAGCGCCTCCTGCACCAGCTCCCGCGGGTACTCGTAGTCCTCTAGCTTGCCGGCGAAGTACTGGTCGTAGGCGGCCATGTCGAAGTGGCCGTGGCCGGACAGGTTGAACAGGATCACCCGCCGCTCGCCCGCCTCGCGCGCCGCCAGCGCCTCGTCGATCGCGGTCCGAATGGCGTGCGCCGACTCCGGAGCGGGAATGATCCCCTCGCTGCGGGCGAACTGCACCGCTGCGTCAAACACCTTGAGCTGCGGGACCGCCACCGCCTCGATGATCTTCTCGTGGACCAGCAGCGAGACGATCGGCGAGTCGCCGTGGTAGCGCAGTCCGCCGGCGTGGATGTTGGGCGGGACGAACGTGTGGCCCAGGGTGTACATCTTCACCAGCGGGGTGAGCCCCACCGTGTCGCCGAAGTCGTAGGTGTACTCGCCCTGCGTCAGCGTCGGGCAGGCGGTGGGCTCCACCGCGACGACGCGCGTCTTCTTCCCCTGGGTCAGCTTGGCGCGCAGGAAGGGGAAGCTCAGCCCAGCGAAGTTCGAGCCGCCGCCGACGCAGCCGATCACTACGTCCGGCTCCTCCCCCGCTTTCTCCATCTGCCGTAGCGCCTCCTGGCCGATGACCGTCTGGTGCAGCAGAACGTGATTCAGCACACTGCCCAGAGAGTAGTGGGTGTCGTCGTGGGTGGCGGCGTCCTCCACCGCTTCCGAGATCGCGATCCCCAGCGAGCCGGGCGAGTCCGGGTGCTCCTCCAGCACGGTGCGCCCGGCGTGAGTCCGCTCGGAAGGACTGGCGATCACCTCGGCGCCGTAGGTCTGCATCATCGAGCGCCGGTAGGGCTTCTGCTGGTAGGAGACCTTCACCATGTAGACGGTCACCTCCAGCCCGAACATCGCCCCGGCGAACGCCAGCGCCGAGCCCCACTGGCCGGCGCCGGTCTCGGTGGAGAGCCGGCGGGTGCCCTCCTGCTTGTTGTAGTACGCCTGCGCCAGCGCGGTGTTCGCCTTGTGCGACCCGACCGGGCTCACCCCTTCGTACTTGTAATAGACGTGGGCCGGGGTATCGAGCGCCTTCTCTAGCCGCCGGGCCCGGTACAGCGGCGTGGGGCGGTACAGGCGATAGATGTCGCGCACCGGCTCCGGGATCTCGATGAACCGCTCCTGGCTGACCTCTTGCTTGATGAGCTCTAGGGGGAACAGCGGCGCGAGGTCGGCCGGGCCGATCGGCTGCCCGGTCCCGGGATGCAGCACCGGCGGGGGGGCGACTGGTAGATCGGGGGCGATGTTATACCAGTGCGTCGGGATCTCCTGCTCGGCGAGCAGAACCTTGGTCTCGTCCACGCGCGTCTCCTTTTTCACCTGCGAGGTTGGCCGCGTGGGCAGAGTCTACCCCAGGCACCGGTGGCTGTCATCCCACTCTCGGAGCCGGGCTGCCCGGCAGCGTGCCGCGCTGGCGCGCGTTGACGCCGGGCGCCCGATGGACGATCCTGCCTATGACGCTCGAGCCTTGGTGAAGGGGGCAGGCTGGCGGGATGAACCGCACGGACCGGCTGATGGCGATCCTGCTCGAGCTCCAGGCGCGCGGAGGTGCCCGGGCCGATGATCTGGCGCGGACATTCGAGGTAAGTGTCCGCACCGTCTACCGCGACCTGCAAGCGCTGTCAGAGGGCGGGGTGCCACTTGTCGGCACGCCGGGCAAGGGCTACCGGCTGATGGAGGGCTACTTCCTGCCGCCGCTGAGCTTCACGGCCAGCGAAGCGGCGGTGCTGGCGCTCGGCGGCGGCTTTATCCGGGAGCGGGTCGACGCGGAGCTGCGCCAGGCGGCGGACAGCGCGCTGCGCAAGCTGGACGGCGTGCTGCCGAAGGAGCAGCGCGAGGCGGTGGCGCGCTGGCGGCGCGAGCTGCGGTTTCCTCGACTGCGGGCGCCGGCCAGCGAGTCGCGGCTGGCGCAGCTCCGCCTCGCCGTGCAGGAGCGCCGAGTGGTGCGGCTGCTCTACCAGACGCGGCGACGGCCCGTCCCCGAGCCGCGCCACGTGGAGCCGATCTCCCTGGTGCTGCTCGGCGAGGCCTGGCACCTGGCCGCCTATTGCCGGCTGCGCCGCGCGCCACGCCTGTTCCGCCTGGACCGAATCGACGCCCTGGCCGTCCTGGACGAGCGCTTCACCCTCGACGCGCGCCACCAGGTCGGTCCGGAGCACGGCGACCCGCCGGATGGCCTGGAGCAGGCGCGAGTCCGGTTCGACCCCGCGGTCGAGCGCTGGGTTCGTGAGCGGCAGCCGTTCACCTTCCTGGGCGAGGAGGCGACCCCGGAGGGGCCGGTGTTCGTCTACGCGCTGCGCGACGAGCAGGCGTTGCTCGGTTGGCTGCTCTCCTGGGGCGCGGCGGTGGAGGTGCTCAGCCCGCCCAGCCTGCGAATGCGCCTGGCCCGCGAAGCCGCGGCGGTGGTCCGCCGCCACGCTGACGCACAGGAATTCGGCAACCTCCCTCCAGCTACTGCCACGACGGTGTCAGGAGCGCTGTCGTAGGCTGGCCGTGAGCCAGCCGACAGGCGGCACCAATCCAGACGCCGGGAGGCGCACCGTGATCAAAGGGCTAACGTACGTAATCCTGACCACGCGCGACATGGAGCGAGCCCGCCGCTTTTTCACCGAGCAGCTCGGACTGAACACCGAGGACGAGATGGAGGGCTTCGCTCAGTTCACCACCCGCGAAGGCACCCTGTGGGCCTTCATGCAGGCGCAGCCCAGCGCCCCTGAGCGGGAGGTGGAGCTGTACCTGCGGGTGGACGACGTGGACGAGGCGTACCGCGCCTGGAAGGCGCGCGGGGTGGAGATGGTGACCGAGCCGCACAACGAGTCGTTCGGCCGCACCTTCGCCTTCCGCGATCCGGATGGCCGAGTGCTCCACGCCTATCGTCGCGCCGCGTAAGCCCCACTCGGCGCGCCACCGGGGCTGCTGGTGGCGCGCCGAGCCGCCCTCAGCCGAGCAGGAGCGGGAGCAGGAAGCCGAGCAGGAAGTTGAGCGCGGCGAAGACGAGCCCGATGACGACGAAGCCGCGGTCGCGCACCCGGTAGCCCCACACGGCCAGGACGAGGAAGAAGCCCGCGGCCCACAGCCCACCCGCCGCCGGGGAGACGGCCGCCGACAGGGCGTAGGAGACGCCCAGGTACAGCGCCAGCAGGGCGAACAGCAGCGTCCGGCCGCGGCGCACCTCGGGCGAGGCGCTGCGGCTGGCGCTGAGGGCGAGCAGGACCAGGACCGTGGCGGAGATGAGGCTGAAGCTGTCGTTCGTGGGCCGCTCCGGGCGCTAGCGCGCTCCGCCGGCGGGCGGAGCGGGGGTGAGGCGGCGCAGCAGCGGCGTGGTGGACAGGAGCGCCGACACCTGGCCGGAGCGCGACACCGCGGCGATCGGGATCCCGACCAGCGCCACCAGTCCCACCGTCATCGCCGCCGCCTGGAAGCCGGCCAGCACCTCGGCCGGGCGGCTCTGGCCGATGACGAGCGGGCCCGCCGCGATCGTCATCGCGGTGGTGCTCACGCTCAGAGCGACAGTGTGGCCGAACTGGCGCGTCGTCTCCAACATCCCACTCGCCACCCCGCGGTGCTCGGCGCCAAGCGAGCCGACCGCGACCGCGTTGTTGACGGTAGAGAAGCCGCCCAGCCCCACCCCCATCCAGGCGGCGACGAGCAGGAAGCCGAAGAAGGGAAGCTGGGTTGCGAACAGCGCCAGGGTGAGGATGCCGCTTAGGATCACCACGAGCGCCGCCGGGCGGATCCACCAGGCGCGGGTGCGGTCGTACAGCCAGCCGACCAGATACGCCCACAGGGTGCTGGAGACTTGCAGCGAGAGCATCACCCCGGCGATGGCGTTCGGACCCAGCCCGAGCCCTCCCTGCATCACGAACGGCATCAGGAAGAAGGTGCCCATCATCCCGAAGTGCAGCACCCCGTTGGCGGCTTGGGTGGAGGTGAACAGCCCGTTGCGGAAGAAACGGAAGTCGAACACCGGATCGCGGGTGCGCCGCTCCGCGGCGACGAACAGCGCGAACAGCAGGATCGCCAGCGCCTGCATGCTGGAGTGGTACTCCCAGCCGGCGGCGAACGTCTCCGGCCCGTCGTGCAGGTGTGTGAGCGACAGGCTGAACGCCACCAGCGCCAGGAATAACAGCGCCGCGCCGAGCACATCCAGCTTCGCCCGGCGGGCGGGCTGCAAGCCCAGGTCGGGCAGTCGGGCGCTCAGTGCAAAGGCGAGCAGCGCCAGCGGGACCATGGTGAGGAAGACGAAGCGCCAGGTGAAGTATTGCAGCGCCAGGTCGCCGGTGATCGTCCCGAACGCGGAGCCAACGAAGGAGGACATGGTGAGCAGCCCGATGGCGCGTCCACCCCTAGCCTTGAAGGCGCCCGCGACGATGGCGAGCGAGTTGCCGGCGATGAACGCGGTCCCCAGCCCCTGGATCGCCCGCGAGCCGACCAGCGCCCAGATGCTCGGCGCCAGCGCCGCCAGCCCGGCGCCGAGAGCGTAGACGGCCAGCCCGGCCGTGAGCAGGTACTTGTGGCCGTAGCGGTCGCCCAGCTTGCCCGCCACCAGCAGGCAGCCGGTCATCGTCAGCAGGTAGCCGGACAGCACCCAGGCCGCCTGTGACTGGTCCACCCCGAACCCGGCCGCCACCGTGGGGAGCACCACCGTCACGGGCGAGAAGCCGAGCTGGCTCAGGAAGTAGGCCAGGCAGACCGTGAACAGGGTCAGCGGGGTGTCGGCGCGCTTCACGGGCGTGACTCCTGCCGCAGGATACGAAGCTGCTGGACGCTGGACGCCGTGGCCGGCCGGCTCACCAGCCACAGCCCGACGAGCACGAGCAGGCCACCAGCGATCTGGAGCGGCAGCACCGCCTCGCCCAGCAGGAGCACGGTGAACGCCACCCCGGAGACCGGAATCAGGTAGCTGAAGGCGGAGGCGCGAGCCACGCCCAGGCGGCGGATGCCGGTGTAGAAGAACAGCGTCGGTGGCCCGGTCGAGACGAGCGCCATGTAGCCGAGGGAGGGCCAGGCCCAGGGCAGCGCGCTCGGGAGCCGCGCCCAGCCGTCCTCCAGCAGCAGCGACAGGAGCAGCAGGAGCGGCAGGCAGATGAGCGCGCTGTACGTCGTGACCGCCATCGGGCTGAGCCGGCGGGAGATCAGCCGCGCCAGCACGTTGGTATAGGCCCAGATGATCGCCCCGGCCAGGAACATCAGGTCGCCTAGCAGCCGCGCCTGGCCACCGCTCGCGCTCGCCTGCCCGCCGCCTACCACCAGCACCAGCCCGGCCAGCGCCACTGCGAAGCCAAAGAGCTGCCGGCCGCGGAGCAGCTCGCCCAGCAGAACGACCGCGATGAGCGCGGCGAAGACCGGCTGAAAGCCGGGATAGAGGATCGCGCCGTCGACCGAGGGGGCGAACTGGAGCCCGACCAGGAACAGGAGATTCGACGCGACGCCGTAGAGCACCCCGAGCGCGAGCAGCGGGAGCAGGTCGCGCCGCTCCACCCGCGGCAGCGGCCCCTGGCGGGCGAGCCAGAGCAGCAGCAGTGGCGCGGCGACGGCATACCGCAGCGTGGCCAGGGTGATCGGCGGAACCGCCCCCACCGCCAGCTTGGCCGCGACCCAGTTGCCGCCCCAGAGAAGCACCGCGGCGAGCAGCATCAGGTAGGTAGCGGTCGGGGTGCGCTGGGGCGAACGATCCGTCTCCACAGAGCTCCGGCCAACCTTCAGGGAATCTCGGCCAGCGCCGCCAGAGGGCGTGGCGCTGCGACGATTATATCCGCCCCCGAGATGCCATTCTGGCCCGCCGGAAGCCGGCGCCGGACCTGCCGTGCCTGGCCGGGTCTCAGCCGCCCTCCAGTGGCAGGTACAAGCCCACCTCGTCGCCGTCGCGCAGCGGCGCCTGCCCGTCCGTGACCATCTGGTGGTTGACCACCACCATCAGGTCGTCGGCCAAGTCGGCCAGCCCCAGCCAGCGCAGCAGCTCCGCGGGCGTCGCCGCCTCCGTCTCCACCTGAACCACCCGCGCGCCGGCGCCCGCCCGCTCGCGGACGACAGGGCCGAGCCGAAGGGTGAGGCGGACGACCACGGACGCTCCGAGCCTGTGCCCGCGGCCGCAACCCGGATCTGCCCGGCCGCGGGGGAGGTGCAGTAGTATAGACGCCAGTTTTGGCCAGGAGACTGGGGATGGATACGCTGGTGCGGGTGGACATGGATCGGCTGGAGGCGAAGCTGGAGCCAGTGCCAGATGGCTGGCAGCGGCTCGGTGGCCGGGCGCTGGTGGCGCGCTTCTGCCTGGACGAGATTCCGCCCACCTGCGACCCGCTCGGACGCAGCAACAAGCTGATCTTCTGCCCGGGGCTCCTGGGTGGGACCAACGCCTCGTCCTCACACCGCATCTCCGTCGGCGGCAAGAGCCCGCTGACTGGCACCGTCAAGGAATCCAACGGCGGTGGGACGCCCGGCCAGAAGCTGGCCCGCCTGGGACTGAAGGCGATCATCGTCCAGGGCAAGCCGCGCCAGCCGGGCCTGTGGGTGCTGCACGTCTCGCAGCAGGGCGCCCGTCTGGATCCGGCCGACGACCTGGCGCTGCTGCCGGCCACGCCGGCCGCCGAGCGGCTGCGCACCCGCTACGGCGCCAAGGTCGCGATCAGCCTGATCGGCCCGGCCGGCGAGCGCAAGCTGTTCGCCAGCGGCGTCCTGCACACGGACAAGGAGGGCGTTCCCTGGCGCATCTCCGCCCGCGGTGGGATGGGCGCGGTGATGGCCTCCAAGGGGCTCAAGGCGATCGTCTACGACGACGCCGGGACCAGCGGCGTCCCGCTGGCCGACAAGCAGCTCTTCGCCGCGGCGGCGCAGCGCTACCACAAGCTGCTGTTCGCCTCGCCGCTCTCCGGCAAGGCCTACCCTGAGTACGGCACCGCCGGCATCCTCGGCGCGATGAACGACCTCGGGGCGCTGCCCACCCGCAACTTCTCCACCGGTCGCTTCGAGCTGGCCGACCGCATCAACGGGGAGACGCTGCGCGAGCTGATCCTGGAGCGCGGCGGCGTGGGCAACCCCTCCCACGCCTGCATGCCCGGCTGCACCATCCGCTCCTCCAACGTCGTCCCGGACCACAAGGGCGAATGCCTGGTCTCGCCGCTGGAGTACGAGACGCTCGGGATGGTCGGGGCCAACTGCGGCATCGGCGACCTCGACCAGATCGCGGCGATCAACCGCGCCTGCAACGAGATGGGGGTGGACACTATCGACGTCGGCGGGGCGCTGGCGATCGCGATGGAGGCGGGCGTGATTGCCTGGGGCGATGGCGAGCGCTGTCGGCAAGTGGTGGAGCGCATCGCCAGCGGCGACCTGCTCGGCCGGCTGATCGGCTCCGGCGGGGTCATGACCGCCAAGGTGCTCGGGGTGGAGCGCATCCCGGCGGTGAAGGGGCAGATCATGTCCGCCTACGACCCGCGCGCGGTGAAGGGGCTCGGGGTGACGTACGCGACCAGCCCGCAGGGGGCCGACCACACTTGCGGCACCACCGCCCGCCGCCAGATGAACCACCATAGCGCCGAGGGCCAGGTGGAGGCCTCGCGGGCGGTGCAGGTGAACGTGACGATCTACGACAACACGGGCCTGTGCATGTTCGCCGCCCCCGGCGTGGGGGAGGAGCGGCAGGTGATCTGCGACCTGCTCAAGGGCCGCTACGGTTGGGAGCTCACCCCTGAGGACCTGCTGGCCCAGGCGCGGCAGACGATCCTGGACGAGCGGGAGTTCAACCGCCGGGCCGGCTTCAGCGAGGCCCACGACAAGCTTCCGGACTGGTTCCGCGAAGAGGAGAACCCCGCCAGCGGTACCGTCTGGGACATCCCCGACGCGGAGCTCCAGCTCGCGCACCGCTTCTAGCGCCTGCCCGCCCCTCGCCTGCGCTCCAGCCAGGCGGCGCTACAGCGGGTCGACGATGTTGAGATTGCGGATGCGCCGCTGGAACAGGAAGGCAAGCAGCGCCGGTGGGATCAGCCCGAGGATAGACGCGGCGGCGACCTCGTTCGGATAGGAATACATGTTGAACATCCCGGCCAGGGTGGGCGGGAAGGTCTGGGCCGGCGAGCCGGTTGTCAGGATCAGCGAAAAGGTGAACTCGTTCCAGCAGATCAGGAAGGCGATCACGGCGCACGCGGCCATCGCGGGCGCCGCCATGGGGACCATGACGCGCCAGAAGGCCTGCCAGCGGGTGAGGCCATCGACACGGGCGGCGCGCTCGACGTTGCGGGGCAGCGAGGCGAAAAAGCCGCTCATGATCCAGGCGATCAGGGGAATGGTGATCGTCAGGTAGATGATGATTAGACCCAGGATGCTGCTTTGCAGCCCGAGGGTGACGAACAGGTAGGCGAAGGGGATGAGGACGGCGATGGGGGGATAGGCGCGGGTAGAGACGATCCCGAACAGCAGCGCGCCCCGATAGCGGAACCGCAGCCGACCGAGCG
>JAJPGT010000016.1 GCA_021325655.1 Pseudomonadota bacterium
AGGCTCGGCTACGAGGCGAGCCGAAGGCCCAAGGCAGGTGGCGGCGACATCGCGGCTCTGCTGAAGAAGCCCGGCTCCCAACCCTGGGACGAGTTCACGGTGCCGCTCTCGTTGCGCGAGGTCGAACCGGGCGTGCGGCTGGTCATGGACACCGACCACCTACCGGAAGGACCGGCCTGGAAGCCCAGCCCGGTGGGGGCCAAGGAGGAGGCGGCTACTCCATGACCACGACAGCCGTGGGCGATGTGCGCCCGAGCCAGTTGCTCTGGACCTACGGTCCGGGCGCGCTGATCGACCTCCCCAATCTCTCCGTCGTCACGATGGGGCTGGACAGGTGGGAGGTGAACCGCTGCCCACCGATCGAAGAGGCGCGCCTCCTGGCGGCGGTAAGACAGGTTCTGGGACCGCAGGTGCAACGCCTGCGCATGCCGCCGGTGGTCGCCGAAGAGAACCCCAATCCGTTCTCGGCCGAGGCCAAGATCGGCGTGCCGGTCAGACCGTTCCCCCGCTGGCTGCGGTGCGTCCGCTGCGGCCTGCTGGCGGAGTTCGACTCGGGCCTGTTCTCGATCAAGGAGAACCCGTACCGGCCCCACGAGACGCACTTCCTCCACACCAGCTGCGAGAAGGGCAGCCGCTCCGATGCCGTGCCCGCGCGCTTCCTCCTCGCCTGCCGCAACGGCCACCTCGACGACTTCCCCTGGCACTGGTTCGTCCACAGCGGCTCGGCAGGTTGCAGAGGCACACTGCGCTTCTTCGAGCGCGGCGCCTCGCTCCAGACCGAGGACCTGTGGGTCAAGTGCGACGCCTGCGGCGCCGCCCGGTCGCTCGTGCACGCGTTCGGGGCGGAGGCGCGGAACAACCTCCCGGCCTGCCGCGGCCGTCACCCCCACTTGGACGCGTACGACGCCGAGTGCGACGAAGAGGCCCGTGCGGTGGTGCTTGGGGCCACGAATAGCTGGTTCCCGATCAAGCTGTCCGTGCTGGCCATCCCGCACACCGGCGACTCGCTGAGCCAGTTGGTGGCGGACGGTTGGGAGGACCTCTCCGAAGTCGAGTCCGAGGCCGAACTCGTCGGCCTGCTGAAGGGCTTCAAGCGGCGGGGCATCCTGCCGGGACTCGAGCGATTCGGAGCGGACGAGATCTGGGCCGCCATCCAGGAGAAGCGGGCCGGCGAAGGGGAGCAACAGGTCGTCTCCGAGGGAGACATGAAGCGACCCGAGTGGGCGGTCCTGACGGACGCCAACCCGCCGACCGACTGGCCGCATTTCCTCAGCGAGCGCGTGCCTCCCCCACCGAAGCACGCGTCGCACGTCAGCGAGGTCCTGCTCGTGAAGCGGCTGCGCGAGGTCAACGCGCTGATCGGCTACACCCGCGTCGAGGCGCCGGAGGAATCCAGCGATCCGGACGAGCGACCGTCCATGGCGCCCCTCTGCCGCGGGCGGCCGGAGTGGGTCCCGGCGACAGAGGTGCACGGCGAAGGCATCTTCCTGAGGCTCGACGAGCAGCGCGTCCGGCGATGGGAACTGAGCGCCCCAGCCAAGGCGAGGGACGCCCGCCTCTTCGCTGGCCACCGCGGGTGGCGAAACGCACGGCGGCTCGACCCAGCGAAGGGCTACCCGGGCGTCCGCTACGCGATGCTCCACACGTTCGCCCACCTCCTCATACGCGAGCTGGCCCTGGAATGCGGCTACAGCGCGGCGAGCATCCGCGAACGCATCTACGCGAGCTCCGGCGACGAGGAACCGATGGCGGGCATACTGCTCTACACCGCCGCTGCGGACTCCGACGGCACGCTCGGAGGACTCATCGAACTGGGCAAGCCCGAGAACCTCGGCCTGATCATCGACCGGGCGCTCCGGCGGGCCATGATCTGCTCGTCGGATCCGCTGTGCTCGGAACACGATCCGGCGGGGGACCGCTCGCTCCACGCTGCGTCCTGCCACGCCTGCGCCTTCGTGGCGGAGACGTCGTGCGAGCGGGCCAATCGCTACTTGGACCGTGCGCTCCTGGTCGACACGTTCGACTCCGCCGGCGCCGCGTTCTTCGATCGCCCAGAGTGAGGCCATGGACGAGGTCTGGAAGGCCGTCGGCGCGCTGGGGGCGGTCCTGCACCGCGACCGAATCCGCGCAGTGGCCGACGCATTCGAGCGTCTCGCCGGCGTAAAAGAGTTCGAGCGGGCGAGAGCCGCCTTCGGCCCGAACGTCGATGCCGCGCTGGTCGAACGCCTGCGCGCCAGTTGGGCCACTGCACCCCGGGTGACTGCGGCCGAGATCAGCGCCGCGTTCAAGGCAGTCGCCGAGGTCGCGTCGCACTCGGACGCGGACGTGGGCATCGAATTGGTCTGGACGGGCCCGAGCACGGGACTGATCCCGACCCGCCGGACCGAGCAGGTCCTCCTGGAGGTCATAGAGTCCGCGGCGAGGGACCTCTTCCTGGTGAGCTACGTCTTCTACAAGGCAGCGTCGGTCGTCGCGGCTCTGAACGATGCGGTCCGGCTTGGCGTGCAGGTCAAGCTCTTGCTCGAGTCCTCTGCACAGGAGGGCGGCGCCGTGCGAGGAGACAGCGCCGGGGCCCTGTCCGAAGCAGTACCTGGTGCGATCATCTATGTGTGGGAGCCGGCCGAGAGGAAGCATGACGGAGACGCACCATCCGCGTCGGTCCACGCCAAGTGCGCCGTCGCCGACCACAAGCTGGCATTCATCACCAGCGCGAATCTCACGTCCGCCGCGCTTGAGCGGAACATGGAGCTGGGACTCCTGATCCGAGGCGGCACGGTGCCAGACCGCCTCCAGTCCCATCTCGAGGCCCTGGTCACGACCAGGATAATCACGAGGTGGGTTGGCTAGAAACGCAAGGCGGTGCTTGGGATCGGTATCCCCGACGTCCTAGCGGGGCTGGCGGCAACAGTCACGACCACGCTAGATCTGCAGGCCCCGATCATCCGAGGCTGGACAGCAGTGGCGTCGGTACCGATTGGCGCAACGCGCGTAGCGGCAGGCGATGCATGGCCTACTCGACATGAGGCCGGTCGCCCGCGGCGGCGTCCAGAGAGCAAAGGTTTCTAGCGATAGAGCCAACCCCAATTTCGACCATTCGTGCCCATCAGCACGAAGGAATCGCCACACCCAAGCCGGTAGTTTCCGTTCGTGATTTTCGACCGCCACGGACGCCTCGCTCGGCCGCCTTCGGTCGCCCCACAGCAGCGGCGATGCTGCACGTGACGCGAAAGTGACTCAGCGTCGGCGCGCCCCCGGCGACCCTCGCCGGCTTGCCCCGGCCACCGCTCCCGCCGACTGCGAGGAAGTTCCCGAACCAGCGCAAAGTGCGTGGCAAGTGACGCTGGCGTGCCTGGGAAGTGATTGGCCGTCCTTAGGCTGGAGGCGCGAGTTGGGTTTGGTCGGCTTTGGCCGAAAAGCCACGGGAACGGTCACCATCCCCGGGCGACGCGGGATCATGGTCGGTGCAGATTGCCGGCCCGCGAGCGTGCTCTCCCGCGCGGTCCGAAGGGACCAACGGCGCGGCTCGGCCGCGGCGGCGCTGGATCGGCCCAGTGGTGCCAGAAGGAGCGTGCTCTCCAGCACCGGCGATCGGAGCCAATCGACAGCGCAGCGCCAGGGAGGACGAAGTCGCATAGACACAGACGCGACGACATAGGCCGCCGACCATGATCGCGCTGAGGCTTCCACTTCGCCTGCGGAGCGCTGCCACCGGCTGCTGGGGTTCGGCCAGCAGGCAGCTTCCGCCTGCTCCGGCTCCACGGCTGGCCAGCCCGAGGCAAGGAGGAACCGGATGATCGATTTCTGGACTCTCGGTCCCACGGCAGCCGCATTCGGCCTGCGCGCCCGCGGCTTCGCGCCGCAGGAGGCCGAGCGGCTCGTCGCGCTCAAGCTGCGCCACGAGCGCGGTGCGTTCCGCGAGCTGACCGACCACGACCGGCTGCGGTTTCTCCGCTGGCTGGTCGAGCACGGCCGTTTCGCCGGCGACCTACCGCTTGAGACGACGCACAGCGACAGGAGGAGCGCATGATCGTGACCACTCAGTACCCACCTCGGTCCGGCGACGAGGGCATGGCGGTGCTCGACGCAGTGCAGGAGCGCGTCTTTCTTGACCGGTACGCCCTGAAAGGCAGCGACGGACAGCCACTGGAGCGGACCCCCGACGACCTGTGGCGGCGCGTCGCCCGGGCCATCGCCGCCGTGGAGCCCACGCCAGCGCTCGAACGCACTTGGGCGGAGCGCTTCGAGGCCGCGCTGCGCGGGTTCAGGTTCGTGCCGGGCGGGCGTATCCTCTCGGGCGCCGGCAGCGGCCACAAGGTGAGTCTGTTCAATTGCTTTGTGGTGCCCTCCCCGGAGGACAGCCGCGCGGGGGTCCTCGACAACCTCAAGCTCGTCGTCGAGATCATGGCCCGCGGCGGTGGCGTCGGCGTCAACCTGTCGTCGCTCCGCCCGCGCGGCAGCTACATCCGCACGGTGAACGGCACCAGCTCCGGCCCCTGCGCCTGGGCCGAGCTCTACTCCGTGGCAACCGGCGACGTGATCCAGCAGGGGGGTAGCCGGCGCGGCGCCCTCATGCTCATGCTGGACGACTGGCATCCAGACATCGAGGAGTTCATCACCGTCAAGACCGACCTGCGGCGGCTGCTGCACGCCAACCTGTCGGTCTGCATCTCCGACGCGTTCATGCAGGCGGTCAAGGACGATGCCGACTGGCCGCTGGTCTGGCAGGGCGAGGTCAGGAAGGTGGTGCGGGCGCGCGAGCTCTGGGACAGGATCTGCACCGCTGCCTGGCGGAGCGCCGAGCCGGGCCTGGTGTTCATCGACCGGGTCAACACGCTCAACAACCTGGCGTACTGCGAGACGATACGCTGCTGCAACCCGTGCGGGGAGGAGCCGCTCGCCCCGTTCAATGTCTGCAACCTGGGGGCGCTGAACCTCGCGGCCTTCGTGCGCGACGGACAGCTCGACGCCAGAGCGCTGTCCGAGACGACGCGGGTTGCCGTCCGCTTCCTCGACAATGTGATCGACGCCACCCCGTACTTCCTACCCGAGAACGAGGGCGCGCAGAAGGGGGTGCGCCGGGTCGGGCTCGGCACGATGGGGCTGGCCGACGCGCTGATTGCCCTCGGCGTGCGCTACGGCTCGGACGAGTCGCTGGTGGCCATCGAGGAAATCTACCGCACCATCCGCGACGCGGCCTACGACGCCTCCGCCGATCTCGCGGCCGAGAAGGGGCCGTTCCCCAAGTTCGACCGCGACTGGTTCCTCGACCGCCCGTTCATCCGGCGGCTGCCCGAGCCGATCCGCGCCAAGATCGCGGCCCACGGCATCCGCAACGGCACCCTGCTCTGCCAAGCACCGACGGGCACGACCAGCCTGCTCGCCGGCGTCTCGTCGGG
>JAJPGT010000039.1 GCA_021325655.1 Pseudomonadota bacterium
ACAACCTGGTGATGAACGGCCGCTACCTGCTGCCGTTGCTGCCGCTGGTCGTCGTTGCCCAGGCCGGCCTGGCCGCCGACCTTGTCCGCTGGGCCCTGGCCCGCCTGCGCACCCCCGGCGCTGCCTGGCTCGGAGCAGCGCTGCTCGGACTAACAGCCGCGGCGATCGGCTGGCTCGTGCTCAGCCCGCCGCTGCGGATGTGGCAGTACCAGGCGAGCGCGCTGAGCGTGCCGTACAACGCGGCGCTCCGCCAGCTCGCCGACGAGATAGAAGCAGTCCGGGCCCCGGGCGAACCGGTGATTATCGAGCGCTCCCTGCAATTGGTCGACCCGCCGGGCTTCCCAGCAGACGCCGGCCGCGGCCTGGTGCTGCGCCTGTTGCTGGACTTGGACGGCGTGCCGGTCTCGTTCAGCTCTATCGATCAGGAGTCGATGGAGCTGGCGGCGGCAGAGGCGCCTGGCGACAGCACGCTGCTTATCGTTGCTCCCAGGTCAAAGTGGCCCCGCCGGTACCTCTCGCCGCTCGCGGTCGGCGACGTCCCGAGCATGCCGAGCCAGAGCGTCAAGGTTTATCGGCTGCCGTCGGACCTGCCTGTCGTCCAGGCGGCCCCGGCTGTCTCTGGGAAACGGGCCGCCCGCTTGCTCCGGACTCAGTCCGCCGCGACGGATCTGCCCGGCCGCCGTTGACGCGCCTGCCACTGCCGGAGCAGCCTTGCCGCGGCGGTCCGCGACGTGGCCGGCACGAAGTCGCTGTCGCGCTGCTCCTGGAGGAGCCGGACGAACTCCTCGGGATCGGGCGAGAGCGCGGCCAGATAGCGGCACAGGCGCAGCTCGGCCTGCTCAAGTGGGGAGAGCGATGCGCCCACGCGCGTCAGCGCGGCGAGCCGCTCGATCAGCAGGCCCCGCGGAACAAGAGCTCCTGTGCGCAGCCGCTTGGCCACCCGCAGCTCCCCTCGCAACGACGTTTCCGAGCATACCTTTTGGGCACGGACCGAATGTGAACAAGAGGCCAGCAGGTCGAAGCAGAGGGCAAGGGCAACCAGAGCGCTGCGCGGGCTGGCGGTCCGGGCGACAACGGCGCTAGCATGGCGACGGTAAGGTGAGAGACGCAGCGGGGATGGGATGGACGCGCTGATCGTCGGCGGCGGGATCATGGGGCTGCTCACCGCGCGGGAGCTGCGTCGCCTGGGGATGCAGGTGACCCTGCTCGAGCGCGACCGGCCGGGCCGTCAGGCGTCCTGGGCCTCGGCCGGCATTCTGGCCGAGACGCTGCGCCATTCGCCCAACGCGGTGGATGCGCTGCGTGAGTACGGCCAGCGGCTGTTCCCGACGCTGGTGGCCGAGCTGCGTGAAGAGACCGGGCTCGACGTGGACTACGTCGAGAACGGGACGCTCATCCCGGCGCTCGACGACACGCAGGCGGCGGAGCTGGAGCGCGAGACCCGGACATTGCAGGCGCTCGGGTCGCCCTGCGAATTTGTCACCGGGGCGGCGCTCCGCGAGGCCGAGCCGGCGCTCGGGCCGCGCGTCGTAGCCGCCCGCCTGGCCCCCGGCGGGAATGTGGAGAACCGCCGGCTGGTGCGGGCGCTGGAGCTGGCCAACCTGCGCAACGGGGTGCAGATCGAGAACGGGGTACAGGTCATCGGCCTGCTCCGCCAGGGCGACGCCGTTGTCGGAGTGCGGACCCAGGCCGGCGACCGCTTCGCCCCGCTGGTTGTGCTCGCGGCCGGGAGCTGGTCCGGCCAGATCGCTGGGGCCGACCCTCCCATCCCCGTCGTGCCGCAGCGGGGGCAGATTCTCGCGCTCTGGCCGGGCGCCCACGGGCCGCGGCGGGTGGTGCTCACCCCCGGCGACCCCTACCTGGTGCCCCGGCGCGACGGTCGGCTGATCGTCGGCGCGACCCGCGAGCTGGTCGGCTACGATGCCAGCCTCACCGCTGGTGGCCTGGCCTGGCTGCTGTCCTCGGCGATCGAGCTGGTTCCCGGCCTGGCCGAAGCGCCCGTCATCGAGCAGTGGGTCGGCTTCCGGCCGCTGTCCGCTGACGGCGTGCCGCTGATCGGCCCGGCAGCGCTGCGCGGACTCTACTACATCACTGGCCACGGGCCAACGGGCATCGCCCCCGCGCCGGCCAGCGTCAAGCTGCTGGTAGCGCTGATCGAAGGGGTCCCCCCGCCGCTCCCGGTCGCGCCCTACGACCCCCTGCGCTTCCGCGCCGCGGCGGGCACCACGGATTGATGCGACCCCACCCGTGCTCCCCGGACAGGCGATGCCCCCGCGGCGTTCTGCGGCGTAGGCCGAGCAGGGTTTGTCCCAGGCACAGGAGCGACTACAATACGTGCCGGGAATGGATACTCGTCATCCGATCACCCGTCACGCGCTCTTCCAGGACCTGCCGGACGATGAGCTGGAGCGGGTGCTCCCGCTTCTGCGGCCACGGTGCTTTCGCCGCGGGCAGGTGCTCTTCCACCGCGGCGACCGCACGGGCGAGGTGCACTTCGTCATGGCCGGCGCGGTCAGGATTCACGTGGGCGAGCCTCCGGCGGAGCGGGTCGTCGCGTACGTTCTGCCCGGAGAAAGCGTGGGGGAGCTATCCGCGGTCGATGGCTTGCCGCGCTCGGCGACCGCGGTGGCGATCGAGGACGTGGAGTGCTACTCGGTCGACGCGGAGGCGTTCCGACAGTTCATCGAGCGGGCGCCGGTCGCCTGCTCGCGCCTGCTGCGGCTGCTCTCGGCGCGGTTACGGCGCATGGATGAGATCGCGGCGGAGCTGTTGTACTGCGAGCCACGGGTGCCCGGCGAGGCGTAGCGGCGGCGCCGGTGCGGCCCAGGCGCCCGTGAGCCGGGTGCCTGGCATCTATCGTGCAGCGTGCGCCCAAATCACACGCAGGGAGGAACAGGCAATGGCGGAGGAAGCCCAGTCCGGCGGGACGGAGTCGGCCGACGTCGACGCCACGCTCCGGGCCCGGGCAGCCGAGCTCAGCGAGCTGCGACGATTCGAAGACTCCACCACCTTTAGCGGCGACCAGCGCGAGGCGTACGATGAGCTGTCCGTCGTGGACCAGCACCCAGCGGACGTCGCCGACCAGACCTATCAGCGGGAGCTGGACGAGACGATCCGCGAGGTCCTCGACCGGGAGGCGCAGCAGGTTAAGGAGGCGCAGGCCCGCCGAGCCGCCGGCGTCTATGGCATCTGCACCCGCTGCGGCCGCCCCATCGACCCGGAGCGGCTGCGCGCGCGCCCGGAGGCGACCCTCTGTATCACCTGCCAGCGCGAGGTGGAGGCGGCACGGTGAGTGGGCAGCGCGCAGTACCATGGAGAGAGGTGGTACTCCTTCTGCTGCGCTGTGCGGGGATAAAATTTGGGACTAGCCACCGGGCCGGTTCTACAGTATGCTAACGCCGTTTGCGGCCTCATGGCCGCAATCCGGGGCTGAGATCTAGGGGGAGCAGATGGCGCGAGTCGTGCTGGAGCATGTGACGAAGAAGTTTGGCGAAGTCCTCGCCGTCAATGACCTCAACATTGACGTGCGCGACCGCGAGTTCCTGGTTCTGGTGGGGCCGTCCGGCTGTGGCAAGTCGACGGCGCTGCGCATGATTGCCGGGCTGGAGGAGGCGACCTCCGGGGACATCATCATCGGGGATCGACGCGTCAACGACGTTCCCCCGAAGGATCGCGACATCGCGATGGTGTTCCAGAGCTACGCGTTGTACCCGCACATGTCGGTCTATGACAACATGGCCTTCGGGCTGAAGCTACGCAAGGTCCCGAAGGCCGAGATCGACCGGCGGGTGAAGGAAGCGGCCGAGATCCTGGGCCTGGAGAACCTGCTGAACCGCAAGCCCAAGCAGCTTTCGGGCGGCCAGCGGCAGCGCGTCGCTCTCGGGCGCGCCATCGTCCGCGACCCGCAGGTGTTCCTGATGGACGAGCCACTGTCCAACCTGGACGCCAAGTTGCGCGTGCAGACGCGGGCTGAGCTGATCAAGCTGCACCAGCGACTGCAATCCACCGTGATCTACGTGACGCACGACCAGGTGGAGGCGATGACCATGGGGCATCGCATCGCGGTCCTGCGCGACGGGATCCTCCAGCAGCTCGACACCCCGCAGGCGCTGTACGATCGGCCGGCCAACATGTTCGTCGCCGGCTTTATCGGCAGCCCGTCGATGAACTTCTTCCCGGGCGTCATTACCAGCGACGGCGATGGCTCGCTCTGGGCCAACTTCGCCGGGCAGAAGCTGCGCATCCCGGCTGGGCGCGCGGTCGGCCTGGCCGGCCAGAACGGCCGCGAGGTCATCTTCGGGATTCGCCCCGAAGACATTTACGCCCGGAGCGAAGGGGCCCCGCAGGGGTCCGACACCATCGGCCGGGCGCAGGTCGAGGTGGTGGAGCCGCTCGGCGGCGAGCAGTACGTCTACTTCCTCTCCAACGGCGAGGAGTTCACCGCCCGCATGGACGCCCGCACCAAGGCGACCCCGGGCGAGGTGATGGAGCTGGTCTTCGACACCACCAAGCTACACGTCTTCGACAAGCAGACGGAGCGCGCCCTGATCTAGCGCGCGTCTCGCGCCCCGGGGCGCGGGTCCCGAGCTATTCGGGGGCCCGCCCCGGGGCAGCACCCGGCGAGCGTTCTACGCAGCGCATCAGGCGAGTCCTCACCTACACGCTCCGCTTGTTCTGCCTCGTCGCGCTGTCCGCCTGGGCGCTGTTCCCCCTCTACTGGGCGCTCGCCCTCTCGATCAAGCGCCCGCTGGACTTCTTCAACGGGACGCTGATCCCGTTCCTGTCCTTTCCGCCCACGCTCGACTCCTGGCACGACGAGATCGTCTACTTTGTGGACGAGTACGGCAAGCTGTCGCTCGGCCGGGGGCTGTTCAATAGCGCCCTCATCGGGCTGGGCAGCGCCGCGCTGGCGCTCCTGCTCGGCACCCCGGCCGGCTACGGGCTCGCCCGACTCGCCCTGCCGCGCCGGCTGCGCCGGGCGGCCGTGCTCGCCTTCCTGCTCCCGCGCTTCGTGCTCCCCGTCGCCACGGCCATTCCGCTGTATCTGCTCTTCCGAGCACTGCACCTGCTGGACACCCACCTGGGGCTGATCCTCGTCAATAGCGACCTGGTGCTCCCCTTCGTGGTGCTGCTCGTGCGCGACGCCGTGGCGGCGCTGCCCGACGAGCTGCTGGAGGCCGCCTACCTCGACGGCTGCTCGGCGGCGAGCGCGCTCTGGCAGGTGGCGCTGCCGCTGCTGGCTCCAACACTACTGGCCGCCGGTGTGCTCGCCTTCGCCCTCACCTGGAACGAGTTCTTCCTCGGCTACGTGCTGGCGGCTCAGAACGCCCAGACCATGCCGATGGTCGTCGCCAGCCTGGACACCAAGGACGGGATCATGCTCGAGTACACTGGCAGCCACCTGGTGCTCGCGGTGCTCCCGCCGGTGGTGCTGCTGCTCACCATCCAGCGGGTGCTCGCGCGCACGCTCAGCTTCGGCAGCGTGAGGGGAGGGACAGGGAGTGGCACCTGAGCGCGGCTCACCGCTCTTGCTGGGTATCGATGTCGGAACGACCAACACCAAGGTGGTCGTCTACGATCCGGAGCGGGGACAGGTGGTGGCGGTCGCGGGGCGACCGACCCAGACGCACCACCCCCGGCCGGAGTGGAGCGAGTTCCTCGCCGACGAGCTCTGGGAGGGCGCGGCCGCCGCGGTGCGCGAGGTAGTCGATGCCGTGGGCGGGCCAGCGGCGATCCAGGCGGTGTCCGTGGCCAGTATGGGAGAAGCGGGGGTGCCGCTAGATGCCCAGCAGCGGCCGCTGGCTCCGCTTATCGCCTGGTACGATCTGCGGACCGAGCCCCAGGCCGCCTGGTGGCGGGCTACGTTTGATCCGTTTGCGCTGTACAGTATCACCGGCCAGATCGTGGAGCCCAAGTACAGCGTCAACAAGCTGCTCTGGCTGCGCGAGCATCGCCCGGAGGTGTTCACCGCCACGCGCCGCTGGCTGTGCGTCGAGGACTTCATCCTCTGGAAGCTGAGCGGCGAGCAGGCGATCGACTACTCCCTCGCCTCGCGAACTATGCTGTTCGACCAGCGCCGGCTTGACTGGTCGGACGCGCTGCTGGCGCACGCCGGACTCCGCCGCGACCTGTTCCCGCCCGCGCTGCCGAGCGGGACACGCATCGGCCGGGTGACCGCCGAGGCGGCCCAGGCGACCGGGCTGGGGACGCACACGGTGGTGGCCACCGGCGGCCACGACCACCTGGTGGGCGCGTTCGCCGCAGGCGCGATCCGCCCGGGCGGGATCCTGGACTCCACCGGCACCGCGTGCACCCTACTCACCGTGGCCGATCGCTTCGAGCCGCAGCGGCCGCTGTTCGAGGCCGGGTTCGAAACCTATGCCCACGTCGTCGCCGGCACCTACATCGTCCTGTGCGGCTACATCGACGCGGCCGGCGGAGCGGTGGAGTGGCTGGCGCGCCAGTTGTTCGGCGAGCACGGCTACGAGGCGGCGTTCCGCGCCGCCGAGGCCGCCCCGCTCGGCGCGGCCGGGGCGCTCTGGCTCCCGCACCTGCTGGGTAGCGGCACCCCGCACAACGACCCCAGCTCGCGGGCCGCGCTGGTGGGGGTGCGCCCTGAGCACGGGCGGGGCCACCTGTTCCGAGCGCTGCTGGAAGGGCTGGCCTACTGGATGCAGCAGAACCTGGATCTCGCCGGCGAACGGCTTGGCCTGCCCGCCGACGGCGAGCTGCTGGCCATCGGCGGTGCCACCCGCTCCCCGTTCTGGATGCAGCTTAAGGCCGACGTCTCGGGCCGCCCGGTCCACGTCCCGCGGATCGAGGAGGCGGTGGCCCTTGGCGCGGCGCTGCTCGCCGGCCTGGGCAGTGGCCTGTTCCCCAGCGCAGAAGCGGCGGCGGCCTCACTCCGCGCCGACAGCGCTCGCTACCGGCCGGACTCGCGAGCGACGGCGGCGTATCGGCGCCGCTACGAGCTGGTCTATCGCCGGCTGTATCCCGCACTGCGGGAGATCAACGCCACGCTCGAACAGCTCGGCGGACACTGAGCCCGACCTGTGCAGTCTGATGCGGCCGGCCAGCGTCGGCTCAGGCAAAGCGCCTATCTTCCTCGGGGGAGGTTGACAGTTCCCCCAAGGGGTGTAAACTAGGCGCCGCCGCGTCCGGAGTTGGGGACCGCGACGCGGCGGAAGCGCGGAGCGGGAGCCGGGGTCTCCTAGCCCGCGGAATGTGTGCTGCACGCCGGCTGAGCGGGGAATGGTGCTCTGCCCCGGCGAGCAGGCGGCACCGCGAAGGCGGGCACATTGACCGAGCTCGCGCTCTGCTGTGCTGGCGTAGCGTGTGGGCGGCCGCTGTGTGTGGCGAGCGCGCTCGTCGTCCCCCGGACCACGGCGACCCCGGTGCCCGCATCTGGCTCCCTGCTCCCGGATGAGGGCCTGACGGAAGCTGACAGGGAAAACACGCGAGGGGAAGACTGTGTCAACCGAACCGTTGCATCCGCATTCTGTCTCCAGACGCGCGTTCCTCAAGCTGACGGCGGTGCTGACAAGCGCCGTGGCCGTCGTGCCGCTGCTGAACGCCTGTAGCTCAGCCCCGGCCGCCGCGCCCACCAGCGCCCCGGCGGCCGCGGCTCCAACCCAGGCGCCGGCCGCCGCAGCCCCGACCCAGGCGCCGGCCGCCGCGGCCCCGACGAAGGCCCCCGCCGCGGCCGCGCCCACCACGGCTCCAGCGGCGGCTGCGCCGACGCAAGCGCCCACGCAAGCCGCTCCTACCGTTGCAGTCGCGGCCACCGCGGAGCCGTATACCGAGGACGAGAAGAAGCAGGCGGACGCCGCTTTCGAAGCCTCGGACAAAGGCAAGCCCGACCCGGCCTGGAAGGGCCAGAAAGTAACCGTCGGCGTCTTCTCCGGCGGTCCCCATGGCGGCATCTCCGGCCCGTACTATCTGTGGCGGCCGTATTTCGAGAAGCTCACCGGCGCTACCTACGACATCGTCGAGATCCCCTTCGCCGAGCTGTTCACCAAGTTCAAGACGGATATTGCCACCGGGACCGGCACCTACGACTTGATGATCACCGGCGCCTGGTTCTACGGCGACTTCATCGCCAGCGAAGCGATCATCCCGATTGAGAAGTACTTCGACGACCCGCGCATGCCGAAGTGGGATCGCGACGCGCTCCCGGAGGCGATCAAGACGCTCCATATGTGGGGCGGCAAGTGGTACGGGTTCCACAACGACTCCGACGGCCAGGTGTTGTACTATCGCCGCGACATTCTGAACGACCAGAAGTGGAAGGATGCCTTCAAGAAGGAGGTCGGCTACGACCTGCCGGTGCCGCCGCAGACCTGGGAGCAGGTGCGCGACATCGCCAAGTTCTTCAACGGGAAGGACTGGAACGGCGATGGCAAGCCGGACAACGGCATCACCATGCACCTGAAGGTGGGTGGCCAGGGCTTCTTCCACTTCATGTCACTGTCGGCACCCTACGTGGTGCTCCCGGGCGACAAGGTGGACCGCTATCACCACATGTACTGGTTCGACCCGGAGACGATGGAGCCGCTGATCAACTCCAAGGGACACCTGCGGGCGCTGGAGATGGTCATTGAGCTGAGCAAGTACGGCTCCAAAGAGATGCTGGGCTGGAGCCTGGGCGAGGCCTGGAACGACTTCCTGCAGGGCAACGCGCTCATGGTTTTTAGCTGGGGCGACGTCGGCTCGCTCTCGCAGCGGCCGGATTCCTCCAAGATCAAGGGCAAGCTCGGCGCGGCGGCGATCCCCGGCACCATGGAGGTGTATGACCGGGAGCATGACACCTTCGTGAAGATGGACAAGCCGAACCTGGTGGCCAACAGCACCGGCGGCACCTGGCACCCGGTCATCTCCAAGCTCTCCAAGAACCCGGATCTTGCCGCCTACCTGGCCTCCTGGCAGGCGACCACCGCGATCAACCTGTTCAACATCCAGCGTGGCTGGGCCGGCGTGGACGTCGGCCCGAAGTACTCCATGCTCCCACCGTTCGGGACCGCCAAGGTGGAGGACTACACCCGCAATGGCTACGACGCGGGCGACATCCAGGAGTACAGCAACGCCTACGGGACGATGTGGTTCAAGTACCCCACCCTGCAGCACTACCTGCGCATCCCGGGCACGCCCGAGTACTGGGACGTGCTGGACACCGGCCTGGCCGAGGCGGTGACGGGCGCCAAGCAGCCCCAGGAGGCGCTCGACGGAATCGCGAAGGAGTGGGCCCGCATCACCGAAGATCGCGGGAAGGACACCCAGCTCAAGCTGTACCAGGAAGCGATCGGGTATAAATCCGCCTAGCGCACGTGCCGGACAGGAGGGGGCTCACGGCCGTGAGCCCCCTCCTGTCCCTTCACCCCAGCCGGAGGCGTCTGCATGGCCCTGAAGAACCTGCGCCTCGGGCTCGGCCGGCTGGCCGAGCCGGAGAGTCGCGCGGTCCCGGTCCGCGTCAGTACCACTGGCGCGCGGCAGAGCGACCGCGTGAAGTACCTCTTTATCCTGCCGGGCATCGTCTGGATTCTCGCGTTCACCATCTTCCCGCTGGTGTACGCGGTTCGGCTCAGCCTGTACAACTCCAAGCTCGGCCTGCCCAACGAGCACTTCATTGGCCTGGGCAACTACATTCGAGCCTATAGCGACGAGCGCCTCTGGGAAGCCCTGGGGGTGACGGTGCGCTTCGTGGTCGTCAGTGTCGCGGCTACCGTCATCCTGGGGCTGCTGCTGGCGCTGCTGTTCAATCGGCCGATGCGCGGCCTGCCCATCTTCCGCGCCATCTTCACTATGCCGTTGTTCGTCCCGGCCATCGCCATTGGCTATCTCAGCCTGACCATCGTTCACGAGGACGGCCCGATCAACAACTTTCTGAAGCTGTTCGGGCTGAAGCAACCCATCCCCTGGCTCTCCGATCCGTTCTGGGCCTTTCTCGCCGTATGCGCCGTGGACATCTGGCAATGGACCCCGTTCGCCTTCATCGTCCTGCTGGCCGGGCTGCAGTCGTTGCCGGATGAGATCTATGAGGCGGCAGCGCTGGATACCTCTTCCGCGTTCCAGACGTTCCGCTACATCACTCTGCCACTGCTTACCCCGGTCATCCTGACTGTCACCATCCTGCGCATGGTCGAAGCCTTCAAGGTGATCGAGATCCCATTTGCGCTCACCAACGGCGGCCCCGGTGTTTCGACCAGGACCTACACCTTCTACACCTACATCACCGGTCTGAAGAACTTCGACATGGGCTATGGCAGCGCGATCGCGATTGTCTTCATGGTGCTGCTGGCGATCATCAGCACCATCTTCTTCATCCGCGCGCGCCACATTTACGACTAGCAGGGGGTCTGACCATGGTTCACCGCCAGTCCAGCCCACTTACACGTGGCGTCGCCGCTGTCTTCATTACCCTGGCCACGCTCTGGGCTGTGTTCCCCTTCTACTGGGCCATCATCACCTCGTTCAAGAACCGCCTCGACTGGTTCAACTACAGCTTCATCCCGTTCCTGCAGTTCGAGCCAACGCTCGACTGGTGGACGCAGGAGCTGGGCCCGGCCGGGCGCGGCCCGGAGCTGGCCCGCGCGATGACCAGCAGCGTCACCCTGGCGCTGGGCGCGGCGATCATCGCGCTGCTGCTGGGCGCGCCGGCTGGCTACGCGCTGGCGCGCTTCCGCTTCCACCGCTGGAAGAACCGCGACATCACCATGTGGTTCCTCTCCCAGCGCTTCTTGCCGCCGGTCGCCACGATGATCCCGATCTTCCTCATGGTCCGCACCGTCGGGCTGCTCGACACCCCGTGGGCGCTGGCGATCGCCAATGCCACGTTCACGCTGCCGTTCGCGGTGCTGATCCTGCGCGACACCTTCAAGGAGCTGCCGATCGAGCTGGAGGAGGCGGCACTGGTGGACGGGGCCTCGCCGTTCCAGGTGTTTCGCCTGATCGCGCTGCCGCTGGCGGCTCCCGCCATGGTCGCCGCCGGGATCATCTGCTTCGCGTTCTCCTGGAACGAGTTCCTGTTCGCCCTGATCCTGACGGTAAAGAACGCGGTGCCGATGACCGTGATCATCGCCGGCTCGGAGCACACCAAGGGAGTGATTTTCGCCGACGTCGCCACCCGGGTGCTCACCGGGGTGATCCCGCCGGCCATCCTGGCGCTGCTGGTGCAGCGCTACATTGTGCGCGGGCTCACCTTCGGCGCAGTCAAGGGGTAGCCGTCGCCCCGCTCGCGGGGCGCCAGCGGGACAGGCGAGCGTGGAGCAGCAGGTTCACCCAGCCCCGCTGCTCGGGCGCGGCCCTCTCGCCCCAGCCGTGGGGCTACCCAGGCCAGCCGCAGAGCCACCCAGGATTGAATTCCGGGCCCAGAGCGCCTAGACTGGGCATCGAGCAGATCCCACACGCAAGGGAGTTCAGGACGAGATGGAGCTCAGCCGAGAGAAGCTGCTCTGGATGTACGAGCGGATGCGCCTGATCCGCGACTTCGAGGACCGCATCGCCGGGCTGTTCGCCGCGGGTGAGCTGCCAGGCTTCTTGCACTTCTACGCCGGCGAAGAGGCCGTGGCGGTGGGAGTCTGCGCTCATCTCAACCCGGATGACTTCATCACTAGCACCCACCGCGGCCATGGCCACTGCATTGCCAAGGGCGTGGATGTCAACCAGATGATGGCCGAGCTGTACGGGCGGGCCACCGGCGCCTGCAAGGGCAAGGGCGGCTCGATGCACATCGCCGACGTGGACAAGGGGATGCTGGGCGCCAACGGCATCGTCGGCGGCGGGGCGCCGCTGGCGGCCGGGGCCGGGCTCACCGCCAAGTACAACAAGCGCGGCCAGGTAGCGGTCTGCTTCTTCGGGGACGGCGCCAACAACCAGGGTGCCTTCCACGAGGCGGCCAACCTGGCCGCCATCTGGAAGCTCCCCGTGATCTTCGTCTGCGAGAACAACGGCTACGCCGAGGCCACCCCGGTCAACTACGCCACCAGCGTGCAGGATATCGCCGCCCGGGCCAGCGCTTACAACATCCCGGGGCTGGTAGTGGATGGCCAGGACGTCTTCGCAGTGTACGAGGCAGCGGGAGAAGCGGTCCGCCGTGCCCGTGCCGGCGAGGGGCCCACGCTGCTGGAGTGCAAGACCTATCGCTACTACGGCCACTTCTCCGGCGACCCGGGCGGCTATCGCTCCGAGGAGGAGATCAACGAGGCGAAGCGGCGCGACTGCCTCGAGCGCTTCAAGCGGCAGGTGCTGGACCGTGGCCTGCTCACCCAGGCCGAGCTGGACGAGATCGACCGTCGCTCCAAGGAGGCGATTGAGCAGGCCGTCGCGTTCGCCAAGTCCAGCCCGTTGCCGTCGCCCGAAGAAGTCACCACCGACGTCTACGTCCGCTATCCCTAGCACACGGTCCCGCGCTCCGGGCCCCTGTCCCCGATCCGGGAGCCCTGTGGGGCGTGGGAGCTGTTCGATGAGGAGCGAGCCATGGCAACAACGGTAGCAACCCGGCAGATCCTGTACGGCCAGGCGATCAACGAAGCGCTCCGCCAGGAGATGCGCCGTGACCCGACCGTGGTCGTGATGGGCGAGGACGTCGCCGGCGGGGCGACGCGCGACGACCAGGGCATGGGCGATGCCTGGGGTGGGCCGTTCGGCCTGACGAAGGGGCTGCTGGCCGAGTTCGGCCGCGAGCGGGTGCTGGATACCCCCATCTCCGAGATGGGCTTCATCGGCGCCGCGGTGGGCGCCGCCGCGACGGGGATGCGCCCGGTCGCCGACCTGATGTTCGTGGACTTCCTCGGCTCGGCGCTGGACCAGGTGATGAACCAGGCCGCCAAGCTGCGCTACATGTTCGGCGGCAAGGCCAAGGTGCCGATGACGATCATGACCGCCATCGGCGCCGGGCTGAACGCCGCCTCGCAGCACTCGCAGGTGCTGTACTCCTTCTTCGTCCACCTGCCCGGGCTGAAAGTGGTAGCGCCGTCCGACGCCTACACCGCCAAGGGGCTGATGGCCGCGGCGATCCGCGACGACGACCCGGTGATCGTCTGCAACCACAAGGCGCTGTTCTCAGTGAAGGGCGACTGCCCCGAGGAAGAGTACGTCCTGCCACTCGGCCAGGCCCGCCTGCTCCGCGAGGGCAAGGACGTCACGCTCATCGGCATGTCTCGCATGGCGATGGTCTGCCGCGACGCCGCCCGGATGCTGGAGAAGGATGGCATCAACGCCGAGGTGGTGGATGTGCTGAGCCTGTCGCCGCTGGACGAGGACACGATCTTGCGCTCGGTCGGCAAGACGCGCCGGGTGGTGATCGTGGACGAGAGCCACCCTCGCTGCAACATGGCGACGGACATCGCGGCGCTGATCGCCGACAAGGGCTTCGACCTGCTCGACGCGCCGATCAAGCGGGTCACCGGGCCGCACGCCCCGGTGCCGTTCTCCCCGGTGCTGGAATCCGCCTACATTCCGTCAGCGGAGCGGGTCGCGGCGACGGCGCGCGAGTTGCTGGACTAGGAGTATCAGCCTCGGGTGTGGGGGAAGGGGCGGCGCTGCCCCTTCCTCCTTGCTGTTCCTGTGGAGGTGGCGTGGTAACCGAAGTCGTGATGCCGAAGCTCGGGCTGACGATGCAATCCGGCACGGTCACCAAGTGGCACAAGCGCGAGGGCGACCCCGTCAAGCAGGGCGAGCCGCTACTGGACATCGAATCGGAAAAGATCACCACCACGGTCGAGGCGCCGGCGGATGGGGTACTGCGCCTGATTACCGTGCGCGAGGGCGAGGAGTGCCCGCCGGCCACCCCGGTCGGCTACGTCGGCCCCCTCGACGAGCCGCTGCCGGAGGCGGCCTCCCGGCCCGCCGTGGCTGCCGCCACCGCCGCGCCCAGCGCTGCCGCTGCTCCCGCGCGCGCCGAGCGGGCCGCGGAGCCGACTGAAGCGGGCGAGTACGCGGTCTCGCCGGCGGCGCGCAAGCTGGCCCGGGAGCTGGGGGTCGATCTCAGCAAGGTGCGGCCGTCGGGTCGCTCGCGGCGCATCACCACCGAGGACGTGGAGGCCTACCACGCCGCGCTCCAGGCCGGCGCCGGGGCGGAGGCCGAAGCCGGGCGCCCAGTCGCCTTCTACAGCGACGGGATCAAGCTGGCCGGCGTGCTCTACCTGCCGCCAGACCTCACCACGGGCGAGCGGCGCCCGGCGCTGGTCCTGTGCGCCGGCATCCAGGGGCTCAAGGAGCTCGGGCCGCGCGACCTGGCCGAGCGGCTGATGGAGGCCGGGTTCGTGGCACTGACCTTCGACTACCGCGGCTTCGGCCAGAGCGAGGGGCCGCGCTGGCAGCCCTGGCCACACGAGCAGGTCCGCGACGCGCGGGCAGCCGTAACCTTCCTGGCCCAGCAGCCGCAGGTCGACCCGGAGCGGATCGCCGTGCTCGGGATCAGCATGGGCGGCGGGCACGCCATTTCTGCCGCCGCGGTCGACCCGCGCATCAAGAGCGTGGTCGCGATCGAGCCGGTGACCGATGGCAGGCGCTGGCTGCGCAGCCTGCGGCGCGAATGGGAGTGGCGCGCGTTCCAGGAGCGGCTGGCCCAGGACCGGGCGGCGCGTGTGACCAGTGGCGAGTCGCAGCGCCTCTCCCTCTACGAGATCATGGTGCCCGACCCGGACACCAGGATGATTCTGGATGTGCTGGCCAGGATGCGCCCGGAGCTGGAACTGGAGCCGCAGCTCCCGCTGGCGTTCGCCGAGGCGCTGGCGGAGTACCGGCCGGAGGCCGTGGTCGACCAGATCGCCCCGCGCGGGATCCTGTTCATCCACGGCGACCTGGACCTGCTGGTCTCGCCCGACGAGTCGCGCCAGGCCGCTGCCCGGGCCGGTGAGCCGAAACGGCTGGTGGTGCTGCCCAACATGGGCCACCTGAACTGGCAGAAGCCGGGGCACCCGATCTTCGCTCACATCGTGGAGCTGGCGACGGGCTGGCTGCACGAGCAGCTCCGGTAGCACACCCGGGGACGCGGGAGGCTCGTCCCACGTCCCCAATCCTGCCCGCCAGCAGCTTTGCGAGCGTTCCAGCAGAGGGATGGCCAGGCTCGGGAGACGTCGCGGCCATCGCCCTCCACGGAGGCGCCGGCCAGGCGGGCCGGCGACAATGCCGGCCGGAGGCAGGGGTGGCCGCACACACGGACGCTGACTGGGAGCAGCGGCGCAGCCGACTGAGGGGCTCCACGCAGCAGCTTCTCCGGGAATGCCAGCTCTCCATGGGCGGCTTCCTGCTCACGCTCGAGCTGCACGCGCAGCAGTCGCTCGAGGCGCGAGCACAGTGCGACGATCTCACCACCTGGCTCGCCGCCCACGTGCCCGGGTTCTCTTACTGGGCAGCGCGGCCGCGGCGGATCAGCCTGCCCAATCTCCACTCCTTTCAGCCGGTCTGCCGGGTCTACATGCGGGTTCTTTGCGCTGGACAGCACTATCCAACCCTGGAGTTTGCCCACAAGCTCCAGGCGGTGCCCTATTACAGCGTGCTCGCCCCCAACACGCTCCAGTGGGAGAGACAGCCCGAGGGTGTCGGTCCGGCCCCAAACCCGGCCCACGGGTGCCGCGAGCCCGGCCAAGCAGACACTGGTAGCCGGGGCTGCTCAGGAGCGGTTGACCGCGGCGAGAAAATCGCGGGCGGCGGGCGTGAGCAGCGAAGCCAGTCCGACGAACAGGTAGAGGGCGCCGATCTCCAGGTAGTGGTTCACCGTGGCTGGAGTGGTGAGCACGCCGGGAGCGCGGCCGGCGGCGCGGATGCGTCGCACCGCGTCGTCCACCGCCGCCAGCACCGCCGGGTGGTCCATCAGCCCCGGGTAGCCCATCGACTGGGCCAGGTCACCGGGAGCGACGAAGAAGGCGTCGATGTGGTCCACCTGAACGATCTCGCCCAGGTTCTCCAGCGCCTCCACCTCCTCCAGCATCACCACCACCATCGTCTCCTCGTTCGCCCGGTGGCAGAACTCGCTCATCGGGACGCCGAGCGCGGAGCGCCCGCCGGCGAAGCCGCGGTGGCCCAGGGGCGCGAACTTGGCGTGGCGCACCGCGGCCTCCGCGTCCGCCCGGGTGTTGACGTGGGGCACCTGCACCCCGCCCGCGCCGCGGTCCAGCGCCCGGGTGATCGTGGAAGGGTCGTTGCTCTGGACCCGGACGATGGGGGTGGCGTTGGCCAGCTCCGCCGCCCGCACCATGTGCTCCACGTCCTCCCAGCCGGCCGGCCCGTGCTCGCAGTCGAGGAACACCGCGTCGAAGCCGAGGTGTGCGACGAGCTCCACCAGCCCGGCGGACGTATAGGTAGGGGCGATGACACTGATCGGCTGGCCCGCTGCCAGCTTCTGCTTGGCTCGGTTGACTCTCACGCGACTCCTCTCCCGGCGTGCTCCATGCTCGCCATGATACCGGCGTCACCTCCGTCATCATGGCCCGTCGTGGCAGCCGATCGAGGAAGGCAGCTCACCTGGAAGATCCTTGGGAGCGAACCCCGCAACGCATGAATCACCCCTCCACCGCCGACCGGGACTCTCTGCCCGAGCCGACCAGCCACTGATCGGCATCCCGGCCGACGTCAGCGGACAGAGCAGATTCGCTACTCCTTGGCTGAACCGGAGGTAGACAAGGCGCCTCGTCCTGCCAGCGTCCAGCAGGTGCTCGCTCTGGCGGGCACCAGGCAGGGCCGGGACTGGGATGAGGCGCTGGAGGAGCTGACCGTATCCGCCATGCGAGCCGACCAATCCCGCTCATGCCGCCAGTGCCCGGGAGCCGGGGCCCGACCATCCCGATCACCGCCGCAGATTTCGAGCGTGTCCCGGCCCTTTGCGTGCTGCTGAGCGCTCGCCAGTTGCTCAGGATGAAGGAGGGCTGTCTGCCGAGGATGGCCCTGGCTTGCCCGTGATCGCTGCCCAGCGTACCGTTCACGTGGTGATCGGGACCAAAGTGCGGCTGGCGTCCAGCGAACTGGCTGATCCAGTGCAGGCCATCCGCCGCTCCCTGGAGGCGAGCCTGCGCCGGCTGGGACGCGACGTAGTGGACCTGGTGCAGCTCCACAATCCGATCACGCTCTTGCCGGCAGCCGCGGGCGATGCGCTCCCGCTGGAGCAGGTCGACGAAGCGGCAGCAGCGCTCCAGGAGACCGTGCGTGACGGGCTCGCCCGCCACGTCGGCGCCACTGGGCTGGGCGACACCGCGGCGCTGCGCGAGATGATCCGCCTGGAGCTGTTCGAGACACTCCAGAGCTACTTCAACGCGCTGAACCCCAGCGCCGGCTACGCCGGGCACAGCGGCGGGGGCCAGGACTTCGAGGGGCTGATCGACCTCGCCGCTCGGGCCGGGCTGGGGGTGATCGCCATCCGGGTGCTGGCCGCGGGCGCGCTGAGCACCCAGCCGGAGCGCCATCCCAACGCGGGCGCTCCGGGCACGCCACTGGCTGCTGGCGCCGACTACGCCCAGGACCTGCAGCGGGCCCAGGCGCTGGCGAGTCTGGCGGCCGAGCTGGGGCTGGAGAGCCCGCTGGAGCTGGCGCTGCGCTTCGCCCTGGCCAAGCCGGGCGTTTCCACCGTCCTGGTCGGCTTCTCGAGCCTGGCGCAGCTCGGCAGCGCCATTCGCTGGGCCGAGCGCGGTCCGCTGCCGGAGGAGGCGGTGCAGCGCGTCGTCGCCCACGCCGCCTGACCGCCTCGGCCACCGCACGGGGGCGGAGACGCCGCCTGGTTACCGCAGCACCTTGGGTGCGTCCACGCGCCGATCCGCGATGGTCGTCGGGAGCTCCTGGTGGTACACCCCGGAGGGGATCAGGCCGCAGCCGCCAAAGCGCTCCATCACCCGGAGCTGGGCCAGCACGTCTTCACCGCAATGATCGGCGGGGAGATCGGGCCAGAACGAGAAGCCGCCCGCGGCGCGCAGCTTGGCGGTGTCGTACAGGACGCAGGCGCCCACCCAGGCCACGCGATACTTCCGCTGCTGCCGCGGGGAGAGCCGGAGCCGCTGCTGCAGGTGGAAGAGGTTGGCGGCGTTGTGCAGCCGGTGGCGCTCCCAGGCCGGCGTTCCGGGCCGCACCGTCTCGGGCTGCACCGGCCCGTCCCAGAACTCGATCGCTTGCTCATGGGGCCGGACGTCGTCCAGGAAACTGAGGCCGATGACCGCGCTGCCGACAAAGCCGCAGCGCTCTTCGCGAATGGCGGCGTACATCCGCTCTACCACATCGGGCTCGAGGATCAGGTCGTCGTCCAGGAACAGCACGTAGGGCGCCGTCGCCTGGTCCAGCAAGAACTGGCGGTGCTCGGCCATCCCGCGCCGGGGCAGGTGCTTGTGGACCTCAACCGCGTGGCCATGGACACGCAGCACTCGCAGCGCCGCCTGCACCTCCCCGCTCTGGGTCGGCTCGGTCCCCTCCGTCTGATCGGAGATCACCACCCGGAAGTCGCGCAGCGTCTGGGCACACAGGCTGGTGAGCGTCACCGCCAGCGCCGCCGGCCGGCGGTAGGTGGGGATCAGGACGTCGACCGCCGCGGTCATCGCCCGCCCATCTCCGCCGGCTGGGCGCGGTCGGCAACAGGAGCGGCGTACGCCGCTCCGATGCGCTGGATGATCGCGGCGGTCGACTGGTCCTGCCGGTAGGGCAGGATGCGCAGCGTGCCGCCGAGCGCTTCCACCAGCGGCGCCTCTGGGACAGTGTCGCGAGTGTAGTTGCCGCCCTTGGCGACGACGTCCGGCCGCAGCGCCCGCAGCAGGTGCTCCGGCGTGTCCTCGTCGAACACGGCCAGGTATTCCACGCAGCTCAGCGCCGCCAGCACCTGGAGGCGGTCTTCCAGCGGGGTGATGAGCCGGCCCGGCCCTTTCACTCGGCGCGCGCTGGCGTCCGAGTTCACCCCAACCACCAGCACATCTCCCAGCGCCTTGGCCCGGCTGAGGAAGGTGATGTGGCCGCGGTGCAGCAGGTCGAAGCAGCCGTTGGTAAACACGATCCGCCGTCCCTGCTGCCGCTCCCGCTCCAGCCACGCCGCCAGGCGGTGCACGTCGGCCACTGCCTTCTCTGTGGCGGCGAGCATGTCGCACAGCTCCTCGCGCGAGCAGACGGCGGTGCCGGTCTTTGCCACCACAATCGCGCTCGCGGCAGAGGCCAGCTCTGCTGCGGCCAGGGTGTGCGCTCCGGCGGCCAGCGCCAGCGCCAGCGCGCTCACATAGGTGTCGCCCGCACCGGTGACGTGCGGCGAGGCCGTGCGGCGGGCATAGGTTCGATAACTCGGCCGGCCGCGCTCGAGGATCAGCGCACCGTCGGCATCCAGCGTCACCGCCGCGATCTGCGCCCCGGTACGCTCCAGCACTGCGGCCGCGTGGCGAGCCACGTGGTCCACCCGCGCCGCGCCTACCGCCGGATCACGCAGCCCCAGCAGGCGAATCACCTCGACGTAGCTGGGCTTGACCGCCGTCACTCCGACCTCGCGGTAGGCTGCCAGGTCTTTGGCATCGACCAGCAGGACGTGGGGCGTCGCGGCCTGGAGCCGCGCCAGCGTCTGAACCAGCCGTGGGGTGACGACGCCATAGCCGTAGTCGGAGATGATCACCGCGTCGGCGCGAGGATACAGGCCGGCCAGCCGCTCCAGCAGCGCCGCCTCCGTCCGCTCGTCGATCGGCTCCGTGCTACCCTCGTCGAAGCGCACCACCAGGTGCGCGCCGGCCATCACCCGACGCTTGGTGAGCGTCTGGCGACCCTCCTGGCGGAGCAGGTGCTCGGTCGAGACGCCGCGCTGCTCTAGCAGCTCCGCTAGGTGCTGGCCCTCTGGATCGTCCCCGATCACCCCGAGCAGCGTCGCCCGGCCACCAAGCGCCTGCGTGTTGACAACGACATTGGCTGCGCCGCCAGGGGCAAAGGAGCGGCTCGCGACGCGCACGACCGGCGCCGGCGCCTCCCGACAGATCTGGTGCGCCACGCCGTGAAGATAGCCATCGAGCATCGGATCGCCGACAACCAGCACCTCCAGTTCGGCGAAGGCGTCGACGATCGCGAGCAGGCTGGCGTTCATGGCCCTTCTCCGTCTCCCCACCGCCCGGTGCGAGCAGTAGGAGACCCTTGGGCGCCGAACATGGGTGCGGTACCCAGGGCCGGATGCCGCGCCGGCGGAGCGGTCTGGCGAGGGTGCAGGAAGCGTGCCTAGGCACTGCCTAGGGTGCCCCAGACAGGCGAGCTTTCCTGCCTCGCCGCTCGGCAGCCGCTTCCTGATCGTCTGGCGCGGACTGGCACCACAGCGCTGCCAGAAGCGCAACCCTGGCCCGTTCTGGCGGCAGCCGCCGCGGGGTGCTGCCGTCCAGCGGCGGGCGGGTTACTCTTTCTCGCGGCTCTTCTGTTCGCTGTGGCCGCCCGCCTTGGCCGTCTCGCGGCTGATCAGCTTGAAGAAGCGACTCTCCTGCCCGCTGCGCATCTCCTCCTGGTATAGGAAGGCCAGGTGCTTCTCGTCGAACTTCTTGAACCACTCGTCCCAGGAGATGTGCTCCAGCCGGTCCTCGCCGGTGTAGCCAGGGAAGTCAATGCGCAGGATGCCTGCCTCGTCCCCACCGGTGCCGCGGACCGTGGCGGGTGTGCCGCCTCGCTCCTCGACCCACTTGCGAATCTCGTCGTGGTCGGTCGTCGTCTTCGTCTGTCCAGCCATCAGCTTTACTCCTCGCGTAGATCACATGAATCGGCGGCTAGATCGGGGGCAGCGGGCGCCCCTCCCCCGCAGCGCTGCGCTCGCGCCCAGCGCCCAGCTCGCGCAGGTTCATCTCGATCGCCTCGCCCTGCGCGCGCGACACTGGCTGCCGCCAGGTCACCAGCTCCGCCCAGGCGCGCTCGGTCGCGTCGTCGCGGCAGACGTAGGTGTGGTCCGTGATCGGACCTTCGTCGCCACCGGCGACGAACGGGCCGCGATCAGGGTTGTCCAGGTCGAAGTACTCCTTGCCGCGATCGAACGTCCCCTTCTGCCAGATCGGGAGCTCCTTGAGCAGGTCGTCCTCCATCCAGCGGCTCAGCTCCGGGAGCCGGTCGCGGCACTCGAACGCGGTGGGACAGCCTCGCAGGTCCTCCGTTTCGCCTTTCACGCTGTGCCTCCTTGGTCGTCTCTCGGCCCGTGTTGCTCGGCGCTCAGCGCTGGCTGCCGGGTCCGGAGGACGGGAACGCGCTGGCGGTGTCGGATGCGGAGGCGATGCCGCTCGGTCCGCCGCGCCGCACCAGGTCCCACAGCCGCTGCCAGAGCTCGGGCGGTGTGGTGCGCTTGTAGACCCAAAGGTTGTGCAGCGCCCGCGCGTCACCGCTGGTGACGTCGATCGCTTCGCTGACGTTGAGCGAGGTGCCGCCAACGCTCTCCAGGTTGAGCGACTCATCCGCGGAGGTCGCTTCCTCGTACACCGGGACGCGGCGCAGCTCGTCGTCCGACCAGCCAAGCATCCGGATCCACTGAAAGTCGGCCGCGTAGTCATACAGGGTCTGCGCTTGCTTGTCACGCTCTTGCATGGTGTTAGCGCTCCTTGTACCAGGCTACCAGCGAGGCTGCCCGGAGCCGCGTCGGCAGGGGCGACGCGGCTGTTCGCTGCCCTGGTACCGTGCACAGCCTATGCCATACGGCTGAGCGGGCGAAGACGACGAAGCGGCTGGGAGACGTCGCTCCCAGCCGCTCCTGGCGCGAGGGGATAGCGCTGCTCGAAGGACGCTACGCCTGCTGGCTCCCCATGGTGCCGCGCTGGCCCACACCCTGGGCCATTGCCATGGCGCAATTGTTGCAGCAGAAGGTCTGGCCGTTCCGCTCCACCTGGGTCGAGGTGTCGCGGATCGTGCTGCCGCAGTGGGCACAGGTCGCCCCGCCGGACGTGTGCCCCGAGGTGCTGCCAGTCTCCATCTGCAGGCAGTTGTTGCAGCAGTACGTCTTGCCGCCCTGCTCCGCCATGCTGGTCTGGTCGACGATCGGGACTCCGCAGTGAGCGCAGGTCATCTGAGGCATCGGGTCCTCCCCGGGTAAGAATGCTTACCGGCCAGCAACCCGCGTGCCAGCGACAGCGCGTGAGAGGAACAGGGAGGGGAGGCTGGGTGCGCAACGCCTTCCCAGGGACTCCGGGGATGGTGTTGCCAACGGAACGGCACATCGGGACCTGCACGGTCGCTACCTCCGCGTCTTGAAACGGGCCTCTGGGGCGAGTATGCTACCTAGCTGTAGCTCGACTGGGAGGCGACCGCTGGTCAACGTGGCCTGGGGGCCGCAGGCGAATAAGGTTGAGGCTGCGCGCACAGGTGAGCCATGCTTCCCCTGAAGGACACGGTGCGGGCGCGCGGGTTCCCCTTCGTAACGGCTGCGCTTATCGGCGCCAACGTGCTCGTGTTCCTGATCGAGTTCCGTCTACCGCCCGACGTCCTGGAGGGGTTCCTGTGGCTCCTGGGTGTTGTTCCGTCACGCCTCCTGGAGGCGCCGCTGCCGAGCGAGTGGCTCACACTTCTCACGTCCCAGTTCCTGCACAGTGGCTGGCTGCATATCATCAGTAACCTTGTTGCCCTGTACATCTTCGGTGACAACGTCGAGGACCGGCTCGGCCACGGGCGCTTCCTTGCCTTTTACCTGCTCTGCGGTGTAGCCGCGGCGCTCGTCCATGTCTGGTCCAATCCCATGTCGGTCGTCCCGGCGATCGGCGCGAGCGGGGCGATCTCTGGAGTACTGGCTGCGTACGTGGTGCTCTTCCCGATGTCGCGGGTCGTGACCCTGGTCCCGATCTTCTTCATCCCCTGGTTCGTTGAGGTACCCGCGCTACTCTGGATCGGTGGCTGGTTCGTTTCCCAGCTTCTCAACGGCCTGCTTGCGATCGGTGCCGAGGCCGATGCGTTCGGTGGTGTCGCCTGGTGGGCGCACCTGGGCGGCTTCGTCGCTGGGCTGGTGCTGGTCTGGCCGCTTCGGCGGCCGGCTCCGCGCTTCCGTCCCGACGAGTACTGGCCCTGGTGAACCGGAGAGAGCGATGTCGATTTTTGATCTCTTCTGGATCTTCTTCATCATCAGTACGGTGCAGCCGCTCATCCGCCAGCGATGGCTGGAGTGGCAGCGCCTCCGAGCCTTCCGCCGTCTGGAGGAGAAGCGTGGCAGCCGGGTCATTGGCCTGATCCATCGCCAGGAGACCATGAGCCTGCTCGGCTTCCCGATCGCCCGCTACATCGACATCCAGGACTCGGAAGAGCTGCTGCGGGCGATTCAGCTCACCGACCCCTCCGTACCCATCGATGTGATCCTGCACACGCCGGGGGGATTGGTGCTGGCCGCCGAGCAGATCGCTGAGGCGTTGGCCCGCCATCCGGCCAAGGTGACCGTGCTCGTGCCGCACTACGCGATGAGCGGCGGCACCCTGATCGCCCTGGCGGCCGACGAGATCGTCATGGGCGAGAATGCGGTTCTCGGACCGGTTGATCCCCAACTCGGCCAGTACCCGGCCGCTTCCGTCCTCAAGGTGGTAGAGCGGAAGCCCATTGCCGAAATCGACGACCAGACACTGATTCTGGCCGATGTCGCTGAGAAGGCGCTCCGCCAGGTCGAGCACACCGTCTGTGCGCTGCTCAGCCGGCAGCTTCCCGAAGAGCGGGCGAAGGCGGTTGCACGCACCCTGGCGACCGGCACCTGGACACACGACTATCCGATCTCCGTGGATGAGGCGCGGAAGCTTGGCCTGCCGGTATCGACGGAGATGCCGCTCGAGGTGTTCGAGCTGATGCAGCTCTACCCGCAGACGAGCCAGCGGCGCCCGTCGGTCGAGTACATCCCACTGCCGTATGGCCCGCGCCAGGTACCCGCGGGCCGGCAACCGGCGCCTGCGAAGGAGGCGTGAGCATGATCCTCGGGCCAATCTCTTCGCAGAGGCAGGGCTGGAACGCGAAGACGCGATTGCCGACTGTCCTCGCCCCTTAACGCGTAACGCGCCGCTACTGCCCAGTAGTTCAGTGCCCAGAGCGCGCGGCCTCGGTGACGAAGGCGGGACGGCAACGAGTCACCTGCTCTGGCTCGGCGAACCAGTGCTTGATCGTGCTCACCACCCGGGCGAAGCGCGGCGTTTTGCCGTGCTCGTCCAGCGCTGCCTGATCGCGGTACACCTCGTAGAGGAATACCTCGCTGGGGTCCGCCTCGTTCTGCACCACGTCGAAGCGCAGGCAACCGGGCTCCTCGGCCAGTGAGCCACGCGCGTGGCTGAGCATCAGCTCCAGGTAGGCCTCCAGGTGCTCCGGCCGGATCTTCTGTCGAACGACGATCGCGTACACGCTCGCTCCTCCGCACGCCGGGTGCGGCCCAGCGTCCTCCCGGCAGTGTAACCGGCGCGCGCTTCCGGCCGCTCAAGTTCGCTTTACTCTGTGCTCACTGCGCTCTAATCTAGGGAACACACGCTGAGCGTGAGGGCTGGCGCCCTGCAGATGGGCATGGTCCTACCCCGACAGCACAGGAGAGGCGGTCCGAGATGTGGAAGAGTCGATTGGCGAACGCGGCTGCGTTCCTCGGCCGGGTGTGGCGGCTCGCGCTTCCCTACTGGCGCTCCGAGGAGCGCTGGCGCGCCCGGCTGCTCCTGGCCACGGTCGTCGGGCTGACGCTCGCGCTGGTCTTCCTCCTGGTGCTGTTCAACCAGTGGCAGCGCGAGTTCTACAACGCGATTCAGAACAAGGACTTCGCCTCCTTTGGCAGCCTGCTGCTGCAGTTCACGGTGCTCGCCGCCCTCTACATCGCCGGGTCGGTCTACAAACTGTACCTGACGCAAATGCTGGAGATGCGCTGGCGCGTCTGGCTCACCCGCCAGTTCGTCGGCGCCTGGCTCGCCAAGCAGGTGTACTACCGCCTGGAGCTGCGAGACCGCGGGACGGACAACCCCGACCAGCGGATCGCGGAGGATCTGCGGCTGTTCACCTCGAACACGCTCAGCCTCTCGCTTGGACTGCTCTCCTCCGTCGTCACACTGGTGTCGTTCATCGCCATTCTCTGGACGCTCTCCGGGCCGCTGTCGTTCGCGATCGGCGGGGTGGAGGTGGCAATTCCCGGCTACATGGTCTGGGCGGCGGTGATCTACGCCCTGGTCGGCAGCGTTCTGACCCACCTGGTCGGCCGCCCCTTGATTGGGCTGAACTTCCAGCAGCAGCGGTTCGAGGCCGACTTCCGCTTCAGCCTGGTGCGGCTGCGGGAAAACGCTGAGGGGGTAGCGCTGTACCATGGAGAGACGTCCGAGCAGGTGGAGCTGCTCAACCGCTTCGAGCGGATCCGACAGAACTGGTGGGCGTTGATGCACTACACCAAGAACCTGACCGCCTTCACCGTGGGCTATGCCCAGGTGGCGATCATCTTTCCGGTGCTGGTCGCCGCGCCCCGCTACTTCGCCGGCGTGATCAGCCTGGGCGAGCTGATCCAGATCGCCAACGCCTTCGGCCAGGTGCAGGGATCCCTCTCCTGGTTCGTCGACAGCTACAGCGAGCTGGCCACCTGGAAGGCCACGGTCGACCGCCTGCTCACCTTCCGCCAGGCGGTGGAGCAGGCGACCGCGGAGGCGGAGCGGGCCGGCGGGATCGAGGTGCTCCCCGATGGCGCGGGGCTACGCGCCGAGGACGTGGACCTGGCGCTGCCGAATGGCCGCGTCGTCCTGGCCAGCACCGGGTTCGCCATCGAGCCCGGCGAGCGAGTCCTCCTCACCGGGCCGACCGGCAGTGGCAAGAGCACCCTCTTCCGCGCCCTGGCCGGCATCTGGCCCTTTGGCCGGGGCCGTATCTACGTCCCGGCGAACGCGCGGCTGCTGTTCCTGCCGCAGAAGCCGTACATCCCGATCGCCACGCTCCGCGACGCGGTCTCGTACCCGGCCCCGGGCGGAACGTTCAGCGACCCGCAGATCCGCGAGGTGCTGCAGGCGACCGGCCTGGGCGGACTGGTCGGCCGCCTGGACGAGGTGCAGAACTGGAGCCTGCAGCTCAGCGGCGGCGAGCAGCAGCGCCTCGCCCTGGCCCGGGCGCTGCTGCACCAGCCCGACTGGCTGTTCCTGGACGAAGCGACGGCGGCGCTGGATGAGAGCGCCGAGCTGGAGCTGTACGAGCTGCTCCGGCAGCGTCTGCCGCACGCGACGATCGTCAGCATCGCCCACCGGCCACGGCTGGCGGCCTACCACAGCAAGCGATTCACCCTGGCGCCCAACGGCGCCCACTCGGAGCTGGCGGTCGCGTAACCGCGCCTCGCCCTGCCCTCCGGGTCGGCTCCCGGGGCCCGCCTCGCCGGGCGATCGCGCACTTACTCGGGGCTGAACGCGCCCTTGCCCTGCGCTCCCTTTTTCTTGGCCAGCTCGCGCTGGCGCAGCTCGACCCGACGGATCTTGCCGCTGATCGTCTTTGGCAGCTCGGTGACGAATTCGATCTCGCGCGGGTACTTGTAGGGCGCGGTCACCCGCTTGACGTGTTCCTGGAGCTCGCCAGCCAGCGCCTCGGAGGGCTGGTAGCCAGGGGCAAGGATGACAAAGGCCTTCACGTTCTGGCCACGGATCTCGTCCGGCGTCCCCACTACGGCTGCTTCGGCGACGGCGGGGTGCTCCACCAGGGCGCTCTCCACCTCGAAGGGGCCAATACGGTAGGAGGCGGAGAGGATCACGTCGTCGGCGCGGCCGACGAACCAAAAGTAGCCATCCTCGTCCTTGATCGCCCGGTCCCCGGTGATATACCAGGTGCCGCGGTGCGCGGCGGCCGTCGCCTCCGGGTTGCGCCAGTACTCCACGAACATCCCCAGCGGCCGCTCGGGCTGCACCCGCACCGCGATATCGCCCTCCTTGCCCGCTGGCAGCTCCCGGGCGTCGTCGTCGATGATACTGACGTCGAAGCCCGGCGAGGGCTTGCCCATGCTGCCCGGGCGCACCTCCAGCGGCGGGAAGTTGCCGCACAGCAGCACCGTCTCCGTCTGCCCGTAGCCGTCGCGAATGGTGTGGCCGGTCCCCTCGCGCCAGGCGGCGATCACTTCTGGATTGAGCGGCTCGCCCGCGCCGACGCAGTGGCGCAGCGCCGGGGCCTTGTAGCGGGCCAGGTCTTCGAGCACGAGCATGCGGTAGACCGTGGGTGGGGCGCACAGCGTGGTGATCGGATAGCGGGCGAGCGTCTCCAGCGTCCCGCGCGGATCGAACTTCCCCCGCGCGTCCTGGACGAATAGCGCTGCGCCCTGGATCCAGGGGCCGAAGAAGGAGGACCAGGCGGCCTTGGCCCAGCCGGTGTCGGACAGGTTCCAGTGCAGGTCGTCCGGCTGGAGGTCCAGCCAGTACTTACCGGTAATGACGTGGCCGATGCCGTACGATGCCTGGGTATGCAGCACCATCTTCGGGTAGCCGACGGTGCCGCTGGTGAAGTAGACCAGCGCCATGTCGTCGGCCCGAGTCGTCTCGCCGGAATCCCGGTCACTCGCCCGCGCCAGCAGGTCCTCGTAGCGCTGCCAGCCGTCGCGCTGCTCGCCGCCAACCAGGATGAAGTGGCGCACGGAGGGGCACTGGTCGCGGACCGCATCGAACTTGCTCGCCCCAGCGGCGTCGGTGACAACGGCGCTCGCCTCGGCCAATCCGGAACGGTAGACGATGTCCTTTTCCGTCAGCAGCACCGTCCCTGGCATCCCGACCGCGCCCATGCGCAGCACCCCGAGCAGCGTCTCCCACCATTCCACCACGCGTGGCAGCATCAGGAACACCCGCTCGCCGGTCCCGATCCCGAGGCCGCGCAGCGCGTTGGCGACCTGGGTCGAGCGACGTTGCAGCTCGCGGAAGGTCACCCGGCGCTCCGCTCCGCTCGGGTCCAGGTGCAGCATCGCCAGCTTGGTGGGATCGGCCGCCCAGCGGTCGATCACGTCGCGGGCGAAGTTGAAGCGCTCGGGCCGCGGCCAACGGAAGGCGGCGCGCTCCGCCGCGTAGTCGGTCATGTTCGGGGTCCGCGTCGTCGCCATCTGCTGCCTCCCTGCGCGGTAGCGCGGTGCCAGATGAGGCCACTGTATCACGGCGGCCGGCAGCGTCAAGGGGCGCGGCGGCATGACAACATCGGGAGTCTGCACGGTCTTGGATAAAGAAAGTGGGCAGAGGCCCAGACCCGACGAGACGAGACCTCCCCGCGAGCGAGGATCGGAATGCACCAGCGGATCGCTCCAGTGGCATGAAGGGGACTCCGAGGCACCGACGCTTCTGCGGGGCGTACCGAATGCGCAGTTGCTCTGCGCAGGGATAGGGATCCCGCTGGTCAGCTCCAGACTTTGCGGATGCGATGCCCGGTCGCGATGTACAGGCTGCCATCTGGCCCGAGCGCGACGGCTAGCGGCTGGTACACCTCCGCCTCCGTCGCCGGACCGCCATCCCCCCGGCCCTGGTACGTTGTCCCGCCGTTGCCAGCGACGGTGTGGATGCTCCCCTCCGGGACGATCCGCCGGACCCGGTAGTTGTGGGCGTCGGCGACATACAGGCTGCCGTCTGGCCCGAGCGCCAGGCCAGTAGGCCCGTGCAAGCGGGCCGCGGTCGCCGGGCCACCATCCCCGCCGAAGCCACGCTCCCCGGTCCCGGCCACCGTGTGGATCGTCCCATCGGGACTTACCCTCCGGATCCGGCAATCGATGACGTCCGAGAAATACAGCGTGCCGTCGGGCCCGACCGCGAGCCCGAACGGCGCCCAGACCCAGGCGGCGGTGGCCGAGCCACCATCCCCGTTGTCTGGGCGGCCGGGCGCGGTGCGCCGCCGGGCGTCGGCGCGGATTGGATCGGCGCCGGGGAAGCCGGCCACAGTCACGATCCGACCGTCCGGCTCGATCTGGCGGACGCGCCCGGCGTCTTTCTCCGCGATCACCACCCGCCCAGCCGGCCCGAGCGCCAGGCCCGCCGGGCCGAACAGCTCCGCGGCTGTGGCCGGGCCACCATCCCCGGCGAAGCCCCCGACGCCGGTCCCGGCCACCGTGCGGATCGTCCCATCTGGCTGGACCGTTCGGACGCGGTGGTTACCCGCCTCGGCAACGTACAGGCTCCCCTCCGGGCTGAGGGCTAGGCCGATCGGCCCACCTTCGGCCCCGGGCAGCCGCGCCGCGGTCCCCGGGATGGTGCGGATGAGTCCGTCAGGACCCACCCGGCGGACGCAGCCGTTGTTGTAGTCGGCGATATATAGGCTCCCGTCCGGGGCGACCAGGACCCCGTGCGGCTGGTGCAACCGCGCGATGCTGGCCGGGCCACCATCGCCACCGTACCCGGCCACCGTGGTCCCGGCGACGGTAGTGATGGTGCCTGGGAGCGGCCGCGAGTGCTCCTCGGTCGTCATCCGCGGCCGCTCCCGAGGCGACAATACCCGCGCCGCGTCATCGCGCGCAGCAGGGGTTCTGAGGGCTGAAATCGCGCCACCAAGTGGTGAATAGGTCGTGATCGGCTGAGAGGAGCAAGATACCGTTTCCTGTCGGCGTCACCTCGTTGCCCCCTCCATGGGATAATGGCCAGATATGGTGTGCCTGGTAGGTGCCCTGAGGGAACGCCCACCCGAGGGACCTGTACAGGTTCTCCACATCAGTGCGGAACGTCGAGCTTCTGTTGCAGGCCGGAGGGACAAACTGGCCGAAGTTGAGGGGCGGCTCATAAGCGCACTGCCCCACGGCCTGCCCCGTGTCGGGAATGGAACTTCAGTCCATGGATTGGACGGGTCCACGAACGGATACCCTGCACCTTTGTCGTTGAAGGCTCGAAGGTAGCTCACCGCTGCAAATGTATGCGGGTCTCCATCAGTGTCGATAATCGTGGGCGTATTACTCGTTCGGAGGTACTTGGTCTGCGTAACGGTGTACGTTAAGTGGGGACTGGTGCAGAGATTGGCTCCGAGGCATTCATATATCCCCTGCATCACGACCGAATAGGCTGCATCCTGCAGATTACCCGAATTGACGTTCGCGTGATCGAGCGCCAGACTCATGCTCGAAGGAGTGCCAACTCTACAGAACATGTGCCCCCACGTATCTACTGTCGGACCTGTGTCCGTCCACTGAAGGCTAATCTTGGAGTCACAGTCCCAACTCCCGGTGAGCCTTCTTCCTGCTCGTTTGATATTGGAGATGCTTCGGCTAATCGTCTTGGTATATGTCTTGGCTCTGGCACTCGGCTGGTTAGCGTTCTCGGCCGCTACGGGAGCAGCGCCGCTGAACAAGACGAGGATGGGAGCAACATCGAGGAGAGTGCCCCTGCCCGAGCAACCAGTGTGAGACGACGAGTACGGTTGCCTTTCATAGTATCCCCCTGCGCTCCGGCACTCGCTGGAAAATATGGGAGACACCGCATGGCCGGTCAGCCAGCGGTGTGTCCAACGAATGATTTGCAGATGAGGCCGCTCGTTGTCACTGTGCTGGGCGGCACGCGAGGCGGAGCGGGCGGCGCTCAGAGCGTGCGCTGGCCCGGGGCCGGGGAGGGCCGCAGCCCCCAGCGGGGGAGCAGGCGCGCCAGCGGGCGGGGGGCGGCGGCGCCCCGGCGCGCCCGGGGGAGGATCGCCAGGTACAGCGCCAGGCCGAACACCAGGAAGTTGTCCTCCCGCAGATCGGCGGCCAGCAGCCCGGCCAGGCCCAGCGTGGCGCCCAGGCTATGCAGTGCCCCGTTCAGCGCGGAGACGAGCAGCCGGTCGTAGCCGGCCACGGCCAGCGCCCCGAGCACCACGCCGGGCAGGCCCCAGCGGCCGCCGATCACCACCGCCGCCAGCACCATGATGGAGAGAGTGAAGTCGAACTGCTCCGGCTCGATGTGGCTGACCATCCCGGCGTAGATCGCCCCGGCCACCCCGGCGTAGCCGGCGCCGATGGCGAAGGCGAGCAGCTTGGCGCGCGGAGGGTTCACCCCGGCCGCGCTGGCGGCGATCTCGTCGTCGCGCACTGCCGCCCAGGCGCGGCCGATGCGCGCCTCCGCCAGTCGGGCCGCAACCAGGCAGGCGACGATCGCCAGCGCCAGCGCCACGAGATAGGCGTGCAGCGGCGAGCTTGGCGCCCAGGGGCCAAGGTGCAGTCCCGGGATGCCGCTGATGCCGCGCGGGCCGTTGGTCCAGTCCGGTGTTTGGCGAATGACCGTTGGGACGATCTCGCCGAAGGCGAGGGTGACGATCGCCAGGTACTCGCCGCGGGTGCGCAGGCTTGGCAGGCCGAACAGGACGCCGAAGCCGGCTGCCATCACCCCGGCCAGCGGGATCGCCAGCCAGGGCTCGCGGGCCAGCGCCGGGAGCAGCTCCACCAGCCGGCTGCCGGAAGCGGTGAGCAGCGCCGCGGTGTAGCCGCCGATGGCGAAGAACGCGGCGTAGCCGAGGTCCAGCAGCCCGGCGAAGCCAACCACGACGCTGAGGCCGACCGCGAGCGTGACGAGCAGCAGCGCCGGGGCGGCGCTGTAGAGCCGATGCCAGCCCAGCAGCGCGTCGAGCAGCGGGTAGGCGGCGCCGAGCGCGCCCAGGCCGACCAGCAGCCAGCGCGAGCCGGCCCGGCTGCCGCCGGCGACGGCCACCTGCGCGCTCGACGCCAGGTCCTCCCCCTCCGAGCCAGCCCCGCTCCGTAGCAGCCCGGTGGGCGCCAGCGCCAGCAGCAGGATCAGCAGAATCAGCACCAGCACTGGCGTCCAGTGCGCGGTGAGCAGATAGTCGCTCAAGGAGGAGAAGACCCCAATCGCCAGGCCGCTCAGCAGCGCCCCGCGCGGATCGCCCACCCCACCCAGCACCGCGGCGGTGATCGTCGCCAGCCCACTCCGCAGCCCGTAGTCGGAGGAGGCGAGGCCGTAGTAGGCGCTGAAGATGGCGGCGCCAAAACCGGCCAGCGCCCCGGCCAGCGCGAAGGCGAGGAGCTGCGCCCGATCCGGGTTCGCCCCGCACAGCGCAGCCAGCTCGCCATCCTGCGAGATCGCCCGCAGCAGCCGGCCGACCCTGGTACGAGCCAGCAGCGCCGCGACACCCGCCGTCACCAGCGCGCTGAGCAGCAGGACCATCGCGTCCTTGGTAGTGAACGATACCCCGCCCCAGCCCAGCTCGACCGCGGGGATGAGGTCCGGCAGCGCCAGCATCGGCAGGTCCACCCCCTGGTGGTAGGGGCGGGCCGGCGGGCGCGGCCAGTGCACCGCCAGCCCGAGCAGCACCATAGAGAGGGCGACGGTAGCGATCAGCGGCACCAGGCGGTCCCGGCTGCCGCGAAACGGGCGAAAGGCGAGCCGCTCGACCAGCCCGTTGAGCAGCGCGCCACACAGCGCCCCGACCAGACAGAGCAGTAGTAGCGCTCCGATCCGCTCCCCCAGCGGAGTGGCGGCCGTCACCCCGAGCAGCCGGGCCAGGGCGGCGACAACGACGCTGGTCAGGACAAAGACGTTGCCATGGGCGAGGTTGATCTGCCGCGCCGCGGCGTAGGCGAGGGTGAAGCCGACCGCGTTCAGGGCGATCACCGCCCCGTTGGCCAGCCCGTACAGAAGGAGCTGCAGGACGAGCGTCCCGCAGGCATCGTGGCAGAACATGCCGCGCTAGCTCCAGCGTCCGGCGGGCTCGACCAGGCGTGGATCCAACCGGTCTGCCCCGCGGAAAGTGGTTGCATTCTAGTTGGCCCCACCCAACCCGTCAAACGCTTCTGTCCAGTTAGAATAGAGCGGGCGGCCATGGAGGGACGATGGACGAGGCCTGGCAGCGGATGCTCCCACACTGGGGGTCCGACGAGCCCCTCTGCCTCACCTTCGCCAACACCGTCTCCTGGCGTCCTAGCTCCCGCCGCTACGACTGGCTCGCCAGCTACCGCCACCTGGTCGCCTGGAGCGAGCACCTCGGCCTGCTCGACGCCCCGCGCGCTGCCCGGCTGCTCGCGCTGGCCGCTCAGCAGCCAGAGGCGGCCAGCGCGGCCCTGGTGGACGCCCTCGCGCTCCGCGAGGCCCTCTATGCCATCTTCTCTGCCGAAGCGGCCGGCCGCCCCGCCTCCGCGGGCGACCTGGAGCGCCTGAACCGGGCGCTGGCCCGCGCGCTCGCGCACCTGCGCTGCGTTCGTACTCCCGAGGGCTACACCTGGACCTGGGCGGACAGCGCTGCCCTGGACCAGATGCTCTGGCCCGTGGCCCGCTCCGCCGCCGAGCTGCTGACCTCCCCCACGCTCCGCCGCGTCCGCGAGTGCGCCGCCGAGTGGTGCGGCTGGCTGTTTGTCGACCGCAGCCACGCCCAGCGGCGCCAGTGGTGCACCATGGCGGTCTGCGGCAACCGGGCCAAAGGGCGCCGCCACTACCAGCGCCACCGCGCCGCCGCTCGCCCGGCCGCGCCCGGCTAGTGGCCCGCCTGGCGGCCTCGCCACCACGTCCGCGGCTGCCGTCCCCGCGCCCACTCCGACTCGCCACTGGCGCGAGGCCGGGCCGACCGGCTACCGTTCCAGGCGCGGCCCCAGCTAGCTGATACGAGGTGAGCGTATGCTTTCCGAGGCGCTTCTTGAGCAGGCGCGGCAGATCCACGCCACGTATCCGGTCATCGATACCCACTCGGACATCCCGAGCGACGTCCACACCAAGCGCGCCCGGGGCGAGACCGAGGTCTTTGCCCGGCGCCACGTCCCGGCGCTGCGCCAGGGCGGCGTTTCTGCGATCGCCGCTACCTGCGGGGGCGACTTCTCGATCAGCGACGACGCCGACCTGATGCGTCACACCTTCGAGACGCTGGAGATGCTGCACCGCGAAGCGGAGGAGTCGCCCGAGCAGATCCGGGTCGTCTCCAGCAGCGCCGAGCTGGAACGGGCGCGGGCCGACGGGGTGATCGGGCTGCTGCCGAGCCTCGAGGGGGCCGGGGCGCTGCGCGGAAGCGTCGATGTCCTGCGAGCGCTGTACCGCCTCGGGCTACGCGCGCTTGGGCTCACCTGGAACTTCCGCAACGAACTGGCGGACGGCGCGGCCGAGCAGCGCAGCGGCGGCGGGCTCACTCGGGCCGGGGTGAAGGTGGTGCAGGAGCTGAACCGGCTCGGGATGCTGGTGGATGTCAGCCACCTGTCCGACGCCGGCGTCCGCCAGGTGCTGGAGCTGAGCGAGGCGCCGGTGATCGCCTCCCACTCGAACGCCCGCGCGGTGTGCGAGCACCCGCGCAACCTGCCGGACTGGGCAATCGAGGGGATCGCCCGCAGCGGCGGGGTGATCGGGGTCGCAGTATATGGCGACTTCGTCGATCCCGAGGCGCCCACGCTGGATCGCCTGGTCGACCACGTGGACCACCTGCGCCGGCTGGTCGGCATCGACCACATCGCCCTCGGACCCGACTTCACCGACTACATTGAGGGCGGCGTCTCGGCGGCGACCCTCGCCGCTGGCATCTACAGCCACCCGGGCCGCTACGTGGACGGCCTGGAGACTATCTCCAAGCTGCCCGCCTTCACCGCGGCGCTGCTCGCTCGCGGCTACCGCGAGCCGGAGATCGCACAGATCCTCGGCGGCAACTACCTGCGCGTCTGCCGCACGGTGCTGGGCTGACCGCTCCGCGTTCCCGTCCCGCAGCAGACCGACGAGCGACCGGGGTTGCTCGCCGCGCCGCGCTCCGCCACCATTGACGGTCGTGCCCCAGTCTTGAGTCGTGGTGAGGATAGAGATGCGATTCGATCTGCTGGTGAAGGGTGGCGAGGTGGTCGATCCGGCGGCGGGCTTCAACGGCCGCCTGGACGTGGCGATCCGGCGTGGCCGCATCGCCGCGGTCGACCGCGAGATCCCGGCCGAGTCGGCGTTCCAGGTGCTGGACGCCAGCAACCAGTACGTTACGCCCGGGCTGATCGACCTGCACACCCACGTCTACTGGGGCGCCACCTACTGGGGCGTCCGCGCCGACCCGATCGCCGCGCGCACCGGCGTCACCACCTGGCTAGACGCTGGCTCGGCCGGCGCGTACACCCTGGAGGGCTTCCGCGCGTTCATCGTCCGCCCGGCGCGCAGCCGCATCTACGCCTACCTGCACATCTCGCCGATCGGGCTGGTAGGGCCCGATTTCGAGTCGGCCAACCCGGAGCTGCTGGACGTCGACCTCGCCACCCGGGTGGCCAACGCCAACCGCGACCTGGTGCTCGGGTTCAAGGTCCGCATGGGCAAGACGCAGGCCGGTGCCAGCATCGAGCCGCTGCGCCGGGCGCGCGAGGCGGCCGACCGCTGCGAGCTGCCGCTGATGGTCCACATCAGCGTCGCCCCGCCCTCCATCGAAGAGGTCTTCGCGCTGCTCCGGCCGGGCGACGTCCTGACCCATTGCTTCACCGGCCATAGCATGCGTATCGTCGATGCCCAGGGGCGGCTGTTCGACTTCGTCAAGCGCGCCTGGGACGCGGGTGTGGTGCTGGACATTGGCCACGGCTCCGGCTCCTTCTCCTTCGAGACCGCCGAGGCGTTGCTGGCCGCCGGGCACCGGCCGGACGTGATCTCCACCGACATTCACCAGCTCAGTATCGGCGGGCCGATGTTCGACCTGCCCACCTGCCTGAGCAAGTTCCTCGCTCTGGGGATGTCACTCCCGGACACCATCCGCGCCGCCACCGCGCGCCCGGCCGAGGTGCTCGGCCTGGGGCACGAGCTGGGCACGCTCAAGCCCGGCGCGGTGGCCGACCTGGCGCTGCTCACGCTCAGCCGCGGCCGCTTCACCTTCTACGACGTGTTCATGAACGCACGTGAGGGGACTGAGCTGCTCCGCTGTAGCGCCACCATCCTCGGCGGCCGGCTGCTCGAGCCCCAGCCGCCCGAGCCGCTCGCCCCCTGGGCTCAGCCATCCAAGGACCAGCAGGCGCTGGTGGAGCGCGGCCACACCCCGGAGGCGATGGCGGCGGCTGGGCGCGGCTCACCGGAGCCGCGCCCATAATTCCTACGACGACAACGGCCGGCGACGCGGTACAGACTGGAGGCGAGCGGATGAAGATCAGTGACGTCAAGACCTACGTGCTCGGCACCGCCTGGCGCAACCTCACCTTCGTGGAGGTCCACACCGACGAGGGGCTCAGTGGCGTGGGCGAGGTGCGGATGCTCAACCACACCGACGCGCTGCTCGGCTACTTCTCGGAGGCGGTGCCCAACCACGTGCTCGGCAGCGACCCGTTCGACATCGAGAGCCTGGTCAGCCGGATGTACCGCAACGACTACGCCCGCCAGGGGGAGATCGCCATGTCCGCGATCGCCACCCTGGAGATGGCCTGCTGGGACATCGTCGGCAAGGCGCTGGGCCAGCCGGTCTATCGCCTGCTCGGCGGAGCGGTGCGCGACAAGATCAAGGCCTACGCCAACGGCTGGTACACCGTTGAGCGCACCCCACAGGAGTTCCACCGCGCCGCCAAGCGGGTGCTGGAGAAGGGCTACCGGGCGCTCAAGCTGGACCCGTTCGGCGCCGGCTTCTATGAGCTGGACCGCGCGGAGACGCTGCGCTCCGTGGCGCTGGTAGAGGCGGTGCGCGACGCGGTCGGGCCGGACGTGGAGATCCTGGTTGAGATGCACGGGCGGTTCAACCCGGCCACCGCGGCCCGGATCGCCCGAATGCTGGAGCCGTTCGAGCCCGGCTGGGTAGAGGAGCCGGTCCCGCCGGAGAACCTGGCGGCGCTGAAGAAGGCGGCGGAGCAGATCCGCATCCCGGTCGCCACCGGCGAGCGGATCCACACCCGCTACGACTATCGGGAGCTATTCGAGCTCCAGGCGGCGGACATCATCCAGCCGGACATCACCCACTTCGGGGGCATCCTGGAGGTCAAGAAGCTCGCCGCCTGGGCGGAGGCGTACTACATCCTGGTGGCGCCACATAATGTCGGCGGGCCGGTCGCCACCGCAGCGAACCTGCACCTGGCTGCCTGCACCCCTAACTTCAAGATCCAGGAGCACTTCAACGACTTCGCCGAGGCGTTCGTGAAGGCGGCGGCGCCGGGCAACCCGGAGGTGGTGGAGGGCTCCTTCGCGCTGCCACAGGGTCCTGGGCTGGGGGTAACGCTGAACAAGGACGTGCTCGCGGAGCACCCGCAGAAGCGGATCTTCTTCAACCTGTTCGCCGAGGACTGGCATCGCCGCCAGGCCGAGGTGCGCTGAGGCGCCAACCGTATCGTTGAGCCCTTGCAGTCGCGGCGGGCAGGGAGTATAGTCTTTCTTGACCCCCTCCCCCAGGGGAGGGGAGGAGATGCGGCGATGCAGGCATCCAAGAAAGACGTGCTCAACCGCCTTGCGACCATCGAGGGCCACATCAAGGCGATCCGCAAGATGGTCGAGGAGGACCGCTACTGTGTGGACATCTTGAAGCAGAGCTTCGCGGTCGAGCGCGCGCTCCAGAAGTTTGAGGCGGCGCTGCTCGACGGCCATCTCAATAGCTGCGTCCCGGCCGGCTTCAAGGAGGGCCGCGACGAGGCGATGATCCACGAGCTGCGCGAGCTGTTCGAGCTCTCGCGGCGCTAACAGGACAGATCCATGGCACTTGACACCAGACAACCCGACCGGGCGGCGGCGACCGCCGCGACGACCGAGGAGATTACCTTCGCGGTGACCGGGATGACCTGCGCCTCCTGCGTCCGGCGGATCGAGAAGTCGCTTGGCAAGCTGGAGGGCGTCCAGGCGGCGACGGTCAACCTGGCGACCGAGAAGGCGACCGTCCGCTTCGACCCGACCCGGGTGGACTTCGCCCAGATGGCGGCGGCGGTCGAGAAGGCTGGCTACGGCGTTGCGCCGCCCAGCGCGGAGCAGGCGGGCGCCCTTCCCCCCGTGCGGGAGGGCGGCGAGACGCTGGACCCCGAGGCGCTGGCGCGGCGGGCGGAGCAGGCCGAGCTGCGGCGCAAGTTTGGCCTGGCGCTCGTAGCCGGGCTGGCGATGATGGCGCTGATGTACCTGCCGCTCCCGTTCGCCATCAGCCGCCAGGACCTCTTCTCGCTGCTGCTGCTGGTCGCCACCCCGATCCAGTTCTGGGCCGGCGGCGGCTTCTACCGTGCCGCCTGGGCGGCCGGATGGCACGGCACGGCGAACATGAGCACGCTGGTCGCTCTTGGCACCAGCGCCGCCTACGGCTACTCGGCCTTCGTCACCCTGTTCCCGGACCTGGCGCAGCGCCTCGGCTTCCAGCTCGAGGTGTACTACGAGAGCGCCGCGATCATCATTGCGCTGATCCTGCTCGGCCGCTGGCTGGAGGCGCGGGCCAAGGGACAGACCTCGGCCGCGATCAAGGCGCTGCTGCGGCTCCAGCCCCGCACCGCCCGCGTCATCCGCGACGGCGTGGAGCGCGACCTGCCGCTCGAGCAGGTGCAGGTGGGCGACCTGGTTCGGGTCCGCCCCGGTGAGCAGATCGCGGTGGACGGCCAGGTGGTCGAGGGCTCGGGCGTGGTGGACGAATCGATGCTGACCGGCGAGTCGCTGCCGATCGACAAGCGTCCCGGCGCCCAGGTGATCGGCGGGACGCTGAACCGCGCCGGCAGCTTCGTCTTCCGCGCTACCCGGGTCGGCAAGGACACTGCCCTGGCGCAGATCATCCGCCTGGTCGAGCAGGCGCAGGGCTCCAAGGCGCCCATCCAGCGCCTGGCCGACGTCATCTCCGCGTACTTCGTCCCGGCGGTGCTGGCGCTGGCGGCGCTGACGTTCCTGGGCTGGCTGGCGCTCGGCCCCGAGCCGCGCGTCACCAACGCCCTGCAGGCGGCGATCGCGGTGCTGATCATCGCCTGCCCCTGCGCGCTCGGGCTGGCGACGCCAACGGCGATCATGGTGGGCACCGGCAAGGGCGCCGAGCACGGGGTGCTGATCCGGGGTGGCGAGGCGCTGGAGCAGGCGCACAAGATTACCGCCGTGGTGCTGGACAAGACCGGCACGCTCACCCGCGGCCTCCCTTCCGTGGTCGAGGTCGTCGGGGATGAGCCTGAGGTGCTGCGGCTGGCGGCGGCGGTGGAGGTCGGCTCCGAGCATCCGCTGGGCGAGGCGATTGTCCGCCGGGCTCGCGAGCTGGAGCTGGACCTCCCGCCGGCGAGCGGCTTCACCGCGCTGGAGGGGCGCGGGGTGCAGGCGCAGGTGGAGGGGCACGAGATCCTGATCGGCAATGCCCGCCTGCTGGCCGGGTACGGCATCCCGCTGGCGCCGCCGGCCGGCTCGCCGTCCGCCGCGCGCCAGGTCCGCTGCTCGCTGGCCGAGCGGGCGGAGGCGCTCGCCGCCGAGGGGGCGACGCCGCTGTACGTCGCCCGCGACACCGAGGTCATCGGACTGATCGGGGTGGCGGACACCCTGAAGCCCGAGGCGGCCGAGGTGGTGGCGGAGCTGAAGGCGCTCGGCCTCGAGGTCTGGATGCTCAGTGGCGACGCCCGGGCCACCGCCCGCGCCATCGCTCGCCAGGCGGGGATCGACCAGGTGCTGGCCGAGGTGCTGCCTGGGCAGAAGGCGGACAAGGTGAAGGAGCTCCAGCAGCAGGGCAAGCGGGTGGCGATGGTGGGCGACGGGATCAACGATGCCCCGGCGCTCGCCCAGGCGGACCTGGGGATCGCGATCGGGACCGGCACCGACGTGGCGATCGCCGCCTCCGACGTGACGCTGGTGGGCGGCGACCTGCGCGGCGTGGTGACCGCCTTCGCCCTCTCCCGCCAGACGATCAGCACCATTCGCCAGAACCTGTTCTGGGCGTTCGCCTACAACGTCCTGCTGATCCCGGTGGCGATGGGGGCGCTGTATCCGCTGCTCGGCGTCCGGCTGGACCCGGTGCTCGCCGCGGCGGCGATGGCGATGTCGAGCGTGAGCGTGGTGACCAATTCGCTCCGGCTGCGCCGCTTCCGCCGGCCGGCGAGCGCCCGCGAGATCGCCCACCCGCCGCTGCGCCGCCGGCTGGCCGACTGGGGGTATCTGGTGGCGATCGCTCTGGCGGCGCTGGCGATCGGCACCGCGGCGATCCGCTTCGCCCCGGCCGTCCGCCATGCCGACTCGGGCATGACAATGGCGGGCTCCACGGGCGCGATGGCCGAGGCGCACCCGGAGGCGGCGTTCAGCCCGGCGGAGCTGGCGGCGGCACGGACTGTCGATGTCCGCGCCAGCGGGTTGCGCTTCCAGCCCGCGACCGTGCGGGCACAGCCGGGCGAGGTGCTGCGCCTGCGGCTGGCGAATGGTGACAGCACGGAGCACGACTGGACGGTGCCGGGGCTGGCCGGGGCGCACGCCCATGCCGCGGCCGGGCAGGTGGCTGAAGCCGTCTTCCGCGCCCCGGCCGCGGGCGAGTATCCGATCGTCTGCACCGTGCCCGGGCACCAGCAGGCCGGGATGGTCGGGGTGCTCCATGTCGAGTAAGCTGGAGCTATGCGCTCCCAGCCAGCCGTCCGGCACGTGGGCCTCACCTGGCGCGCGGCCCTGGCTGGCGTGGCGCTGCTCGCCGCCCTCTTCGGCGCCGGCTCGGCCATCAGCGCGCTCGCCCAGGCGCTGGCGGAGCGGAATCTGCCCGCTCCGCCCTCCACGGCCCAGATGACCCCGGACGAGATCACCGCGCGGCTGGGGTTCACTGCCCTCTGGCCGACCTCCCTGCCCCCATCGCTCACCTGGAGTGGCGCGGAGGTCGGCGGCCCCTGCCGCCGGGCTGACGGCACCAGCATTCGCACCAGCGGCAGCTTCATCGCCCTCTGGCGCCGCAACCTGCCGCCAGCGCTGGAGCCGGCGCTGCGGCTCCAGGAGGAGGGCTGCGGCGGGCTGCTGCCCGACGGGCGGCCGATCACCGTGCGCGGTCTCCCGGGCGCGGCCGCCGTCTCGGCCTTCAGCTACCGCGATCGCCTGGGCGAGCAGCAGGGCCAGGAGGTGCGCCTCGCCTGGGTGGAGCGGGAGGTGCGGGTGGTGCTCAGCAGCCGCTCGCTGGCGCTGCCGGAGCTGCTCCAGATCGCCGCCGTGCTCCAGTCCCGCGCGGCCCATGCCCGCTACCGGGTGGCGGAGACGAGCGGGATGATCGGCCAGCGGGTCGTCGTCGGCGCGGTGGACGACTTCCCGATCCCTTCGGTGACAAACCTGATCAACTTGCAGGTCTACCTGCTGCGCTCCAGCACCGGGTTCATTGCGCTCCTTGCTGACGACCTGCACGGCCCCCACCCGACCGGCTGGAGCTCCATCCTGCAGCTCTTCTACGCACCCGACCACGGCGAGGAGTACGACTGGCGCGGCAACTGCGTCGGCGGCCCCTGCCTGCGCGGTCTGGATCGCTACCCCGTCGACGTCCGCGGCGGCCAGGTCGTCGTCGACACTACCACCCGCCTGCCCGGCCCGCGCCTGGGGCCGCTGGCGGACGACGGCGGCTTCCCGGGGCAGGCCTCCTGGCCCTGACCCGGAGCAATCTTGCCGGGTGGGCGCATCCCACCCGAGCACACAGGGAGAGAGATCTGTGAAGCATGTGGTGTTGAACGTCCCCGACATTAGCTGCGGCCACTGCGAGCGGACGATCACCGGCGCCCTCAAGGACGTCCCGGGCGTCGGCTCGGTACGCGTGGACATTCCGGGCAAGCAGGTGGAGCTGGAGTACGACCCCGGCCAGGTGAGCCTGGATCGCGTCAAGGAGATTTTGGCCGAGGCGGACTACCCGGTGGAATCCGTCGCCGCGTAGCGCTCCGGCGGCGAGGGGCGAGCGGACTTCTCTCGCCCCTCGCCGCGTCTGCGCCCGGACTCAGCCGTCCGCGAGCAGGCGTAACGCCATCCGTTCGCCCAGGCGCACGCTGTAGTTCTGGCCGCGATCCTGCGGGTAGATGTGGGCCATATTCGCCAGGTACACCCCGGGCAGCGGGGTCTGGTGGGGTGGCAGGCGCTTCGGGTAGCCCACGGTGACCACGGGCTGGGCGAAGGGAGCTTTGAACACCCAGGATTCGCGCACCCAGCAGGGCTCGAAGGCCGGGTTGAGCCGCCGCAGCGGCGGCAGGAACTCCGCCAGCACCTCGGCGTCGCTGGCGGAAAACAGCGGGTGGTCCATCGGCAGGTAGTTGCCGAGGTACACCAGGTGGCGGCCCCCGTAATCGCTGGCCGGCAGGAAGTTGGTGTGCTCCACCAGCGCCAGGAACGGGTAGCCGGGGTCGTTCACGTTCAGCCAGTAGGCGCTCTGCAGCGGCCGGTCGAGCGCGAGCACCACGCAGTGGGCGCCGAAGTGCTCCGGCGCCTCAGCGCCATAGCTGTCGGGCAGCTCGGGGGCGAGCCGCTTGAACAGGCGGGTGGGCAGCGTCACCAGGAGCTGGTCGAAGGAAAGCTGGCCCAGCCCGGCTACCGCCACGGTCGCCCCACCGCCGGGGCGGGAGCAGATCGCCCGCGCCTCGGCACCGGTGTGGACCGTGCCGCCGCGGGAGCGGATCGCCTCGCCCAGCGCCTCGTACAGGAGCTGGAAGCCGCCGCGCAGGTAGCCGAGCCGTGGCGTACGGTAATGCACCCGCGCCCAGAACCAGGGCATGGCGATCTCCTCGGCGCGGTGGGCAAACTTGCCGCGCAGCAGCGGTTCCCAGACGACGCGGTACACCCGCTCGCCCATCCAGCGACGCAGCCAGGCGGCGGCCGTCTCGCCCTCCAGCGGCTCCGGATGCGGCAGCGCCTTCAGCGCCGCCAGCGCTGCGCCGAGGCGGAGCCGATCGTGCAGTGGCAGAGGGGAGAACTGGAGCACCTCCAGCGGACCGTCCAGGCGGTAGATCCGGCCGCCGTACAGGACGCTGGTAGGCGGCCGCCGCCAGACCATCCGCCCACCCAGGCCCAACTCGTCGATCAGCGCGATGATCGCCCGGTCGGTGCCGAACAGGTGGTGGTAGAACTTCTCCAGGTACGTCCCGCCCACCTGGAAGCCCGTCGCCAGCCCGCCCAGGTGTGGCTCCCGCTCCAGCACCGTCACCTGCCGCCCGGCCTGCGCCAGTCGTAGGGCCGCGGCGAGGCCGAGCGCTCCGCCTCCGATAATCCCCACCGTCCGCGTCGCCATCGCTCTCCCGCTGCGCGCCGTTCTGCGGGATGGTACGCCACGGGCGCGCGGGGACGCCGAAATCACTACACTGCTGGCGGCAGGGAGCGGTGATAGGAGCGCTGGCGCCAACCCGGGTGGTGGGGATCGACTTCAGCGGCGCCCGTCATCCCGGGAAGCGGATCTGGGTGACGCGCGGGACGGTCGAGGGGGCGACGTTGCGGGTCGAACGCTGCCAACGGGCCGAGTCGCTGCCCGGCTCGGGCATCGAGCGCGAGCGGTGCCTGGAGGCGCTCCGCGCCTGGATCGCTGGCCAGGAGTGGGCGCTCGTCGGGATGGACGTTCCGTTCGGGCTGCCGGCGGCGCTGGTGCAGGAGCCCACCTGGGAGCGCTTCGTCCAGGCGTTCCCCGCACGCTACCCCTGCCCCGAGCGCTTCCGCGAGGACTGCCTGGGTCGCGCCAACGGGCGCGAGTGGCGGCGGCTCACTGATGTCCAGGCCGCTACCCCCTTCTGCGTCTACAACCTGCGCCTGTACCGGCAGACCTACTGGGCGCTGCAGGCGATCGTCGGCCCGCTGGTCGAGCGCCAGGCGGCCTGCGTGCTGCCGATGCAGCCGGCGCTGCCCGGTCGGCCCTGGCTGGTGGAGATCTGCCCGGCCTCCACGCTCAAGCGTGAGAGGCGCTACGGTATCCCCTACAAGGGTGGCCGGGCCGAGCACCGGGCGGCGCGCGAGCAGATCCTGGCCTGGCTGGAGGGGCCGGGGCAGGTGGTTCTACCGCCGGATGGCGCCCAGACACGGGCTGTCATCCTGGACGACGCCGGCGGTGACGCACTGGACAGCCTGGTGGCCGCCTACGCTGCAGCACGCCTGGCGCGCTGTCCCGATCCCCGCGCGGCCAGCACGCCGGCCTTTCTCCTCGAAGGCTACGTCTACACCTGAGCGCCATCCCGCGTGGGAGGAGCCTTTTTCACCGCCCCTCCCACGCGGCCGCGTCCGCCGAGCGGCCGATCAGTACTTCGACGAACCGGACGACGAGGTGGGTGTGGCTGGCGGCGCTGGCGCGCTGGGGGCCGTCGGAGCGGCAGCCGAGGCAGGGGTCGACGCTCCGCCCGTGGCCCCGGCCACAACCGTGAGAGTGCCCTTCATCCCCAGGTCCTCGTGCCCGTCGATCGGACAGTACATCTGCCAGGCGCCGGCCCTGGCGAAGGTGAAGCTGGCAGTGCGGGTTTCGCCTGGCTTCAGGTTGGTCGCGAACAGCGTCTGCTCGATCTGGTCCGGCAGCTCCACAGTGAAGTTGTGCTCGATCGTCCCGTTGTTCGTCACCGTGATCTGCACCGTCTGCCCGGCCGGCACGATCGCCTGCGCCGGGGTGAACGAGAACTCCTTTTCGCTCACGCGCACCTGGGAGGACGTGAGCGGGGCGAGCATGGTCGCGATCAGGTTGCTGGCGTTGGCCGAGCCGTGGATGCTGCCCGGGGTGCAGCGGTGATACGTCCCGGTCTGCCGGTCGTCTCGCTCTTCCAGGCATGGCCCAACGAACTTCACCCGCTGGGCCTGAAAGCCGGTGCCCACGCGAACGGCCTCGAGCTGCACCCACTCGCCGTCCATAAGCCGCGCCTGATCGGCCGGGCTCAGCGCCCCGACATCCACCGCTTGCAGTGGGCCATAGTTCAGCACCAGCTCGAGCGTGGTGCCGTAGCTGGGGAGCGGGGCGCTGGCGATGACCCCTTCGAGCGTGACGGTATCGGACGCCAGGGCCGGAGCGGCGACGGCGGCAACCCCCAAGGCCAGCACGGCCGTGATGATCCCCACCCGGGGAAGGGAACGAACAATCCTGCGCACGAACGCCTCCTTACGTAGCGGTGTGGCTGCGCTGACGTGACGTCAGCGGGCTGGCCAGCCGCCGTATCTACGTGCAGCGTGGCGAGGCGGTTTTCGCCTTCGGCCGAGGCCGGTAGGCCGCGCGTCTATGAGGGATCGAAGAGGCGGAGGTCGGTGCGGCCAGCGGCAAGGAGCGTGTTGAGCTCGTTGGCGGTGGTGAGGTGGCCGCCGACCAGGGTGGGGATGCCGGCTCCGTTGCGGATCTGCTCGCTCAGCGGGGTGAGAAAGCCCCGGCCGTAGGCGGGCTCGGCCTCTACGGTGGTCTGCCCGGCCAGGACCTCGACCAGGTCACAGCCGTGCGTCGCCAGCAGCCGCACCAGCTCCATCGCCTCGTCCAGTTCGAGGCCGCCCGGGGCGCAATCGCTGGCAGAGATGGCGACGGATAGGGGCCGCTCGGCCGGCCACTCCGCCCGGACGGCGTCGAGCACCTCCAGCGGGAAGCGGGCGCGCCGCTCCAGCGGTCCGCCGTACTCGTCGGCGCGGCGATTGGTCAACGGCGACAGGAAGCTCGCCACCAGGTACCCGTGGGCGGCGTGGAGCTGGAGCCAGTCGAAGCCGGCCGCGGCCGCCATCCGGGCAACGCGAGCAAACGCCTCGCGCACCGCGTCCATGTCAGCCCGATCCATCTCCTTCGGCGTCTGGCTACGCGGGGTGTAGGGCAGCGGCGAGGCCGAGAGCAGCGGCCAGCCGCCCCGCGCCAGTGGTCGATCGAGCCCCTCGCGGCGCGGGCGTGTGGCACCGCGCCGCCCGGCGTGCCCGAGCTGAAGGGCGATCCGGGCCGAGGAGCCGACGTGGATCCGCTCGACCCGGAGCGCCCAGGCCGCCTGGTGCTCGGGGCGATACAGTCCGGGGTGACGCGCCCTTCCGCGGAGACGGCGACCGGCTCGGTCATCACCAGCCCGGCCCCGCCCAGCGCGGCGCGCTGGAGCCGGTCCAACGCGCAGGCGTTGGGCAGGCCGTCAGCGGCGGTGTCGGCTGGGGCCGGGCGCAGGACGACCCGATTCGCCAGAGTGAACCCGCGCAGACGGATCGGGGTCAGCAGCGGCGGGGGCGAGACGACGGGCGCCCCGCCGGCAGGGGCGTCCGGGCTCCGCTCCACCAGCCAGCGCTCGACGGCGGCAATGAAGCGGGGATCGCGGAGCCGCAGGTCGTCGTAGCTGATGCGGCCACTGCGGGTGAGTAGCTGGACGGCGAACGGCAGCGGCTCCAGCCGAGATAGGTACTGGTCGTCTCGAAGTAGAGGCGGCTCTCCTGGGCGGCCTGCTGGAACCGCTCCACGATCGGCCGACGCTCCAGCTCGTACTCCGCCAGCGCCGCCTCGACCTGGGAATAGCGCTCGAACGCGCTGGCCAGGGCGATCGCGTCCTCCATCGCCAGCTTGGTCCCGGAGCCGATGGAGAAGTGGGCGGTGTGGGCGGCATCCCTGAGCAGCACCACGTGGCTATGCCGCCAGGTCTGGGTCTTGAGCGTGGGGAAGCTGATCCAGCGCGAATTGTTCGATAGCAGCCGGCAGCCACGCAGCTCGGGGGCAAACAGCCGCTCGCAGTAGGCGAGGCTGGCCGCCTCGTCCGCCCGGTCCAGTCCCGCCCACCGCCAGACCGCCTCGTCGCACTCGACGATGAAAGTGCTGGGTGCGCCGTCGACCTGCCTAGCCGAGGCAAACTTCAGGCACGTTCACGGGGTTCCGTCAACCATCGCGGCTCGGCTCGTAAAGACGGGGCCTGGGCGAGGAGGTGCTGGCAGGCCGAGCAGGGTACACTCTTGGAGTATCGTTGCGGCGCGGGCGGCGCTGTGTCACACTGCTGACCCGCGCTGGCGTATGGCTCGGCCGGCCCGAGCCCTGGCCAAGGATGATTCCCGTGCGACGGAGCAAGAAGACATGGCGCTTGCGGAGATCCTCTTCCTCTCCCGCCAGGACCTGATGGGCCTTGGCATCTCGATGCCCGACGTCATCGCCACCGTGGAGGAGGCGATCCGACAGCTCGCGCTGGGGCAGGTGAACCAGCCCGAGAAGATCGGCCTCCATTACACCCCTGACCGCGCCCTGCACGCAATGCCGGCCTACATTGCGCCCCAGCAGGCGCTCGGGATCAAGTGGGTTAGCTCCGTGCCGGCCAATACAGAGCGCGGCCTGCCGCAGACCGCTGGCCTGGTCGTCCTGAACGACCCGGATACTGCCTTTCCGGTCGCGGTGATGGACGGCACCTGGATCACCGCGATGCGCACTGGCGCGGTGTCGGCCGTCACCGCCAGGTATCTCGGCCCCCGTCGGGTGGAGGTGCTCGGGCTGATCGGCTGCGGGGTGCAGATGCGCACCCAGCTCCTGGCGCTGAACCCCACGCTCCGGCCGCGCCAGGTGCGCGCGTTCGACATCCGCCCAGCGGCGCTGGAGGCGTTCGTCGCCCAGATGCAAGAGCTGGTGGACGTCCCGATCGCGGCGTGTGGCAGCGCCCGCGAGGCGGTGGACGGGGCAGATGTGGTGGTCTCCGCCACCTGGCTCCTGCCCCCGCAGAACCCGCCGATCAAGCGCGACTGGCTGAAGCCGGGCTCGCTCATGCTCCCGATCGACATCGACTCGGTGCTCGAGCCCGAGGTGTACCTGACGGCGGACAAGTTCGTCTGCGACCGCTGGCGGGCGATCCTGGACATCCACGAGCACGGCTGGCTCCCGGCCGGGCTGCCGACGCTGTACGCCGAGCTGGCGGAGGTGGTGGGCGGACAGAAACCGGGCCGTGAGTCCGATGACGAGCGGATCGTGGCGATGAACACCGGGATGGCGCTGGAGGACGTGAGTATGGCGAAGCTGGCCTACACCCGGGCGGTGCAGCGGGGCGTGGGCCTCCGCCTGCCGTTCATCGGCTCGCGCGACGAACTCTACCAGTTCTAATACTCATTCGCTATAACGGGGCCTTCGATGTTAGATCGCGCCGCGGCACCGAAGCTCGCAGATCTCGTTGTCCGATAGCCCAAGTTCACGCAGGATCGCGTCCGTGTGCTCGCCGACAGACGGGATTGGTTTCAGAGAATCTTCAGCATTCGGATTCACATAGAGTGGAGGCAACAGTGCTCTGATCGGCCCTGCGGGTGAATCAACAGCACGCCATCGTCCCATCGATTTTAGCTGTGGATGCTCCCCGAGCTCGCTTGCATCGCGAACACGTCCATATGCAACCTCTGCCCTCTCTAAGCGAGCGACGACCTCTGCATCGCTCAACCTACCAAGAATGGTGTTGATTATGCTTTCCAGCTCGTCCCGATGACGCAGACGGTTCGAGTTCGAGTTAAACCGCAGGCTCACGACGAGATCAGGTCGCTCTAACACTGCTTGGCAGAATCGTGCCCAGTCGCCGTCATTCTCCACGGCGATCATGATCGTGCTTCCATCGGCAGTTTGGAAAGGACCGTACGGAGCGATCGTGGCGTGTTTGGCCCCGGTACGTTCGGGCAGCGCGCCGCCGTAGGCGGCGTAGTAGAAGGGGAACTCCATCCACTCGGCCAGTGTATCGAGCATGGATACGTTGATCACGCTGCCCTGCCCAGTTTTCATCCGAACATAGAGCGCGGCTAATACATTGGCGAAGGCGTACACGCCGGCTGCAATATCGGCCACCGCGATGCCGGCCTTACAGATGGCATCTGGTGTCCCGGTCACCGAGAGCAGGCCGGCCTCGGCCTGGATGAGAAGATCGTACGCCTTTCGATGCGCATAAGGCCCCTGCTGGCCGTATCCCGAAATGCTGCAAATCACGAGCTTGGGGTATCGAGACTGCAAGGTCTGAGGATCAAGCCCTAAGCGAGCAATGGCTCCTGGCGAAAAGTTCTGAATGAAGACATCGGCGCGGGCGAGCAGACGATCGAGGATGCTGCGCGCGGACGGCTCCTTGAGGTTAAGCGTCAGGGATTCCTTCGAGCGATTGACCCAAACAAAGTGGCTTGAAAGCCCGGAGACGGTATGGTCAATGTGGCGGGCGAAATCGCCCACGCCTGGCCGCTCGATCTTGATAACTCTGGCGCCAAGGTCCGCCAGGTGCCTGCTCGCCAACGGGCCGGCGACGGCTTGCTCGAGGGCCACCACGAGCACGCCCGCCAGCGGTGATACTGCTGTGCTACCGCGGCCCGGGATGCCTGCGCCCCTGTCCGGATCCATCTCCCACCTCCGACGTGCCGGCCACGGTCGTGGTCTCCTAGGCGCTCGGCCGGTCAGTTGACAGCTAGGCAGGGCAATGCTAGACTGCGGCCTGGGATGCCGTCAACTGTATACCGTCTTCCGAAGTCCGGATACAGGACGGAACGGTGTGGGCATGGCGAGGACGAAGGGGCAGCTACCCTTGCCGACGGTGCGTAGGAGCAGTGTCGAGCTCGAGGTCTACCGCGTCTTACGGCAGGCTTTGCTATCCGGGCGGCTTGGCGAAGAGCGGCTCGTGCAGGAAGAACTTGCAGCGAGTCTTGGCGTCAGTCGAATCTCGGTGAGGACCGCCCTCCAACGACTCGAAACTGAAGGCTTGGTCACGATTGACGAGCGCGGCAGCTACTATGCGAAGAGAATCGATCTCCCGGATCTTGAGGAGGTGTATTCGCTCCGTGCCCTTCTCGAACCATATGCCACACGCCTCGCGGTTCCCCGACTGCAGTCCGACGACATCGCTGTCCTGCGAGAGCTCGTCCAGCGGATGGCTGACTGCGTCGCAGACCCTGATACATACGTCGAGCTCAACGAGCAGTTTCATCGCCGGATCTACTCCGCGTCTGCCCAGCCCCGGTTGGTGCGCATGATCGAAGGACTGTGGTCTGGTCTCCCCCCGATCACGCCGAAGGTCGTGCCTGGCCAGCTCGAACGGTCCCTCCGAGATCACACAGCAATCCTCGCAGCGATTGAGGCTGCAGATGCCGGTAGAGCGGCCGCGCTGATAGAGAAACATATCCGGACCGCCGGCGCGCGGTTAATGGCGTCGGTAGTCGGCGACCACTCCGAGAGGTAAAGGCTATGGCGGAGCGACATCCTAAGCGCGGAGACTCGGGGGAAGGTGCCGCTGCCAAACCGATTGAGCAGTGGGACCTCTCGACCTGGCAGGCCTATTCCGAGCGCGGCTTGGGCGCTCGAGTCGGTTTTGGACAGCGGCCTGCCATTGTGGTCGTCGACATGTCCAAGGCGTTCAACGACCCTTCCTATCGCGTCGGCTCCGACCAGACACCGGCCGTGGCCGCGATCGCAACCCTGCTCGCAGTGGCGCGCCCGCTCAGCGTGCCGGTGTTTTTCACCACGATGGCCTACCAGCCTGATGGAAGCGACGCCGGTTTCTTCGGCAAGAAGGTCCCAGCGCTCTTGGAGCTCCGGCTGGACGACCCGGCCGCGGTAGAAATCGACGATCGCATCGTTCCGGCCGAAGGCGAGGTGGTTATCAACAAGAAGTGTGCTTCGGCCTTTTTCGGCACCCCGCTGCTATCACTCCTGATCGCCAAGAGCGTAGACACGATCATCCTGACGGGCTGCTCGACCTCCGGCTGTATCCGGGCGACAGCCGTCGACGCGGTCTCCTATGGGTTCCGCGTAATCGTGCCGCAAGAGTGCGTCTCCGATCGTGCGGAGGGGCCGCACCACGCTAATCTGTTCGACATCGCCGCGAAATACGGCGATGTTGTACCACTCAGCGAAGTCGTTGCGTATCTGCAAAACCTCCAACCTCACCAAGAAGTCGGGGTGGCGCTGAGCAGCAGTGACCGATGATCGCCGTCAGCACATGACCGCGTGTTACCACTACCGGGGAGGTGTGATCATAGGGTAATAGAGCGCCACCGTCTTCAACGGCACCATGGTCCAGTTGGAGTCCTTCCCATTTCGCGCAGAGGAGCATAGTGCAATGATTCCACAACGGGGATCAGCCCCTTGGGCCGCTCGTTTCCTTGCCATCTGGACGGTGGCCGCAACATCCGCGGCCGCGTGTAGCCCGGCCGCTCCAGCGGCCGCGCCGACAGCCAGTGCCCCGACCACTGCCCCGGCCCCTGCGCCAACCAGGGTCCCGATCACCGTGTCAACTACCGCCCCGGTGGCTGCCCCAACGGTACCCGCGCCGACGGTCGCACCGGTAGGCGCCGTCCCGACGAATGCCCCGGCCGCCAGTGGGGGCGGAACGTGCAACCTTGACTACGTGCGCGCGCAGATCGAGTCCCACAAGGGGATTCCTAAGTTCGATCCGCCCGGCCCCGCCTTCGAGGCGAAAAAAGCGGCCGGGAAGACCATAATGACGATCCAAGAAAGCTCCTCTAATCCGTTCACTAACACAATCCTCAACGCCATGAAACGAGCCGCCGACGAGGTCGGTGTCAACATCGTTGACTATCCAAATCAAGGCCAACACACACAGTGGATTCAAGGGCTCAATCAAGCTATAGCCCAGAAGGTGAATGCGGTTGTTGTTCTGGGCGGCACTATCGGTCCTGTGTACTTCAAACCGCAAGCAGAAGCCCTGAAGAACACAGGAATCCCGCTCGTAACAGTCGTCGATACTGACCTGTCCCAGCCACCAGAGGATCTGACCACTGCGCGAGTTGCGCAACCGTATATTCAGGCCGCACAACTGGACGCCGATTGGATCATCCTTCAGACACAATGCAAGGCCAACGTGCTGATTATCACCACCAACGACCTCATTGCTGGAGATGTCAATACAAGGGCGGCCGAGAGAGAGTTCCAACAGTACTGTGGTGACGGTTGCAAGTTCAAGACCGTCAACGTGGCGATTCCTGACTGGACCACCAAGATCCAACCGGCTGTCCAGGGCGCAATTCAGGCCGATCCAAACATCAACTATATCTTTCCATTATACGATGCAATGACACAATTCGTTCTGCCCGGCATTCAGCTCGCCGGCGCCAGCGGACGCGTTAAGGTCGTCTCGTTCAATGGGACGCCCTTTGCTCTGAAGCTTATCCAGGATGGAACCGATATGGAGATGGACGTCGGTGAATCAGAGGACTGGCTCGGGTTCGCTGCGATGGACCAGACGATGCGAATCCTGACCGGCGTCGGCCCTATCGCCAGCGGCGACGAGCACATCCCGCTCCGCGTCTTCGATAAGACCAACGTGAACGAGACCGGTGTTCCCCCTGAGTTCGGTAAGGGGTACGGGGAAGAGTGGCTGACTGGCTATCGCAAGATGTGGGGACTCTCCCAGTGAGCGAGTCTCCCTTGAAGGTGCAGCACAAACGCCGGCAGCACTGGCGAGGAGTGTTACGATGGTAGGTCCAAACCGCGATCTGATTGGATACGGCCCGCGCCCCCCAGCGATCGAATGGCCGAACGGCGCTCGACTCGCCATCTCGCTTGTCATCAACTACGAGGAAGGGTCAGAGCGGTCGTTCGCCATGGGGGATCCCGACCAGGAATCACTTACCGAGTGGGGCTCCTACCAGTTTCCAAGCAATGTTCGGAACCTGGCGATGGAGTCGATGTATGAGTACGGCTCTCGTGTCGGCGTCTGGCGCCTGCTGGACATCCTCGATCGTCACTCCGTCCCCTGCACGTTCTATGCATGTGCCGTCGCATTCGAGCAGACGCCAGAGGTCGGGAAGGCCGCCGTGACCCAGGGACACGAGATCTGCAGCCACGGGTATCGCTGGGAAGAGGTGTTCCGACTGAGCGAGGAGGAGGAACGCGAGCACATTCGGCTCGCAGTCGAGTCGCTCACCCGCACCACCGGCCAGCGACCGGTCGGCTGGTACTGCCGCTACGGGCCGAGCATCCACACGCGGCGGCTGCTCGTCGAGGAGGGCGGCTTCCTCTACGACTCGGATGCCTACAACGATGACCTGCCCTATTTCGTCGATGTCGGCGGCCGGCGGCACCTCGTGGTGCCGTACGCCTCAGACGTCAACGACATCCAATGGTGGCTCGGCAACGGGCTTGCGACAGCGGACGACTTCTTCACGGTCATGCGCGATACGTTCGACGTCCTCTATGAGGAATCGGCCACGCGGCCGAAGATGATGTCCGTCGGCCTCCACTGCCGCATCATCGGCAAGCCGGGTCGATCGCGCTCATTGGACAAGTTTATCCGCTATGCGAAAGGATTTCCGGGCGTGTGGTTTGCAACCCGAGCCGAGATCGCCCGATGGTGGCTAGAAAAGTACCCCAAGGAGCCTCGATAGCTGAAAACTCTACCGGCGTCTCCACGGAGGCCACGTCGTTAGCCTTCCGGACGTGGAGCAACGAATGAGGACGGTTGAGATGCAGCGGCTAGCACGCTTGCCATTCGACGAAGTGAAGCCAGAGCACCTTAACGCGGGCACCTGGCGCAAGATTCTCTTGTCTGCCGACCGGCTGCCGGGAGTCCACTCCTGTGTGGGCTACTCGAACTTTGCACCCGGCACGGTGACTACTCCCATCGCTCATGAGGTCGAGGAGTTCGCGTTCGTGCTCACAGGGACCGGCGAGCTGCGTGGTGACAACGAGCTCGTGCCGTTTCAGCAGTACGACATGTTGTACATTCCGGCCGGTAGCTGGCATGCTATTGCAAATACGGGCGAAACCGATGTCGTAATGGTCTTCGGGTTCCCAAGCCCGCGATACCCGGTGACGCAGACCCGCCAGTCTCCTTCGCGGCCGTAAGCAGACAACGATGAGCGCGACCGCGCCTCGGGCAGCTGAGGTGCCGATCAAGCAGCACCCCGTTCTCGAGCTCCGGCACGTCTCCAAGACGTTCGATGGTACGAAGGCCTTGAGCGGTGTCAACCTGACAATTGAGCGGGGAGAGATCCACGGTCTGGTCGGCCAGAACGGGTCTGGGAAGTCGACGCTCATCAAAATCCTGGCCGGCTTCCACAGCCCGGACCCAGGAGCGGAGCTCTTGGTGAATGGGCGGCCGGTCAGCCTCCCGCTGCAACCCGGCCAGTTCCGGCAGCTCCGGATGAGCTTCGTTCACCAGGACTTGGGGCTGATCCTGAGCCTGAGCGTTGTGGAGAATCTCTGGATCGACGAACTGAGCACTAGGCAGCAGTGGCTCATCAAGTGGGGGCGCGAGCGCCAGCGGGCTAAGGAGCTGTTCGCCGAGTTCGGACTGGCGATTGATCCCGCCGCTCGCGTCGCTGACTTGACGCCTACAGATCGGGCGCTGCTCGCCATTGTGCGCGCCTTGGCTGAAACGCGGTCGTCATTGGCTGGGACCGATGACTACGGGTTGTTGATCCTGGACGAACCCACGGTGTTCCTGCCCGCTACAGGCAAGCGCCAGCTGTTCGAGACGCTCCGCGACATCGCTCGGCGGCACGCTAGCGTCTTATTTGTGTCGCACGACCTGGATGAGGTGCTGGAGATCACCGACCGGGTGACGGTGCTGCGTGATGGCCAAGGGCAGGGCACCGTCACCTCTGCCACCGTAACCAAGGACCAGCTCGTTGAGATGATCGTGGGGCGCCGATTCGTCACGCCGCCGGTCGAACATCACGATCCTACAAGTCAACCGGCTGACATCGCCATCCGCGGGCTAACCGGCTGGCTGGTCCATGATGTCTCACTCGACCTCCACCGTGGCGAGGTTCTGGGGCTGACCGGACTGGCTGGCACGGGCTTCGAGGAGATTCCCTACCTCCTCTTTGGTGCACGTCGGGCGGCGGCGGGGACGTTAGCGATGGCGGGCGCTACGTATAATTTGCCCACTCTCACGCCGGCCGAAGCCGTGACCGCGGGGATTGCCCTGGTTCCGGCAGATCGGCTGCGGGAGGGCTGCGAGGGGACACTCTCCCTCGCAGACAACGTGCTGCTCCCGGTGCTCGACTGCTATTTTCATAGGCTGCGTCTGGACCGCAAGCGGATGGAGCACGACGTGCAGAGCCTGCTCGATCGGTTCACGGTCAGGCCGAACCGGCCGGAACTGAAATACCAAACGCTGAGCGGCGGGAATCAGCAAAAGGCGTTACTCGCCAAATGGCTCCAGAGCCAGCCTCGCCTTCTCCTCCTGCATGAACCAACCCAGGGGGTTGACATTGGCGCACGCCAGGAAATCTTTCAGCTGATCCGAGCATCAGCGCGCGACGGTACCACGGTGATCTGCGCCAGCACGGACTACGAGCAGGTCGCAACGATCTGTGACCGTGTTATTGTGTTCGGCAGTGACAGTAGAACCCGGGAATTGCGCGAGAACGAGATTACGAAGGAGCACATTGCCGAGCAGTGCTATGCGTTGATGGGCGAAGGGAACCGGTGAGCGAGGAGTAAACTTATGGCTAAAGTAAAGGGAAACGCCGTTTCTGCGGTGCCGGTTTCTAAGCATGCTGCTGTACGCACACCGAAGCTCGCCGATTTCTCGGAACGTTTCGGTCTGCTTGTGGCCTGGGCCCTAGTGATCATCGTCTTCGGGTTCCTTCGCCCTGATACGTTCCTGAGTGGCCCTACATGGGCCGGCCTCCTCGGCTCGCAGGCCGTCCTAGTCGTGCTCACGGTCGCGCTGCTGATTCCGCTCACCGCCGGCGACTATGACCTGTCGGTAGTCGGTACTCTGATGCTCTCCCAGATGCTGATCGGAGTCCTCAACGCCCAACACGGCTGGCCAATCGGGATAGTGCTTTTGATCTGCCTCGTCATGGGCATTGGGGTGGGCGTAGTCAACGGTCTCTTCACGGTAGTATTCCGCGTTGATCCGTTCATCGTCACGCTCGGTACCGGCACCTTCCTCCAGGGCATCGTCTTCTGGATCAGCGACTCGAACACGATCAGCGGGATCGCCCCCGAGCTTATGAACCTGGTCGTCGTGCACCGTGTGCTCGGCGTGCCCCTCGAGTTCTACTACGGCCTCGGACTGACAATCGTGCTGTGGTACATCCTCGAGCACACCGCGCTCGGCCGGCGCCTTCTGTTCGTCGGTCGGAACCGTGACGTCGCTCGGCTCAGCGGTGTACAGGTCGGGCGGATGCGCTGGGGGGCGCTGATCGCTTCCGGCTTTGTGGCGGCTTTGGCGGGCATCCTCTACGCCGGAACGACAGGGGCGGCCGACCCTATCTCAGGCGGGGCCTTCCTCCTACCAGCCTTCGCGGCCGCGTTCTTGGGCTCCACCACGATTGCTCCCGGCAGGTTCAATTCGTGGGGCTCGTTCGTAGCAACCTATTTTCTCGTGACGGGCATCACCGGATTGACCCTGCTCGGTGCGCAGACATATGTCCAGCATCTCTTCTACGGTGGAGCGCTGGTGCTCGCGGTGACGCTTTCTCAGCTTGCTCGCCGGCGGGAAGCCACTAGCGGTCGCTGAGGCTCGCGTACGGCACGGGGCCGGTGCTGGAGTGCTTACGCCGAGAATGATGACCTTTTTCAATCCGAACCCTGCTACAGCAGAGGACCGAGCCGAGGCACCGGCGCCCAGGCGCCCTTTGGAACCTCCGCTGCCCGGGCAGCGGGGGAGGCGGAGTGGAGACTTGACCGGCGACGGCGAGTTAGCCACACTGCTGACAGGCTTTAGGGACAGGCGGGGAGGCACAGGTGAAGTTCGGCCTGATGGCGCAGATGCAGGCGCCAAAGCCGTGGCCCGACGGCGTGGACATGGACTACAAGATCCACTGGGACACGCTGGAGGAGGCGGTCTACGCGGAGGCGGTGGGCTTCGACTACTTCTGGCTCACCGAGCACCATTTCTATGAGGAGATCGGCCACAGCTCCGCGCCCGAGGTGTTCCTGGCCGCGCTGGCCATGCGCACCTCGCGCATCCGCCTCGGCCACGCGGTGGTGGTGCTCCCTTGCAACCACCCGGTGCGCGTCGCCGAGCGGGCGGCGACGCTGGACATCCTGTCTAACGGCCGCCTGGAGCTGGGGACCGGGCGCGGCGCCTCGCCGTACCACACCGAGGCGTTCGGGGTGAGCAACGAGGAGTCGCGCGCGGTCTGGGATGAGGCGATGCGGGTCATCTGCTCGCTGTTCGTCAACGAGACGTTCCCCGGCCACACCGGCAAGTACTACAGCGTCCCGCCGCGCAAGCTCGTCCCCAAGCCGCTGCAGAAGCCGCACCCGCCCCTCTGGGTGGCGGCGACCAGCCCGAGCACGTTTGCGATGGCGGCGCGTACCGGGCTGGGCGTGCTCGGCTTCACCTCGATGCCAGCGGAGGAGCTGCTCCCGGCGATCCGCGCCTACCGCGAGGAGCAGGCGGTGGCCGACGCGGCCAACTTCTACGGCGTGGTCCCCAACTTCCAGGTTGCGGCGTTCGCCACCGGCTACTGCGACCGCGATGACCGCCGCGGTCGCCAGATCGCCGGGGCGTCCACCCGCTGGTACCTGGGCGACAACGACGCCCCGCTCAACAAGGTGCGCTTCGGGCCGCAGTTCGACCGCTCGCGCTTCGGCCGCGGGACGCAGTACAGCGACGACATGCTCGTGGAAAGCGGGATGGTGATCGGTGGCGACCCGGACAGTTGCTCGCGGGCGATCGAGAAGTGGCAGCGGGCCGGGATCGACCAGCTCCTGCTGATGCTCCAGTGCGGCACCACCACCCATGACCAGGTCATGCGCGCGCTCGACCTGCTGGGCGAAAAGGTGCTCCCGCGCTTCCGCGAGCGGGAGACGCCCGCGCCGGCCGCTGCCGCGTCCACCGGGATCCCGACTGGTGGCGACGCCGCGGAGGCCCGGCGATGAGGCCGGGCGTTAAGATCAGGGCCGGGACCTGCGTGGTTCCGGCCGGTCCATTGCCCCGAAGGAGGCGAGGGTGATCCGCTTTTCCCACCTGATGCTGTGCGACCGCCGCCAGGCGTTCTCCAGCCAGCAGCGCTATGAGCAGCAGCTCGAGGAGGTGCGGCTGCTCGACCAGCTTGGCTATGAGGCGGTCTGGTTTGCCGAGCACCACTTCAGCGGCTACGCGCTGGTGCCGGACTGCCTGCTGATGTGCGCCGCGGCGGCGCGAGAGACCCGGCGGCTCCGCCTGGGGGCAGGAGTGGTGGTGCTGCCGTTCCACCACCCGGTGCGGGTGGCCGAGCAGGCGGCGATGGTCGACTGCCTCTCCAACGGCCGGCTAGACCTCGGCTTCGGCCGCGGCTACCAGCCCCGGGAGTTCCTCGGCTTCGGCCAGACGCTCGAGGAGAGCCACGAGCGCTACAGCCAGGCGCTCCAGGTGGTGCTGCGCATCCTCACCAACCCCGATGGGCCCTTCGACTACGATACCCCGCTGTTCAAGGGGCAGCAGGCCGAGCTCTGGCCAAAGCCAGTCCAGCGGCCGATCCGCTTCTGGGGCGCGAGCATTAGCGAGGCCTCGTTCTCCCGCTACGGGAAGCTCGGCTGGCCGATCCTCACCTTCCCGGCCAACCAGCCGGCCGAGGAGCTGAAGCGCCAGATCGAGGTCTATCGCCAGACCTACCGCGACGCTGGCCATGACCCGGCCCGGATGCGGGTGGGACTGACGATGTTCACCTATGTCGAGGAGGACCGCGCCGAAGCCGACCGCGTCTTCGAGGAAGGGATGCGCCACTACTTCGGCTTTCTGCACCAGATTACCTATGGAGCAGAGGCGAAGCAGCACGAGCTGTACGTGGAGATTCCCACCACTGCGCGGCTCTCCGGCGACCCGGAGGCGGTCCGCAACCGGGTGCGGGAACTGGTGGACTATTTCGGGGTGACCGACATCCTCAACGTCACGCAGTTTGCCGGCTACCTCACCCCCGAGCAGACGCTGCGCTCGATCCGCCTGTTCGCCCAGCAGGTGATGCCCGCGTTCCAGCAGGCCGGCAGCGCCGCCCGCTGACACCTCCGGGCGCGGGAAACGCTCCGCACCTGTCGCTGCCGCGCGGCGGCGCGCTTGACAGCCTCCTGGGCGCCGCCTATGGTGCAGACACGTGGCGCTGGCAGCGCAGCGCCACTGGGAGGGTGCAATGGCCCGGGTGCAGATCGACAGCCGCCACGTCATTCCGCGCGACTTCCGCCGCCAGTACCTGGTGGCGGCGCGGGCCGAGGGGGTGTACGTCTGGGACGAGGACGGCAAGCGCTACCTCGACGGCTCGGCCGGCTCATCCGCCGTTGTCAGCATCGGCCACGGAGTGCCAGAGATCGCCGCGGTGATGGCCGAGCAGGCGCGGACGCTCGCCTACGCCCCGATGCACCTGTTCACCCATCGGCCGATCATGGAGCTGGCGGCGCTGCTCGCCGAGCTGGCCCCGGGTTCGCTGAACAAGGTGTGGTTCGTGTCCGGGGGCTCGGAGGCGACCGAGAACGCGGTGAAGCTGGCGCGGCAGTACCACCTGGAGCGGGGAGCGGGAACCAAGCATCTGGTGATCTCCAGGTGGCAGTCGTTCCACGGCAATACGCTGGGGGCGATGGGCTTCGGCGGCCACACCTTCCGGCGCCGCCGCTACCTCCCGCTGGCCCAGAACGGCCCGCACATCCCGCCCGCGTACCGCTACCGCTGCGAGTACTGCGCCGACCGCCCGGGCTGCACACTGCACTGTGCCGACGCGCTGGAGCGGGAGATCCGGCGCCAGGGGGCGGAGAACGTCGCGACCTTCATTGCTGAGCCCGTCGTTGGTGCCGCTCTGGGGGCGGTTCCCGCGCCCGAGGGCTACTTCCAGCGCATCCGGGAGATCTGCGACCGCTACGAGGTGCTGTTCATTGCCGACGAGGTAATGACCGGCTTCGGCCGCACCGGGCGCACCTTCGGGATCGACCACTGGGGTGTGGTGCCGGACCTGATCGCGACCGCGAAGGGCGTCAGCGGCGGCTACACCCCACTTGGGGCGGTGATCGCCCGGGACGAGATCGTCGAGGTGCTCGAGCGCAAGGGGGCCAACTTCGTCGCCGGCCACACGTACACGGGCAATCCGCTCTCCTGCGCGGTGGGGCTGGCGGTGCTGCGCTACCTGCTGGCACACGATCTTGTCGAGAACGCTCGAGTGCAGGGGGAGCGGCTGCTGGAGGGGGCGCGGGCGCTGCAGGCGCGCCATCCCATCATCGGGGACGTGCGCGGCAAGGGACTGATGGTGGGGCTGGAGCTGGTGAAGGACCGGGCGACGAAGGCGCCGTTCTCGCCCAGCCTGGAGGTGTCGGCCAAAGTTGGCCAGGCGGCGCTGGAGCGCGGGCTGATTACCTACCCGCTGCAGGGCTGCGTGGACGGGGTGGAGGGCGACATGCTGAAGTTCACCCCGCCGCTGTGCATCAGCGCCGACCAGGTGGACGAGCTGCTGGCGATCCTGGACGAAGCGCTCGGAGTGGTCGAACGGACGCTGTGACGCTGCCGCCCCGGCTGGCTCGGACGCGCTGGGTGGTCTTCGGAACGCTCAGCGCGTCGCACTTCCTGATCTATTTCCAGCGGCTGGCCCCCAACGTCCTGGCGCCGGACCTGACGCGCGACTTCGGGCTGAGCGCCTCGCAGCTCGGATTGCTCGGCTCGATCTACTTCTGGCTGTACGCCACGCTGCAGGTGCCGGCGGGGATCGCGCTGGACCGCCTGGGCGCCCGCCGGCTCGGGGCAGTGTCGATGGTCGTGGCCGCGCTCGGTAGCGCGGTGCTCGGGCTGGCCTCCGGCTACGGGCTGGCGCTGGTGGGCCGGGGGCTGATCGGGATCGGCTCGACACCCTTCTACATCAGCATCATGCTGGTCATCCGCCACTGGTTCCGCCGGCGCGAGTTCGCCACTATGTCCGGGGTCATGCTCATGGCGTCCAACCTGGGAGCGCTGGCGGCGACCCAGCCCCTGGCGCGCCTGGCGGAGACGATCGGCTGGCGCGCCAGCCTGGTAGCGTTCGCCGGTGTCATGCTCGGACTGGCGGCGCTGGTTGCGCTGTTGGTGCGCGACCGCCCGGAGGACGTCGGCCTGCCGGCCCCGGAGGCGGAGCTGGCGCCAGACGTGGAGAAGCGGCTCCCCCTGGGCATAGCGCTGCAGATCGCCTGGGGCACGCGGAGCGTCTGGCTGATCGCGCTGATGTTCTTCCTGGTCTACGGGGTCGTCAACGCCTTTCAGGGGCTGTGGGCGGTGCCCTGGCTCATCGACACCCGGGGGCTCGACCGCGCCACGGCGGCGACGCTCGCCTCCTGGTGGGCCTGGGGCACCGTCGCCGGGGCGCCCACCTGGGGCCTGCTGTCGGACCGGGTGCTCCACACCCGCAAGGGTGCCGGCATCCTCGGCTTCATCCTGTTCGCGCTCGCCTGGGCGCCGCTGACGCTGCTCCCGGCGATCCCTCTCTGGAGCCTGGCGCCGCTGATGTTCCTGGCCGGCTTCGGCTCGGCGAGCGTGGTGATCACCGCGCCGCTGATCATGGAGCTGCTCCCGCGCCAGGTGGTTGGCACCGCCATCGGCCTGATCAACGCCACCCCCTTCCTCGGCGCGGCGGTGTACCAGTACGGCATCGGCCTGGCGCTCGACCGCTTCGGCCGCTTCCCGAACGGGACGTATCTGCCCGCCGGCTACCAGGCAGTGTTCGCCGCCTGCCTGCTCAGCATCCTTGGCGCAACGCTGCTGATGCTCCCCGTCCGCGAGCGTCCACGGGGCTAAGCTGCGGGTGGATCAGCCGCGTCCATCACTCCTGCTGGCCACACCGGGCGGCCGCTCGGGCGAGGCCAACCTGCTACTATCCGGCACGCGGGCGCGGCCTGTCCGCCCGGATGCTAGCAGGGGAGCGCGAGCAATGAAGGCGGCCGTCCTCTATGAACCGAAGACCCCGCTGCGCGTCGAGGAGGTCGAGATCGATGCGCCCAAGCAGGGGGAAGTGCTGGTCCGCATCGCCGCGGCCGGCGTCTGCCACAGCGACTACCACGTCATGACCGGCGATCTCGCCGCGCCGATGCCGATTATCCTCGGCCACGAAGGGGCCGGCGTGGTCGAGGCGGTGGGCGCGGGGGTGACCTCGGTCCAGCCTGGCGACCATGTAGTGCTGCTGTTCCGGGCGAGCTGCGGCCGCTGCGAGTACTGTAGCCGCGGGCGCCCGGCGTTGTGCGGGCTGAGCCGGCCGACGCGCGCGACCGGCACGATGCTCGACGGCACCACCCGCTACCGTCGCGACGGAGAGGAGATCAAGCACTTCTGCGGCGTCTCCTGCTTCGCCGAGCGGACCGTGGTGATGGAGCAGGCGCTGGTGCCGATCCGCAAGGACGTTCCGCTGGAGATCGCGGCGCTGGTCGGCTGCTCGGTGATGACCGGCGTCGGCGCGGTGGTCAACACAGCCAGGGTGGAGCCGGGCAGCTCGGTGCTGGTGATCGGCGCCGGCGGCGTGGGGCTGAGCACGGTCATGGGAGCGCAGCTCGCCGGCGCCTCGCCGATTCTGGTGGCGGACCTGGTGCCGAGCAAGCTGGAGCTGGCGCGCGAGTTTGGCGCAACGCACGTGATCGACGCCCGCCAGCGCGACACGGTGGAAGCGGCCAGGGAGCTGACCGGCGGCGAGGGGGTGGACTACGCCTTCGAGGTGATCGGGCTCGGCCGCACCATGACCCAGGCGTTCCGCGCCACCCGCCGCGGTGGGACGGCGGTCGCGGTCGGCGTCGCCCCCAGCGACGCGGTGGTGGAGGTGCCGGCCCAGGAGCTGGTGTTCAGCGAGAAGACGCTCAAGGGCAGCTTCTACGGCTCCACCCGGCCGCACGCCGACATGCCACGTCTGCTGGAGCTGTATCGGGCCGGGCGCCTGCCACTGGACAGGCTGCTCACCCGGCGCTACCCGCTGGAGCAGATCAACGAGGCCTACCAGGCGCTGCTGTCCGGCGAGGTCGCCCGCTCGGTGGTGATCCCCGGCGGGATCGGGTCGGCCGCGG
>JAJPGT010000062.1 GCA_021325655.1 Pseudomonadota bacterium
CCGCGGCCGGGCTGCTGCTGGGCTGGTACCTGGGGGCGTTCTGGCCCTTGTGGCACATGATCGACAAGGAGCCGCGCTACGACCTGCCGCTGTACCCGGCCTTCGCCTTGCTGTCGGTGGCCCCGCTGGCGCTGCTGGAGCGTCCGCTTTGGTCACGAGTGGGGCGCCGCGCCACCGAGGTCGGAGTGCTGCTGGTCCTTGGACTGTACGGGCTTGGGTCGCTTGGCTGGCATGCCTTCGGCCTGAGTTCGCCGCTTCAACTGCTTGCGCTGCCGGCGTCGGCGCAGCAGGCGCCCGCGAATGGCGAGGAGAACACGCCCTGGTGGTGGCCCCGGGTCGCCTGGCCGGCGGCGGAGAACTGGCAGGTGGAGGAGCTGTTCCAGATCCTGCGCCGCACCCGCCAGGCGCTGGGGCTGCCGCGGGCAACCGTGGCGGTGATCCCGGCGCTCCGGTTCTTCCATTCCGACGCGTTTATCTACCAGGGATTGGTGGCGGATGAGCCGCTGCTGTTTTACAGCGGCGGCTGGGACCCCGCGGATGGCGACAGTCGGGCTGCGCTCTGGAACGCGGACATGATCGTCTCCAAGACGGGCCTCGGCGGCATCCCCCGGTTCGGGACGCGCGGGCTGACGACCTTTGCCGCCGACGTCGCGGATCCGCGCACGGAGCTCGGGTACGAGACGGCCCGGGAGTTTGCGCTCCTAGCCCGGCGGCCGCTCCCGGATGGGAGCGAGGCGCTCGTCTACGTGCGCCGGAGCCTGCTCGCTCCCTGGAGCGCGCTCCGCGACTGGGCGACGGCCCGCGTCGAAGGCGATCCCCTCGCGGTACATCCGATGACCGCGGACGATGGCAGCCCGGGCGTGGTGGAGATCGCGGCAGTGCCCCGCCGGGCGCTGCTCGCGCCTCCGCCGAGTCACGGGGGGACAACCCGCATCAGCTACCCGCTGCGGGTACCCGAACGGGCCCGGCTGCAGTTCGGGATCGGGCTCGTGCCCGATCAGAGCGAGGATGCGGACCAGGAGGTGCAGAGCAGTCCTGCCGCCGGGGTGGAGTTCCGGATCGTGGTCCTCCAGGATCAGCGCCTCGATGAGCTGTTCCGCTACACCTTCGACCCGCAGGATCGTGCGGAGGAGCACTGGGTGGATGCTGAGATCGACCTGGGCCGGTACGCGGGGCAGAGCGTCGAGCTGCGTTTCGAGACGCGCGCGGTGGGGACACCGGCTGCCCCCGTTCCGACGGCTGTCTGGAGCGACCCGCTGCTGCTCCCCGATGCCTGACCCTGCGGCGAACTGGTTCGAGGGGTCACAGAGTGTTTAGCGCTGTCTTCAGCCAGTTAGCCATGAGCGTTCCTCTCAGCAGCAGGATCACTGCTCCGCTGCGGCCGGCGCTCGCGGATGCTCTCCTGGTGCAAGGGGCCCGGCAGGTCAGGGCGGCGCCCACCTCGCCTCCCGCGGCTCGGAGGGGCTGGTTGGCCCTGTGTCGCTGGAGCTGGCTGCTCCCAGCGTTGCTCTGCCTGCTCCTCGGGTACCTGTCTGTCTGGCAGCGGGGGCTGTATCTGGACGACTACATCAACCGTAACGCGGCGATCAATCCACTAACTGGCCAGTGGCGGCCGCTGGGCGATCCGTTCCGCATCCCCTATTTCCCCACCCGCGCCTTGACCTGGCTGCTGGTCACCACGCTGGCCGGACTGGCGCCCGCGCACGAGCTGCTGGTCCGCATCGGGCTCGCGGCCGGCGCCGGGCTCAACGCGTTGCTGCTCGGCTGGCTCGCGTACCGACTGCTCGGCTCGCGCCTGGCGGCTGTGGTTGCCGGCTGGCTCGTGCTCATGCCCATCTTCGCCCAGGAGGTCGTGCTCTGGATCGGGTCGTCCGGGTACCTGCTGGCCGCCGCGTTCATGCTGCTGTTCCTGCACGCCTGCTGGAGCGCGCTGACCCATCGATGTGGATTCCTGCTCTGGCTGGCGCTCGCTTCTCTCGCCTTCCTCGGCTCACTGCTCTGTGTCGAGGCGCTGGTCGCCACCCTGGGCCTGGTGCCGCTGCTCGCCCTGGCCGCGGGGGCGCGTTCTGGCCATCTGGCGCTCTGGCAGCGGGCTATGCGGGGCGGGGCGCTCGTCGTCGCCCCGCTGCTGGCCGGCACGGCTCTCTACCGGCTGATCTACTACGGCTCCTCGTACGTCGCCTCGCGCGGAGGGCTCGACCTGAGCCCGGGCGGCCTCGTTATGCGCGCCCAGGGCGTCCTGGCTGCGCTCGTCTGGAAGACGGTCGCGCCGGGCTGGGGGCTGGCGCTGCTGGCCGAGGGGTTCACGCTGGGCGTCGGCGTCGTCGTTCACACTCCTGTGGCAGCGGCGCTATTCGTTCTCACCGTCGCCGCGGCCATCTTCACGCTCGCCACCTGGCCTGCCGACAGGGAAGCAGCGCAGGCGGACGCGTGGCGGCATGGGCTCGTCGCCGCCACCGGGCTGGCCTGGGCCGTGGGCACGCTCCTGCTGCCCGTGAGTCTGGTGCCTGGCCAGATGCTCGAGCCGCGGCTGCTGTACTTTCCCATGGCTGGGCTGGCGCTCGCGGTTGGAGCGACACTGTCCTGGCTGGCACAACGACTCCGCCGCCCGCTCGCGGAGCGCACCGTCCTGGCTATCACTGGGCTCCTGCTCCTCGGGGCGACGCTCTGCCTGGCGGGCGACGCTCGGGCCTACGCCGCGCGGTCCGCCCTGGACCAGCAGCAGCTCGCGGCCTTCCTGCGGGCGCTTCCCCCTGCCGACCTCCCGCCCGACGTGTTCCTCGTCGCGGTCGACACCGATGAGCGGCTGGCCGGGGTTGGCGATCCGCTGGCGCAGACGCTGACCGGGGTCTTCGAGACTCCGTGGTCGGCCTACGGTGCGCTCACTGCCGCCTATCGGCGGCCGGATCTCTGGCTCATCACCGGCAGCCGCTGGGCGCCGCCGCGCTTCGCCTACCTGGGCGGCCACAAGCTGGTTGCGCGCCCGGTCACGGTGGACGATCGCGGGCTGCCGCTGGACCGCACCATCCTGTTCCGCTACCGCGACGGACAGATGTGGCTCATCCGCGCCCTCACTCTGGAGGATCCGAACGGCGCAACCCACACCGTTCAGTTCCCGCTGGCGGAAGCATTAGCCCAGCCCGGGCAGCCAGTGCTGGCCGAGGTGCGGGTCCCCAACCGGCTCCAGCCTGCCGCCAGGTGATGGACTGCGGCGCGCGAGTTTTGACCGGGCGGGACGCGCCTGCTACAGTGCTGGCTCCGGCTGCGAGCCGTTTGCAACGCTGCCCGGCTCGCCACCAGCGTAGAGGTTGTGCCTGGTCGTCGTGTGGCTGTGCTCAGATTGACCGCTCCCCGCTGGCAGCGTCGCCTGATGAACTGGTACGACGCGCTCAGCGAGCGCCAGCGCATTCAGCTCGGGGTAGCAGCAATGGTGTTCCTCGCCTCGAGCGCTCTGTACTGCCTCGGCATTGGGAGCATGGTGCTGGTGAGCCGTGCGGGACAGGAGCGCTCGGCAACGCCACCGGCCGTCACGGCGACGGCGCCCGCCGGGGGCGGCACGCCGACGGCGCTGGCGGTCCCGGCTGAGGCGGGGGAGCCCGCCGCGACGGTCGAGGCCCTGGCGTCTCCCACGCCGGGGGCCGAGGCAGCGAACGAGGATGGGGTGCCGACGCCGATCGCCGCCCCGGAGGTGCCGATTCTCCCCAGCGTTGCCCGCGTGCCGGTGGCGCCCGCGGTGAGCAACAGCGAGCCGGCCCCGCCGCCTCCCGCGGCTCCGGCCAAGCCCCGGGTCCTGGACACGCCCGTGCCGGCGGAGCCCACCGCGGCGCCGGTCCGAACGCCGCCGCCACTCTCCGGCGTGGTGACCCCCGGACTGCCGCGGGCGCAGGCCACCGCCGCGGCGCCAGCGGCGAGCGGCAATGGCCGGCCTGGCGCGTCGCCGACGCCCCTGCCGACAGTGGTGGTGGCTCGGCCCACGGCCGGGGCGAGTGCGCCGGGGGCGCGGGCGACCCCACCGCCGCTCGCCACCCCGAAGCCGGCTCAGCCGACCGTGGCGGCCCCGCCACCGCCAACGCGCCCGGCGGCTGTGCCATCGCCCACCCCGAAGAAGGCCCGGCCCACCCCGGCCTCTGGCCGGTAGCGGCCGGCCGGCGCGGTATCGCCGAGGCCGCTCCAGGGGCAGGTGGTATACTCGTGTGACCCCAACCACCGCGGAGGGCGGCGTGCTCCAGAAGGATCTGCTGAGCATGGCGGACCTCGACGCGGGGGCTGTCCGGTCCTTGCTCGACCTGGCGCTGTGGTTCAAGGCGGAGCGCCGGGCTGGCAGGCGCGACACCCGGTTAGCCGGGAAGACGCTTGCGCTGGTGTTTCAGAAGCCGTCGCTCCGCACGCGGGTCTCGTTCGAGGTCGCGATGTCCGAGCTTGGCGGCTCCGGCCTGTACCTGTCGCCGCAGGAGATCCGGCTCGGCGAGCGCGAGAGCGTTGCCGACGCCGCCCGGGTGCTGAGCCGTTACGTGCATGGGATCGTCGCCCGCACGTTCTTGCATGAGGATGTAGTCCAGCTCGCCGAGGCCGCCAGCGTGCCCGTCATCAATGGCTTGTCCGACACCGAGCACCCCTGCCAGATCCTGGCGGACCTGCTCACCCTGCGCGAGCGTTACGGGGAGCTGGAGGGCCGCACCCTGGCGTTCGTGGGCGATGGCAACAACATCGCCCATTCCCTCATGCTCGCCGCGCCGCTGGTCGGCCTCGGGCTGCGGATCGCCACCCCGGCCGGCTACGAGCCGGACCCGGGGATCACGCGCCTGGCGCTGGAGCGCGCTGAGGCGTCGGGGAGCGAGCTGCGGCTGCTGGAAGATCCGCAGGCCGCGGTCCGAAGCGCTGATGCGGTGTACACCGATGCCTGGTACAGCATGGGGCAGGAAAACGAGCGCGAGCTGCGGCTCCCGATCTTCCAGCCATACCGGGTCGACGCGGAGCTGCTGCGCGCCGCCCGGCCCGGCGCGGTCGTCCTGCACTGTCTGCCGGCGCACCGCGGCGAGGAGATCACCGACGAGGTGCTGGACGGCTGCCAGTCCGCCGTGCTGGACCAGGCGGAAAACCGGTTGCACGTGCAGAAGGCGGTGTTGAGCGTACTGCTGGGCGGGGACCGTGACTGAGTGGCTGCAGAACCTGCTCATCAGCCTGGGGCACTTCGATGTGGGCAGTGTCGTCGACATCGGCATCGTGGCCGCGCTGTTCTACTGGCTGCTGATCCTGATCCGGGGCACCGCGGCCGAAAAGATGCTGCTCGGGGTGGCGATCCTGCTCGCGCTCAGCTCCCTGCTCGGGACGGTGCTCAATCTCACCACACTGAACTGGCTGGTGCGCAACGCCGGGCCGTTCGTTCTGATCGGGGCGCTGTTCATCTTCCAGCCAGAGCTGCGCCGGGCGCTGGAGCAGGTGGGCCGGGCCGGAAGCATCCTGCCCCACGCGGGGCAGGCAACCGGCTCGACCCGGACGATCGAGGCGGTCTCGGTCGCCGCCGCCCGCCTGTCCGAGCGGCGCTGGGGCGCGCTCATGGTGCTGGAGAAGGAGACCGGGCTGAACGAGTTCGCCCAGACCGGTGTCGCGATCGACGGGCTGGTCGGGGTCGAGTTTCTGCTCAGCCTGTTCTACCCGAACTCCCCGCTGCACGACGGGGCGGTGATCATTCGCGGCGACCGGGTCATCGCCGCCGGCGCGGTGCTGCCGCTGTCCGAGACCAGCAGCCACTCGCTCGGCACCCGGCACCGGGCCGCGCTCGGAATCACCGAGCAGACGGATGCGGTGGTTGTGGTGGTGTCGGAGGAAACCGGGCAGATCTCCATCGCGCACAACGGCCGCATGGTGCGCAACCTGGACGAAAGCAAGCTGCGCAAGGTGCTTGGCATCCTGTACAAGCCCACCGGGCCGGACTCGCCGTTCCCACCGTTCGGCTGGCTGCGCGGGAAGCGCGTGCGTACCTCGACGATCTGATGCCTGGGATCGACCCGCTGCGCGCGGTGATCGCGCTGGTGCTGGCGTTCGTGCTGTGGACGATGGTTCAGGCGGAAGCGAACCCTGAGCGCCAGGACGTGACGGCGTTTACTATACCGGTCGAAGTGGTCAACGCGCGCGCCGGGCTCCAGGTGACCAGCGACCCGCCGCCGGTGCGCATCGCCCTGCGTGCGCCGGAGAACGTCTGGCGGCGGCTGGGGCCGCAGAGCTTCCGCGCGACCGCGGACGCCTCGCAGGCGAACGCCGGGCTCAACGACCTGCCGGTGCGGATCGAGAAGCTCGATCCGGACGTGCTCGGGACGCCCACCGCGCTGCCGCCTACCGTCCCGGTGCGCCTGGAGCAGGTAGAGCAGAAGCTGGTCCCGGTGCGGGTGGACATCGCGGGCACGGTACCGTTTGGCTACAGCTTCGCTCCGCCTGTGGTCAAGCCCGACTCGGTCACGGTGTCGGGACCGGCGAGCGTACTCCAGCGCGTCGTCGCGGCGGTGGTCGACCTGCGGCTGGAAGGGGTAACGGTGACGATCAACTCGACGTATGCGCCGCGGCCCGTCGACGCGCAATCCAACGAGGTCCGCAACGTCCAGGTCGATCCGCCCGCGGTGAACGTGCTGGTGCAGGTCAGCCAGCAGGTGAACTACAAGCAGGTGGGCGTTCGTCCGGTCATCACTGGCGTCCCGGCCACCGGCTACTACGTGGAGGCGGTTGTGGTGGACCCGGTGGCTGTCACGGTGGTAGGAAACCCGAGCGCGCTGTCGGGGATCGAGTTCGTCGATACGCAGCCGATCAACATCGGGGACGCGACCAACACCCAGGTCGAGTCGGTCGGACTGGCGGCGCCCGCCGGCGTCTCCTTGCTCCAGCAGCAGCCGGTCAACGTCACGGTGCGGATCGCGGCGCTGCAGGTGGCACAGACTGTGCGCGTCCCGGCGACGGTAACCGGCCTGGGGCCGGGACTACTGCTGCAGTCGGATGTGCCGTCCGTCGATGTGACGATCACTGGGCCGGCCCCGACGCTGCAAAATCTGAATCCAAAGGATTTCCAGGTGGTGCTCGACCTGTCCGGCCTCGGCCCCGGGAAGCACGTCGTCAGCCCCAGCGTCACCGTTCCAAAGGCGCTGTCGCTGGAGCGGATCTCCCCGGAGCAGATCACGGTGACGCTGGCGCAGCCCACGCCGACGCCGTCGCCGACGCCAACCAGCACACCCATCCCGACTTCCACGCCAACGCCCGGGGCGTCAAGCGCTTTGATCCCGGTAGGCTAACCAGGTCCGCTGATCGTATGGCGAAACCGATTGTCGCGCTCGTCGGCCGCCCCAACGTGGGCAAGTCGACCCTGTTCAACCGTCTCATCGGCCAGCGCTACGCGGTGGTCCACGAGGCCCCCGGGACGACCCGCGACCGCCTGTATGGCACGGCGGATTGGGGCGGGCGAGAGTTCACCGTGATCGATACCGGTGGGATCGGCGTTGGCGGCGACGCCGCCTTCCTGGCGGAGATCGTCGAGCAGGCCCGGTTCGCCATCGAGGAGGCGGACCTGGTCGTCCTGGTCGTGGATGCCAGCGCCGGCCTGGCGCCCGCGGACGAGGAGGTGGCCGATCTGCTGCGCCGCTCCCGCAAGCCCGTGCTCGTCGCGGCCAACAAGGTCGACAACCCCAGGCTGCTGCCAGAAGTGGCCCAGTTCTACCAGCTCGGGCTGGGCGAGCCGATTCCGGTCTCGGCCATCCACGGCGCGGGAACGGGCGAGCTGCTGGACGCGATCATCGCCCAGCTCCCCGAACGCCACGAGGCCGAGCCAGAGGACATCGACCTTGCGCTCGCCATTGTCGGCCGGCCCAACGTCGGCAAGTCGTCGCTGCTGAATGCGCTGCTGGGACAGCCCAGGGCGATCGTGAGCGAGATCCCGGGCACCACCCGCGACGCGCTCGACACGCTGGTGGAGCGGGACGGCCGCCGCATCCTCCTGATCGACACCGCCGGCATCCGCCGCCGTGGTCGGGTGGAGCGCGGCGTCGAGCAGTGGAGTGTCCTGCGGGCCGAGCGGGCGATCGAGCGCTGCGACGTGGCGGTGCTGGTGCTCGACGCCACCCAGGGCATCACCGCCCAGGATACGCACATCGCCGGCTACGTCCAGGAAGCGGCCAAGGGGCTCATCCTGGCGGTGAACAAGTGGGACCTGGTGGTCAAGCACCCGAAGGTCGCCGACGAGTTCACCGCGCTCATTCGCCGTGAGCTCCAGTTCGTCGACTGGGCGCCGATCGTGTACCTGTCCGCGCTCACCGGGCAGCGGGTTAGCCGCGTCTGGGAGCTGGCCGAGGAGATCCAGGCGCAGCGCAGCAAGCGCATCCCCACCTCTCAGCTCAACCAGGTCATACACGAGGCGGTGAGCGCGCACCCGCTCAGCGACCGGGGCAAGCTGCTGAAGGTTTATTATGCCGTTCAGGTCGGGCAGCGGCCGCCGACCTTCGCCCTGTTCGTGAACGACGCCGAGCTGGTGCACTTCTCCTACCGCCGCTACCTGGAGAATCGGCTCCGGGCCGCCTTCGGCTTCGGGGGCACAGCCATCCGCCTCTCCTTCCGCGGCCACGAGCGGGAGTCGTAACCAACTATTGTCCTGGCCCCTCCGCTGGGCGATAGGGCGGCTCCAGGAAGTAGAGCCGGCCTCCCTCCCGCCTCAGCCGAACCACGGTTACGCCAGGGCGCGGCCACTGCTCCCCGTTCTCCAGGGTGATCCGGGCCGTGATAGTCGCCTCGATGGGATCGCCGCTTGCGCCGGCCAGGCGGGCAAGCAGCGGCGGGGTGCGGACCGCGAGACCCTCCACCTGGTAGTGGTTGCCCGTCTGGTCGTCCACCCAACCTGCCCAGCGGGCCCGTTCAGCGGGCGCCAGCGTCTCGAGCGCCGCCTCCAGGTCCTTGCGCTCGACCGCGCTGAAGTAGCGCCCGGCCAGGTCCTGCACCTCCCGGGTGGGGCGGTCCAGCGCGAACCCGAGCACCACGGCCAGCGTGCCGGCGACGAACAGGAGCGCGACGCAGACGAGTAGCAGCGTCGCGCGCGCGGGTTCAGCCGAGCGCGCTATGAGCAGGGCAGCCCTCCCACGGGAGTGATTCGGCGCCGCGTGCCCGGAGGAGCAGAGAGGCTGGCTGCACCCGCGCGTCCAGGTCTCCTTGCATCACGCCTTTCCTGGCTTCCTGGGCAGTGAGGGCAGGAGCCATGCTGCCGGCTCAGCGCGGCCGCGCGGGAGTCAAGGGGACAGGGGAGGGAGCGCGGGCGGGCGTGGGCGGCGTCGCCAACGTCTCACATCTTCTGAATAATCGGCTCCATCTCGGCTTCGGTGAACGCCCGCAGTGTCTCGCTGCGGACGTTGCCGGCGCTGTTGATATTGAACAGCCCGGCCATCATCGCCTGTTCGTCGGGCGCCTCGACGACGGCGACCAGGTCGTACCGCCCCTGGGTCCAGTAGATGCCGTGAACCTTGAAGCCGCGCCGTTCGTTCTCAGCGCGCGCCTCGCGCGCTCGCTGGAGCGAGTTCTTGATATCCTTCGCCCCCTGGTCGGTGAACCGGTACAGAACCACGTAGGTAGGCATCCTCCTCCTCCTTGCTTCCTCTCCGCCCGCCGCGCTCCCTACTTCATCCTACGCTGCCGCTGCCCCGCTGGGAACCGGGTCAGGGGTTGCGGGCAGGCAGGCACCGCAGCGGGCACATCCGCGGAGGAGTGTGGGGGCGGGTGGTCCCAGGACGGGTCCTGGCCGGAGCGGCTACTCCTGCGTCGCCATCGCCCGGGGCTGGCTCTCCTGGCCGAGCGTGGCCGCGTGGACGATGAGGGCCAGGATGAGCAGCACCTCGATCGCCTTGGAGAGATAGCCGAGCGGGACGAAGCCGAACCCGCGCGGGTTCGGCCCGCCGCGGCTCAGCCAGGCGCCCAAGAGGATGAGCGCGTACACGATGAGCGCGCCGTCGACCCAGCGGCGCTGGGTCAGCGAGGCGCGCTGGGTGTACAGGAACGCGCCGACCAGCACCAGGTAGCCCAGGAAGCTAAGCAGGAAAAGGATCGCCAGGGAGTTGCGGAGATTCGGCATGATGAACAGGTCGAGCCCGAGGTGGATCAGGCCGTCGAGCAGCGCCAGGACGATGATCGCCGGAAGCAACAGCCGCGCCATAGCAGACCTCAGCGTGAGCATGCGCCAGCCAGTATAGCGGCTGGCTGCGCCGCGGCGAGTCGATTTGTGAGCCCGGCGCGCCACCGGGGAGTCTCCCTGCCTGAGCTTCACTGGCCAGAAGTCCATGGGCCCCGTTCGACCGATCGGCGGTGGTTGACGTCGCTTCACGCCCTCCTACCTGTGCTGGGCGGCGTTTGCTCCCCGCCCGGTCGCCGCATACACTGGCGGACGGAACGCCGAGACGACGCTCGAAGCAGAGGAATGCCCCGATGGATCTGGAGACCCTGCCCCGCTCGTTCTTCACCACGCCGGATGGGACGAAGCTCGCGTACGTGGAGCTAGGCGCCGGACGGCCGATCGTCCTGCTGCACGGCTGGTCCAGCAGCATGAACTGGTTCAAGGAGAACGTCGACTTCCTGGCTGCGCGCTACCGGGTGCTCGCCCTCGATTTCCGTGGGCACGGCGACTCGGATAAGACCGAGCACGGCCACACCATGGAACAGTACGCACAGGACGTGCGAGATTTCGTCGCCGGCATGGGCGCCGAGGAGTGCCTGATGGTGGGCTGGTCGATGGGCTCGCTCGTCCTGTGGACCTACGTGCTCCAGTACGGGCGGGGCCAGGCCCGGGCGATGGTCTTCGTCGGCCAGAGTGCCAGCGATCTCCGCAGTGAGCAGTATCCGGGCGGGATCGTCACCCTCGATCAGTTCTACACGATGATGCACCGGCTGCAGACGGACCGCGAGGTGTTGCTGCGCGAGTGGATGCGGGCGATGCGGATGCACGCCACCGACGATGAGGTGGAATGGATGGCGCGGGAGTACGCGCGCTGCCCAGCGCACATCGCCACGGTCTCGTTCTACTTCCAGACTATGGTGAACTGCTTTCCCGCCTTCCCGCGGATCGACTTCCCCACCCGCGTGTTCTTTGGGACAGACCCGAAGATGTACTCGATCAGCGACGGCGAGTACCTGGCGCGGGTGATCCCAGGCACCCAGCTCGTTGTCTTCGACCGCAGCGGCCACGTCCCGATGCTGGAGGAGCCCGAGAAGTTCAACCAGGAGCTGGACGCCTTCGCCCGTGCCGTATTCGACCTGGCGTAGCTGGCTGCCAGGACCAGTGCCCTGGCAGCCAGCGGCCGGCGCGTCTCGGCGGCGCCTGGCGGCGAAACCGTACCGCCCGCGGCTTACGCCCGTGCCGCTCCGTTCGGCGCCGCCGCGCTGCCTGCGCCTGCTGGATCCTTGAGCATGACCCGTACCGGCTCGGCCACGTCCGCGTGCTTCGCCAGGTTCCTGACCCGCTCCACCAGGGCCTCGGTCACCTCCTGCCCGCGGGCGATGAGCATGACTCCGCCGCGCGTCCGTACGTCCTCCACGAACACCATTCCTGGCTGCACCAGGCGGAGTGGAATCTCGCGGAGCCTGGAGGGGGACTTGTCGGCTCCTGCGATCCGTGCCAGCTCGCCGAGCAGCGCCGGGTCGTACCAACCTGCCCGGCCCCGCATCACTTCCAGGGCGGCAGCAGGGTCGAGCCCTTGCGTCTGGAGAACATCAAAGTCCATGGCGATCTTCAGAGCGCGCGCACCCCAGGGAATCGCCTCGCCTTTCACGCTGTCGCGCGGCATTCCGCTCCCGTCGAAGCGCTTCGCCTGGTAGGTCAGGATGTCCAGCACGGAATCCAGGCGCGGAATGCCGCCCAGGAGCTGCTGTGTCACCCGAGGCACGCGGCTAAGCATCTCCTGCTCCTCCGCGCTCAGCGCCTGGCCGTAGTACACCCGCTCCAGCGTGTCGCCGGGCAGGCTGACGGCGCCGATCTGCGAGAGCATCGCCGCCACTTCGACGGACCAGCGGTCCGCCACCTGGGCTGCGGTGGCGAGGCTGCTCACGACCTGCTTGACGCGCGTTGCCCGGCCGAACGCCAGGGGGCTGGCCAGAGCCAGGATGTCCGTGAGCGCCTTGACGCACCCGTGGAGGGTCTGCTCCAGCAGCACTCGCTCCGCCAGCATCAGGCGGTGCTGCTCAGCCGCGGCGCGCAGCGCTTTCAGCAGCGTGTCTGGCGGACAGGGCTTGCTCAGGAAGCGGAAGATGTGCCCCTCGTTGACCGCCGCGATGGCGGCATCCAGGTCGGCGTACCCGGTCAGCAGGATGCGGATCGAATCAGGGCTCACTTGCCGGACGCGCTGCAGGAAGACCACCCCGTCCATGCCCGGCATCCGCAGGTCCGAGATCACTACCGCGAACGGCGCCTCGCGCTCGATCACGTCGAGCGCCTGTGCCCCGCTGGTGGCGCTGGCCACGGTGCAGCGCAGGCGCAGGACGCGCGTAAGCCCCTCCAGCACGTGCGGCTCGTCGTCGACGCACAGCACACGTGTGCGCGTACTACTCTCGATCATGCCTCCCTCGCAGTCACGCTCAGCTCGCGGGCGAGCTCCTGCCAGACCGGGAGCTGGTCGGCCACTCCGAGCGCGTCCAGGTAGCTGAGATCCAGCGGTGGCTGGGCCAGCGCCTGGCCATCCGCCACCGGCAGCGATTGATGGGCCAGCGCGTTGGCTACGTAGATCGCGGCGACGGCGTCAAAGCCGGTCCGCGCGACCTGGGCCGGCTGGTGGTGGTAGGCGACCGCTTCGACAACCGGGTACGGGAGGCCCCAGATGCTGAGCAGGTATGCTCCCACCTCTGCGTGGCTAATGCCCAGCACGCCACGCTCCACCAGGAAGAGCGGCTGCTGCTCCCGTTGCGCCGTCTCCAGCACGCTTCTATACTCGTCGGGCAGGCAGGCCCCCAGAATGAGCTGCCCGATATCATGCAGCATCCCCGCGGTGAACGCATCATCCGCCTGGCGCCGGTCAGGCAGCAGGCGGGTGGCGATCTGCGCGGTATGGAGGCCGTGCTGCTGGAGCGCCGCCAGCCGGCCGGGTGAGAGCGCCGCGTTCGCTTCAAAGGCACGGAACACTTCCAGCGAGAGCACGAGGTTCTTCAACATCCCGAGCCCCAGGTAGGCCACCGCGCGTTCAATAGAGGAGACGCGCTGCCGGAGCCCGAAGAACGCGGAGTTCACCAACTGCAGCAGCTTGGCACACAACCCCATGTCCTGCTCCACGATCTGCACCACCTCGCTCAGCGGGACGTCCGCGTTCGCCAGCCGGTCGCGCAGCCGGCGATAGGCATGCGGCTCTGAGGGGAGAGAGGAGAGGCCTCCCAGGGTGATCCGCAACCGATCGTCGTGCAGGAGCGCGCGCACGCCGCAGGCCCGCTCGACTACCTCGCGCAGCGTCTGCGGGTCGCAGGGCTTGGAGAGGAACTGGTGGGCGACCGGCACGGCGCGGAGCGCCGATTCCAGCTCTGTGTGCCCCGACAGCACGATCCGGATGGTGTCCGGATAGTCCTGCTGCACCCGCCGCAGGAGCGTCCCTCCGTCGATGCCCGGCATCCGCATGTCAGTTACGACCACGTCGAACGGCGCCGCGGCAAGCGCTGCCAGCGCGGCCTCCCCGCCGGCCGCGAAGACCATCTCCCATTCGCGGCGCTGCGGCCGGAGCAGCCGTTGCAGCGCTTCGAGAATGCGGGGCTCGTCGTCCACGAACAGGATGCGTGTCACGCGGCTCTCCCCGCCACGAGCGGCAGCGGCGCTCCCTGTACCGGCAACCGGATGGTGAAGGTGCTGCCCACACCCACCTCGCTGTCCACGGTGATCGTCCCGCCATGCTGCCGCACCACGGAGCGAGCGAGCGCTAGCCCCTGGCCGGTGCCGCGCCCGACCCCCTTGGTCGTGAAGAAGGGATCGAAGATCCGCTCCCGGATCGCTTCCGGGATCCCGCAGCCGGTGTCGCTCACCTGGATCACCACGGCATCGCCTTCATGGGCGGTCCGGATCCGGATGCGCCCTTTCTCGCCGTCCGGCCGCGGCACGTCCGCAATGGCGTGGGCGGCATTCACCAGCAGGTTGAGCAGCACTTGATTCACGTCCCCCAGCCGACAGGTGACTGGAGGCAAATCCCCAAAGTCCGTTTCCACCTCGGCCACGTACTTCCATTCGTTACGGGCGACGGTGATCGCGCTCCGCAGCGCCTGGTTCAGATCAGCGGCGACCTGCTCCGGCTGGTCGGGGTGGGCAAAGACTTTGAGCGCCCGGACGATGCTGGCCACCCGTTCGACCCCCTCCAGCGCCTGGTCGAGCGCCCGCGGGATCTCCTGTTGCAGATAGGGCAGGTCGGCGGCCTCCTCGGCCAGGCGCACCTGCTCGAGCACCGTGGGATCGACCACTCCCTGAGTGGCCACCTCGAAGAGCCGCTGGTAGGCCGCGAGCAGCTCCCAGAGCAAGTCGAGCGCGTCGCGCACAAAGTGGGTATTGTCTCCGACGAACTGGATCGGGGTATTGATCTCGTGCGCAACCCCGGCCGCCAGGCGGCCGACCGCCTCCAGCTTCTGTGCTTGCCGCAGCTCGATCTCCGTCCGGGCGATCTCGGTCAGATCGCGCAGAAACGCAGTGAAGACGGGCCGATCCCCATAGCGGACCGCGGTGAGGGTGAGGCCGGCTGGGAACTCGCTGCCGTCCGCACGGCGCGCGGTCCACTCCAGCCGCGTGTTGAGCGCGCCGAACTCCCCGCCGGTGAATCCCCTGGCCAGGCTGCGCTGGAACGGCTCGCGGGACCGCTCGGGGAGTAGCAGGCTGACATCCTGGCCGAGCACCTGGTCTCGCTGGTAGCCGAACGTCTGCTCGGCGGCCGGGTTGAATTCGACGATCAGGCCTGCGTGGTCGAAGCTAATCACGCAGCCCAGGGCTGATTCGATGATCGCCGCTTTGCGCGCTTCGCTTGCGCGTAGCGCCTCCTCAACGCGCCGGCGCTCGGTCACGTCGCTGATGGTGACGACGGCTCCGGCGATCTGGCCATCCTTGAAGATCGGGGTGCTGACGAACTCGACCGCGAAGCTGGTGCCATCCTTGCGCCAGCACACGTCGTCCGTCACCCGCTGGACACCCCCTTCGCGCAAGGTCGCCTGAATCGGGCAGGCGTCCCGTGGATACGGCGTGCCGTCTACCCGCCGGCTGTGCAGCAGCCGGTGCAGGTCCTGGCCTACCAGGTCCTCGCTGGCATAACCGGTCAGCGCCATGGCGGCCGGATTGACGAAGAGGACGCGCCCCTCGCAATCCACCCCGATGACGCCCTCCGCGACGGAATCGAGGATCGACTGCTGGTGCTGGAGCGCGCACTGAAGTCGATCCGCCAGGGCGTCGAACGCCCGGCCCAGCTCGGCGATCTCGTCAGTGCCCGAAAGCCGCGCCCGGCCCGCCCAATCTCCAGCCGCCCAGCGTCCCACCGTCTTCTGCAGGGCGGCGAGTCGCGCCGACGAGCGCAGCCACAGCAGCACCAGCAGGCCCAGGATGAGCACCGCGATGGCCGTCTGCATGAGCACGTGGGCCGCGGCCGCAGCATACATAGCCCCTATCCCGCTCGCCCTCGGCACCGAGACGATGACCGCCCAGGGGGAGCCGTCGATCGGAGCCCAGGAGCGAATGTACGCGCTGTCAGGCGGCAGGCTCGACCCCAGGGGCGGGGACGGGCGCTGCAGGGTTGCCAGAATGTCCGCCTCCAGCCGCGCTGGCACGTCGGAGGCGGTGGCGTTGCTGGCGAGCACGTTGCCACTGCGTGTATCCACCAACAGCACGCTGCTGCCTGGTGGAAGCCCGACGTCGTCCCAGATCGGCGGGAGCCGCGCGAGCTTCAGGGCAACGACCAGGTAGCCGGCTGCCCCGGTCGATCCGGCATCGTGCACCGGGAATGCAAGGGGTAGGATCGGGACGTTGGCATCGATGGAATGGACCATCTCGCTGGCGAACGCCGGCTGTCCGGTCTCGACGACCTGGCGCGCATAGGCTCGTTCGGCCAGGCTCGGGCGGCCCTGGAGCGGGTCGAAGTTTGACGCCCCGTGGGTCTGAAAATCGGCGGTCATGAAGGCCAGGGCATAGACCTCGGGCCGTGGTGCCGCCAGCGCGGCCAGAATACGATCGCGGTCCTCATCCGTCCCGCTCCAGAACAGCGGCAGGCGGCTGATCGTTGTCGCGGTATTCAGCCCATTCATCAGGCATTCTCCCACGCTGGAGGCTGCGAGCGTGGCCAGCGAGTCGGTCTGTTCCTGTGCCTGCTGCTCCGCCAACTGGACCTGTGTCCGCACCAGCGCGGTGGTGACCAGCAGCATCGCGAGGCAGCAGACCAGGAACAGCCGCAGGACCCGCGTAGCCAGCGGGGAAGGGCGAGAGAAGCGATGGAATCCCCGGCGCAGCCTGCGCGCGGCCGAGGCCAGGAGCAGGCCAGCAGCCGAGGGCCAGCGCAATTGCCGGGCAACGAACGATGCCATCACACTGCTCGACGGAACGCGTGTTCGGGCGGGAGCAGCTCCCGCTGGGTGGAGTATTGCCTCACCTCGGGCGATCGAGCAGGACTCGCGGGTCCCCAGTTGAGCCGCCGCTGGTACTTTCGCCTCTCCGCGAGCTCAAGCCGCCACTCTCGGTCAAGGGCGTGGGCTGGCGGGAGCGTGGAGCACGCAGTCCCCGCTGTGCTCGGCGCCCTTCCCATGGGCGCTGCACGCACCACACGGGTGGCCGCTCCGAGAGGCGCTGAGCGTGAGGGGCCGGGGAAGCGCGCTCCCCGCTCAGACAGAAGTGGCCGCGCCACACGGCATCCACCCGAGCGGGGAGCGCCGGATCAGCGCCGTGTCAGGTCGGCCGGGCGCTGCCATGCCTGAGCGGCGCGACGAGCAAGGCTAGGATCACTCATCCTGGTGCTGGAGCGAGCCGAACAGACCGTGCTGCTCGTGGACGATCCCCGCAGTGAAGAACAGGGTATGCGGATCGCCGGCCTGGCCACCGTTGCCGAACCGCAGCGCCCACAGGCCGGGGATGGCGATCGGGTTCCCCTCGCGATCGCGCAGCGTCCCGAGGAAAGCGCCGCTGGTTGGGTCGAAGGCGTTGATCCGGCCGTCACCGAAGTTACCCACCAGCAGATCGCCGCTGAACTTCCCGAAGTCCGCCGGGGCCAGGGCTAGCCCCCAGGGCGAATTGAGCGGGCCGTGCGAGGTGAAGCGGCGGACGAGATTGCCATTGGTGTCGAACACGTCGATGAACCCGTGGCCCGAACCGGGCACGTCGTCGTGCTTGTCCGCGTCCTGCACGGCATAGGTGACGAAGAGCTGGCCGCCAATGTTGGCAATGTTGAACGGCGCATAGCCGGCCGGGAGCGCCGGGTCATGGAAGCTCCCGGCCAGGGTGGCCGGGGTGAAGTGGGCATCGAACACGTCCACGGTGCCAGCGTGGAAGTTGGCGGCGAACAGGAAGTTGCCCCTGGCGTTGCTGCCCAGCGCCAGCCCCTTGTAGACCGCGCCCGAGGCGGAGTTGTCCACGGCCAGCACCGCCATGGTGGGGTTGACCGCCGGATTCCAGCCGGAGATCGTGCCGTCTTCCGTGGCGAAGATGAACTGGCTGGGGCCCGACGTCCCGCCCTGCATCACGACGAAGTCAGAGGTAGGGTTGAAGACGTTGCCCGTCGGCGCGGCCGTCCCGCTGCTGCCGGCCGGGGGCGGGACGGTGACGACCAGCGACGACGGGGTGCCGTGGCCGTCGTAGATGGTAGCCAGCCCGGTCCCGTTGTCCGAGACCCAGAAGGGGCCGGTTGGACTGGCGGACAGACCCCAGGGATTGACCAGGTGCGGGTCGGTGACCCGCGCGACCCCGGGCAGGTCCGAGACCAGGCTCGTCCGCTGATAGGAGTTGCTCGACGAAGAGGCGGCCTGGACCGCCCCGCCCTGCAGCAGCGTCTGCACCAGCAGCGTTGCGCCAAGAGCCGGGGCGAGCATCGGTCGCCGCGCCAGTTCAGTCGGGATGCGCATGGATAATCCTCCTCAGGGAGCTGTGAGACTTGCCGAACCTGCTGCCCGATGATCCAGCCCCGAACCGCGAGGCGCCGCTTCGTGGCCCTACCCCTCCGACGCTCCATTGCCTCCTTCCCCGCCCGATTGCTCCTCGGTGTACTCCGGTTCCCCCGGCTCCGGATGTACGGCCGTGCCACGCTCCACGGATTCACCCGGTGCGGCCATTCCATCCACCGCCCTCACCGCTGTGGGCAGCGGCATTGACCGCTCATCCATCGGCCGGCAGGCTGGCATCGCGGCAGAGCGGGCAGAGCCCCTCCACGCCGTCCAGCATGCCGGTGAAAGCGACGTGCGCGGTGGTCAGGCGTCCACAACGGGTCTGGCCGCTGTTGCCCAGGCGCAGGTGCAGCACCGAGGACCCGGCGCGCACCAGCTCCCAGCCCGCGGGCGAGGTGCGCGCAGGCCGGACCGTGTCGCCGCGGGCGGCCTGGCGCGGGGCTGGCACCGCCGAGGTGGCAGGGGCTGCGCCACTGGCCGACCGCCGGCGACGGAGCACGAGCAGGAGCGAATGCGACGATGGGGGAGTATCACGGGACTGTGGCCGCTTCGGGTCCTCGCCGAACAGGGGTCGGGGCCAGCGTTCCGCCCCGTAGATCTCCCAGCCATCCGCCAGGGCCTGCCGGAGCTGGGTCAGCAGCGCCGGACACGCGATGCGGACCTGCTCGTCCGTTTGAATCAGCAGCCTAGCCGGGATCACTACCTGCTGGTAGCTCCACCGACGAGTGAGCAACAGGGGGCTCCAGATGGCGGTCGGCGGTCGGTCGTCTGGGTGAGTCGTGCTCTGCGTGCTGGGCATCGATCTGTTCCCCCGTCGCGCGTTCAGGTCCTGGCTCTTGCAAGCCTGCGCGATCGCCGTGACAGCTCTCTGTCACAGCCGACGACCCGGCGCGCAAGCGGGGCAGAGGCCGTCGGGGGCGGTGCACGACGGCTGCCACTCGCAGCCGTGGGGGGTCGTGATGGAGCCGTAATGCTGGGACTGCTCTGGCCCGGCTCGGCCTCTGGTACTCTATGATTGGCCCGAGCGATCAGGGCCGGCCCCAGGGAGAACGCGGAGCGCGTTCGTCAGCAGCCGTCCGGGTGCCACACCGCCTTCCCGGCCGCTGATGGGTAGCGCCCACCCGGCTCACTTGCGCGGTCGGGCTACGTCCCTCGGGCCTTTTTGTCATGTCCCCGCCCCGCGGGGAAGCCGTGCCACGCCGACAGTTCGTCAACCGCCTGAACGATCTTTCCCCAAGAGAATGGATCAAGTTTCAGAAGAGCTGGTTTGTGCTCAACCCGCCACGCCGCGACGCAGGGGTGCTCACCCACCCGGGCAAATTCCCCGAGGCGCTCGCCGAGCAGTTCATTACCTTTTTCACCAAGCGCGGGCAGCGGGTGCTGGACCCAATGGCAGGCACGGGGAGCACCCTCTTCGCCGCGCTCGCCACCGGGCGCGAGGCGGTGGGGGTGGAGCTGAACCCCGCCTTCGCCGCCATTGCCCAGGAGCGACTGGCCCGGCTTGCGGCCGAGCTTGGTGAATCCTCCCCGCCCTGGCGGCTGCTGTGCGCCGACGCGCGTGCGCTCCTGGACCTCGACCTTCCCCAGGCCGATTATTGCCTGACCAGCCCCCCATACTGGGACATGCTGCGCCGCAAGGGGTTCGAAGGCCAGCGCGAGCGGCGGGCGCGAGGCCTGCCACTGGCATACTCCGACGACGCGGCCGACCTCGGCAACATTGCGGACTACGACCGCTTCGTCCAGGAGGTGGGCGCGATCTTCGACCAGGTCCACGCCCTGCTCCGGCCAGGCGCATACCTCACGGTGGTGGTGAAAAACGTCAAGAAGGGCAACCGGATGTATCCGCTGGCGTGGGACCTGGCGCGGCGCCTCGGCGAGCGCTTCACCCTCAAGGACGAGCGGATCTGGCTGCAGGATGACCAGCGGCTCGCCCCGTACGGCATGTTCCACGCATGGGTGAGCAACACCCACCACCACTACTGCCTGAACTTCCGGAAGGAACGCGAACGGGTGTGAGCGAGCGGCCCGCGGCGAGAAGAGGAAAGGGAAAGGCGCGCCCTGAGGGACTCGAACCCCCGACCCCGTGGTCCGAAGCCACGTGCTCTCTCCGCTGAGCTAAGGGCGCCTGCCGCGCATCTCTGCCAACAGTACAAGTGACCACGCAGCCAGCGTGGTCACCAGGCAGATGGGGGTGAGCGATGGGGCTCGAACCCACGACCTCCAGGGCCACAACCTGGCGCTCTAACCAACTGAGCTACGCCCACCACACACTGACCGTTCGCACGGCACCACCAAGTATAGGGCGGCGGGCGCCGGACGGGCAAATGAACACGCCCTTGCGCTATGTCTCCCCAGGAGAGCGCTCGGCCGCCGGGCTCGGGCAGGCGGCGGCGAGCCTGTTGTTGTAGGATCGCAAGCGGCGCGGCAGCGCGCAATGGGAGGGCTCGATGCAAGCAGCGGTGTGGTACGGGAAGCGCGATATCCGCATTGAGCAGCGGCCGGACCCGACTGGCCCGGGGCCGGGGGAGGCGATTGTCGAGGTGGCCCTGGCTGGAATCTGTGGAACAGACCTGCACGAGTACACCGACGGCCCGCAGTACATCCCGGTGGAGCCGAACCCGGTGACCGGGCAGAGTGCGCCGCTAACGCTCGGGCACGAGATCGCCGGGACTGTGGTGGCTGCCGGCGAGAGGGTGACCCGGGCGAGGCCAGGTGATCGGGTGGCCATTTTTGCGATCCAGGGCTGCGGGCAGTGCCGCATGTGCCGCCGCGGGGTTCCAGCGCTGTGCACCACGCTGGTCGTGACCGGGCTGCACACGGGTGACGGGGGGCTGTCGCGCTACGTCCGGGTGAAGGACGCCCAGCTTTACCTGCTGCCAGATCACCTCTCATTCACTCAGGGCGCACTGGTGGAGCCAGCAGCCTGCGCGGTGCGTGCCGTCCACCTCGGCCAGGTCCAGCCCGGGGACGTGGTGCTGGTCACCGGCGCCGGGCCGATCGGCCAGCTCACCGCCATGGCGGCGCTGGCGGCCGGGGCCCGCGAGGTCTACATCTCGGAGGTCGTACCGGCCCGGCGAGAGCTAGCCGAGCGCGCGGTGCGCCCGACCGCGGTGCTCGACCCGACCCGCACCAATGTTCCCGAGGCGCTACGGGAGGCGACGGAGGGCTGGGGCGCGGATGTGGTGTTCGAGTGCAGCGCCAACCCGCGCGCCTTCGCCGATGCGCTGGCGGCGACCCGTAAGGGTGGAACCATGGTGCAGTTCGGCGTGTTCACCCAGCAGGTTCAGCTCCACCCGGCCGACCTGACGAACTACGAGCGCCGAATCCAGGGCAACCTCGCCTACGCCCCGCCGGATTTCGACCGCACCCTCGAGCTGATGGCCACCGGCAAGCTCCCAGCGGAGCGAATCGTCACTGCCGAGATCCCGCTGGAGGACGTGGTGGAGCTCGGCTTCGACGAACTGATCCGGCCCGATACGCGGCACGCGAAGATCCACATCCGCCCGGCCTGAGCCGCGGTGGCGCCCGGAATCTCCTGGCACAGGGCGGCAGGGCCCCGCGGCCTCCGGCCGCCCTGGCCTCCGGGTGGAGCGGTGGCGCGCGGCTCAGAAGACGGCGATCGGGTTGACCGGCGAGCCGGTGCCTCCCACCAGGCGGAGCGGCGCGACCACGATCAGGAACGCCCAGCGCCCCTCCGCCTCGCACGCCTCCACCAGGTCTTCGAACTGGAGGCTGTCCAGGAATGGCATCCCCATCGCGTTCATCCCCAGCGTGTGGATCGGGTAGGCGACGGCCTCGACCGGGCTGGGGATGGCATCGCCATCGCCGTCGGCGCCGAACGCCGCCACACGCCGGGCGTGCAGCCAGAGCATCGCGCTGGGGTGCAGCCCGGCTTTGGCCTCGGCGGCGTTCCAGGCGCCCAGCTCCAGGCGGCGGCGATGGTGCCCGGTGCGCAGCAACAGGATATCCCCCTCCCCCAGCCGCACACCCTGCGCCGCCTCCGCCGCGTCCAGCTCGTCGGGGAGCACTGCTGTCCCCGGGTCCAGCCAGCGCACCCCGCGCAGGCGGGGGATGTCGAGCAGCACGCCACGGCCGACGATCCCGGACGCCAGCACGTCCATCCCCTCGCGCGCTGCTCCGCGTGACGTGATGCTGCTCGCCGGCACGCCGTTGTACAGTCGCCCACGGTAGATGCAGTGGCAGAGCGCGTCGATGTGGCTGTGCGCGTCGCCGTGCATCTCCATCCCGATAAAGTCGCAGGCGAAGCGAGGCTCCTCGGCTTCGCCCGCGTCGCCGAGGGTGGCCATGAAGTGCTGGGCCGGTTTGGGGTTGTCCGGGCCGGCCACGGTGTTGATCGGGAGCGCCAGGGTCACCGTCCGGCCGGTGCGCACCGCCTGCGCGGCCGCGCGTGTCCGCTCGGGGGTGAGGTAGTTCAGCGTGCCGCGCTCGTCGTTGGGGCCCCAGCGGCCCCAGGTGCAGACGGACGCGAAGATCTGTTCAAACTCTTGGATCGATAGCCGCGGACTGCTCTGCATGGCATCGGCCATATCCCTGGATCCTCCTTCCCTTATGCTGACCGGCAGCCGCGTTGGAGTGCAGGTACGGTTCACCTGCCTCGCTCAGGGTGCTCTCGACCCAGCGAGCCAGCAAGGTCGCACCGGCTCCGAGCGGCGATCCAGGCGTCGAACAGCAGGGCCGGGGGAGCTGTCTCCCCCGGCCCTCCGGGGCATTAGCCGATGGCGGGATGCGCTCGGGTGGCGCGGGCCCGCGGATCGTCGTCTTCCCCAACCAGCTCGACGATCGCCATCTCGTTGGCCATCCTATCCAGCTCCCGAGGCTTGCGCGCCCGGAGCCAGAGATAGAACACCAGCCCGATGGCGAACCAGATCACCGTGATCGGCAGGCCGAGCGTGAACGGATAGACGTTCGCGTTCTCCGGGCCGAACACGAGCTCCGGCACCAGCGCCGCGGCCAGCGGCGCCAGCATGACCAGCGTCCCAAGCACCGGGATGACCAGGTGAGGGAACGGGTTGAACTCGTCGCGGTACTGGAAGAAGTACAGGGCAAAACAGCTCACATTGGTCATGCAGTACACGATCATCAGCGCGATCGTGAACAGCAGCCCGAGCAGCCCGTAGCCGTTGAATGGGCCGAACAGGAACCCGAACAGCAGCGCGAAGCACGTCGAGAGGCCAGCTTGCAGGAAGATCGCCCGATCGGGCGTCTGCCTGCTCGCATGCACGTGGTACAGCCACCTGGGGAACACCCCGGCCCGGCCGAGCGAGTAGTACACCCGAGTGGCCGCGTTCTGCCCGGCCACCGAGCAGGCGAAAGAGCTGTTGCCGATCGCGAACAGCACGAGCAGGGCGCCCAGGATTCCGAACGCGTTCTGCCCCATGGTGAAGTAGGGGTTGGTTGCGTTGCTGAAGTCGTCAGCGAACTGCTTCGGATCGCTGAATCCCCAGCCGGCCACAGTGGCGTAGCCCAGCACGCAGTAGAACAGCCCGATGCCGAGCGTGGAGGCCATGATCGAGATAGTGAGCGAGCGACGGGCGTTGTGGCTCTCCTCGGCCAGTGGTACCCCGGCTTCGAAGCCGAGAAAGCTGAGGATGCCGTAGACCGTGGCGAAGAAGACCCCGCCCCAGCCGAGCGGGGACGAAGCCGGGCTGAACGAGATGACGGGCTGGTTGGCCCCGGCCCGGATGATCCAGGCGAGCGCCAGGATCGACATCACCGCGATCTCCAGCGTCCCCAGGACCACCGTGGTGCGTGAGGACTGCCGGATGCCAGCGTACGACGTGAAGGTCAGGATGCCGACCATCAAGATCGCGATCAGCCACCAGGGGACGAAGACCCCGATCTCCGCGACCAGGAAGTCGGACAACACCTGGCCGAACAGCATCGCCAGTGCCGCCGGCACCAGCGGCTCGAACAGGAACCAGAGCCAGCTCGTGGTGAAGCCGACAAAGTGGCCGAGCGCCACCGAGTGGATCACGAAGTAGCCACCGGCGCTACGCACCTTGCGAACTACTTCCTTCAGGCAGAGCGCGGTGAGCAGACAGGCGATGGTGGCGAGGATCCAGGCCAGGGTGAGGGACCCGCCGCCTTTGGTTGCCATGTACTGCGCGCTGAAGATGACGCCCGCGGCGGGCGCCATGTGGGTAATCGACTGGAACAGTTGTCCTGCCAGGCCGATGGCCCCCTTAGCCAGGCTTGGCTGAGCAGCCGCCGGGACAGCCGCTGCTTCTCCGTGCATGTCTCCCCCTGCAGGTGGGTTTTCCCCATACCCGTTACGGCCCTACTGAGGCACTGCCTGCTGTTCAGCGCCTGCCCCGCGCAGCGGCTGGCCGCAGCTTCAACACTCCGCAGACCCGAATGGCGCTCTCACCTCCCTCCCACGCGAACCCGGCGCTTGGCCCCGACTTCCCCCGCCATCGAGTCGCCGGCTTCGCCTCCGAGGTTCCGATGTCGGAGTGGGCTCAGGCGCCGGTGCCTGCCAGCGCCGCTTGCTCCCAGGGCGAGCCGCCGCACTCGCGGCGGAGGATCGGCAGCACCTCCTCCGCGAACAGGTACATCTGCTCCTCGATCTCCTCGGCGGCAAAGCCCCCCAGCTCCAGCCAGGCGACGAAGAAGAAGTCCTCGAACCCTACCTCCTGCTTGATCCGAAGGATCTGCTCCGCGACCTGCTCCGCGGTGCCGACGAGCGCCACGCCACGGTCCCGCAGCAGCTCGAACGGGACTCGCATGTCGGCGGCAAATTTCTCATCGGGGTTGGCCAGCAGCGGGGCGAAGCCGAATCCGCCGTAGTACGACCAGCCGAGCTCGGCGCCCAGCGCCACGCGCTCGAGCTCGGCGCGGTTGTTGGGGTCCTTCATGATGTGCGTCATCCGCGCCACCAGCAGCCCACGGTGCTTGTCGGCGTCCCAGCCGTACTTGAACCGGCCACGGTTCAAGCGGTCTGGCCAGCCGCGCTTCTCCGCTTCGTCGTAGTACTGCTCGAAGTTGATCTTCAGCCGCCAGATCGGCTCGGCGATGAACCCGCCGTTCATCCCCTGGGCGGCGGCGTAGCGGATCGAGCGCTCGCTGGTCAGCGGCATCCACAGCGGCGGATAGGGCCTCTGCACCGGCTGGGGGAAGACGCTGATCTCCTTGAGCACGGTGGTGGAGGCGACGACCGGGTTCCCGCCCGAGTACAGGTCTGGCTTGCCCACCTTGAGCACGTCCTCCAGCGCCCGGCCGTAGCCGGGCTGGCTGAACAGCTCCATGGTCTGGGCATGGTGCCACTTGGTGTAGGTGGGCGGGATCGAGAAGTTCTCGCCGTGGTGCGAGAAGGACGGCTCCGTCCACGCCTTCAGGATGAGCTCGTATGCCTCTTCGAAGGCGGCGCGATTGCGCTCCTGGTCCTGGATCGTCGAGCCGTAGTTGCGCCCGAGTGTCTCGTTCTCGCGTGGCTGGTAGCCGCGCCCGATGCCGCACTCCAGCCGGCCGTTGCTCACCACGTCGAGCAGCGCCGCTTGCTCGGCGAAGCGGATGGGGTGCCACCAGGTAATGATGTTGGCGAACTGCCCCAGCCGAATGCGGCTGGTCTGCGCCGCGACCGCCATCTGCACAGACATCGGGTTCGGGCTGAACTCGGCGCCCTCCGGCTGGAAGTGGTGCTCGGTCATCCAGAAGTATTCAAAGCCGAGCTGCTCCGCCAGCACGCCCTGGCGCACCTGGCTCCTGACCACTCGCTGGTTGCTGGCGTGCATGTCTGCCAGCGTCCCGCTGGGGAGCACCATCCCTGTCTGCGACCGCTTCAGGGGCAGATCCGTGGCCCCGTTATGGAACAGGCCGATCTCCAACATCCGTCTTCCCCTTGGTGGCGCGGCTCCGGTCGCGCCGACCCCGCCAGGGTAGTCGAGCGCTGGCCAGGGGTCAAGAGATACCGAGGCGCGGGGTACGCTCACCCCGCCGGAACGTTCCCCCGCTGGCGCGGAGGCGGCCCTGGCAGCCGACACCGTGGCAGTCCGCTCCTGGCCCGTGGGGCGGCAGCAAGCTGCGGGCTCACGCGATCAGGAGGGGAAGCACCGAAATGGGACCCAGCGTATATGCTTATCTCGGGAATACGGTACGCTGAACGCCAGCGGAATGGCAGGACCGATGCCTGGCACCCGCACCTGGTGGGCGAGAGCCGGACGTGGGCAAGACGAGCAGTCCCAACGCGCGATGACGGCGGGGAGCATGAAGCCTCGAGAGCGGATCGTTATCCCAGCTCTACCTTCACAGCCGACAGTTCGAGAAGTCGCGTACCAGAGCTTGCGGCAGTTGATTCTCAACGGGACGCTTGCGCCGAACCAGCGCCTGTTCGAGAACGAGCTGGCCGAGCAGATGGGCATTAGCCGCACCCCTGTCCGGGAAGCGCTGCGCCAGCTCGAGACGGAGGGCCTGGTGCGGCTCAACGCTCGCCGGGGGGCGGTCGTCGCCGGCCTCTCCGCGGCGGAGATGCGCGAGGAGTTCCAGATCCGCGCCGCCCTGGAAGCGCTGGCCATCAGGCTGGCCGCCGCTCACCTCACCGCCACGCACGTTCAGGCGCTCGCCCAGATGCTCCGCCGCATGGAGGAAGCGCTGGCACGGGGCGACGGCGCGAGCTTCCTCAAGCACCATCGCGCCTTCCATATGACGCTGTTCACCGCGGCCCAGGCGCCACGCCTCTGCCGCATGCTCGAGAACCTGCTCGACGGCGGGGAGCGCTACCGGCAACTGGAGCTGATGCACCGGGCGCTCGACGCCGATGAGCTCGCCCATCATGCCCGGCTGCTGGAGCGGCTCAAGCAGGGCGACGGCGAGCGCGCGGCCGCTGAGTACGTGGCCGACTTCCTGGCGCACGGCGAACGCGTGATCCAGCAGCTCCTTGGATCGGCCAGCGAGGCTGAGGCCGGGAACGGGTGTCCGCGGCGGAGCTCCCCGCCCCCGCGCCGCCTCCGCCGCGGCTGACCTGCCCACCCGAAGTGCCCAGGGGTGTGGCCCGCGTGGCTGGGCAGCTAGTGGGGGGGCGCCCCGGCAAAGGTTGGCGCCGCTCAGCCGGGCGCGGAGGGGGTTGAGCTGTGGCGTCCAGCGCGGTCGAGCAGCCGACTGAGGAACGCCCGGGCGCGCGGGGTCCGCGGATCCCGCAGCACCCGCAAGGGCGGCCCGTGCTCGACGATCTTGCCCTGGTCGAGCACGATCACCTCATCCGCTACATCCTCGGCGAAGGCCATCTCGTGCGTCACCACCAGCATCGTCATCCCGTCGCGGGCGAGGTCGCGCATCACCTGCAGCACCTCGCCGACGAGCTCCGGGTCCAGCGCCGAGGTGGGCTCGTCGAACAGCATCACCTTCGGGCGCATCGCGAGCGCGCGGGCGATCGCCACCCGCTGCTGCTGCCCCCCCGAGAGTCGAGCCGGATACTCGTTGGCCTTCTCGGGCAGCCCAACCCGTGCCAGCAGCTCCAGAGCCTGCTCCCTGGCTTCGGCGGGATTGACCTTACGGACCCGGATCGGGGCCAGGGTGATGTTCTCCAGCACCGTCTTGTGGGGGAACAGGTTGAACTGCTGGAAGACCATTCCCACCTCGGCGCGGATCTTCGCGATTGGGGTGCGGGGATCGCCCACCACCATCCCATCGACCACGATCCGGCCCGAGGTGATCGGCTCCAGCCCGTTGATGCAGCGCAGCAGCGTGCTCTTGCCCGATCCGCTCGGCCCGATGATGACGATGCGCTGCCCGGGCTCCACGCTCATGCTGATACCGTCCAGCACCCGCAGGGGCCCGAAGTCTTTGGTGATGTTCTCGATCGAGACGATGGGGGCCACGGCGCTAGACCTGCCCGGCCGCGCGCGCCCGGCGCTGGGCCGCTTCGGCGTCGTAGGCGAACGCCCGGGCCGGGTTCCCGACCAGCATCGTCTGGATCTCGTCTTCGGAGACGCCGCGCTCGCGCAGGAGCGGTAGGAAGGCGCGGATGACGTTGTCGTAGCCGGGGCCGCCGTACGTCGCCATCTGGTCGATCAGGCAGAGGTCGTTACTGAGCATGATCTGCCCGGCGAAGCCCTCGCGGCATAGCGCGGCCACGTTGTCGGCGCGGACCTCCAGCGGAGCATAGCCGCTGACGAAGCCGAGATTGTCGATGCTCAGCCAGGCGCCACGCTCCGCGATCGGCAGCAGCGACTTGATACCCATCCGGTCGCCCAGATGGCTGATGATCACGCGCTGCGCCGCCACGCCCTCCTCGGCGAGGAGATCGAGCTGGTCCAGCGCCAGCTCTCCGAAGTGGGTGGTATGGGTCATGATCGGGCATCCCGTCCGGCGGTGTGCGCGGGCGGCGGCGCGGAAGACGCGCTCCTGGGCCGGGCCGATGTGGCCTCGCTCGGTTCCGATCTCGCCGATGAAGCCGGCTCGGATACCCGTGTCGTCCACGCCGATGGTCAGCTCCCGCACCAGCCGCTCGGCCAGCCTGTCCGGCAGCTCCTCGTAGACGTACGCCGGGTAGCAGCGCTCGCGGTACCAGCCTGCTCCCATGATGATGTGAACGCCCGTCGCCTCGCTGATCCGCCGCAGGGCGCTGGGGTTGCGTCCAATCCCGATGTTGGTCGGATCGGCGATCGCCCCGCCGCCTGCCTCGCGGTAGCGCTGGACCTCCCGGATGGCCACGTCCTCGTCGTCGAGGATCCAGGCGTAGCTCCCGGAAGCCTCCCCGAACAGCTTGAAGGCGTCGATGATGAGGTGATCGTGGCTCAAGGTCACGCCGAGCTCATCCGGCCGAACCGGACCCTGGACAGTCACGACCTGAAGCTGGCTGGACGGCGCGGACGCTGGGGGCAAGGCCAGAAACCTCCTCTTTCGCTTAGACGCGCAGACGGGCCTGCACCGCGCCGGTCCGACGCAGGCGCTGCTCGATCAGCGGGACGAGCCGCGAGAGCGGGAAGCAGAGGATGAAATAGATCACTGCGATGACCAGGTAGATCTCGAGCGGGCGGAACGTGAAATCCGCGATCAGTTTTGCCTGGCGGGTCAGTTCGTGCAACCCCACGATGTAGGCGAGCGAGGTGTCCTTGATCAGACCAATGTAGAAGCCGATGATTGCCGGCACGACCGCGGGCAGCGCCTGTGGCAGCTCGATCCCGAAGATGGCGTAGGTCTTGGAGAGGCCGAGCGCCAGGGCCGCCTCGCGCTGGCCACGGGGTACGGCGGCGATACCGCCGCGCAGGATCTCCGAGATGAACGCCCCGGCATTGACCGACAGTCCCACCGTGGCCGCCACGAAGGGGGAGATCTCCCAGCCCAGGGCGCCGGGGACGAGGTACCAGATCATGAGCTGCACGAGCAGCGGCGTGCCCCGGATCAGGTCAATCGGCGCGGTCAGCACCCGGTCGGCCGGGCGCCCGCCGAGCAGCCGGGTGAGCGCGATCAGGGCGCCGATCAGCCCGCCGCCGATCAGCGCGACGAGCGACAGGGCGATCGTCAAGAACGCTGCTTGAACCAGAACCCCGACGAAGCTGCCAAGGAAGTCCCAGCGCACGCTCGCCTCGCTACCGATAGGCGTGCTCGAGCCGCCGCCCGAAGGCGCGGACCAGGGCGGACAGGACCAGGGTGAGGACCGCGTATGCCAGCGTGAGGAACGCCAGCAGCTCGATGGTGCGGAAGGTGCGGGAGTCGATGAAGCTGATCTGCTGGGTAAGCTCCGGGGCGCCAATGATCGAGCCGATCGAGCTGGCCAGGACCGTCTGGATGAACTGGTTGCCAAGGGAAGGATAGATCGCCCGCAGGGCCTGCGGGAGCACAACCTCGTGGAAGGTCACCGCCGACGGGAGGCCGAGCGCCGCGGCGGCCTCGAGCTGGCCCCTGGGAACGGACTGGAGGCCGCCGCGGATGATCTCGGAGAGGTAGGCGCCGTTGTTGATGCCCAGCGCCAGGATGACGGCCGGGATGGCGGCGATGTGCAGCCGGAACTCCGCTAGCCCGAGAAAGATCAGCAGGAGTTGCACCAGGGCTGGCGTGTTCCTGATGACCTCGACGTAGCCGGTGGCGATCCAGCGCAGCGGGGCCGCCCGGCTCATCCGGGCCACGGCCGCCAGCAGGCCGAGCCCGGTCCCGAGGATGATCGCCGCCGTGGCGATCTCGAGCGTGAGCAGCACGCCGCTCGCGATGAGCGGCCAGTTGGCGGCGATGACCTCGGGATGCAGACGCATGGCTGGCTCGCTGGCTACGTCGGCGCTAGTAGGCGGCCTTGAGCGGGAGCGGCTCGGCCTTGAACCATTGCCGCAGCTTGTCCTTGCCGCAGCCGCAGGTCGATACGCCCGACGAGTAGTAGTCGTCCAGGAAGTAGTTGATCCAGTTGATCCACTCCTGGTCGCCCAGACGCACGATGACACCACTCGGCTCGCGCGTCAAGGGCGGCAGGACGGTGAGGTTCGGGTTGTCCGCCGCAGCCAGCGACAACGTGGAGAAGTCGTCGAAGACCGCGTCCGCCTGGCCCGAGAGCACCGCCTGGATCGCCGTCGAGGCCAGGTCGACGCGCGAGAAGTCGTTGTCCGGATAGCGGCTGGTGGCGACAAGGTCGCCGGTTGCGCCGGTAACTACCGCCACCCGCTTGCCGTGGATCTGATCGTAGGAGGTGATCCCGGAGGATTTCAGGAACGCGGCCGCGGTGCCGTCCACCGCCCAGGGCGTGCTGAACCCAACGGCCTTGGCACGCTCGAGTGTAATGGTGCCGATGCTCAGGTCGATCTTGCCGCTCTGGACGAAGGGAATGCGGTCGGGGGTGGGCGTGTCGACGATGTTCAGCCGCACCCCGAGCGCCTTGGCCATCTCGGCGCACATATCGGGCACCATGCCGATGATGTTGCCATTGGGGTCCTTGGCGGCCACCGGGAGGCCCCCGATCGGAACGCCGCAGCGGAGCTCCCCGCGGCTGATGACCTGCTCGAGCGTGGATTCGGTCTGGGCGCCGGCTACGGTCGCGCCCTGTGGGACGACCAGGCCCAGCGTTGCCAGGTTCGTAGCGAGGACGATCAACACGGCGCGCACGGCGCCCTTCGGACCGGAAAACATCGAGTCATCCCCCATGTGGTCAGATGCGAGCGCGGCTGCAAGGTCAGGCTCCGCCCGAGCGTGGCGGTGCAATTGGCTCCACTCACCTCCTCTCCGGCGCCGCCGTGGCGGGCGCCCGGGCTTCCGTGAGCACCGCGACGAGCCGGTCGGCCACGATAGATTCGTCGCCGTCACGCAGCGCGATGGGATTGACACCCAGCACTCCCTGCCAGGCACGTTCCTCGCTCAGGAACACGCCAGGGTCGCCCTCCTGCAAGCGGTTGAGCACGTCGTACGCGGACAGGCCGAGCGAGCGCTCGTCCAGGGCGATAAGCGCCGTGGGCACGGCGGCCTGGTGAGTAGCCGGGTCGACGATCTCGACCGTCACCCCCGGCAGGCCACGCAGCGCGGTCGCCACGTGCTGGATCTTGGCCCGCCAGCCGGCCAGCTCGGCCGCTTCGTCGCGCTGGACGAAGCGCTGGAGCGCGACGATGAGCCCGACGATCTCCTCTTTGCCGACCTTCATCGCGCGGCCAATACCATGATGGGGCGGGCCGGGCACCACGCCCGAGGCGATCAGGTCGCGGTACCGCCACGTCTCGGGCCGCACGTCCATGTCCTGGTGGTTGAAGGCAACGGCGCGGATCAGGTCGGCCCGGCCGCACAAGAAGCCCGAGGCCTGCGGTCCACGGATCGCCTTGCCGCCGCTGAAGGCCACGAGGTCGGCGCCAGCGGCGATGAAGGCGCGCAGATTGGCGGTCGGTGGGAGCTCGACCGCGGCATCGACGATCACCGGGACCTCGTAACGGTGGGCGATGGTGACGACCTCCTCGAGCGGCAAGGCTGGGCGCGACCGGGTGGGATAGTAGGCGATGGCGGCGGTCAGCGGCGTAATCGCCCGTTCGAGCTCGTAGGGGAAGGTCAGGTCCGGGAAGCCGACCTCGACTAGCCGGGCGCCCACCGAGCGCAGGGCGTGATCATAGTCGTAGCGCTGGGTGCGCTGGACGATGATCTCGTGCGGCATGCCCTGGACGTCGGGGAGCTGATTGATCCGCACGGGGTCCAGCCGGGTCATGCAGGCGGCAGCGGCCAGCGCCAGGGCGGCGGCCGCGCCAGAGGTGACGTAGCCAGCCTCGGCGCCGGTGATCTAGGCGATGATCTGGCCGGCCCGCTCCTGCAGCTCGTCGATCTTGACGCAGGCGCTGGCGGCCTCCGCCATCGCCTGGAGCACCTCAGGGTCGAGGGTGGTGCCACCCAGCCGGGTGGCGGGCCCAACGGCATTGACAACCGTACGCACCCCGAGCCGCTCGTAAACCCCCGCCATGCTCCACCTCCCCAAGCGGGTATGCAGCATACTGTATACCAATGCTGCATGCAAGGGAGACCGCGCCGGGGTGGTTTGGAGGCCGTGGAGACTCCGAGCCTGGGGAAGCGTGGCGCAGCGCGTTGCGGACGCGGCCTACCAGCCGCGACGCTGAGAGTGCGCCCTCGGTGTCGGCCCCGCGGTCCCGCTGGGTGCGGCGGGGCGGAAGCTCTACGAGTTTGGGGCGCGGTGGGCATTGGGCAGGTAGCTGGTCGCGCTCCTAGTGCTTCAGGATCGGGACGACCACCTCGCTGATCCTCGGGTACGTGGTGGTACGCCGCGCCGTAGCACGTTCGCGTGAGGACGCAACGACCATGGGCGGGGGCGCTCTCCTCCTCGAGAACTGCCCCCGCCCGGTGCAGCGGGCTATTCGAGGCCGCCGTGGCTAGCTAGTGACCTTCACCACGGTGATCATCCCGCCCGGCTCCACGCCGTGATTCTGTACGTGGCTCAGGATGTGGCAGTGGTACAGCCAGGTGCCCGGGTTCTCGGCGTCGACCAGCAGGTCATACCGCTCGCCCGGGGCGATGTTCAGGACGTCCTTGGTCAGCTCCTGCCCAGCCGGCACCGGGTAGCCATCGGTGGCGATAATCTTGAACGGGTGGCCGTGTAGATGCATTGGGTGCGCCATCTGGCCCATGTTGACCAGGTGGATCAGGACCTTCTGGCCGACCTTCGCCTCGATCGGCTCCGTCGCCGGGAACGCCTTGCCGTTGATCACGTAGTACCCACCCAGCTCTGACAGGACCTGGAACGCTTCCACGTCGGCGATCTTCGGTTGGTTCTTGGGATCGACGATGAACAGCCCATACAGGCCCTTGGGCTCCTGCGAGGCCGAGTTGTGGTGCGTGTGGTAGATGAAGGTCCCAGCCGGCTGGGCGACGAACTCGTAGGTGAACGACTGACCCGGCTCGACCACCTTCTGGGTCACGTCGACCACGCCGTCCATCGCGTTCGGGACCGTCGGGCCGTGGAAGTGGATGACGGTCGGCTCGGGCAGCTCGTTGGTGAAGTTCACCCGGACCTTGTCGCCCTCGGTCACCCGCACAATCGGGCCAGGGACCTGGCCGTTGTAGGTGTAGGCGTCGACGAACTCGCCCGGCAGCACTTCCCACTTGACGTGCTGGGCGGTGAGGTCAAACACCTTGACGTCGCCCTCCATCCGGTACGGCAGGAGCTGGTTGCCGCGGGTGGCGGTGGTCGCAACGGCCGCGTGCGAGGCGTGCGGCGCGGTCTGGTCGGCCGGCGTGCCCTCGCTGGGCGTTGCGGCCGCGGCGGCCGTGGTCGCCGCCGTGCCGGCCGCGGTGACGACGAGCTTCCCCTTCATTCCGGCTTCCGCGTGGCCAGGGATCGAGCAGAGGAACTCATACTCGCCGGGCTTGTCGATAGTGAACGTGCCCTCAGCACTCTTGCCGGGCGCGGCCATCAGGTGAATGCCAGCCGTCGTGCTGGTGATGTCGTGATCGATATTGCCCTGGTTGCGGAACACCAGCGTGAACGGCGTGCCAGCAGGGACTTCCAGCCGGTTCGGGCTCAGCGTGAACTCGCTGGCCACCACCTGCAGCGGGACCGGCTTGGCTGCGCCGACCTGTCCACTGGTCTGGAGCGCCGGGACGGGCGCGACTGCCACGGCTCCCGCGCCACCCAGCGGGCGCGGGACGAAGTAGACCGTGCCGACGATGGTCGCCATGACCACGGCGGCGCCCAGGAAGAAGGCGATGAGCAGACTGAGCGATTTCATCGAGTCGACCCCCAAATTCCAGCATAGGAAGGCGAGACACACGCCAGCGGCGCCGCGGTGCTCGGGGCTAAGCGTACGGCCTGAGAGCTCCAGGTACAGGTGAGCAATGTCCCGCCGTTCGGCAGTGTCTGTCCCAGGCGGGCGGGATGAGTGTCCCGGGCGCGGCGAGCGGGTCAAGCCGGCAGACCCCTCGCCGCTGGATCAGGGCGCCGCGGCGCCTGGTGCAGCCGCGCGAGCGCGCCGCTGGGACAGCGGTATGAATACGCGGGCCAGCATCCGGCCTGCCGTTCGACGGTTAGGCCTCAGCAGGACCCGCGCCTCACCCTGGCCGAATCGGCCAGCCCGCCCCCATGGACGGGCATCTTGGTCGCCGCAGACGAGCGATGGCGGGGTCCGAACCTGTGCCGGGATGGCCCCGCGTGCGGTCAGTCGCTCAGGCGGAAGGGCGGATACCGGTCGGTGGCGAGCAGGAAGGCGTAGGCGTTGACCCGCAACCCCCAGCGCAGGACGCCGACCACGAAGGCGAACAGCGCTCGCGGGTAGCGACCGGTCACCAGGATGGCGACCCAGGCGATCACCACGCAGGCGAGGACAGCCAGGCCGAGCAGCGCCAGGACGACGTAGTGGGGGAGCGCCAGCAGCCACTTCACCAGTGGCAGCCAGCGGCTCAGCTCCTCGCGGGCATCCGGGTATGGGATAGTGAGATGGACGGCTTGCTCCTCATCGGTGGCGGGATACTCGTCGCGCAACAGCAGCGGGTAGGTGGCCACGCGATAGCCAAAGGCTGTCAGGGCGACGTTCCAGTCGAACCACCAGCGCGGGTACTTGCGTCGGAACAGCAGCATCAGCACTGTGGGCAAGAACACCAGCCCGACGCCGGCGTACTGAACCGTGCCACCGCCCACCGCCGTCCGCCCCGCGCCTGAGGTGAGCAGGCCCAGGATGATGGCGATCGGGATCACGGTGAAGATCCGAAAGAGCGTTGTCAGCCGGTCCAGGGGCCGCTCCGGGTAGTCGACCGCCAGGCCGACCGGGTAGGCACTGGGCATGGCCATCGCATCACCCTCCCCTTACCTGAGGCAGCGTCATCTGGCGCACCAGTAGGTCGGCAAGTGGCGCGGCTGCTGCCTACTCAGCCGCCCTGTCGCTAGCGGAACTGCACCCGCCTGATCTCCGGGTGGAAGAAGTCGAAGCAGCGCTCGCTCCCGTACCACCAGCCGCCCCGCAGGCGGCGGGGGACCGTGTAGCCGTGGAACTCGCCTTCCTCCAACACCTCGACACCAAAAGGGATCGCAGCGTACCGCCCGGTCTCGGTCTGGTTGCCCCACCGTTCCAGCATCACCGAGCGTAGTCCTCCCTCGGGGGTGATCGCCAGCGTCAGCCGCACCGGCTCGCCGTCCACGGTCAGGGTCGCCCGGGCCGATCCGCCGTCTCTGGGCTCCCAGACCACACCCCGCTGTGGCAGCAGCGAGGCCGGGTTCCAGATCGCCTCCCCGGCGAGCCGACCCCGCGCCGAGCGGGACACGTCTGGCCCGGCAGCCCGGACGATTGGGAGCAGCCCGAACAGCCGAAAGCGGGTGCTACCGGCATCTTCCCGGTAACAGTCGGCGCCGGAGAACGAGAGCGGTAGCCAGCCCACGGTGGCCTCCCAGACGAAACCGCGGGGTGGGGCAAGCAGCTCGCGCGCCCGCAGCGGGAGCCAGGGCCAGCCGGGCCGCAGGCGCATCGTGCCACCCATCTCGAGCTCGACTGCTTCAGCCAGCGGAGTTCCCACTCGGATCGCATGCAGGAAGTAGCGGCGAGCCGGCTCGGGCAGCGCCTGCACCAGCTCCGGGCGGAAGCGCTCGCGCGGGCCGGCGGCTGGCTCAAGGGTGGCCCAGGCGCGCTGGACTTCTGCTCGCTCGCGCGCGCGGGCGCGGATCAGCCAGGCGGTGACGGCGGCGACACCCGCCACTCCCAGCCCGATCCCGCGGCGTAGCGGCTTCAGCCCCGATCGGTGCGGCACGTTCCCGGCTCGGCTCAACGGACCAGGATCACCGGGCAGTGGGCCAGGTGCAGCACCTTGTGGCTGACGCTGCCCAGCACCAGGCTGGCCAGGTCCGAGC
>JAJPGT010000077.1 GCA_021325655.1 Pseudomonadota bacterium
AGTACAGCGGCAGCCGAAGGCGGGAGGACGCCGAGCGGGAGGCGTTAGACGTGGTTGCGCAGCAGGCCGGAGCGTCGTCGCACGCGCAGTCCATCCTGCTGTCCGGCATCGTCCCGCCGCTCGCCGACTCGTTTTACAGCCGCACCGAATCCGGGCCCGAACTCGCCGTCACGCTGCGCCCCGGGGAGATCGCCGTCCTGATCCACGGCGACGAGACAGACATCGCCCCGCAACAGCAGGGCGGGACCGGCAAGACCCAGATCGCGGTCGAGTTCACCCACGCGATGTGGAACTCCCGGCTGGTCGAGGTGCTGGTCTGGGTGACCGCGACGAACCGTGACGCGATCGTGGCGAGCTTCGCGCAGGCGGCCGGCGTGGTCGACGCGAGCAGCACCGACGAAACCGCCGAGGCCGGTGCCGCCCGGTTCATCACCTGGCTGAGCCACACCCGGCGGCCGTGGGCGATGGTCATCGACGACCTGCGGGAGCTGTCCGACCTCGCCGACCTGTGGCCGTCCGGCCAGGCGGGCCGGCTGGTGATCACGAGCCGGCTGACCGCCGCGGAGCTGACCAGCGCCCCGGCCCTCGCCGCACAGGGCGGCAACACGCGGATCATCCCGGTGGACGGGTTCAGCCGCCGTGAGGCGCTGTCGTACCTCGGCTCGCGGCTCACCGACTACCCGGACCAGCGGATCGAGGCGCTGGACCTGGCCGAGGACCTGGACGGCCTGCCGCTCGCGCTCGCGCAGGCCACGGCCGTGATGGCCGCGCGCAAGCTGGGCTGCCGGGAATACCGCGCGGTCTACGCCGACCGCCGCAAGCACATGACCGGCATCGACGGCGTATCGCCCGCGGTGCTCGCCACCTGGTCGCTGGCCGCCGAGTGCGCACACGAACTCACCCCCGCCGGGCTGGCCTGGCCCGCCCTAGCGCTCGCCGCCATGCTGGACCGGAACGGGATCCCCGGCGCGGTGCTCACCAGCCCCTCCGCGTCGGGCTACATCTGCGGGCAGCCGAGCACCGAGGGGGGTCTGGGGGGAGGCCTCCCCCCAGCGAGCAGCGCTGCCCAGAACGCCGTCCGGGCCGCGATCAACAACCTGGCGCAGGCTGGCCTGGTCACCATCGACCCGGGCAGCGCGGTGCGCACGGTCCGGCTGCACGCCAGCGTCCAGGCCGCGGTCCGGGCCTGGCTGCCCCGCGCCGACCTGGAGCAGATGGTGGTGACCGCCGCGGACGCGCTGCTCGAGACCTGGCCGGAGCACGACACCACGCCCCATCTGGACCAGGCGCTGCGCGACTGCACCGCGGAACTGCGCACGATCGACGACGCGCTGCAGAACCCGCTGTGGAAGCCCGAGGCGCACCCGCTGCTGTTCCGGGCCGGCACGTCGCTGGAGGCAAGCCGGCTCACGAACTCCGCCATCGGGTACTGGCAGGCCATGGTCGCCACCACCACCCGGCTGCTCGGCACGGCGCATGCCAACGCCGTTGCCGCGCGGGACCGGCTGGCCGCCTCCTACGAGCTGGCGGGCATGTCGGGTGAGGCGATCGCGGTGTTCCAGGTCGCGTTGCACGACCGGGAACGCAACCAGGGGCCGGAGCATCCCGAGACGATCGCGGCGCGCGGCCACCTCGCGCACGCATACCAGACCGCGGGACGGCCCGCCGACGCCGTCTCCCTGTTCGAACGCACGGTGCAGGAATCCGATCAGCTGCTCGGGTCCGCGCATCCGAACACGTTCGCCGCGCGATCCAGCCTGGCCGGCGCCTACCACGTCGCGGGGCGGCCGAAGGACGCGATCGACGCCTACTACCAGCTCGTCAGTGACGCCGAACGCCTGCTCGGCGCCGGCCACCCCACCACGCTCGCCGCCCGGGCCAGCCTGGCCGGCGCGCTCCAGGCCGAGGGCAGGCACCGGGACGCCATCGAGATGTACGAGCGCGCGCTCGGCGACCAGGAACGGATGCACGGCCGCGACCATCCGGACACGATCACGGCCCGGGCAAGCTTCGCCTCCGCGCTCCGGGCCGGCGGCAAGACCAAGGATGCCATCGGCCAGTACGAGCGGGTGCTCGCGGACCGCGAGCGGGCCCAGGGTCCGGACAGCCCGGACACGCTGGCGGCCAGGGCGAACCTCGCGTTCGCGTACCGGAGCGCGGGCCGGCTGCGCGAGGCGATTCCCGCCTACGAGCGCACGCTCGCGGACCGGGAGCGCGTGCAGGGCCAGGACCACCGCGACACGCTCACCGCGAGATCAAACCTGGCCGGCGCCTACCAGCAGGCCCGGCGGCTGAGCGACGCGATCCCGCAGTACGAGCGGGCGCTGGCGGACAGCGAGCGGATGCTCGGCGAGGGCGACATCGAGACGCTGACCACCCGGTGCAACCTGGCGTCCGCCTACTTCACGGTCGGCCGGCTGAACGACGCCGTCCGCGTGCTCCAGCGCGCGCTCACCGACTGCGAGCGCTACCTGGGCCCCGACCACCCGATGACGTCCACCGTCCGGGAGAACCTCGACGCCGCTACCCAGTCCTAGGATCTGGAACACCGTCCCGTCCCGGTATCGCAGGATGTGACGCCCCGGCATAATGCGGGCATGGCACCCCAAACGTACGATTTCGTCATCGTCGGCGGCGGATCGGCCGGCTGCGCGCTGGCCAACCGGCTGTCCGCCGACCCGGGGACGACGGTGCTGGTGCTCGAGGCGGGCCGCCCCGACTACATCTGGGACCCCTACATCCACATGCCGGCCGCGCTGACGTTCCCGTGCGGCAACCCGTTCTACGACTGGCGGTACGAGAGCGAGCCCGAGCCGCACCTCGGCGGCCGGCGCATCCACCACGCCCGCGGCAAGGTGCTCGGCGGCTCGAGCAGCATCAACGGGATGATCTTCCAGCGCGGCAACCCGCTGGATTACGAGCGGTGGGCCGCCGACCCCGGCATGGCCGACTGGGACTACGCGCACTGTCTGCCGTACTTCAAGAAGATGGAGAACTGCCTGGCCGCCGAGCCCGGCGACCCGTTCCGCGGCACGAGCGGCCCGCTGATCCTGGAGCGCGGCCCCGCGACCAGCCCGCTGTTCCAGGCCTTCTTCGCCGCGGTGCGGCAGGCGGGCTACCCCCTCACCGATGATGTCAATGGGTATCACCAAGAGGGTTTTAATGCTTTTGACCGCAATATTCATAACGGCAGGCGTATTTCGGCCGCGAGAGCTTACTTGCATCCGGTGCGGAACCGGCCGAACCTGACCGTGCTCACCAGAGCGCAGGTCCACCGGGTGCTGTTCGACGGCAACCGGGCGATAGGTGTCGAGTACGGCCGGCTAGGTCTGCTGGGCAACCCGCGCGGAGCTACGCAGCCGGTCCGCGCCGGCGAGGTGATCCTCTGCGGCGGGGCGATCAATACCCCGCAACTGCTCCAGCTGTCTGGTGTCGGTGGGTCAGCGGAGCTGCGGTCGTTCGGAATAAATGTCGTCGCGGACCTGCCGGGGGTCGGCGCGAACCTCCAGGATCACCTCGAGGTGTATATCCAGTATGCCTGCAAGCAGCCGGTGTCGGTGGCGCCCGCGCTGAAGCTGCGCAACCGGCCGATGGTGGGCGCGAAGTGGCTGTTCGCTCGCACCGGCCCGGGGGCCACCAATCACTTCGAGGGCGGCGGCTTCGTGCGCGGCAACGACGACGTGGCGTACCCGAACCTGATGTTCCACTTC
>JAJPGT010000108.1 GCA_021325655.1 Pseudomonadota bacterium
ACGGTCGAGCCGCGCCAGTCGCTCCAGTGGTTCGTCCGCGTCGCCCCGCTCGCCAAGGCCGCCGGCGACGCGGTCCGCGACGGCCGCGTCCGGATCCACCCGCCGGAACTCGCCGCGCGGTACTTCAGCTGGGTCGACGACATGCACGACTGGTGCATCTCCCGGCAGCTGTGGTGGGGCCACCGGATCCCGGTCTTTTACAGCGATCAGAACGACATCGCGTGCGTCGGTCCGGATGAGCAACCACCGCCGGGCTGGCGGCAGGATCCCGATGTCCTCGATACCTGGTTCTCGTCCGCGCTGTGGCCGTTCTCCACGCTCGGCTGGCCTGCTTCGACGGCTGACTTGCGTACCTTTTACCCCACGAGCGTGCTTGTCACCGGCTACGACATCTTGTTTTTCTGGGTCGCGCGGATGATGCTGTTCGGCCTGTACGCGATGGACGGCGAGCAGCCGTTCGACGTCGTCGCGCTGCACGGGCTGGTCCGGGACCAGTTCGGCAAGAAGATGTCGAAGTCGCGCGGCAACACGGTGGACCCGCTGGAGTGGATCGACCGGTTCGGCGCGGACGCGGTGCGGTTCACCCTGGCCCGCGGCGCCAACCCCGGCGGCGACGTGGCGACCAGCGAGGAGTGGGCCGCCGGATCGCGGAACTTCTGCAACAAACTGTGGAACGCCAGCCGGTTCGCCCTGATGAACGGCGCGCGCGTGCCTTCGTCGGCGCCGGCCGGCGGCTCTGTGGCGGATCGCTGGATCCTGTCCCGCCTGGCTGCGGTCATCGCCGAAGTCGACGAGCTGTACGAACAGTACGAGTTCGGCAAGATCTGCGACGCGCTGTACCACTTCGCCTGGGACGATGTGTGCGACTGGTACGTGGAGCTGGCCAAGGTGCCGCTCGCCGGTTCCTCCGCTGCGGACGCTTCGACGACGCGTGAGGTTCTCGGTTTCGTGCTCGACCAGTTGCTGCGGCTGCTGCACCCGGTCATGCCGTTCGTCACCGAGGAGCTGTGGACCGCGCTGACGGGCGCCGCGGCCGTAGGCCCAGGCCAATTCAACGCGGAATCGGTTATGGTCGCCCCCTGGCCGTCGTACTCCTTCCGCGACCCGGCCGCCGAGGCGGAGATCGCGTCCGTGATGCGCCTGGTCACCGAGATCCGCCGGTTCCGGTCCGACCAGGGCGTCAAGCCCGGCCAGCGTGTCCCGGCGGTTTTGTCCGGCGCCCTGGTGACTGGTCACGAGGAGAGCATCCGCTCGCTGCTGCGCCTGAGCCCGCCGGGAGAGGCCTTCGCCTCGTCGGCGTCCCTGGAGGCCGAAGGCGTCACGGTCGAGCTCGACCTGGCCGGCGTCGTGGACGTCGCCGCCGAGCGCCGTCGCATGGAGAAGGACCTGGCCGCGGCCCGCGCCGAGGTTCAGCAGGCCGAACGCAAGCTCGCCAACCCCTCGTTCACCGACAAGGCGCCCGCCGACGTGGTCGCTAGGACCCGCCAGCGCCTGGAAACGGCCAACGCCGACATAGCTCGCATAGAGCACCGCCTAGCGACCCTAGCCAGCTAAACCCCGCGCCGTGCGGCTATCGAGATAGGAGCGCGCCGGCGATTCCGCCAGCAACGTGGAAGATTACCCCTTCGTGGAGGATCGACCCCCGTACGCGAGGGCCGCGTCACCACGAAGGGGAAATCCGCCACGTTAACCGCAGCCCCATTCCGGGCCGCAGGCGCCCGCGCCGCGCGGGCCCTCGCCGTCCGCCGCGCGGGGGAGTGTCGCGCGGTCGCAGTAGGCTGGGCTGCGTGGATATCGAGGCACGGCTGCGTGAGGTCGAGGGCGAGCTGCTCGCCCGGCGACCCGAACATTCAGTGGATCTCGCCCTGGACCGGATGGCCGAGCTGGTCAGCCTGCTCGGTGACCCGCAGCGTTCGTGTCCCGTCGTCCACATCACCGGCACCAACGGCAAGACGTCCACGGCGCGGATGACCGACGCACTGCTGCGCAGCCGGGGCCTGCGCACCGGCCGCTTCACCAGCCCGCACCTGGTGTCGTTCCGGGAGCGGATCACGATCGACGGCGCGCCGCTCACACCCGAGCAGTTCGTCGCGACGTACGAGGAAGTCATCCCGTACGTGGCGCTGGTGGACGGAAATCATCCGGTCGCGATGTCGTTCTTCGAGGTGCTGACCGGTATGGCGTTCGCCGCGTTCGCCGATGCGCCGGTGGACGTGATGGTCCTCGAGGTCGGCGTGGGCGGCAAGCTGGACTGCACTAACGTCGCGGACGGAGCGGTCGCGGTGATCACGCCCATCTCCCTCGACCACACCAGGCTGCTCGGCAGCACGGTGGCCGAGATCGCGGGGGAGAAGGCCGGCATCATCAAGCCGGGCGCGGTCGCTGTGCTCGCGCAGCAGCCGGTCGAGGCCGCCGAAGTCCTGATCCGGCACGCGGCCGAGATCGGTGCGACGGTGGCACGGGAAGGCATCGAGTTCGGCGTGCTCGGCCGGGAGCAGGCGGTCGGCGGCCAGCAGCTCACGCTGCGTGGTTTGCGTGGCGCGTACGAGGGCGTTTACCTGCCCCTTTTCGGCGTCCACCAGGCGAGCAATGCGGTGTGCGCGCTCGCCGCGGTGGAGGCATTCGCCGGGGTGTCCGGGGATGGGCCCGAGGCGATCGACCCGGACGTGGTGCGGGAGGCGTTCGCCACCGTGGGCTCGCCCGGGCGGCTCGAAGTGCTGCGGCGCAGCCCCACCGTGATCATCGACGCGGCGCACAACCCGGCCGGCATGGCCGCCACGGCCGCCGCGATCGAGGAGGCGTTCACGTTCACCCGCCTGGTCAGCGTGTTCGCGGCGAGCGGGGACAAGGACGTGGCGGGCATCCTCGATGAGCTGGAACCGCTGGTCAGCGACATCGTGGTGACCCGGAACTCCTCGGAACGTGCCATGGACCCGGCGGAGCTGGGCGAACTGGCCACCGAGATCTTCGGCGAGGAGCGGGTGAGCGTCGTCGAGCGGCTCGACGACGCCATCGAGGCGGCCGTCGGACTCGCCGACGAGGCGACGGAGACGGACCTGCCGGGCAGCGGCGGGGTGCTGATCACCGGCTCGGTGGTGACGGCTGGCGATGCGCGCATACTGCTGGCGCCCGACGGCGGCATGCCATCGGCCGAACGGCCGTCGGCGCAACCTTCCAGGCACTCGTTCACGGCCGCGGAGCTGTCGTGACCGCACAGCCGAACGCGGCGGCGGGCCGGCCGCGCCAGATCAACCGGGTCCGGCAGCTGTGCGGCATGGTCCTGGCCATGGAGGCCATCGTCATCGCGCTGGCGATCGTGCCGGCCAAGGCGCTCGAGCACGTGAACGGCGCGGTGGCCGGCGGGGTCGGCGGTGGCCTGGCGATACTCGCCATCCTGCTCAGCGCCGTCGTCGGCCGGCCGCGGATGGGCTGGGCGCTGACCGCGGGCACGATCCTCCAGGTCCTGGTCATCGCATCGGGCGTGTGGGTGCACGCGATGTACGTGCTGGGCGTCGTCTTCGGCGCGCTGTGGCTCACCGGCATCTGGCTGGCCCGCCGCATCGAGCGCGAGACCCGAGAACGCCAAGCCACCCACCAACCCCCACCCACCTGACCCCGCAAGCCCCGCCAGCCCACGCCCCACGCCTCCCGCACCGCCAGCCCACCTCGCGCCGCGCTCCGTCGCGCTCGCCGCCCCCATGGACTCCGCCCCACTGAGTCGTCGGCCCCTCAGGCCCATGCCTCGCTCCCGTCCCACGGCCCCCGTCAGCCGACGCGCCCTGCTCGCTACGCACCCGCCCGCTATGCGCCCGCCCTCCGGCCCTGGAGAGCGGCGCTCGCAGGGGCGCGCTGACAGCGGAAAATCTCGAACAACGTGGCGGATTACCCCTTTGTGGTGGACTGACCCCCGTTTTCGAGGGTCAACCTACCACGATGGGGAAATCGACCACATTGACGGAGAGCCAGCCAGTGCGATGACGCATTGTCAGACACATAATGCACACCAGTCACAGCGCTACAGGCTTGCCGCAGACGACCAGGTCGGCACAGCCAAAGCTCAGCCCCAGCAATCGCTGGCCGCCAGCACGACCGGCAATCCGCGAGACGGACATGCCGATCATTTGGGCGCTGACTGTCGGGTGGAAGGCGGCCCCTGACGCCGGCCGGGCGATGGCGTGCTAACCGCGGAATCGCCAGACGCTGGCTGTCGTCACTGTTACGCTTCCGTAGTCGCGGTGAGTGACTCTACTGGAGCAAAGTGTGACGACAGGCGCCGGCCAAGCGGCCACGAGGGCGGAGAGCGCGCCGCCGCGCCAGCGTGGCGCGCACGCGGCGGCCAAGTCCGGCCTGCTCCGCCGCGGGGCAAAGGCCGTCGCCAAGCCGGTACCGGTTGCGCGCGCCGCGCGTGTCGCGTCACCTCCTAGACGGGTGCCGTGGCCACGACCAGCGACCGAGGGCGTCCGCGCGACGCGGGCCGCCGCATCCGCGGGCGCCGTCGCAGCTGTCCCCGTCGTCCCAGCTGTCCTAGATGCCCCAGGTGTCCCGGCGGTCCCGGCCGAAGCCCCGAGGCCGGTGCGATCCACGGTCGCCGACATTGCCACGGCCCTCGTCGTGCTCGTCGTCGTACCGCTCGCGCTGCTCCAGGTGCCGGATGCTATCGAATGGGCGGTGCCGGCGCGATTCGCCAGCCCGCAAGCGCTGACCAGCCTGCTCCGTGCGTCCGGACTCGCGCTGTCCGCGATGGCGATCGCGGCTCCGCTTGGCGGGCTCGCGGTCCGCCGGTTCAGTGCCTGGCCGGTGCTGATGGCCGGGCTCGGGGTGTTCGGCGTGGCGGACATCATGGCAAACACCACGTGGACGATCGCGCAGGTGGGCATCGACCGGTCGCTGCACGGCGCCGCGGCCGGGACAACGCTCGTCGCCGCGGTGGCGCTGATCGCGGAGCGGCCCGCGAAGGCACGCGCCGCGCAGACCGGATGGCTGGCGGCCTGCGCGGTCACCGGTCTCATCGCCGCTTCCGAAGTCATGCGGTACCGGCTGTCGCACGGGGACTGGCACGCCGCGCTGCAACCGTTCCCCGAACTGACCGGCGTCGCGCTGGGGCTCAGCGGCCTTTACGCGCTGCTCGCCGACGGC
>JAJPGT010000073.1 GCA_021325655.1 Pseudomonadota bacterium
CAGCGGATTCCCCACGTGCTGCGCCTGTGGGACGGCTGGGCCCACGACTGGCCCTACTGGCAGCGGATGGTCCAGCTCTACCTCGGCGGCGACCCCGACGTCGCCCCCTAGGCGGGCACGGAGGGAGCACGGGGCGGACGGCCGGACGCGCTGCCCAGCCGTCCGCCAGCGCCCACGTTAGCCGCTGTGGCCGTTGTGGCAGTTGGCCCCGTGGACTGGGCTTGTGGGCGGGACATCCAGCCCGGGGTTGCGCTCGAAGAAGCCGACCGGCTTCAGGTGGAAGCCGATAGAGGCCACCGGCATCACCGGCCAGTCCTCGGGGCGCGGGATGTGGTGCGCCCCGAAGGTGTACCAGACCACGACCTCAGTGTTGTCCAGCGGCCGGTTCGCCTGGACGTACTTCGGCAGCCCCTCCCCGCCCGGGTGCTGGTTCGGATAGTCGCCCGCGGCGTACTTCTCGTTCCGATCGTAACGGGTCACCCACAGGTGCTTGGTCATGAACCCGGCCCGCTTGAGAACAGGCGAGTCCGGCCCGAGGAACGGCAGCACATTCTCGCCGGGCACCAGCTTGTAGGCGACCGGCTGGCCAAGCCGATTGGTTTTGCTCGGGTTGACCACCTTCCAGTAGCGGCCCGAGAACGGGTCGATCACCCGCTGCGCCTCGGACTCGCGCGCCAGGAGTGTGGCTTCGGCGTGGAAGGCGTTCTGATACGGGTTTTCGGGTCCGGGCGGATCGGCAACGCTGTTGACTTCGTACACCGAGTTGTTCAGCCCATCCACCATCATGTCTAGGCGAGCGCAGAAGAAGTGCTGGTGGTTCGGCCCGTAGACTTGCGGCGCGACCAGCTCGCCCCACTTCGGCCGCTCCCCGGGCTTCGCCGCGCCGTTGGAGATGATCCCGGTCAGCTTGACCTCGAGCTGGATCGTGCCATCCTGGTAGAAGTACCAGTAGAAGCCGTACTCGTAGTTGCCCACCGTGGCGATGAACGAGATCACCAGCCGCCGCGACCGCCGCACCTCGGTGTAGTCGGTCCGCCAGTCGTAGTGCTTCCAGAGGATGCCGTAGTCCTCCTCGTGCATGCAGATAGCGTTCTTGAGCGTGATCGCCCCGCCGCGGCTGTCGTTGATGACCGCGTCGAAGTAGTAGATCTCGCCCAGGCAGTCACAGCCGTTGACGAGCTGATTGGCCAGGTTGCCGATGCCGTACTCACCGACATCGAAGGCGTTGCGGCGGAAGTAGGCCGGCCGGGGGTCGCCGTAGGGCACCACCATGTCGACAATAGAGGCGCGGTACAGGATCGGCCGCTCCTGCCCCTGGTCGTTGTAGCTGACGGTGTACAGCACCAGCCCCTCGCGCGGGTTGAAGCCGAGGCGTAGCCGCCACTTCTGCCAGCGCACCTCGTGCCCATCGACCTGAAAGCTGGGGCCTTCGGGCTGGCGGATCTCGATCGGCTTCAGGTCGTTGCGCGTCCCGGCCGCCTCCGGGGAGTAGTTGGCGTCCTCCGGCGGCAGTGGCACGACCTCGCCGTCCTCAACGGCGATCACCTTCATCTCGTTCAGGTCCACCACCGTGATCAGGTTCTCGATCGGCCGGGCGTAGCCGTTGTCGTTGGGGGCACGGCGGATCCAGGTGAGCGTCCGCGACAGGCGCCGGCCCTTCTCGTCCTCGATCCCGAAGTTCCCGGCGGACCAGGGGTCGACCATCGCAAGGTCGAAGTCGGTCACCCCGCGCTTCCGCATCGCCTCCTGCCAGCGGGGATCGGCCCGCACCGCCGCCTCGCATTCAAAAAACTCATCGAGCACGATCGCTGGCTGGACGTCCGGGATGTGCTCCCAGCGCACCACCTCCCCGCGCGTCAGCGAGACGACCGCTTCGTAGGTCTTGCGCGCTTCGCTGTCGATCAGGACGATGAACGCCTCCCGCTCGAACGCAGCGCCCGGGGTGTAGCCAAGGACCACCTCTTTCGGCGGCTCGTGTAGGCTCACGGACACCACCCGGGTGCGTGGCCCGAGGGGGCGCTGCTCGCGCAGGATGGCGCAGGCACGCACAACCTCATCGGCGCTCAGCGGCTCCAGGGGATGGGACAGACGCAGGCCCTGCTCGGGGACAGCAACCATCGGATCGCCTCCTTCCCGTGGCCGTCAGCATGCTGCTGACATCCAAGGTTATGGTCCGGCATTGTCACCGACACCCACCGGCCTGTCAATCGCTCGAAGTGCCGGCCGGAACGTTCTCAGAGCGGCTCGGCATGGCAGAAAGGCTCTGCTCGAACGGGGATCGGAGCGCAACGGACAGGTGTGGCTCAACCGCGCACTCAACCCTGGAGGATCCGAACGGTCCAAGTCATACCGTTCAGCTTTTGCGGGCTGGAGCATCGGCCCAACACGGGCCGAGGTGCATGTCCGCAACCCGCCCTCGCCTCCCTTCGTGTCGTGCCGCGGCGTGGAGCAAGCGCGTGGGCTCGGGCCAATCTGGATGACGCGTCGCGCAGCCCTGCGCTATACTGCGGCGCCTTGTCGACGATCATCTCGCCTGCTCCACCCGCCCAGCACACTCGGCCGGCGGTCGTGCTGGCCGC
>JAJPGT010000094.1 GCA_021325655.1 Pseudomonadota bacterium
CTGGCGGATCTGGGTCCTGGTCGGCGGGCTCGCGGTCACCGCCAGCGCTTTCCTTTTCTTCTTCTTCGGCCTACCCGCGGGACCAGGGCCGGAGGTCGGGGGCGCGACGCTCACCTATACCTGGGCCGCCTTCCCCCGGCAGCCCGTGCTGCCGGCCGACCCCGCCGTCGACCTGCTTGGCAATACTCTGTTCGCCGTCGGCGCCGTTGCCCTGCTTCTCATCGCTGCGCGGCGCCGGATCACAAGTGGGACGGGCTGACGCACTCCGTGCCGTAGGCGCGGGCGACGGAGTCGTGCAGCGCGTCGGCATAGTGCTCGGCGAAGATGCGGGCGACCAGCTCACCGCGGTTGGAGACACCCACCTTCCTGAAGACGCTCTTCACGTAGTCGCGCACGGTATGTGGAGAGAGGCAGAGCCGCTCTGCGATCTCCGTTGATGCCAGGCCGCGCGCGATCATCTCGATGATCTGCTTCTCGCGCGCGGTGAGGTCATACGCCTCGGCGATGATCGGGGCGACTTCCGAAGCCTTGGCGGGCTCGATCACCACCGCGGTTCGGCTCTCCCCCTGCCGCGGTCCGCGCAGCGGGAAGCCGTGGACGACCAGCCAGCGCCCGGTCCGGCTCTGCAGTCGGGCACGGGCGACGCCCCGCTCGACGCCGGCGGCGATCGCATGCGCCAGCGCGACGACCGTGCGGACCTCGACCGGGAGCGATACGCCCGAGGGACCCGGCGTGCCCCCGACGGTTGGCGGGAGCTGCTCCAGCCACCGCTCAGCGTGGTCGTTGAAGGACTCCAGCAGCCCGTGCTGGTCGAACACGAGGAGCCCCGGCGCCTCGACCGACGCGCCAGCCGAGCTCACCCGCAGCAGCGCCGCGCGCCGGAACGCCTCGGCGATCGGAGCCGCGAGGTCCGCGACCAGCTTCTCCTCGGCGAGGCTGAAAGGGGGCTCGCTGTCCTTCCGCCAGAGCGAGGCGAAGCCCCAGACCGCGCCGCCGCTGCGGAACACGGCGCGCAGCTCGTCGGCGAAGCCTAGCTCCCGGTGCAACTCGCGGTAGCGCACACTCCGCCCCGGCAGCCCATCCGTCGCCCGCCACAGGGTCGCGACTGGGCGCTCGGCCCATGCCAGATCGCGGAACAGGTTGAAGTCCTGGACCAGGAACTCCCGCTCCCACCAGCGCTCGCACTGGCCGTCCAGGTTCTCGACCCGCGCGGGCGAGGTGGCGAGCAGCGTGAAGGGATCGCTCGCCGACCAGAAGGAGGCGGTGAATGGGACGATCAGCCGGAGCTGGCGCGCCAGCTCGCACAGGAACTCCGCGGCGGCCGGGCCGCTTCGGGCAAGCTCGAGGATCCGCGCCCGCGCGCGGCGAGCGGTCGGGGTCGCGAGCGGCGCGGCGGTCATCATGAACTCCAGTATAGATGGCGCTCCTGGCCCGGGCAACCCCCCGAGTTAGGGGAAATTGCCTGCCTGGAACCCCGAGCTCGGGGGATTCCCGGCGAGCGACGATCTCGCCGATACTGGCCTCGTCAGGCCCGGTGGCCCGACCCACGGACGAACCCGGTGATGTGGAGGAGACGCGCATGATGAGCCACGAGGAGATGGACCGGCTGATCGAAGCCCATCTAGCGGCGGAGAAGGCGGGCGATACGGCTGGCTGTGTGGCCATGTACACCGAGGATGTCGAACACGATGTCGTCGGCGCGCCGCACGGCCCGCTCCACGGCAGACAGGCCGCGCGGGACTTCTACGAGCACCTCATTCGCGACATCGCAACCGAGGAGATGGTCCCGGTCCGCAGCTACTACGGGGAGGATTTCTGTGTCACCGAGCACGAGTGGCGCGGCACGATCCCGGGAACATTTCTCGGAGTCGAGGGCCATGGCCGGCGCATCGCCTTCCGTCTCCTGCACGTGTGGGAGTTCCGCGACGGCCTCATCAGCCGCGAGAACGCGTGGCTGGACGGCGGCGCCATCGTGCAGCAGCTGACCGCGCCGTAGGGCACGGTTACAGTGGGAAGAAAAGCAGCGCGGCCAGCGCATCGTCTCACGGAGGTGCAACGTGACCGGCTTGTCTGATGTCCAGCGCTCGTTCGTCCTGCACTCCGGCCAGGGCGACGCCACCTGGTTCCTCGGCACCTCATGACCGTCAAGGCGGGCGACGCCGCTACCCGCTCCGCCTACACGCTCATCGAGTTCCAGGCGCCGAGCGGCTTCGCCCCGCCGAGGCATATCCACCATGATGAGGACGAGGCGTTCTACATCCTCGAGGGAGCGCTGCGGATCGAGTGCGGCGACCAGACCTGGACCATCGGGCCGGGCGCCTTTGTCTTCCTGCCGCGAGGGATCCCCCACACCTTCACTGTGGAGGGAGACAGCCCGATGAGGGCCCTCCAGCTCACCTCGCCCGCTGGCTTCGAGCAGTTCGCGGCTGAGGTCGGCGAGCCGGCCGCCGCCCCGACCCTGCCCCCGCCAGCGGCGCCGGACGTGCAGAAGCTCCTGGCCGCCGCTCAGAAGCACAGCATCCAGATCCTCCCGCCCCGCGCCGGCTCTTGAGCCAAGTCACAGCCAGCGCTGCCACGGTCGGGAGCGGCCTTCCGACCGGATCTCGCGGCCAGGGTGTCACTGAGAGCCACGTCTGCGACGCGTGAGGCCCACGAGCAGTTCGATCAGGTGCCGCTCACACGGCAGGCAGGTGGTGTGAGCGAGCGTGACCGCCAAGGTTCGGTCGACCCGCTCCATCTGCTCGCGATGGGCCGCGGGATGCCCCGCTTTTGGGCCCGGGCGCTGCGGGTTCTCCTTGGGGGTCCCTTCGAGAACGGTGCGGCCTGCCGTTTCCCGGCCCGTCGCGCCGCCTCGAGCTGCTCGAGCGTCGTCTTCAGCGCGACTTCGGCGCGGCGACCCGCTGTTCCCGTTCGGCCACGCGTCGTCTCAGGGTGGCGTTTTCGGCGACCAGGTCATCGCTGGGCCGTCGGGCGTCTGCGGTCATCACGTCTGGATTGAACACCGCTTGTCGAGTCGTCCTTGCTTGGCTGCCCTTCTCGCCGAACGCGGTAAACAAGTACTCGTATTCGTATAGATGGCGAGGATCGGTACGGCGTGACGACCCGGAGCCGGGAGGGCCCCGCGTCGCCCGTTTCCCATCCAGACATCTGCGGATCGGCCACGTTTCTGCACCCAGCCCGCCCGCGCGTCTGACCACCGATCTCCCCGGATCCGGCCTCCACGTAGACGGGGCAGCCGTGCGCCAGGGCCTGTCCGCGGGTAGCAGCGGCGCTCCAGGTGACTGGAAAGCGACCGGGGCAGAGTCACGTGCCCGGCCGATCGGCGAGCATGTCGGCCCTGCTGCGACCGACGCGCAAAGTGACGGGGAAGTGCCTCTGAAGTGATTCGCAAGTAGCTGGGAAGTGACTGGCGATCTCGAAGCTGGAGTCGACAACAGCACTCCAGTCGCAGGAGGTCGCCGATGCCGCTTCCCTTCACGGTCGTCTGCGAGCCGCCGCCGTTCCTGGCCAGGACCTGGCGGATCTGGGTCCTGGTCGGCGGGCTCGCGGTCACCGCC
>JAJPGT010000044.1 GCA_021325655.1 Pseudomonadota bacterium
CCGGTCGGCTCGGTGCTGTGCGGCAGCCAGGCGTTCATCGAGCGGGCGCGGGGGATCCGCAAGATGCTGGGGGCGGGGATGCGCCAGGCCGGCTGGATCGCCGCCGCTGGCATCGTCGCGCTGGAGCAGCTCGTTCCGCGCCTGGCGGAAGACCACGCCAACGCTCGCGCGCTGGCGGAGCGGCTGGCGCGTATCCCCGGCCTCGCGGTGGACCTGGAGCGGGTGCAGAGCAACCTGGTGTTCTTCACCATCACCGCGCCCCAGCTCACCGCCCGGGAGCTCGTCGCCCGCCTCGCCGCCGCGGGCGTCCGCTGCAACGCGCCCGGGGAGCGGCGCATCCGCATGGTCACCTACCGCGGCATCAGCCGCGAGGACGTGGAGTACGCCGCGGAGGCGGTGGCCCGAGCGATGAAGGGCGAGCTCGCCCCGGCCGAGCGGGTCGCCGTCGGCTCGTACTAGGGCGGTCGGTGCGCGCTCGCTGTGTCCTGGGGCGCCATCCGTGATCCCGCTGGCGCGTATTCGGGCGGCGGCGGAGCGGGCCGCGCCCTACGTCCGCCGCACCCCGGCCCTCCAGCTTCACGCTGGGCCGTGGCTGAAGCTGGAGGGCTTGCAGCACACCGGCAGCTTCAAGGTACGTGGCTTCTTCGCCGCGCTGCTGACGCTGACGCCCGAGCAGCGGGCCCGAGGGGTCATCACCGTCAGCGCCGGCAACGCCGCCCTCGCCGCCGCTTATGCCAGCGCCCGGCTGGGTATCCGCTGCCGGGTGGTGATGTACGCCAGCGCCCCGCCGCCGAAGATCGACGGCGTCCGCCGCTGGGGTGCCGAGCCGGTGCTGCTGCCCCCCGAGCAGGTGCGTGAATGGGTCTCGACCCGGGGCTGGGAGCGCGAGCCGGAGACGTTCATCCACCCTTTCGCCGCCGAGGAGGTTATGGCTGGCCACGGCGGGCTCGGGCTGGAGCTACTGGAGCAGGTACCCGACCTGGGCCGGGTCGTCGTGCCCGTGGGTGGCGGGGGGCTGATCGTCGGCATCGCCAGCGCGCTCAAGGCGCTGCGGCCTGGGCTGGAGGTCATCGGCGTCCAGTCGGACGGCTATCCTCTGTGGCCGCGGACGTTCGCCGCGGGCGAGCGGGTTCCCCTGGTCCCGGACACCATCGCCGACGGCACCACCGCGCCGTTCGACCCGACCATGTTCTCCCGCCTGCAGGAGGCGGTGGACCGCTGGCTGGTGGTGCCCGAGGCGCGGCTGCGCCAGGCGATCCCGGAGCTGGCCATGGAAGCGAAGGTCGTCGCCGAGGGCGCCGGGGCCCTCGCCTTCGCGGCACTGGAGCAGCTCCCGCCCGGCCCGCCGGCGGCGGTGGTCATCAGCGGCGGCAACATCGCCCCGGGGCTCCTGGCCGAGCTGCTTGTGGCAGGCTCGGGCGCGCCGACCGGACCGGCGAGCGAAGGCCGCTCCTGAATCCGCCGCCCGTGATGGACCGTCTATCGCTGCACCCCTAAGCGCCGGGCCGACCGAGCGGTGGGCCGAGGCGTGGCATCGAAAGCACGGAGGAGCCGCTCAATGCAGGGGATCGGAACTGTCTATCCAGCGCGGGGCGTCGCCGTGGTGCGGCTGATGATGGCGATCCTCCTGATCGTCGCCGGGTACCAGAAGCTGGCCGGCGGGATCGGGGCCACCGCCAACTTCTTCGCCACGATCGACCTCCCGTCCTCTGGGGTGCTGGCGCTGCTGGGCGGCAGCGTGCTGCTGCTCGGCTCCCGGGCGCGCTGGCTGGGCATGCTGTACCTGGTGGAGTTCCTGGTCACCGCGTTCTCCGTGAAGCTGCCCAACGCTGGCTGGGATGCCTCGCGCATCGCCCTGATGCTGCTGGGCGGCAGCGTGATGCTGATCCTGGCCGAGGCGGGGGCGTTCTCGCTGGACGGGTGGCTCGCCCGGCGAACCACGGAGCCACGGCGCGAGCCGCTCCGGACACGGGGCGTGTCGCGGCTCTAGCCCGACGCTCCTCGGCCGCCCGGCGAGAGGCCGGGGGCTCATCCACGTCGTCCTCCGAGTAGCTGGCTGGCAATGCAGCATGCTGACCAGTCTCCCGCTCCGCTCGCCAGCGCGGCTCGGGGTGGCAATTGGGGAAGATTGCCGGCCTGGCTGGCTACGGCAACGAAGGCCCGGGGCGACCGTCGCTGGGTGGATTGGCGCCGTCGCCGCTGGAGCTGCTCGCCGCCAGTGTGTTGGCGGGCACCGGCGGCGGGGCTCCCTTGGGGGGCTGCGGCTTCGGCAACCCGGTGACCCGCAGGATCTCTGCCTCGTCCAGCGTCTCCTTCTCCAGGAGCGCCCGGGCCAGCGCGTCCAGTTCGCGGCGATGCTGGGTCAGCAGGGTCAGCGCCTGCTGGTAGCACTCTTCCAGGATTCGCTGTACCTCGGCGTCGATGAGCTGTGCGGTCGCCTCGCTGTAGGGCTTGGGCGTCATCCCTACCGCGTCGGGCGAGCCCAGGAACATGTTGTCGCGCGGGGCCAGCGTGACGGGCCCGAGCGCCCGGCTCATCCCCCAGCGGGTCACCATCTGCCGGGCGAGCGAGGTCGCCTGCTGCATGTCGTTCTCCGCCCCGGTGGTGCGGGTGCCGAAGACGATCTCCTCGGCGGCGCGGCCCCCCATCGCCCCGGCAATACGGGCACGCAGGTACTCCTCGCTGTAGGTATAGCGGTCGTCCTCCGGGCGCTGGTAGGTCACCCCGAGGGCCTGGCCGCGCGGGACGATCGTCACCCGGTTCACCGGATCGGCGCCGGGGACGAGCAGGCCGATGATGGTGTGGCCGCCCTCATGGTAGGCAACCCGTTCCCGCTCTTCCGGGCTGAGCAGGAGCTGGCGGGCCGGGCCGAGGACGATCTTCTCCAGGGTATCGATGAAATCCCGCCGGTGCACCATGTTCTCGTTGCGCCGAGCGGCCAGCAGCGCCGCCTCGTTCACCAGGTTGCGCAGGTCGGCGCCCACCAGCCCCGGCGTGATGGCAGCGATCTCGCTCAGGTCCACGTCTGGCGCCAGCGGCACCTTGCGGGTGTGGACGCGCAGGATCGCCTCGCGCCCGGCCTTGTCGGGCGGCTGCACCACCACGCGCCGGTCGAAGCGGCCGGGGCGCAGCAGCGCCGGGTCCAGCACGTCCGGCCGGTTGGTGGCGGCCAGGACGATCACTCCCTCGCGAGAGCTGAAGCCGTCCATCTCGGTCAGGATCTGGTTCAGCGTCTGCTCGCGCTCGTCGTTGGCGCCGCTGACGAAGCCGCCGGCGCCGCGGGCGCGGCCGATGGCATCCAGCTCGTCGATGAAGATGATCGCCGGGGCCGCCTCGCGCGCCTGGCGGAACAGGTCGCGCACCCGACTGGCACCGACGCCGACGATCATCTCGACGAACTCGGAGGCACCCATGCTGAAGAACGGCACGCCCGCCTCCCCGGCCACCGCCCGGGCGAGCAGCGTCTTGCCGGTACCGGGCGGGCCGACCAGCAGCACGCCCTTCGGCGCGGTGCCGCCGAGGCGGGTGTACTTGGCCGGATCCTTCAGGAAGTCAACGATCTCGACCAGCTCCTCCTTGGCTTCTTCGATCCCGGCCACGTCGGCGAAGGTAACCCGCTGCTCATCCGCGCTAGTGGCGTCGTAACGCCGCGCCTGGCTGCGGCCCAGCCCGAACGGCCCGGCGCCGAACTGGCTGGCGGCGCGCCGCGACAGCCATAAGAAGCCGCCGATGAGCAGGAGGGTCGGGCCGAAGCTGAGCAGCAGAGTCAGCCACCAGCTTCGTGGCTCCTCCACCGGGTGCGCGTTGATCACCACTCCCTTGCTCTCCAGCAGCGCCTCCAGGCCCGGGTCGGTGAACGCGGGCAGCACGGTGGTGAAGTCCTTCACCTGCTGCTGCTGGCTGCTGTTGGGCGGATACGTGACGGGCTGCTTGAATGTGCCCTGGATCACGTCGGCCCGAGTGGAGATCTCGGCGACGTTGCCCGCCTCCACCTGCTGCTTGAAGAAGGTGTAGGGCACCTCGACCCGTTGCTGCTGCCGGTCGGGGACGAGGAACGAGATGATCAGGTAGTTCAGCAGCAGAATGAGCAGGAACGTGAGCCACCAGGGCCGCGGGCGCATCGGGAGCTTGGACTTGGACGCGTTGTCCTTGTCAGAAGGCGAGGCGCTGGACTGCCGCCCCGAAGGGGTCGGGGCCGGGCGCAAGGGCCGGGACGATTGCGGCGGTCTGGAACGGCTCACAGTGCTATCCTGGTGTACCCCACTGCCGGGCATCTTACCTGACCGTGCTGCCCACAGCACGGATAAGAGCGATTTCGGTGCCAGAGCCCCCCAGTGCACCCGGCGCCCGCGGCACGGTTAGATGACGATCGCTTCGCGGATAAGGCGGCCGCTGCGGAAGCGCTCCACCGAGAACTCGCTCAGGTCCAGCGTGGTCTTGCCGTACAGCGCCAGCTCCGCCATGGAGAGCCCTACTGCGGGTGACTGCATGAACCCGTGGCCGCTGAAACCGGTCGCGTAGAGAAAGCGGCTGGGGCTGTCCATCTCCCCGATCACCGCGTTCTCGTCCGGGCTGCGGTCGTACAGCCCCGCCCAGCCGCCGGCGATGGTGGCGTGCTCCAGCACCGGGAAGCGGTGGATGGCGGCCGGGATGAGCTGCTCCAGCCACGACTCGTCATAGTGGGTGCTGAAGCCTGGCGGCTCGTTCTCGTCGGTCATCCCCAGTACCAGTCCGCGCCCCTCGCGCCGTAGGTACTGGCCGGCGGCGAAGTCGATCGTCAGGGGGAACCGCTCCGGCAGCAGGTCGAACGGTCCGGTGAAGAACGCCTGCTGCCGCCAGCCGTACACCGGCAGCTCGCGCCCTACCATCCGCGCGATCTGGCCGGACCAGGCCCCGGCGCAGCAGATCACTACGTGAGTCGCCACGGTGCCCTCGGTCGTCTGGACCGCCTCGATCCGCTCGCCCCGCACCTCGATGCCCGTGACCTCCACCCCGACGCGGATTGTCGCCCCCTGCTCGCGGGCGCGGTTGGCGAAGCCATGGGTGGCGGAGGTCGGGTCGGCGTAGCCCTCGCGTCCGCACCAGGTGGCGCCGACGAGCCCCTCGATGTTGAGCTGGGGAAGGAAGCGGTCGCGCGCCTCCTCCGGGGTCAACTCCTCCACGTCGAATCCGTAGCGCCGCTGCATCAAGGCGTTCCGGTGGAAGGTCTCGACCAGCTCCGGGGTGTTCAGCAGGAACAGGTAGCCGTCCTGGTGGAAGCTGATATCTACCCCGAAGAGCTCTTCGAAGTGTTCGAACACCGGGATGCTGTAGTGCATGATGGCGACGTTCGCCTCGGTGGAGAACTGCGCCCGGATCCCCCCGGCGCTGCGCCCGGTCGAGCCGGCCGCGAGCGCCTCGCGCTCGAGCAGCAGCACGCCGCGGCAGCCGAGCCGGGTCAGGTGATAGGCGGTGCTGGCACCGACGGCGCCACCGCCGATAATGACGATCTCCGCGCGAGCAGGGAGCGCCACGCAGGCCCCCTTTCCAGCGGACGTACGCCCGCATGTTTGGCGGGCCGCGAACGCGGCCTCGGATGCCAAGAGTGTAAAGCAGCCGCGGCGCGCCTGGCCCGTAAGGGCAACTCACTGTTCGGAGCACGTGCCGCCAGGTCCTGGCGCGGAGACCCGCTGCCGCAAAGCGGACACCTCCGCGCGGCACGGGGTTTCGCGCCCCCGGCAGCGGGCGCACAGCGCCTGTCGGTCAATCGGTCGGGCGACTCGAGGGGCAGACGCGCCAGCGGCCTCGCTCGCGCACGAGGGGTAGGCCAGCGTCCAGATCGCCGGTCCGAACGAGCGCGTGCTCGCCATCGTTGGCGACCACCCGGAACTGCAGCTCGGCAAGGTCGTCCCGCGTGACCTGTCGCGCATCTGGGAGACGCCCCCCATTGCGCGCCGAGATCTCGCCCAGGCTTCGCGCAAGATCCTTGTAGGCGTCGCAGCTCAGCATGACCACCGTTTGGACGTCGCCGTCCATGCCGGCCTCCATCCAGCGGCGCGCCGTCGCCTCCGGCGTCAGGTCGGGTTCAGCCTGGCAGCCGGTGAGCACCACCAGCAGCACCATGGTGGCAGCGACCCGGCCGATCAGGGCGGGCAGTTCGCGCGGTGTCCCGTTACCGCCCAAGGGCGCTTCCAGGGCGAGTGTTCGCGTGAATCGGCAGCGGCACGCCGGGCATGCCGCTGTGCGCCGTCGGTGCGAAAGGGGCCAGCCTCGGCGCTGCCCCGAGCTGAAGGGAGCTTGCCCTGACACCGTGATCATCGCTCCGGGCTCTGCGCACCGAACGCCGCCTCTGCTGGTGGAGGACCAGCCAGCAACGATGCGCTGTGTCGAACTGGCGCGGATCTGCAACCCTCGCACGGCTGGCGCGGCCGCGCACGACCGTGGTCTGCCCCCCCCGTTCACCGGCGCCCTGGACGCCTCATTGCCGGAAGGCGTGGGCCACCGGCGAACAGTGGCCGCCGCCACAGTAGGGATTATCCGGCCGGCCTGGCATGGCCGGCGAAGAGCGGCAGGGGCTCGGCATCGACTGGCATCCAGGCAAGCTGGCCGGCGAGCCCGAAGGTGATCCACAGGCGGCCTGGCTCCAGGCAGACGTTGGTCGGGTCGGAGCCGGCTCCGGTCTCGATGACCGCGCTTACCCTCCGGTCCGGTCCCACGACAACGAGCGCATCGCCGACACTCCCGGCTACATAGATGGCTCCGCTCGCGTCGAAGCAGAAGCCGTCCGGATTGATGGAGGAGGGGAGCTCGCACCACGGCCGCGGGGCGCCGAACGAGCCATCTGCTCGCCGCGTGAGCGAGACGAGCCTATGGCGCAGGGTCAGCGCAACGATCAGCTCATCACCCCCGGGAGCGAAGCCAATCCCGTTGGGAAACCCGGCGATCTCTGCGACCAGCTCAATCGAGCCGCTGCCGTCCGTTCGGCACACCCGCCCGGCCTGATAGCGGCGCTCATCCGGCAGCACTTCCCAGTTGGTGGGGTCCGTGAAGTACAGCCAGCCATCCGGGCCGAAACAGAGGTCGTTGGGACGGTGCGGCTCCGGGCCGGGGAGGTTATCGGCCGCGATGTCCTCCCAGGCGCCGTCCAGCGCCACCGCCTGGATCCGCCCGTCCAGCGCGTCGTCGGGCACCCAGAGCTCTTCCAGGCTCAGCGGGGCGAGCCCGCCATTGTTCGCGACGTAGATGCGGCCGTCGGACCCGAGCGTCGCCCCATTTGGCGAGCCCGGAAGCCGGGCGAGCATGCTCGCCCGAGCGCCATCCCAGACATTGACCTGCTGCGTGCGCAGGTCGACAAAGGCCAACCGACCATCGGGGAGGACAACCGGTCCTTCCGGAAACCCCAAACCTGACAGGACAACTTGGTGCCGCACGTCCATCCCTCCCTGCTCCGTCCGCGTGCCGAGATGAGGTCGGCCCGCATCCGCGGGCGTTGCGCTCACCCCGACCCCATGATATGCTCGGCTGGTCTACTGCCGGCGATCGCCAAGGAGAGGCCGCGGCACTATCCCGGCGGGACGCAGCAGGCGCGCGAGGCGATACGCCTGCCCAGACCAGCGGAGGTTGAGAGAGATGGCTGACGGGGACCGGTTGCTGAATGCGAAGCTGACCAAACGCCAGATCCTCAAGGGCGCAGCGGCAGTAGGGATGACCTCCCTCTTCGGTGGCGTGCTGAGCGCCTGCGGCGGGGGGGCGCCGCCTGCCTCCACCGGGGCGACGGCCGCGCCAGCGTCGGCTCCCACCTCGGCCCCCGCGGCGGC
>JAJPGT010000029.1 GCA_021325655.1 Pseudomonadota bacterium
CCGGTCGGCTCGGTGCTGTGCGGCAGCCAGGCGTTCATCGAGCGGGCGCGGGGGATCCGCAAGATGCTGGGGGCGGGGATGCGCCAGGCCGGCTGGATCGCCGCCGCCGGTATCGTCGCGTTGAACGAGAATGTCGAACGGCTAGCCGAGGATCACGCCAACGCCCGGCTGCTCGGCGCGCTGCTGCGGGAGCTGCCAGGGCTGCGCCTGGAGCCGGAGACGGTATACACCAACATGGTGTTCGTGGACGTCACTGGCACGGGCCTCACTCCCGCCGAGGTCGGGGCGCGACTGGCCGAGGATGGGATCCGGGTGGATGTCTTCGACGATCGTCGGCTGCGGCTGGTGACGCACCTGGGCATTACCCGGGAGGACGTGGAGCGCACCGCTGCCGCGCTGGCGCGGCTCGTCCGGACGGCACGCGCCTGAGCGGAGCCCGGTCGGCACTGCCGTCCGCAGCGCGGCCATGCGGGCGGGATCTCCAGACGCGGGCGGCTACAATGGCCGAAGACGCCTCCGTCGCGTCTCAGACCACTTACTGGAAACCGTATATGGACGAGAGCACTGTTCGGAGCCTCGCGCGCTGGCTGGGCATCGGCAGCATCGTCTTCGGGGTTGTGCCGGCGCTGGCGCCGCGCTGGTCCACTCGATTGTTTGCACTCCCCCTCGCCCCCGAGCCGGCCGGCGCGGCGGTCGCGCGGTCGGTTGGCGTGCGCGACGCGGTGATCGGCATGGGCCTCTGGTCGGCCGCGGCGCATGGCGGCAACTTCGCACCCTGGCTGCTCGCCCGCGCCCTGTGCGACACCGGCGACGCGATCGCCCTGGGGCTGGCCATTCGCGCCGGCGCCCGCGATCCCCGCCTGGTCGCTCTGGCCGGAATCGCCGCCGGCGCCGCGATCGGCGGCTGGCTGCTGCACCACCAGGCGCGAGTCCGCCCGGCGCTCGCCTGATCGAGCGCGGTGGCCGCCGCCGCCAGGGGCGGCTACCCTTGTGGCTCGGCGCCACCCGTTGGCAGCCAGGGAAGGACAGCATGCGGATTACGAACGTTCGCCTGACGCAGCTTACCGGCTATCTCAGCCATGAGGGGCCATTCTGGGAGGAGCGGCTCGCCCGCCCGATCGACATCTATCCCGAGCATCACGCCGAGCCGCCCGACTGGACGCCCACTGAGCCAGACGGGCGCCTGCGCATCATCTCTGCCTTCGTCGAGGTGGAGACCGACGAAGGGGTCACCGGGCTGGGCGGGCCGCTCAGCCTCGAGCAGGCGGCGGTGATCGGGCGGGAGTTCCGGCCACTCGTCATCGGCGAGGACCCGCGCGCCAACGAGCGCATCTGGGACAAGCTCTATCGCTTTGCGGTGCACGGCCGCAAAGGCGTTGTGATGCAGGCGCTCAGCGGCCTGGATTGCGCGCTGTGGGATCTCAAGGGGCGCTGGGCCGGAGCGCCAGTCTACCGCCTGCTCGGTGGCCCCACGCGGACCACCCTGCCGGTGTACGCCAGCGCGCTCGGCTACTCCATCGATCCAGAGCGTGTCCGCCAGCGGGCGCGGGAGCTGGCCAGCCAGGGCTTTCGGGCACAGAAGTGGTTCTTCCGCCATGGCCCGGGGCAGGGCCGGGCCGGGATGGAGGCGAATCTGGCGATGGCGCGCGCCGCCCGCGAAGCGATGGGGCCGGACGCCGAGCTGATGCTGGATTGCTGGATGAGCTGGGATATCCCCTACACCCTTCGCATGGCCGCGCGGCTAGAGGAGCTGGAACCGCGCTGGATCGAGGAGCCGGTGCTGCCCGACCTGATCGAAGGCTGCGCCGAGATTCGCCGAGCGATCCGCATCCCGGTTGCCACCGGGGAGCACGAGTACACCCGCTGGGGGATCAAGCTGCTGCTGGACGCCCAGGCGGCCGATGTGATCCAGGCAGACACCTACTGGGCCGGCGGGATCACCGAGATGCTGAAGATCGTCGCGCTCTGCAGCGCCTACGCCCGCCCGGTCATCGCCCATGGTCACTCGGTGCCGGCTAACGCACAGCTCACCGCGGCGATGCCGGCCGCGGCGATGCCGCTGGTGGAGTATCTGGTGAAGTGGAACGTGATCAACCAGTTCTTCTTCGCGAACCCGCTGCTCCCGCGCGACGGGGTGATTACGTTGACCGACGCCCCGGGCCTGGGGGTCGAGTTGGACGAGGCGAAGATCGCCGAACGCCGCGAACTGCGCTTCGAGTAGGCCCGCCCGCGTGGGCGCCCTGGAGCCTCGACACGCAGCCGCTGGCCTATGGCCGCTCCACCGGCGCGAGCTGCACGTCCAGCACTGCCGCCTGCCCGCTCCGCACCGCGCGGCGGGCGCGCTCCAGCGCGGGCAGTAGCTCGTCCGGCCGGTTCACCCGCTCGGCGTGCGCCCCGGAAGCAGCGGCGACCGCGGCCAGGTCGGAGGCGGGGGCGAAGCCCGCCAGGTAGCGGTCGGCGCGCAGCGCGTAGCCCTCGGGGTACTGCAGCCGGGTGACCTGCTTCACCGCGCCCCAGCCCTGGTTGTTGTAGATGACCGTCAGGAAGGGGGCGTGGTAGCGCCGCGCCGCCCAGAAGGCGGCAGTGGGGCAGCCGAAGACGAACGAGCCGTCGCCGACCAGCGCCACAATGTCGCGTCCCTGAGCCGCCAGCGCCATCCCCAGCGCGGCGCCCAGACCGTAGCCCAGCCCCGCTCCGCCACTGGCAAAGAACGTCCCCGGCCGGGTGCGCTCGATCTGGTTGAGCACCGCCAGGCGGTTGCTCACCGCCTCCTCCACCACGATCGAGTCGGGCGCCAGCGTTTCGCCGACGACGCGGGACAGCCACTCCGGGGTGATGGCATCGCCGGCGGGCTGGGGCGGCATGGCTCGCTGGTGGCGGGCCGGCTCGAGTCGCTCCTGAGCCGACTGGCGCCGCGCGGCCCTGGCCGCCTGGTCTCCCGGCGCGGCCTCCAGCGCCATGGCCAGGGCGGCCAGCGTGGCGGCCGGGTCGGCGCACACCGCCAGATCGACCGGGTAGTCCCAGAGCCCGATCTCCGCCTTGGTGGGGTCAGAATCGATCTGGAGTACCGTAGCACCGGCGCGGGGCTGCGCCCGCGCCTGGAGCCAGGGGACTTCGACGGCGACCAGCAGCAGGAGGTCGGCGTCGCCCACGTAGGGCTCGCTCACGTGGTCCAGGTGCAGCGGATGGGTGGTGGGGAAGCTCATGACACCCGCGTAGCTCTGGACCACCGGAGCGTCGAGCGCTTCGGCGAGGCGGACCAGCTCATCCACCGCGCGCGGCTGCCGGCCCGCGTCGCCGGTGACGATCAGCGGCCGGCGCGAGGCGGCAAGCGTGCGAGCGAGGCGCTCGAGCAGTGCAGGCTCGGGGACGCCGAGCGGGGCGGGGGCAGCGCGCGGCGGCTCCGCCCGCGCTGGAGCCGGCTCCTCCAGCACCTCGCGCGCGGCCATAAGGTAAACCGGCCCCCGCGGGGCGCTGAGAGCGATGCGGAAGGCGCGGTCCACCACGCGCTCCAGGTTCGCCGCGGTGCGCAGCTCGTAATTCCACTTCACGTACTGGCGCAGGATGCCCGGCTGGTCGCGCGCGTCCTGGTAGGTCTGGATCCAGTGGTCGCGGCTGCCCCGCAGCTCGCCCGCCGCCGTCCAGGGCGCTGCGCCGGCGAAGATGAGCACCGGGACACGGGCGCGCGCGGCGTTGTGGACTGCGCCACCCAGGTTCTGCGTCCCCACGTCTACGTGGACGAACACCACCTGCGGCTGCCCGGTGAGCTGCGCCGCGCCGTGGGCCGCGCTGAGCGCCACGTTCTCGTGCTGCGCCAGCACCACGGCCGGCGCTGGCTGTCCGAGCGCCGCCCGACGGGCAAAGACCTCCACCAGCGCCGGATAATCGGTCCCAATGTTCGCGAACACGCGCTCGACGCCATGGGCCAGCAGCGCGTCGACAAGCGCCTCCGCGCCGTTGCGTTGCGCCTCCATGCTACGCCTCCCGGTGGATTGCTCCCCCGGATGGTAGCGCGTCCCCGCCGTGGGCGTCGGGCTCGGGCGGCCTGAGCAGTGGCACGGCTCGTGCGCTGAGACCGGGTACGCCTCAATGGCGGAGAAGGAGTAGATATGGCGAATCCAGAGCGAGAGCAGCTTCGCGGCAAGGGCGAAGAGATCGCCGGCAAGGCCCGCCAGGCCTGGGGCGACGTGACCGACAGCGAAGAAGAGCGGGCCAAGGGGCAGGCGGAGGAGGCCAAGGGCAAGGCGCGGCAGGAGATCGGCGCGGCCCGAGAGAAGATCGCGGATACCGCCGAGGACATCAAGAACGCCGTGACCGGCGACTAGCGCCAGCAACGGCGAGACAGCACAACGCCCGGGGATAACCCATCCCCGGGCGTTGTCGCGTGGGCAACGCGAAGCTAGATGCTCTGAGCAGCGCGCGGGCGACGGTAGTAGGCGCGGATCTGGTCGCCCACCGCGCGAATGTTGTCCGTGCCGGCGGCGCGAAGCGCCTCGACCACCACGTTCAGCGGCGGGAGGGCGCCCGTTTCAATGGACAGCTCATCTAGGAACTGGATCAGCGCTTGCTCGTCCACCGGCTCGGTGCGGACCTCGGACAGCGCAATGCGAACGAGCTCACGCAGCTCGGTGTCCCGCTTGCGCTGCTCGGCGCGCTGCTGCAGCAGCGCCGACCGCCCGACGTCGCGCGGCGCGGGGCCACCCGCCGGCTGGGGTCGGCTGCTCGGCGGCGTGCCCACGACGGGCAGAGGGCCCGCCGGCGCGCCACGCGGCCGCTGTCGGCGCTCCCGTCCCCCTCCCCCGCGCTCCTCACGCTCATGGCGCTCGATGGGCCGAGCCGGGCCGTTGCGGGGCGGCGCACCGGCGCCACCGAGTGCCTTTCCGGACGGTGGCCGGGCCGCCGGCCCCTTCACTCGCGGTCGCCGCGCCGCGCGACCACGGTGCTCGAGCTCCGGCGCCTGCGCTTCGTACACCACGGCCGGGTGCTCCTCCTCGGCCGGCATGTCGCTGGGCGCCAGGCCCCGCTCGCGGAGGACTTCCAGTTGTTCTAGCAGCGCTTCTTTCAGCGATTTGCCCACGCCTGCTCCTTCTGCACACCATATGCCGCCGCAAGGGACGCAGCGGCCCGATGTGCCGGGTGCGGAATTCGCTCGTTCGTTCCCGCGCCACGCTGGACCGGGGGAGCCGCGGGCGCTGATGCAAAGCTACGCGGACCCTTACCTACGGGTCTGGCCCGCACGCGAGTGTCTGAGTGGAAGGCCTGGCGGGCACATACATCTGCCAGGCAGCAGTTCCAACACCCTGCCGCGCAGTATAGCCGACCGCTCATCTATGCGCCAATCGATACTGCACGCGAGCGGGTACATCTGCCATGTCATACATACATAGCACGCCGCGGCGAGCGGGCGCGATAATTTTCTGTCTGGAGCCATCCATGCCGCAACCGACGCTGCCCACTGAGCTCCTCGCTGCGCTGGCCGCGGTCGCCACAGCCAGCGCGGCCGCCCAGGACCCACTGGACGCCCTCCGCGTCGCGCTCGCGCAGCTCGTCGAGCGGCTCGGCGTTGCTGGCGCCCGGCTGCTTGAGCCGGATGGGCAGGGGGGCACGCGCGAGGTGGCTTGGCACGGGGCGTCGTTCCCCCTTGCGCAGTCGGAGCCGCCCGCCGCGCCGGGCCTGGTCGCCTACCCGCTGCGACTCGCCGCGCTGGAGGTGGGCTGTTTCGAGCTGCTCTCGCCTCCTGCCTGGCTGCTGGAAGGCGAGCCCGCGCCACTGGCGCTGCTGGCCGCTCAGGTGGCCCCGCTGCTGGCGTTGCGGGCTGAGTCCGCCACTCGGGCACGCGAGGCGGCTCGGGTGCAGTCGCTGCTGGAGGCGGGGCGCGCCACGGTCTCCAGCCTGGCGCTCAAAGAAGTGCTGAGCCGGGCCATGCAGGCGGTACGGGATCTGTTTGAGGCCTCGGGGGTAGCGATCTGGCGGCTGGACGAGGGCGGGGTCATCCGCCGTTTCGGCTCGCTCGGCTTGCACGAGGAATACGTCAAGGCCGTGATGAGCTTGCCCCCGGGCGAAGGGGTGCTCGGGCTGGCGCTACGCCAGGGGCGGCCGATCGTGGTCCAGGATCTGGCGCGTGACCGCCGGGTACGGATGCGGGCACAGCTCGAGCGCGAAGGGTTCCGCTCGCTGGTGAGTGTCCCGCTCCTGTGTCGGGGCCGGGCGATCGGGGCGCTGTCGGTGTACTACCGCGCCCCGCGGAGCTTCACGTCCGCCGACGAGGAGTCGCTGGCCGGGCTGGCCAACCAGGTGGCGGCGGCGATCGACAACGCTCTGTTGCACGCAACCACCGAGCGGGCGCTGGCGGAGGCCTCCGCGCAGCGGGAGCTGCTGGAGTCGGTCGTCCGACACGCGCAGGACGGTATTCTCGCGCTCGACCGTGGCGGGCGGATCGTGCTGTTCAGCCCGGGCTGCGAGCGGCTGACCGGGTGGCCGGCCGAGGCGGCGCTGGGACGACCGTTGGAAGATATTCTGAACTGCGGTTGCTGCACCCCCAGCCCGCTGGTAGTGCCAGCCGGCTACGCCGAAGCGCACGTGCGCACGGCCACCGGAGAGCTGCGCTGGCTGGGAGTGAGCACCGCGCGCATCTCCAGTCGGCGGCCACGCACTGCGCGGACGGTGGCGGTGCTGCGGGACGTCACCGAGGCTCACCAGCTCGACGAGCTGAAAACGGCGATCCTCTCCACCGCCTCGCACGAGCTGCGCACACCGCTGACCGGCATTCGGGCGTTGTCGGAGCTGCTCGCCGAGCATGAGCACGCCTCGCCCGACGCCCGACAGATGGCGGTGACGATCAACCGCGAGTCTGAGCGGCTCACCCGCTTGGTGGAGAACATCATGGATGTGGCCCGCATCCAGGCCGGCCGGATGCCCTGCGTGCCCCGGCCAGTGATGCTGGCGCCGCTGCTGCACGACGCCCGCACTGTGCTGGAGGGCGCCCGCCGGGGGCAGAGCCTCGACGTCTGCGTCGCCGGGGACCTCCCGGTGGTCTGGGCGGACCCCGACCGGCTGCGCCAGGTGCTGGACAACCTGGTCGACAATGCCGCCAAGTACAGTCCAGCGGGGAGCCGGGTGACGCTGCGCGCCGAACGGCTCGCCGACGCCCCGTTCTCCGGGCCAGAGGGGGGGCACGGGGAGCGCGGCGAGATGGTGCTGGTGAGCGTTCTGGACCAGGGGCCGGGCATTCCACCCAGCCAGCTCGAGCGGGTGTTCGAGCGGTTTCACCGCCTTAGCGACACGCCTGGCGGCAGTGGGCTGGGGCTGTACCTCTGTCGCGGCCTGGTAGAGCTGATGGGCGGCCGCCTCTGGGCCGAGTCGCCCCCGGGCGGTGGCGCCTGCTTCCGCTTCACCCTGCCGGCCGCGCCGCGCCCGGCCACCAAGGCGGCGCTGGTGGGGGCGCGATGACGGAGACACCTGCCACTCGGGTGCTGGTTGTGGAAGACGATCCGGCGGTCCGGCTGAGCCTGCGGCTGATGTGCCAGCGCGAGGGGTTCGCGGTGGCTGAGGCGGCCAGTGGCCTGCGGGCGCTGATGCTCTTCGACGAGGCGCGGCCAGACCTGGTGCTGCTGGATCTGATGCTGCCGGGGATGAACGGGCTGGAGGTGTGCCGTGAGATCCGTCGGCAGGATCCAGCCCAGCCGGTGATCATCCTGACCGCGCGCGGCGACGAGGCGGATAAGGTGGCCGGGCTGGAGCTTGGGGCCGACGACTATGTCACCAAGCCGTTTAGCCCGCGCGAACTGCTGGCCCGCATGCGGGCGGTGCTGCGCCGGGCCAGCCGGGAGATGGCCGCCCGGGCGTCCACGCTCGAGATCGACGGCCTGCGGCTCGATCTCGCGGCGCGCACCGTGAGCCGCGACGGCGAGGCCATCTCACTGACCCGAACCGAGTTCGACCTGCTCGCCACGCTAGTCCAGCAGCCCGGCCGGACCTTCTCCCGCGACGAGCTGGTGGCGCGGGTGTGGGGGTACGACGGCGAGGGTGATACCCGCCTGCTGGACAGCCACATCGGCCACCTGCGCGCGAAGGTGGAGCCCGACCCCAGCCGTCCGCGCTATGTGCTCACCGTGCGCGGTGTCGGCTACCGGCTGCGAGCGCCCGGCGAGCCGCTCGGCTGAGCGGCCGCCTTGCCCCGAGCCAGGCCGTACACCCCGCTGGCGACCAGCCGCGCCGCCTCCGGCGGGACGAGATCTTCCCAGCGCTCGCCGCGCGCCACCCGCTCGCGCACCAGCGTGGAGGAGACGCCCTGGGCGAGCCGCGCCTCGGCCGGGCTCAGCCGGAGCGGCGCGACCGCCGGCGCGTAACGGCACTGCTCGGGCCGGCGCATGAACTGCTCCACCTCCGCCGCGTCGTGCCCGCCGCGGGCGGCGACCAGCAGCCGTGCGGTACGGAAGAGCTGCTCCAGTGCCGCGTCCCGGTCGGCGTAGTAGCGGGGATCGAACACTTGGGGCAGCTTGTCGAAGCCGATCACGAAGCGGGGAGCGCGGATGCCAAGCCGCTCCAGCGCCTGCGCCTGCTCCAGGTACAGCCCGCGATTGCAGACGACCACGCCATAACGGCGTCGGCGGCGGGCAAAGGCGCACAGCACCGCCAGGCGCTGGGCAACGCTGGCGCGCAGACGGTCCTCCTTGTCAACCGTCTGAACGGCGATCGAGAACAGCAGCGACCGCGGGCCGGCGCGGAGCGCCGCCCGGGCGATCGCCGCGTGGCCACGGGTGAGCGGATCGAACGCCCCGGGGAACACGGCGACGGGCGGCGCCAGCCCGACCGCGGGCGCCAGCACGATCCGGGCGCACGGTGCTCGCTCCGCCTGGACCGCCTGGATCGCCGCGGCGAGGTCGTCGGAACGGCACTGCATGTTCGGGAGGGTAGCACAGCGCGGCGCGGCTGGGCCGGGCGCTAGCCGTGCGCCGCGAGCGAGCGGCCCAGGGTGGCGAGCGCCACGTTGACCAGCAGCGCCAGCCCGAGCAGCAGGATGCCCAGCGCCAGCGCGAGCGCGAAGTCGCCCTTGCTTGTCTCCAGCGCGATGGCGGTAGTGAAGATGCGCGTCTGGCCGACGATGTTCCCACCCACCATCAGGCTGGCGCCGACCTCGCTGATGGCGCGGCCGAACCCGGCTCCGACCGCCACCAGGACCTGGGGCCAGGCGGCCCAGACCAGCTCTAGCCCCACCCGCCAGTCGCTGGCGCCCTCACAGCGCAGCGCCTCCGCCAGCGCCTCGTCCAGCAGCGAGAGCGCCGCCAGGGTGATTCCGGCGATGAGCGGGAGCGCGACGATGAGCTGCGCCAGCACCATCGCCTGGGGGCTGTACAGCAGGCGCAGGAAGCCGAACGGGCCGCTGCGCCAGAGCAGCAGCGTCAGCAGCAGCCCGACGACGACCGGCGGCATCCCCATGCCGGTTGTCACCAGCGTCAGCGCCGCCTGCCGGCCGCGAAAGCGCCGCAGGTGCAGCAGCGCCCCCAGGGGCACGCCCAGCAGCGAGGCGAGCAAGGTGGCGCTGGCGGAAACGGCCAGCGACAGCCCGGCGATGTGGAGCAGCTCGGCATCGGCATGTAGGATCAGCCGCGCGGCCGAGACGAATGCTTCCCCGAGCAGATCCACGCACGCGCTACCCGGCCAGCTCTTCTTCGCGCTTGCCCGCGTCGGGCACAAACAGCGACTCGCCGTACTTGTCCTTGCCGAACTCCCCGATCAGCCGTTGGGTGGCGGGATCGACTAGGAAGTCGGCAAACGCCTTGCCGCCCGCGGCGTTGATCTTCACATTCGGGAACCTGGCGGGGTTGACCGGCATCACGTGGTAGACGTTCAGCAGCACCGGATCTTTCTCGACCAGGATCGGGAGAGCGATCTTCTGCCGCCAGGCGAGCCAGGTGCCCCGGTCGGAGAGGGTGTAGGCCTGCTTCTGGTCGGCGATGGTGAGCGTCTGGCCCATCCCGGTTCCGCTCTGCACGTACCAGGACTGCCCCTTCGGGTCCAGCCCCGCCTGCTTCCAGAGCGCCAGCTCAAGCTGGTTGGTCCCCGAATTGTCGCCCCGCGAGACGAACGGCGCCTGCGCCGCGGCGATCCGCTTCAGCGCCTCCACCGCGGAGGCCAGCCCCTTAATCCGGGCCGGATCGGCCGCCGGCCCAACCAGCACGAAGTCGTTGTGCATCACCAGCAGCCGCTCGGTGCCGTAGCCCTGCGCCATCCACTGCGCCTCCGCGGCCGGGGCATGCACGAGCACCACATCTGCCTCGCCCCGTGCGCCGAGCGCCAGTGCCGCGCCCGTGCCGACGCTGATCGTCTTCACGCGATACCCGGTCCGCTGCTCGAACAGCGGGATCAGCACGTCCAGCAGCCCGGTGTCCTGTGTGCTTGTCGTTGTGGCCAGGATCACCTCCCGGTCGCTCCCCGAGCGTGGCACCGGGGTCGGCGTACTCGCCGCCCGTGTTGGCGCCGCCGCCGGAGCGGCCGGCGCGGGAACACAGCCGGTGGCGACCGCCAGCGCCAGCAGCAGCAGCGGCAGCAGCGCCCTTGCCCGCATGGGCTCGAGCCTCCTTCACAGGAATCCAGTGATGCTAACATGGCCGAGCCGCGGCTACACTCTCGGGGTGGCCGCGCGTGGAGCAGCAAGGGCGGTTAAAGAGGGGCCCCCGTGGGTGCGTCTCCAACACCACGGGGGCCGGCGGAGGGGGGAATGTCCCCGCGGTCGTCAAGTCGGGCAGGTACTTGACGACGTTGCTCGGGAACCAAGTAAAGCATACGACTCCTAGTGGCAGGAAGAGTGAATAGTGTCTGAAGCGTACCTGAAAACTGCCTTAAAGGGCCTGTCGCGTCCCGCCTTGGGCTCGCCCGCGCGGGGGCTGTGGCAAACGGGCTTCGTCCAGCCAAGCAGGCAGCGGCCGGACGGCCTAGGCTTAACGGGCGGGTGTTGACCGCGGTGAGGATGATTCCCACCAGGCATAGCGGTACTCTATTCGCGGCTGAACACGTGGTGTCGCTGGGAAGCGCCGGGCGAGCCCGGGCGTTGTCGAGAGTGTCCGACCACCGGGCCGCGGGCCGGCCCGCGCCGGAACCCTCCTCTTGGCGGAGCAGGTGATCGATGCCGGGGATCGAGCTGGTGCTCGGGTTGCTGCTGGCCGTGGCGGCTCTGGCCAGCCTGGCCCGCAAGCTCCAGGTACCCTACCCCATCCTGCTGGTTCTGGGGGGCCTGGTGCTGGGCCTGGTTCCGGGGCTGCCGCGCGTCCAGCTCGAACCACACCTCGTGTTCCTGGTCTTCCTGCCACCGCTGCTATACGTCGCCGCCTTCTTCACCTCCATTCGCGACGTGCGAGCCAAGGCCCTGCCGATCGCGGAGCTGGCCGTCGGGCTGGTGCTGGCCACCACCGCGGCGGTCGCCGTGATCGCCCACCTGGTCGTACCCGAGCTCGACTGGCCGGCCGCCTTCGCCCTGGGCGCGATCGTCTCGCCGACCGATTCGGTCGCCGCGACTGCGATCGCCCAGCGGCTGGGCGCCCCGCGCCGCATCGTGACCCTGCTGGAGGGCGAAAGCCTGCTCAACGATGCCACCGGCCTGGTCGCCTTCCGCTTCGCGGTGGCAGCCGCGCTGACCGGCAACTTCTCGCTCGGCCAGGCCGGGCTGAGCTTCGTGCTGGTGGCGGCCGGCGGGCTGGCCATCGGGCTGGCGGTGGGCTGGCTGGTCGGCGAGGTGCGCCGCCGCCTGGATGACCCACCCGTCGAAATCACCGTCTCGCTGCTGACCCCCTTCGCCGCCTACCTGCCGGCCGAGCATCTGGGCGTCTCGGGAGTGCTCGCGGCGGTCGCGGCCGGCTTCTACCTGGGGCGCCGCGCCCCGCGCATGTCCAAATCGGACGCGCGCCTACTGGGTCGTTCCACCTGGGAGATGCTGGTGTTCCTGCTGAACGGGCTAGCGTTCATCCTGATCGGGCTGCAACTGCCGGTCATTCTGGCCGACGCGGCCAGTGGGTATGAGCACCCGGTCGCGGCGCGGCTCGGGCTGGGGCTGCTCATCAGCCTGGTGGTCATCGGGGTCCGCATCGCCTGGAGCTACCTGGCCCTGTACCGGCCCCGCTGGCTGTTTCCCTGGGTCCGCCGCCGCGCCCCCTACGCGCGCGAGCACGTGGCGGTCGTATCCTGGGCCGGGATGCGCGGGGTGGTCTCACTGGCGGCGGCGCTGTCGCTGCCTCTCACCGCCGACGGCTCGCCCTTCCCGGAGCGCAACCTGCTGATCCTGGTGACCTTCTGCGTCATCCTGGTGACCCTGGTGGGGCAGGGGCTCTCGCTCCCCTGGCTCATGCGCCGGCTGGGCGTCGGCGACGATGGCGCCGCCGCGCGCGAGGAGGCCCAGGCGCGCGACGCGGCCCGCATGGCGGCGCAGGCACGCCTGGACCAGCTCGCGGCCGAGTGGCCCGCCCACCTGCCGCTCATCGACACCCTGCGCGCCCAGTACGCCCACCGCGCCAGCCACCTGGCTCCCAATGGCCGCGAGCCGCTCGACGAGGCGCACCAGCAGGAGCTGCAGGAGCACCGCCAGATCCGCCATGCGGTGATCGAGGCCGAGCGCGACGCAGTGATCGACCTGCGCGACCAGGGCGCGATCAACGACGAGGTGCTGCACTGCATCGAGCGCGAGCTGGACTTCGACGAGCTGCGTATGGAAGCCTAGCGTTCCCAGAGCCGCCCCGCATGCAACACACGAGCGTTAAAAGCGCCGATGTCCCAAGGAGAAGCGCCCGATGTTCAGTGCCCGAGTCAGCCAGCTCACCGAATCGCCCACCATTGGGGTGCTGGAGCGCACCCGCCGCTTACGGCAGCAGGGGGTGGACATCGTCGACTTTGGGGTTGGCGAGCCCGACTTCGCCACGCCCCGCCACATCCAGGAGGCGGGCGCCCGAGCGATCCTCGCCGGCGACACCCACTATGTCCCAAGCCGGGGCATTCCGGCACTTCGGGAAGCGATTGCGCGCAAGCTGGAGACAGACAACGGGCTGCGCTATGACCCGGACCGGGAAATCATCGTCACGGGCTCCAGCAAGCTCGCCCTGGTGATCGCGGTTCTCACCGTGCTCCAGGCGGGCGACGAGGCGCTGCTGCTCGACCCGGCGTGGGTCTCCTACGACCCGATTGTGCGTCTCGCCGATGCAACGCCGGTGCACATTCCCTTGAGCGGGGAGGAGCACTTCCGCATCAGCGAGGCGGTGCTGGAGCGCTGGCTGACCCCGCGGACGAAGCTGCTGATCCTGAACACGCCGAACAACCCAACCGGGCGGGTTGCCAGCGACGAGGAGCTGGCGGCGATCGCCGCGGTGGCGCAGCGACACAACCTGCTGGCCATCACGGACGAGATCTACGAGAAGATCGTCTTCGCGGGCTGGGCCCACCGGAGCCTGGCCTCGCTGCCAGGGATGCGGGAACGGAGCATCGTCGTCAACGGATTCTCCAAGGGCTACGCCATGACCGGCTGGCGGCTAGGCTATCTGGCTTGCGACGCCGCGCTCTCGGCAGAGATGCTCAAGGTCCAGCAGCACGTCGTTGGCTGCGCCGCCTCGTTCGTCCAGACAGCCGCGGTGCAGGCGCTGCTGGGGCCGCAGGAGCCGGTGGAGGCGATGCGCCAGGAGTATCAGGCGCGGCGCGATCTGGTGGTCCAGGGGCTGAACAGCCTGCCAGGGGTGCGCTGCTCGGCCCCGCAGGGCACCTTCTACGCCTTCCCGGATGTGTCTGGCTGCGGCTTCGCCAGTGGCGCCGCGGGCGCGGAGTACCTGCTGGACCGGGCGCACGTGGCGCTCACGCCGGGCGAGGCGTTCGGCGCCGCCGGCCAGGGCCACGTCCGGCTGTCGTTCGCCACTTCGCGGGAGGCGATCGAGCGGGGCATTGCGCGGCTGGACGAGGCGCTGCGAGCCGTTGTGTAGGAATGGCCGCTGCCATCCGCCAGCCGTGAAGCGAGCGCGGCACAGCCTGTGCGTACGCCTCTCTCCAAGCGAGGCGGGTCCACAGCGGGAGACGTGAGACTGGTGGGCCCGACGGAGGGAGACAACTGTGCTCTTGCTACTGCTGATTATCCTGCTGCTGCTGGCGCTGGGCGGCGGGGTGTATGGGTACGGCCGGGGCTGGGGCTACATCGGCTGGTCCCCGCTCGGGCTGATCCTGCTGATCCTGATCATCCTCGCCCTGACCGGCAATCTGAGCTTCTAGCGCTCGGACGGCACGACTGCACCGGGCCCCGGCGCGAGACGTCGGGGCCCGCAGCCACCTGGCGCCAGCGCTGATCCTGCGCAGTGCAGCGCTCCAGGGTATCGTCCGGGGAAGCGACGGCAGCGGTAGGTGCGGGCTGCCTGGCAGCCCGCTTTCCCTGCCGGTGTGTCGGGGCGAGTGCGACACAGCGATCATGCACCACCCTGGACGCGGCCCCGTTGCTCGGGAACGCGAGTCTCCGCTCGGCCGAAGGCGCAGCCAGGCGGGTGGTGGTGCTTGACCGTGGGCCGCTCGCGGGCGGATCATCTTCCCACACCGTGAGATCGACCAGCAGGTCTGGCAGGGAGTGGACGAGATGGCCGAGCTGCCCGTCTGGTTTTCGCCGCTGACGCCGCTACAGTTTCTGCGCCGCAGCGCCCGGGTCTTCGCCAACCGCACCGCGGTAGTGCACGGCGAGCAGCGCTACAGCTACGCCGAGTTTGCCGAACGGGTGAACCGGCTGGCCTGGGCGCTGAAGCGGGCCGGGATCCAGCCCGGGGACCGGGTCGCCTATATTTGCCCGAACACCCCGGCGATGCTGGAGGGGCACTTCGGCGTCCCGCTCGCTGGCGCGGCGATCGTCCCGATCAACGTCCGCCTCAGCAGCGACGAGATCGCCTACATCCTGAACCACTCCGGCGCCCGCATCCTGGTGCTCGACACCGAGTTCAGCCGGCTGGTCGAGCCGGTACGCGGCCGGCTGGAGCGGCTGGAGCGGATCGTCCTGGTGCGGGACACGGAGGCTCCGAGCGCGCTGGAGGGCGACGAGTACGAGGCGTTCCTGCGGACTGGCGATACGACCGAGCCGGAGTGGACGCTGGGAGACGAGGGCGACACCATCTCCATCAACTACACCAGCGGGACGACCGGGCGGCCCAAGGGGGCGATGATGCACCATCGCGGCGCCTACCTGAACGCGCTCGGCGAGGCGCTGGAGACGCGGCTCTGGAGCGACTCCGTCTATCTCTGGACCTTGCCGATGTTCCACTGCAACGGCTGGTGCTTCACCTGGGCCACCATCGCTGTCGGCGCCGCCAACGTCTGCCTCCGCAAGGTCGAGCCGGCCCGTGTCTGGCAGCTCATCGAGCAGGAGGGGGTGACGCATTTCAACGGCGCCCCCACCGTGATGATCTCGCTGCTGAACGACCCGGCGGCGAAGACGGCGAAGCCATTGCGCAAGCTGACCATCTGCGTCGCCGGCGCCCCGCCCTCCCCGACACTGATCGGCCAGCTCGAGGCGATCGGCGCTGAGGTGATCCACGTCTACGGCCTGACCGAGACCTACGGCCCGCACACCGTCAGCGAGTGGCAGCGGGAGTGGGACACCCTGCCGGCCGAGGAGCGGGCGCGGCTGAAGGCGCGCCAGGGAGTCGCCTATATCATCGCCGACCCGGTGCGGGTGGTGGACGACCAGGACCGCGATGTGCCATGCGACGGGCAGACGATGGGCGAAGTGCTGATGCGCGGCAACAACGTGATGACCGGCTACTTCGAGAATCCCCAGGCGACCGCCGAGGCGTTCCGTGGCGGCTGGTTCCACTCCGGCGACCTGGCGGTGATGGACCCGCAGGGCTACATCGAGCTGCGCGACCGCAAGAAGGACATCATCATCAGCGGCGGGGAGAACATCTCCACCATCGAGGTGGAGCGGGCGATCTACCAGCACCCGGCGGTGCTCGAAGTCGCGGTGATCGCCATCCCGGACGAGAAGTGGGGCGAGGTGCCCAAGGCATTCGTCGTCCCCAAGGAGGGGATGAGCCTGACAGAGGCCGAGCTGATCGCCTTTCTCCGCGAGCGGCTGGCCCACTTCAAGGTGCCCAAGGCGATCGAGTTCGGGCCGCTGCCCAAGACCTCGACCGGCAAGATCCAGAAGTTCATCCTGCGCGAAAAGGAGTGGCAGGGCTACGAGAAGCGGATCCACTGAGCCGCGCTCGCCCGCTGAGATCGACTGGCTGCTGGAGGTGGCAGATGGACGTGATCAACCCGATTGTCCGGAGCTGGCTGCGCGAAGGGGAGGAAGACCCGGACCGATTCTGGGCACAGGCGGCGGAGCAGCTTCCCTGGTTCCGGCACTGGGACCAGGTGCTCGACTGGCAGCCGCCGACGTTCCGCTGGTTTGTAGGGGGCCAGACGAACCTCAGCTACAACTGCCTGGACGTGCACGTGGAGCGCGGCTGGGGAGGGCACGCGGCGCTGATCGCCGAGAACGAGCGCGGCGAGCGGCGGGTCTACACCTACGCTCAGCTCCTGTACGAGGTGAAGCGCGCTGCGGCGGCGCTACGCGGCCTCGGCATCGACAAGGGCGACCGGGTGGCGATCTACATGCCCACCTGCCCTGAGGCGATCATCCTGATGCTCGCGCTCACCCGCATCGGGGCAATTCATCTGGTGGTCTTCGCCGGCTTCGGGGCCGGGGCGCTGGGCGACCGCATCCGCCTGGCCGCGGCGAAGGCCGTCTTCGCCGCCGACGCCACCTGGCGCAAGGGCAAGGAGGTCCCGCTGAAGGGGATCGTCGACGAGGCGCTGGAAACGGGCGGAAGCCCGGTCGAGCACGTGGTAGTGCTGCGCCGCTCTGGCGCCGAGGTGCCGCTGCAAGCCGGGCGGGACCTGTGGTGGGAGGAGTTCCTGGCCGGCGGCAGGGACCAGGACGACGGGCACGTGGTGCTGGAGTCGAACGAGCCGGCCTTCATCCTGGCGACCTCGGGCACCACCGCCAGGCCGAAGCTGGCGGTCCATACGCACGGCGGCTACCAGGTGCACATCCACGCCACCGGCGACTGGGTGTTCGGACTGAAGCAGCAGGATGTCTGGTGGTCCACCTCGGACATCGGCTGGATCGTCGGGCATAGCTACATCGTCTACGCTCCGCTGCTGGCCGGCTGCACCACCATCGCCTACGAGGGCGCCATTGACTACCCGGACGCGGAGACGCCGTACCGGATCATCGAGCAGAACCAGGTGAGCGGGATCTTCACCTCGCCCACCGCGGTGCGGCTGTTGATGCGCTACGGGCTCGAGCCGACGCGCCGCCACGACCTCGGCTCGGTGGAGCGCGTCGTCTGCGCCGGCGAGGTGCTCAATCCGCCGGCCTGGGAGTGGCTCCAGAAGGGGGTATTCGGGGACCGTATCCCGGTGCTGGACCACATGTGGCAGACCGAGACGAGCGGGCCGATGGTGGGCAACCCCTACGGCATCTCGCTGCTCCCGATCAAGCCGGGCTCATCGGGCATTGTGCTGCCGGGTATCCAGGGGGCGGTGATGAGCCCGGAGGGCGAGGAGCTGGGTCCTGGCGAGAAGGGCATCTTCGTGGTAAAGCGCCCCTTCCCCGGGCTGACGGCGTCCCTGTGGGCGGAGCCGGAGCGCTACGGCCGCGATTACTGGCAGCGCATCCCTGGCAAGCTGGTCTACTTCACCGGCGACGCGGCCGCGATGGACGAGGACGGCTACGTCTGGTTCAGCGGCCGGGCGGATGAGATCATCAAGATCGCGGCGCACCGCATCGGGACGATCGAGGTGGAGACTGCGTTCCTGCGCCACCCGGCGGTGGCCGAGGCCGGGGTGACCGGCCGCCCGGACGAGGTGCGCGGCGAGGTGATCTCCGCGTTCGTGGTGCTGCGCCAGGGCTCCCAGCCGTCGGAGGCGCTCAAGCGCGAGATCCTGGAGACGGTCCGGCGCGAGCTAGGCCCGGTGGCGGTCATCGGCGAGCTGAACTTCGTCAACATGCTCCCCAAGACCCGCTCCGGCAAGATCATGCGCCGGGTGCTGAAAGCGGTGATCCTGGCGAAGGACCCGGGCGACATCTCGACCATCGAGGACGAGGGCTCGGTGGAGGAAGCGCGCGAGGCCTGGCAGCAGATGCAGCGGGAGCTGGCGGCCCAGCCCAGCCGCTGAGCCAGGGGAGCGCCACTCACCGTGGCAAGCGGGAGTGGGAAGGCAGAGCGACCTCGCGGATACGGTGCCCGCGAGACCGGGAGCCCGGTATCCGGCAGGGAGGGCCAGTGGCGGCCATTGCGATGAGCGCGTGAGGTGAACTGGGTCGATGATTGAGAACAAGGCACTCCTGCCCGGTACGCGCGTGCGGCTCCGATCAGCCTCCCACGTCCTCGAGCTCCCCGCACCGAGCGGCTCCATCGTTCGCCCCGACACGTGGGATGGCTACTCTGCCGGCGCGCTATCACGAGGCGAGTGGCGCGATCAAGAAGCTTCCGGAAATCCGCGAGGCTACCGACAATAGGGAAATCATTCGCGGCTGACACGTCTACCTCTGATACCACTCCTGCTGGACAGGCTCATGAGCAGGCTGACTTCCGCGGCGGAGCTTGGGCTGTCAGGTGTAAGGTGGCCGGGCGGAAGTCGGTGATCCGTTTATGGCGGGCGGAGCGCCGCGAACAGGTTGCGCGCGGCCAGGATGAACCCGGGGAGGGCTGGGGCAAGGTCGAGCTGATCCGCGCCGCGCAGTGCCGTGGGCTGGCCGTCCGGGCGGAAGAGCAGCACCGACTCGTCCTCCGAGTCGATCAGGAGCGCCACGGCTACCCCGTGGCGGACGTGCTAGAGACAGCGCCGAGCAGCCTGGTTCACTCGCTGCTCGGGTGAGACGATCTCGACGGCAACGTCTGGCGGCTCCAGAAAGTCGTTGGCCACCTTGCCGTCTGGCAGACGAGGAATGCGCTCGGTGCGAGAGACGGCGATATCGGGAACGCGGGACGCTCCGGCAAAGGTCGTCCGCAGCTCGGGAAAGGCGAAGGCGAGCCCGCGCGGCCGGGCGAAGGCGTTGATCCGCTCGGCCAGGCTGAACTGGAGCACACTGTGCTGCCCCCGCGGCGGCACCTTTTGTGTCACTACTCCGTCTTCGAACTCGAGCGCCGGCTTCTGCTCGGGCAGGCGGAGGAACTCGGCGAGGGTCAGCCGTCGCGTCAGCGCCAGGGTTCCCTCCTGGCGGACAGCTCCAATGGTACCAGGTCGTACCGCCGAGACCCCGCCGGCACCGCTCACTCGAGGCCGCGGGGGCGATTCCGCCGCGGCCTCGAGCCGCTACAGTGCCACGCCGGGCGCGGCTGGGTACTCGATCGTCTCGTCGGGGGCATCCTCGTTCGGTGCCACCGAGGCGAGGAGCAGCAGCGGCTCCGGGCCTGGAACGCCGATAGCGTGTAGCTGCCCGCGTGGTGCGACCAGCAGCGTCCCCGGACCGACCACGCGATCCTGGTCCTCGCCGCCGAAGCGGAAGTGCGCCCGCCCGCGCAGCACGAAGAACGTCTCCTCGGCACGCGGGTGCAGGTGGGGAACGGTCCGAAATCCCGCTGGCCAGTGCAGCAGCACCCAGCGGGTGGCAGCGGTCCCGATGAGCGCCTTGCGCCAGGGCGGCGGGCCCATCTCCCACGCGACCGCCTCCAGGTCGAGCGCTGGCAGGTTCAGGGCTTCCTCGGGCGAGACGTAGGGCATCGTGTCCTCCAGGCGAGCGTCGGCCAGCCAGTGTAGATGCGTGGGCGCGCTACGACCGCGGGGCGCGGTGGAGGCTGCCCACCGCGGAGCGGATCTCCGGCGGGAAGTCGTCGTCGAACGGGTACAGCGGCCGCGGAATCTTGTGCCAGGTCAGCCGCGACAGGTTGGCGGTGCTGGCGCCCGGCGTATCCACCACCCACATCGCCCGGGCGAACGGGCCGTAGTTGTCGCGGAACTGGAGCGCCGACTTGACCACCACGATCTTCGCCTCGCGGGGCTCCAGCCCGGCGGCGCGGTAGTAGGCCGGGTCGATCGTCATCACCGGCCGCTCCATCGCCAGGATAGCGATGCTCCCGACCTGGATCACTGCGGTGCGCCCCATGTGCCCCGCTGTGCCGGTGAACTCCGAGCCGGTGAAGACGAAGTCGCCGTCGAACAGCAGCCGCACCCGACCACGAATCGGGACCGGCGTGCTGTAGCGCGGGTCGAGCCTTCCGCCAACGGTGGTATTCACCTCGCCCCCCACGCCGGCGGCGAAGGCGGCGGCGACCGCAGGCGGATCCACCACGCTCACCAGGCAGCGCTCGGCCACTCCCAGCGCGAGCAGCCGCTCCAGCACCGCGACGCTGTCGCCCGGCGAGCCGGCCCCGGTGCCGTCGGCCGACTCGGAGAGGATCACCGGGCCGCCGTCCAGCACCAGCGCCCGCCGGATCGCCTCGTCCACCTCCAGAAGCTCGGCGTTGAAGCGGTGGCGTGCCGCCCAGGCCTTCAACGCCAGCTCCCGCGCCTCGCCTTCGGCTTGGAGCGCGCGCTGCTCGCCATCGGCCACGGCGACGACGCTGAAGCCGATGTCACTCACGTCCAGCCACGGCTGGACCGCGAAGAGCGAGGTGGACAGCATCCCCGGGGCGCGCTCCCAGCGCTTTGCCTCCGCCATCAGCCCGGCCATCGGCTCGTCGCGGGTCCCCATCCCCTCGGCCGGGACGATCATCGGGGCCTTGGCGAACACCACCACCGGCCGAACCTCGCCGCGCACCGCGGCCAGCAGCAGCCGCGCCCCGCGCGTGCCGGTGTCGTACATGTCAACGTGGGGGTAGGTGCCGTAGCCCACCAGCGCGTCGGCCTGCTCCACCATCCGGGCGCTGATGTTGGCATGCAGGTCGAGCGTCGCGACGATCGGGACGTTCGGCCCTACCTGCCGGCGGACCGCCTCCAGCAGCTCCCCCTCGGCGTCATCCGCATCCTCCAGCACCATCGAGCCGTGCAGCACCAGCAGCACCCCGTCCACCGGCCCGGCCGCCAGCCGGGCGAGCATCTCGCGGGCGACGTGCTCGAACGTCTCGCGGGTGACCGGGCCGCTGGAGACGCTGTGCGCCGCGACCAGCGGCACAATCTCTGCCCCTGCCGCGGCGAGCACCTCCAGCGCCCCGCCCATCTCGGCACGCGTTCCGGAGAGCGCGGGTAGGATCTGGTCGCCGTACAGAAGCTGGTTGTCGCGGAAGAACCGCAGGTCGGCCTTCTGGAGCACGAAGGTGTTCGATTCTTCCTGGAACTGCCCGATGGCGATCCGCATGAAGTCCTCCTAACCCATCCCCTGCCGCGGCCGCGGCTCGCGGACGGGCCACCGTTCGGCTTCGCTGCGCCTCTGGCCGCACCACCGGCGCGCTGGCCAGGCTGGCGCCCTTGTCCTTCACCCTCATTCCCCGCGCCGGAGCACCCGACCCGGCCGCGCCTTGGTCTGCCGCCCGCCATCGATGACCACGTGGCCGTTGACCACTACCAGGTCGATCCCGGCCGGGAGCTGGCAGGGCTCGGCGAAGGTCGCCCGGTCCGCCACCCTGGCCGGATCGAACAGGACCAGGTCGGCGGCCAGCCCCTCCGCGAGCCGGCCACGGTCGCGAAGGCCCACGCGCTCCGCCGCGCGGCCGGTCATCTTGTGCACCGCGGTGGCGAGGTCGAGCAGCCCCAGCTCGCGGACGTAGCGGCCCAGGACGCGCGGGAAGGCGCCGAAGCTACGCGGGTGCGGCCTGGCCTCGCCCTGGTCGCGAGGGAGAGCCAGGCCGTCGGAGCCGACGGTGGAGAGCGGATGGCGTAAGAATGCCTGCACATCCTCTTCGGTTCGGTAGAACAGCACGACCTCTACCGCGTTGCCGCGCGTTTCGCACAGCCGCAGCACCAGCTCCTCTGGCGGCACCCCGGCCTCGACCGCCAGCGCCTGCAGGGTTTTGCCCGGGCTGGCGGTGTCGTGCGGGTCCCCCGAGCGGCTAATGACGACGCGATCCCAGAGCCAGGGGATGCCGCCGAACCAGCCGGCGGCGACGTCGGCCCGGGCGCGGGCGCGGCTGCCCGGGTCGCGCAGCCGCTCCGCCATCGCCCGCGGCCCGCCGGCCTGCACCCAGCCTGGCAGGTATTGCGTCAGACAGGAGGACGAGGCAGCATAGGGGTAGACGTCGTAGGCGATGTCGACGCCGCGCTCGCGGGCATGCTCGAACAGGCGGAGCAGGTCAGCGTGGCGACCCCAGCGGGCCGGGACGTTGAGAGCGAGGTGCGAGAACTGCACTCGCGCTCCGCTCTCGCGCCCGATCCGCACCGCTTCCTCGACGTGGCCAAAGCCCTCCGTCTCCGCCCGGGCATGCGTGGCGTAGTGGCCGCCGAAGCGCGCGACGACCCGGGAGAGGGCGATCAGCTCCTCGGTGTCGGCGTAGCCCGAGGGCGGGTAGGTCAGCCCGGAGGCGAGCCCGAAGGCGCCCTGCTCCAGCGCCTGCGCGAGCAGCCACTGCATCCGCTCCAGCTCCTCCACCGTGGGCGGGCGCCGCTCCATCCCCATCACGGCGATCCGGAGCGTCCCGTGGCCGACCTGGGGAGCCAGGTTGAGCGCCGTCCCTCCGCGCTGGGCGAACGCGGCCCGGTACCCCTCCAGGTCACTCCAGGTGGGCTCGATTGTGCCGGTGCCGAGGGAGGCGAGCAGGTCCAGGTGCTGCTGCCGCCGCTCGGGCAGCGCCAGCGGGAAGGCGGAGAAGCCGCAGTTGCCGATCACCTCGGTCGTCACCCCCTGGTGAACCTTGCTCTCGCCGCGGGGATCGAGCAGCAGGCTCACGTCGGAGTGGCTATGGACGTCGATGAAGCCGGGACAGAGGGCCCGGCCGCGCGCGTCGATCAGGCGCGCCGCGGTAGCGTCGCCCGGGATAGCTCCGATGGCCGCGATCCGCTCGCCGACGACGCCGAGGTCGTCGGGCCGGGGTGGCGCCCCGGTGCCGTCGAGCAGGGTTGCGCCGCGGATCAGCAGGTCGAAGTGGGCCATCGTCAGGCGGCGCGGAAGGCGCGGACGAAGGCAGCCAGCCGGCGCGCAGCGGCGTCGAGCAGCGCCTGCCCCCGCTCGTGGTCGCCGGCCAGGGCCTGGCCGTATACGCCGTGCGGTGCTTCGCGGCGCGGCTCAGGCGGCAGGTAGGCCGCGCCGGCACCGGCCCGCGCCACCAGCTCCAGCGGTCCGCTCAGATCGGTACACTGCTCAGGCCGGGCCGCGTCCAGGTCCACGCAGCCCGGCTGGAGCGCGAGCTGGATCGATGTCTCCCACTCGCCGGCGTGGCCGATACTGCGGCCGTCGCGCACACCCAGTCGCTGCATCTCCTCCTGCACGAGGTCCCAATAGGAGAGCGCCGCCACCCGTAGGTCCTCGCCGGAGGCCTTGATCGCCGCCGCCTGGATCACCCCGGCGTTGCCGCCATGGCCGTTGACGATCACCAGCTTGCGCACGCCGTGGTGCGCCACGGAGCGGCAGACATCGTAGACAACGGCAATGAACGTCTCCGGCTGGAGCGTCAGGGTGCCGGGGAAGCCCATCCAGTACGGCGAGAGCCCCCACCAGATGGGCGGCAGCACCAGCACCGGGAACTCGTCCACCTGCTCGGCCGCGCCGAGCGAGACGGCGAGCGCGCTCCAGATGTCGGTGTCCAGCGGCAAGTGCGGCCCATGTTGCTCGATCGCGCCGGTCGGCAGCAACGCGACCGCGCCCTGCTCGACCGCCCGCGCAAGCTCGGCGCGGCGTTGCTTCTGCCAGAGCAGCCGCCGGGTATGGTCTGTATCGAGCATGACTCCCTCCTGGTGAGCCGAACAGCCCCCGCCGCGTTTCTCTTGAGGAGGCGACGTGGGTGCGCGGCTCGGCTAGCTGGCCGCCACCTCGCGCGCGGCGGCCTCGATCCCTTCCAGTGCCCGCGCCACGTCCTCGTCCGTGTGCTGGATCGACAGGCCGTGGTGCCAGGCGAAGTGGAAGTACACCCCGTGGCGCATCGCGGCGGCGAAGAAGCGCCGAGCCAGCTCGCGATCCCAGCGCGCCGCCTCGCGGTAGCTGCGCGGCTCGTCGTATAGCCCGAACAGCAGGCTGAAGCGGGCGCCCTTGGCCTGCACCCAGACTGGCAGCCCCGCCCGCTCGAAGGCGTCCAGTAGACCCTGGTGGAGCGTCTCGGAGCGCTGCAAGAGCGTTGGGTAGAACTCTGGCTTGACGATCTCGTCCAGGAAGGCGTTGGCGGCCAGGATCGGGATCAGGTGGGCGTTGAAGGTGCCGCTGTGGACCGCGCCGCCCCGCGGGGCAACCGCGTCCATGATCTCGCGCCGACCGGCGAAGGCGCTGAGCGCGGTCCCGCCGCCGAGCGCCTTGCCCAGCGTGCAGAGGTCGGGCGTGACCCCCAGGTAGCCCTGGGCGCAGCTCGGCCCGGTGCGGAAGCCGGAGAGGATCTCGTCGAAGATCAGCACCACGTTGTAGTCGCGGGTGAGCTGGCGGACCGCCTCCAGGTAGCCGGGCTGGGGCAGCAGGGTGCCGGAGTTGTAGTTGATCGGCTCCATAATGACCGCGGCGATCTCGTGCCCCTGCGCGCGCAGCGTCCGCTCCAGCGCCTCGGCGTCGTTCCAGGGCAGGACGATGACGAACTGCTTGAGCTCTGGCGGGATGCCGCCGCTCTCGGTGTAGGGGACAGGAGCATCGGCTGGGCCGGCCTGGTCCAGCGGCGGCCAGGCGCTGTAGCCGAGCGTGTCGCTGTAGCCGTGGAAGTGGCCTTCGAACTTCACGATCCTGTGCTTGCCGGTGTAGGCGCGGGCGGTGCGGACCGCGTGCCAGGTGGTTTCGGTGCCGGAGCCGGCGAAGCGCACCAGCTCGGCGCACGGCACGAGCTGGCTGATCTTGCGCGCCGCCTCCACCTGGTAGACCGTCTCGTGGGCGCACAGGAGGCCCAGGTCCAGCGCCTGCTCGATCGCCCGGCGGACGGCCGGGTGGCCGTGGCCGAGGAGCGCCGCGCCGAACGAGGTGTTCAGGTCGACGTACTCGTTGCCGTCGACGTCCCACACCCGGCCGCCCTCGCCCCGCGCGGCCAGGAACGGCCGGCCCAGCGACGGGTGGAGGCGGGCAGCGGCCGATACCCCGCCGACCAGGTAGTGCTGCGCCTGCTCGAACAGGTGGTCCGCCTCGGTCGAGGCGCGCTGTCCCATGGTCACCATCTGCGTTCTCCTCTTTACCTTTTCGTGCCCCGCTGCCACTGCCCGCCCGCCCGTTGTCGCGCCAGTCGCCCGGGCTTACTCTTTTACCGCGCCGAAGGTCAGCCCGCGCACCAGATAGCGCTGGGCTCCGGCGGCGAAGACAATGACCGGGAGCACCATCAGCGTCCCCAGAGCCGACATCTCGCCCCAGCGCAGAAACTTGTCCGACATGTAGCCGGAGATCACCACTGGCAGCGTCTTGGCGTTGAACGAGGTGAGCATCGAGGCGTACAGGAACTCGTTCCAGGAATAGACGAAGGCGAAGATCGCTGTGACCGCCAGCCCCGGCAGCGCGAGCGGGATCACTACCAGGCTGAAGCGCTGCCAGAGCGAGCAGCCGTCCATCACCGCCGCCTCCTCGATCTCCGTCGGCATATCCTGGAAGAAGCCGAGCATCAGCCAGATGACGAACGGTAGCCCGTAGGCGACGTAGGTCACGATCAGTGCCTGGTGGGTGTCGGACATCCCGATCCGGCGCAGCAACACGAAATAGGGGATGGCGGTCGTAATCGGCGGGTAGATGCGGGTGATCAGCACCCAGAGCAGGATGCTGTGCCGCAGCCGATACGGCAGGTACCGCTTCGCCAGCGCGTACGCCGCGAGCGAGCCGAGGAACACGGTCAGCGCGGTGCTGGCGAGCGAGATGATCAGGCTGTTGGCCAGGAAGTGGGGCAGATCCTCCACCGCGAAGACGTCGTGGTAGTTTTGGAGCGACAACTGGGTGGGGATCAGGATCGGCGGGTTGGTCGCCACCTGGTTGCCCGGCTTGATCGATGTCATCGCCAGCCAGTAGAAGGGGAACACCGCCAGCACGGCCATCAGCGCGGCGGCCAGATACAGCAGCGGCCGGCTGAGGCGGAAGGGGCGCGCGTGTGGATGCTGGACCGCCACAGCCATCAGCGCTCCTCCTGGCGCTCGAGCTGGCGGATGAACAGCAGCGAGATGACGAGGATGAACACCAGGAACACCCAGGACATCGCGGTCGCCTGGCCGATCTGGAAGAACTTCAGCCCGGTCTTGTAGATCAGCATCGACAGCACCTCCGTGGCACCGCCGGGCCCACCCTGAGTCAGGGTGAAGATGACGTCGAAGATCTTGAAGGCGTCCATCACCCGCAGCAGCAGTGCGACGACGATCACCGGCTTCAGCAGCGGCAGGGTGACGTAGCGGAACGCCTGCCAGCCCGTCGCCCCGTCCACCCTGGCGGCGTCGAAGATCTCCACCGGCAGCGCCGAGATCCCGGCCGCCAGGATGAAGATGACCACCGGGAGCTGCTGCCAGATCTCGACCGCGATCACCGCCCCCAGCGCCTGGCTGGCGCTGCCGAGCCACTCCTGGGGTGGGAGGCCAACCAGCCCGATGGCCCAGTTCACTACACCGTAGGTGGAGTGGAACAGGCTGCGCCAGAGCACCCCGGCCACGACCGGGGTCATCATGATTGGCACCAGCAGCGCGGTGCGCAGCAGCCCGATCAGCCGCAGACGCGAGGTGATCAGCAGCGCCAGCGCCATCCCGAGCACGAACTCGATGCAGATCGAGACGGCGACGAACAAGAACGTGACCTGAATGCTGTTGAGGAACTGAGGGTTCTTGACCAGGCCGGTGTAGTTGCCGATCCCGAGGAACACCGGGCGGCTGTTCGGAATCGACATGTTCCAGGTGTAGAAACTGAGCACCAGCGAGTACAGCAGCGGATAGACGGAGGTGACCAGCAGGAACAGGAGCGCTGGCAGCAGGAACAATGCGGACAGCAGCCGCTCCTGCTGGTAGCGGCCGCCGCGCCATACCCGCCAGCGCAGCCCGGCTCGGGTCGGCGCCTCTACCACACGTGCCATCGCTGCTCTTCTCCCTCGGCGCGTGCTGAGGCGTCGAGGCGAGCCCCAGCGCCCCAGCACGCGAGCTGGACCTGCCTCGTTACTCGGTATAGGGGAAGCTGAGCGGCGCCTGCTGGATCGTCTCGGTCCACTTCTCGGCCGCGTTATCCAGCGCCTGCTTCACCTCGGCCTTGCCCGCCATCGCCGCCGAGAGCTGCTCGGCCAGGCCGATGAACAGCTCCAGCCACTGCGGAACGTTCGGGCTGAACGGCTTGCCGCGGTCCAGCACTGCTGCTAGATCGGGCAGGTAGGGCTGCTGCGCCACCACGTCCGGGTCCGTCCAGGGCGTCTTGCGCGCCGCGACCATCTTGAACTCGGTCAGGTTGCGCTTGGCGTTGTCGGGCCCGGTGCAGTAGGCGATGTAGTCGAACGCCGCCTGCGGGTTCTGCGCCGTCTTGAAGATGACCATGTTGTGCTGGACGAAGTTGCCGGTCCCGTTCTCCGGGTAACCGGCGATCGCCCACTTGTCCACCACCTTCGACTTGCTGGGGTCCTGCAGGCTGGGCAGGATGAACGAGCCCCAGCCCTCCTGGATGGCCACGTCGCCGTTCAGGAAGGCGTTGGCCGCGTCCGGGTTGTCCCAGGCGAGGATCCCCGGCGGGCTGTACTTGGTCATCTCGTCCTTGAGCATGCTCAGCGCCTTGACCCCCTTCTCGCTGTTGATCAGCGGCTTCCAATCGGGGGTGAATAGCGGGTCGCCCTGCGACCAGTAGCGGGCGAGGAACAGCTTGACGAGCTGGGCCGGCACGCCGGCGAAGGCGAGGCCGTACTTGCCGTTGCCGGTGTTGGCCGCCATCGCCTGCTCGTAGTCTGCCCAAGTGGTGGGGAAGGTGGGGATCAGGTCCTTGCGGTAGAAGATGACCGAGACGCCGACGATGATCGGGAGTCCGTAGCGCACCCCCGGCTGGCCGCCGATCCCCTCGCCGTACTTAGCAACCGGGGCAAAAAAGCCGCTCATGTCGTAGTTGGCGTTCTTGATGAAGTCGTTGATCGGCAGCAGATTCGGATAGATGGTGTACTGGAACTCGATGTCGTTGGTGAACATGTCGAACTGGGGCTTGCCGGAGGCGATGTCCGCCTGCACCTTCGGCATCAGCGACTCCCAGGGCGCCCAGTCGAACTCGATCTTCGCCCCGGTCTTGTCCTCGAACTCGAGCGCGTACTGCTTCAGCCCCGGCTCGTAGTCCGAGCCGCCCTGGCTGAGCATCCGCATCGTCAGCCCGGCATACGGCTTTTCCTGCAGCACCGGCGCCGCCCGGCGCCCGGCCGCCAGGGCCGGCCCCGTGGTGGCGGCGAGCAGCGCCGCGGCGCCGCCCAGGCCGATGAGCCGCAGCGCCTCGCGTCGAGAAATCTTGTCGGGTTCGCGCGACGTCGCCATGATCTGCTCTCCCTTTTCCTTCGTGCTCGTGTCCACCGGTCCGGGCCTCCAGGCCTGCTCCAAGGCATCCTACCTGCCCACCGAAAACTCCGCCGAGGTTGCCGGTCAGCCTACACTGGCGTACCGTATTTGTCAACGCTGTGCAGCTTTACTAGACACATCCTCGGGATCGAGCGCGATGGACCGCGAGCGTGTTCCGGCGGGCATGCCGCCCGCCTGGCCGTACTACCAGCTTCCCTGCGAGTACCGGGACGTGCGCTTCCAGCAGCTTTTCTTCCAGGCCGACCCGGCGGCGGTTGCGCCGCTGGTCCCGGCCCCGCTGGAGCCGGTGGCCTCCGGGCTGTGCGCCAGCGTAGCGATCGATGTCCCCTTTGCCTCGAGCTACGGCAGCTTCCAGGAGTGGTTCCTCGAGGTCGAGTGCCAGTTCCGCGGCGGGCGCGGCTTCTATGTTCCGCTCGTCTGCCTGAACAACGTCCGGGCCATCTGCGCCGGCCGCGAGATCTACGGCACGCCCAAGGTCTGGGCGGAGGTGAGCCTGGAGGCGGACGGGGAGGCGCTGCTGGGGCGCGCTCGGCTGGAAGAGGCGCTGCTGGTCGAGCAGCGGACCGTGACCAACCAGCGAGCCCGCCCCGAGGAGCTGCCAGCCACCTTCCCCGCCTACCGGCTGAAGCTGATCCCGTCTGCCGACGGCCGGGGCGCAGCAGTCCGGCAGCTCGTCACCGCCAGCCCGAGCGCAACGGAGCTGCGCGACCTGCGCCGGGGCAGCGGGGAGGTCCGCTTCGGCCAGGCGGGAGGGATCGACCTGCGCGGCCTGCGGCCCCGGCAGCTCCTGGACGCCTTCACCTTTCGCCTCAGCTACGAGGAGGGCTGGGGCGAGATCGTCTACGACGAGCTGGCCGAGCTCAGAACTCGATGATCGCCCGCGCGTTCTCCCCGGCCGCCAGCGCCCGGAACGCCTCGTTCGCCTCGTCCGGGCTGTAGCGCCGAGTGATCAGCTCGTCGATCCGCAGCGTCCCGGCCAGGTACAGGTCCACCAGGCGGGGAAAGTCGTCGAACGTGCGCGCCGAGCCGTAGCGCGAGCCAAGCAATCGCCGCTCGTTGCCGAAGCCGATGATGCTGAACGGCTCCAGGACGATCGGCTGCCCGACCGCCGGCATTCCCACCGCCACGCAGGCGCCGCCCGGCGCCAGGGAGTCCCATGCCTGCTGGTAGGCGCGGGCGTCGCCGACCGCCACCACCGCGTAGTCGGCCCCGCGCCCGGTGATCTGCTTGATCGCCGCGGGCACGTCCTGGCGCGCGGCGTTGACGACGTGCGTTGCCCCCATCGCCCGGGCGAACTCGAGCTTGTTGTCGGCCACGTCTACCGCGACCAACGGGTTGGCCCCGACGAGCCGGCCGCCCTGGACGGCGTTGAGGCCGACGCCGCCGCAGCCGAACACCGCCAGGCTCTCGCCCGGCTGCAGCCGGGCGGTGTTGATCACCGCACCAACCCCAGTCATCACCGAGCAGCCGATCAGCGCCGCCTTGTCCAGCGGCATGTCGTCGCGGATCTTGATCGCGCAGCTCTCGGGCACGACCGCGACGGAGGCATAGGTGGCGGGACCGTAGTGGTAGACGTCCTGGCCGTCCAGGCGCATCCGGACCGTGCGGTCCATCAGATAGCCGAACGGCATCTGCTCGGCGCACAGCACCGGGCGCCCGGTGACGCAGTAGTGGCAGCGGCCACAGGTGGGTGCCCAGGAGATGATGACGTGGTCGCCGGGCTGGAGCCGGGTCACGCCGGGCCCCACCCGCTCGACCACCCCGGCCCCCTCATCGCCCAGCACCATCGGGACCGGCATCTCGCCCCAGGAGCCGTCCGCGGCGTGCAGGCAGCTATGGCAGACGCCGCTGGCAGCTATGCGGACCGCCACCTCGCCCGCCCGGGGCTCCTCCAGCTCGACCTCTTCCACCGTCAGCGGCTCGCGCACCCGCCGCAGCACGATCGCTTTCATCCCTCGTCTCCCTGCTCCGCTTGCCAGCTACCAGACCGTCCAGCCGCCGTCGACGACGATACTTTGCCCGGTGACGAATTTTGCTCCCTCCGAGGCCAGAAACACGACCGCCGCCTTCAGGTCGTCGTCGTCGCCCACCCGGCGCATCGGGGTGCCGGCGATGAGCGCCGCCTCCAGCTCCGGGGTGACCAGCGGCCGGTTGTTCTCGGTATAAGGGAACATCCCCGGGCAGATGGAGTTGACGCACACCCCGAACGGCGCCAGCCGCGCTCCGAGGTAGTGGGTGATGCCCTGCAGCCCGTGCTTGGCGGCGAAGTAAGGGGCGTTGTCCCACTCGATCCCGGGGTAGCGGGAGCGGTCGCCGCCGACCAGGCCGTAGATGGAGGAGATGTTGATGATCCGCCCCCAGCGCCGCTCGATCATCTCCGGGGCGAAGAGCTGGCAGAGACGGAACGGCGCATCGAGGTTCACCGCCAGGACGCGGCGCCAATCCTCCAGGGTGACCTCCAGCCAGGGCTTCACCTGGCCGCCGCCGGCGTTGTTCACCAGAATGTCCACTCGCCCGGCCTCCGCCTTCAGGCGCTGCAGGTCGGCCTCGCTGGTCACGTCAGCCGGGATCACCTGTGCCTCCACCCCGAAGGCGCGCACCTCCGCGGCGCAGCCCTCCAGCGGCGCCTGCCGCCGGCCGCAGAGCACCAGGTCGGCACCGGCCTCGGCCAGCCCGAGTGCCATCTGCTTACCCAGCCCGGTTCCGGCGCCGGTGACCAGCGCCCGCCTGCCCTCCAGGCTCAACAGCCTCAAGCCCATCTCGCCTCTCCTTTCCGTCAGTTCACAGACGTGGGGACGCCGTCCGGGCCGCCCCGCAGGCCGGCCGGGATGATGCCAGCCATCAAGTGGACGAGCTGCGGCTGGGTGACGCTCGCGGCCGGGCCGTCGAAGACGACCTGGCCGAGCCGCAGCACGACGATGCGATCTGCCACGGAGAACACCGTTTCGATGTCGTGGGTGATCATCAGGATCGCGGCGTTGCGGGCCGCGAGCGCGCGGATCAGCGCAAGGACACTCTCGGTCTGGGCGACACCCAGCGCCGCGGTCGGCTCATCCAGGATCACCAGCGCCACGCCCCGCTCGGCGACGCGGGCGATGGCGACGGATTGGCGCTGGCCACCGGAGAGCGAACCGACCGGCTGGTGGTAGTCGTCCAGCGCGATGTTCAGCTCCAGCAGTCGCTCGCGGGCGATCTGCTCCGCGGCGGCATCGTCGCGCAGCGCGAGCGGCCCCCAGGAGGTGCGTACTGGCTCTTTGCCCAGCACCAGGTTGTGGGCGGCGCCCAGGTTCGGGCAGAGCGCCAGGTCCTGGTAGACGGTCTCGATCCCGGCGGCGCGGGCAGCGGCCGGGCTGTCCAGCCGCAGCGGCCGGCCGAGCAGCTCCATCATCCCCTCGTCGGGCTGCAGCACCCCGCTGATCATCTTGATCAGCGTACTTTTGCCGGCGCCGTTATCGCCCACCAGGCAGACGATCTCCCCGGCCGCGACCGCCAGGCTCGCCTGGCGCACCGCGGCGATCGAGCCGAAGCTCTTGGACAGCTCCCGGGCGCAGAATACCGTCTGGCCGGGCGGAGTCGCGGCCCGGGCCGGCGCCGGGGCCGTTCGGCGCTGCTCCACCTCGGCCCGCAGCACGCCACGGGTGTCTGTTCGCGCCTCCCGGGTGACGCTGCGCGCCCGGCGATAGGCGGCGTACTGGTCGGCCGCCAGCGCCAGCAGTAGGATGCTGCCGCGGGCGATCTGCTGGTACCAGTCCTGGAGCCCGGCGAAGATCATCCCAGCGTTCAGCACCCCGATGGTGACGACCCCGATGAACACGCCGAGCGGGTGGCCGGAGCCGCCGGTGAAGCCGACCCCGCCCAGGATCACCGCGGTCAGCACGTCGAACTCGAAGCTCAGCCCGATCGCCGGCGTCCCGCTGCCCAGCCGGGCGGTGGCCAGCACCGCCACCAGCCCCATCAAGAAACCGTTGAAGGCGTACAGCCCGGTGACGAGGGTGTCTGTCTGGACGCCGTTCAGCCGAGCCGCGGCGGCGTTGCCGCCGATCGCGTAGGTGCGCAGCCCAACCACGGTGCGGGTGAGCACCAGGCCGCCCAGCACGAACACGACCAGCGCCACCAGCACCGGGACCGGCATCGGCCCGAGATATGTCCGGCCGAGCGCGAGGAACCCGGCCGGGAAGCCGAACACGGAGACACCGCCGCTGACTACGTAGGCGAGCCCGCGGTAGATCGCGGTGGTTCCGATCGTCACGATGAGCGGCGAGATCTTCAGCACCCGCACCAGCAGCCCGTTCACCAGCCCCAACAGCGTCCCGAGTGCGAGCGCGACCACGACGGTGAGCGCCGGGTTCTGGGTGGCGCGGGCGACGACGGCGCTGACGATCGAGATCAGCGCGTACTGGCCGCCGATCGACAGGTCGACATTGCCGGAGATGAGCAGGAACGCCTCCCCGACCGCGGCGATGGCGATGGAGGAGGTGCTGAGCAGGATCGTGAAGCCGTTGCTCACGGTCAGGAAGTTGTCGAAGGCGACCCCGAAGAACAGGATCAGGGCCAGGCAAAGCAGCGCCAGCCCGAGCCGATTCATCGGGTCCCAGGCCCGCGCCGCGCGGCGCGGACTCCGCGCTCGGAGCAGGCTCAGCCTCGCAGTTGCCATCTCCGCTCTCCCGCGGCCGCCCCCGGGCTAAGCGGAGAAGTCGATGAAGTTCTGGCGGGTGTCGTAGCTGATGCTGCCGAGCATGGTGAAGTACGTCGAAGCGGACTTCCAGGTGTTGCGAACGTCGTCCATCGACGCCTGGAAGGCGTCGATCGTCTCCCCCGAGTTCAGCTCGATCGCGTTGAACTGCATTACCTGCGGAATCGTCTTCCCCTCCAGCCAGTCGGCGGCGAACTGGCCCCAGGCATAGCCCATCATCGGGTAGGCGAAGGCGAAGCTGGCTTTGTAGGGACCGCCCTGGCGCACCTTGTTCAACGCCTCCTTGTCGCCGTCGATTCCGGAGATGTAGATCTTGTCGTTGGCCTTGCCCGCGGCTTCCAGCGCCGCCAGCGCCCCCAGGCAGAGGGTGTCGCCGCCCAGGATAACGTTGACGTCCGGGTGCGCCTGGAGCACGGTGTTCATGGTGTTGAAGCCGGCCTCGTTGGTGATCTTGCCGGCGTTCACGTCGCTGACGATCTCGACACCCGGGCCGGCCGTCTTCACCCCGTCCAGCACCCCCTTGTGGCGGGCGATCAGCACCTCGATGGTGTCGATGTTGAAGTAGTGGACCTTGGCCTGGCCGTTCAGGTTCTCGGTGATCCACTTCGCCGCCGCCAGCCCCTGGGTGTAGCCCACCTTGTACTGGTCGGCTACCGCCTGTACCGTGCTCGGCGGGGTGACCAGCGACATCACCGCGATCCCCTGGTCAATCGCCTGCTGCATCAGCGGCTTCTGGGCGTTGGCGTCCAGCGGCTGGATGCACAGCGCCGCGATTCCACGCTGCAGGAAGGTGTTGATCTGCTCGATGTTCTTGGCCGAGTCGTCGTTGGCGATCGCGGTAATGAAGTCGAGCCCACGGTCCTGCGCCGCCAACTGGATCGAATTGGTGATCGCCAGGAAGAACTCGGCGTCGGAGGTGTTCGCCCAGGCGATGCGGGCCGGCAGGTCCGGCTTGGACCCGACGCTGTCGCTCGGGACGAACGGCTGAAGCTGGCTGGTGGCGGTGACCTTGCCGGGGGTGGGCGTCGGCGTGTCGTCGGCGGCGACGATGAACCCGGCCGAGCGCGTCGGCGCGGCCAGCGCAGAGGAGGAGACTGCAGCGAGCAGAGCGGTCGCGCCGCCAAGGCCGAGCAGCCGCAGCATCTGCCGCCGCGAGACTGTGCGAGGGGCTGGAGAAGCCGACATACATGTCCTCCCAGAGTATGGCCAGAATGTGAACGACGGGTTGGCTGTGCCGGAGACCTCTTCAGCATCCCGCCAGCGAGGAGCATGGCGGGATGGGTCCTGTACCTCGCCCTCCTTTCGCCGTCGCGCCGGGGTGCTGGGGTGGACCACCCCCAGGCCGTGCCTGGCCTCGGCCAGGTGTGCAGCGAAGCTACACGACTGTTCGCAGTTTGTCAACACTGTCCAGAAACAGCGGCATGAGGAACGGCCAAGCGGGGCAGGCTCGCGGGCGAGGCCAGCCGCGCGCCGCTGGCGCCATCGAACAGGTGGACTGCCTCGGGCGGGACGTGGAAGCCGAGCGGGGCGTGGGGCGCGGCGCTGACGGCGCGGCTCGGGGTGATCGCGACGATGGTGGCCCCGCCCACGGCCAGATAGACGACGTCCGGGGAGCCGAGCCGCTCGACCAGCTTCAGCTCCGCGGTGTGCGGCAAGCTGCCGGCCGGGCCGACCTCCACTGCCTCGGGCCGGAAGCCGGGCAGCAGCTCCGGGGGTGGTGCTGCGAGGCCATTGGGCAGGGGGACCTGGAGGCTGCCCGCGTCCAGCACCGCGCCGGCCGCGGGGTCGGCCGCCAGCCGCGCCGGGAGAAGGTTCATCGGTGGGCTGCCCAGGAACGTGGCGACGAAGGTGTTGGCCGGGCGATCGTACACTTCCAGCGGCCCGATCTGCTGGACCCGCCCCTTGTTCAGTACCACCACCGTGTCGGCCAGCGTCATCGCCTCTCGCAGTGCTCAGTGGGACAAGATCCCGTGAGCGACGCATTGCAGGCGATCGAGGTGGCCAGCGCCATTACCTCCGAAAATGGGACTGGCCGAAGGAGCGCGCTGGCCGCCCTGGGCAGGCGACACCGAGAGTTGTCCGAGGTCTAACACGGCGGTAACGCTGTGGCTGAGCTTGTGGCACAGCGGCTGCATAAACAGAAGTGGTAGGAGTGGGCCAGAGCAGAGCCCCGAAGATGGAGGAGAACAGCCGATGCGGACACCACGGACGCTCGCATACCTGATTGGCTCGTTCGGAATGCTCGCGTGGACGACGGTCGGTAGCGCCGCTGCGCAGCAGGCGCCGGACCCGGCCACGAACTGGGTCGCCAATCACCCCGAGGTGGTGATGGATTGGGCAACCAACCATCCGGATGCCATGATCGACTTCATCACCAACCATCCGGAGGCGTTCATCGACGTTATCAATAACCACCGCCAGGCGTTTATTGACGAGGTCACCAACCACCCGGATGCCTTCCTGGATGAGGTGGCGAACCATCCGGACGCGGTGATGGACGAGATCGCCAACCACCCGCACGCGTTCATTGCCGAGGTGAACAACCACCGCGACGCCTTTACTGACTTCACCCGCAATCACTGGGATGCGTTCACCGACGCGCTGGCGAACCACCCGGACGCCGTGCGGGACGAGATCTTCAATCACCCGGACGCGATGCAGGCGCTGATTACGAACCATCCACAGGCGTTCGCCGACTTGATGAACGCGCTGCAGCACGGCTAATCCGCGGGGTCTTCAGGCACCTGGCCTGGTTGGTATAGGGAGCAGGGCCGCGGCCGATCGGCCGCGGCCCTGCCGCGTTTGTCGAGCCCCGGGGAGCAGGGGCAGCGGTGCGAGGCGAACGCGGCGGCCTGGCTTACTTGAAGTGGCTCAGCGCCAGGGGCCGGGCCCAGCGGGAGCTCTTAGCTCGGGCGCGGTGGACGGGCTCGGTGTACACCCGGCTCCAGGCGATCTGCCCGTCTCGGACCCCCAGGATCATCACTCCGTGCGCCTCGACTGCAGTCCCGCGCCCAGCCAGTGTTCCAGAGCCGAGCAGCTCGATCCAGATTGCGTCCTGCTCGACCGCGGCACGCAGGACTTGCATGCGAAAATTCGGGACGTGGGTGAAGATCGCGGCCCAATTCTCCCGCACCCGCTCCCGACCGCGGAAGCTGCGCTCGGGGTAGAAGAGGTGCTCGTTGCACAGGTCTTCGGCGAAGCAGGCGGCGACGGCGTCGGCGTCGTGCCTGCTGATAGCTCCGAGCAGGCGGTCCAACACCGCCGCTGGGCTCAACTGGTCCTCTGCATCCATTACGCAGCTCCTTGTTCCAGGCTTCCGGTGCTCCGGGGCTGATTGCCAGCCAGCATACGCTCCGCGAGCGACTTCGCCGTGAACGCGCTGCGTCCGGGCCTGCCGCACGACAGCCACGGATTAAGGGGATAGGTACGCCAGCCTGCCGTTTCACGCTGGGAGCACTGACGTCCTCTACGCAGTGAAATGGCCCGGGGCAGAGCTCAGGATCTCCTGGCCATCCCCGGGTCCCCCGGGACCTCCGCCTCTGCCGGGTAGTACCTCCGTCGCTGACACCAGTCCGCCACGCGCCCAATGGAATGAGTGGCGGCCCTGGACCAGGCGACGGTCGAACGATCGGCGCCGGAGGGGGATCCTGGCGGCCGGGAGAGGCGAGGAGTGACACGAGGCAGGACGCCTGAACCGCCCTGGGTGCTGATCGTCCACCCGGATCCGCTGATGCGCGAGGCGCTGGCCTGGGCGCTGCGCGCCGCCGAGCTGCCGGTGGAGACTGCTGGCGACGCCGAGGAGGCGCTGCGCCTGGCCCGAGCACGCCGCCCGGACGCGGTGGTGCTGGACTGGCAGCTCGCGCCACCCCACGCGCCCAGGCTGGTGCGGCGGCTGCGACGGCGCTGGGGGCGCTCCCTGCTGATCCTGGTGCTCGTCGCAGACGGCTACCTGGGGGCGCCGGCCCCGCGGCAGGCGGACGTGAGCTATGTGGAGCATCCAGTAGCCCCAGAGAGCCTGGCCGCGCTCGTTCGGCGAGCGCTGGCGGCGCGAGCGGCCGGGTAGGCGTGAGGCGGCGCCTGGCAGGTGTGAGCCGAGGGAGCCAGAGAGCGCCAGGTCGGTTCAGAACGACGGCGGGGTGCCGGCGCTGATGGCGATTACCGGGATCGTCCCCGGGTTCACCAGCCGGTGGGGGATCGAGCTGTCGAAGGTGATCGCGTCGCCCTCCTCCAGCACGAACAGCTCCTCGCCATAGTAGAAGTGCGCCGTCCCCTGCAAGATGAGCTGGCTCTCTTCCCCCTCGTGGCTCCAGCCGACCGCTGGGACCGCCTGCCCGGGCCGAACCTCGATCTGGACGAACTCCAGCCGCCCCTGGAGGTCCGGGGAGAGGAGCTCGTAGCGGATCTGCGACGCGGGCAGGCTGAGCACCTTGCGCTCGCCGCGCCGCACCACTCGGGCTCGGGCCTGTCTGGCAGCCGGGAGCGGGGCTACCCCGTTCGGGCTAACGGCATCTTCCGGCTCGTCGAAGAGCATCCCGACCCGGATGTCCAGGGTGTTGGCGATGCGACGGAGCACGTCTACCGACGGGCTGGAGGTTCCCCGTTCGATCTGGCTGATCAGGCTGCGTGACACGCCTGCCCGGCGAGCCAGCTCGCTGCCGCTCAGCCCTCGCTGCATGCGTAGCTTGCGAATGTGCTGGCCAAGCACGTCCGATCTCGCCCTCCATCTGGTGTCGAGCACGCTCCGCCCCGTGCTCGGGTGACACAAGCATATAGTATAGCTTTACACCTACTGTGATCGTGGACAGCGGCCGGCATGCCCGACGCAGCGGGGCAACCAGGGTCTGTCAGCCGAGCGGGACAAGCGACGAGCCGCCCGCATCGCGCGGGCGGCTCGAAGGGCTGAGGGACGTGTGGCGCCGCTCGCGGTCGCGGCGCCCGGCGGCAGCGCGCCTAGCTGGCGGCGCCGTCGCGGTCGCCACAGCCGAGCAGGCCGTTCGCGCACGCCCCGGTCGCGACGAGCGGAAGCGGTGGCGTGGTAAGGAGCTGGGCCGCGGCGGCCCGGCGCCACGGGCGCCCGGTCTCCGGACGCGCCGCCGGGCTGATGAACGCGCCGGGGCGATGGGACCAGGTGAGGCCGTACACCGCCAACTGCTCCTCCTTGCTGCTCGGCCGCGGCCGGCTATCGGCGCCCCAGCGGAGCGAGGCGAGCGCGAGCGCGAGGAACAGGCCAACGAACACCAGTGCTTCCATGATCTGCCTACCTTTCTCGGGCGAGTGCTGGCTCGCCACACGACGGGACCTGACCGTCCAGGCGCGCGGCGAGAGCGCGGAGCGCCTGGGCCAGGATGGTGCGGGGACCGGGGTGATGGGAACGGACCTGGCGGGCCAGCCGGAGCTGGCGGGCCTCGGCCTCAAAGCGGTCCAGGCGCTCCTGGACCTGCCAACTGAAGAAGTCGAGCTCGTGCACCGGTGCCTCCCGACTGTGAGCAGTACGACGGACACTGCCCAGAGATGAAACCCCCGGGCCGCGCCGCCGTGAAAGGGCGAGCGCCCCTTGCTTCGAGCTGTGTAACCGTCTATACTGCTTGAGATAGTTACATCATACGCCGGTCTTGCTAACCTGTCAAGTACTTTTAGAGGGTTACATCTATGATGCTGGGCGGCGCTGCCCTTCCTTCCGCCGGGACGCTCCGGCCGATCACTCCAGCGCAGGAGTTCGATCTCTCCGCTGGCTGCCTCTGTCTCGACTTCGCGAATACGGTGAGCCGTCGCCCGTTGGATCCGCCCCTGGAGCGGCTGCATGGCTTTGCCGACCTTGTCACCTGGAGCCGGCTGGCCGGCCTCCTCGATGCGGCGGAGGCCGAGGTGCTCCTCGCCGAGGCGGCGCGCCGGCCAGCGGAGGCCGAGGCGGTGCACGTCCGGGCGATCGCGCTGCGCGAGGCGATCTTCCGTATCGTCTCCGCCACAGCCTCCGGCCAGGTGCCGGCCGAGGTGGACGTGGCGACACTGAACGACGAGCTGCGGCGGGCGCTGGCCCACGTGCGCCTGGTTCCGTCAGCGGGCCGGTTCGAGTGGGGCTGGGAGCCGGACGAACGCGCCCTGGACCGGCTGCTCTGGCCGATCGCCCGCTCGGCCGCCGAGGTGCTCACCGGCGCTGACGTAGATAATCTGCGGGTCTGCGAAGGCCGGACCTGCCGCTGGCTCTTCCTGGACACCACCCGGAATCACAGCCGCCGCTGGTGCGACATGAAGACCTGCGGCAACCGCGCCAAAGTGCGTCGCCACTACGAGCGGCGCAAGGGGGTGGGCGCCCAGGCGCGCCGATAGAACTCCCTCCGCTACGGCAGCCGGCGGACTTCCTCCACTCGCCCCTCCAGGCTGGACTCGGCGTCCAGCAGGGTGCGGCGCAGCGCGCGCAGCGTCTCCGGGTCCGGGCGCTCCCAGAGCCCGCGGTTCGCCGCCTCCACGAGCCGCTGGGCGGCGTCGCGCAGCGCCCAAGGATTGCTCTGGCGGAAGAACTCCTGCATGGCGGGGTCCAGCACGTAGGTGCGCGCGAGCTGGTCGTACATCCAGTCGTCCACCACGTCCGCGGTCGCGTCGTAGCCGAACAGGTAGTCCACCGTCGCCACCAGCTCCAGCGCCCCCTTATAGCCGTGGCGGGTGATCGACTGGATCCACTTCGGGTTGACCACCCGCGAGCGGAACACCCGCAGCGCCTCCTCCTTCAGGTCGCGCACCCGGGCCCGGGCCGGGTCGGAGGTGTCGCCGAAGTAGCGGTGCGGTGGCTTGCCGGATAGGGCGCGGATGGTGGCGATCATCCCGCCGTGGAACTGCAGGTAGTCATCCGAGTCGAAGATGTCGTGCTCGCGGTTGTCCTGGTTCTTGGCCGCCACCTGCACCCGGCCGAGCACGGTGCGGAACTCGTCGCGGGCGTCCACCCCGGCGGCGTCGGCGGTGTAGGCGTAGCCGCCCCAATTCACGTAGGCCTCGGCGAAGTCGGCGACGCTGGACCAGTTCGACTCATCGATGAGCGGGAGGATGCCGGCGCCATAGGTGCCGGGCTTCGAGCCGAAGACGCGGTAGAGCGCCCGCCGCCGCGCCTCCTCGGCCGAGCGGCCCTGGGCCCGCTGGCGGGCCAGGTCGGCCAGGTAGCGCTTGCGGACGAAGTTGTCCTCCGGATGCTCGTCCAGCTCGGCCACCAGGCGCACCGCCTCGTCCAGCACCGCGATCACGTGGGGGAAGGCATCGCGGAAGAAGCCCGAGATGCGGCAGACCACGTCGACGCGCGGCCGGCCAAGCCGCTCCAGCGGGACGACCTCCACTCCTACCAGCCGCCGGCTCTCCGGCTGCCAGCACGGCTTGACCCCGAGCAGTGCCAGCACCTGGGCGATGTCATCGCCGTGGGTGCGCATCGCGCTGGTGCCCCAGATGGACAGCCCGACGCTCTCCGGATAGCGCCCGGTCTCGCGCCGGTAGCGCTCGAGCAGCTCGGCGGCGAGCTGCTCGCCGACTCGCCAGGCGGCGCTGCTGGGCAGGGTGCGCGGATCGATCGCGTAGAAGTTGCGCCCGGTTGGCAGCACGTGGGCCATCCCGCGCGTCGGCGCCCCGCTCGGCCCGGCCGGAACGTAGCGGCCATCCAGCGCCCGCAGGAGATTGCCGATCTCGTCTTCGGTACGGCGCAGGTTCGGCACCAGCTCGTCGCAGACGAAGCGGAGCACCTGCTCTACCTGCCTCCGGGCCTCGCCGGGCGCCGCGGCCGGCAGAAGGCGGCGCAGCGCCGGGACAATGGCGGCGGGCGCGAACGGAGCAGGGGGCTGAGCGCCGTCCAGACAGGCCCCCTCGCCCTCGCCCGCCAGCGCTGCCACCAGCGCTTTGGCGGCGCGGTCGATCTCCTCCACCGCGTCGGCATTGCTTCGCAGCGGCCGGCCGGCACGGGCCTCCAGGGTCGGCAGGGGGGTGGGCAGGCGGGCGCCCAGATCACCCAGGAGCGCCTCCAGGTCCGCGCCGAAGCAGGCAGCGACGGCGGCGCGCAGGCTGGGGACGTACAGGTTGGGCAGGCGGACCAGGGCGAGGATGAGGTCGACCAGCGCCTCACCCTGAGGCACCTCGCCCAGGGTATGCAGGCCGTTGCGGATCTGCAGCCCGGCCAGCTCGCAGAGGTAGCCGTCGATGTTCTCGATCAGGTGGGCGAAGTCCTTGCCGCGCATCTCGGCCAGGGTGACCGGAGTGCCCTCCTCGGTCAGCTCGTCGTCCCAGGGGTGGGTGTGGTCGCCCAGCGCCTGCTGGCGCTTGAGCATCGCCTTCAGGTCCTCGTCCAGCCTGGCCGCGGTGAACAGCTCCCAGATCTGCTGCTGGATCAGCGGCAGCTTGGCTGGATCGAGCATCTCCACCTGGTAGTACTCGTCCACCAGCCGGGCCAGCTTGTCGAGCTGGCCGTAGGCGTCGGCGGTGGTGAGGGGCGGGGTCATGTGATCCACCACCACCGCGTGGGCGCGGCGCTTCGCCTGCGCCCCCTCGCCGGGGTCGTTGATGATAAACGGGTAGATCAGCGGGAGATCGGCCTGGAACAGGTCCGGGTAGCAGGTGCCGGATAGCCCCACGCCCTTGCCGGGGAGCCACTCCAGGGTGCCATGCTTGCCGACGTGGACGATGGCGTCCGCACCCCAGCCCTCGGGCGGCGGGGCGGCGAGCCAGCGGTAGAAGGCGGTGTAGTGGTGGGTGGGGGGCAGGTCGGGCATATGGTAGATCAGGTTCGGGTCCAGCCCGTAGCCACGCGGCGGCTGGATGGCGACGAAGGCATTGCCCAGCGCCAACCCGGCGACGGCGATGCGCCCGGCGGCGACGTAGGCGTCGCCCGGCGGCGCCCCCCAGCGTCCCTCGATCTCCCGCTGGTTCTTCGCCGGCAGCGCCGCGAACCACTCCTGGTACTGCTCTGCCGGCACCCGCGCCGCGGCCTGGCGAAGCTGCGCCTCGGTGAGCAGCTCCAGATCGTAGGAGCAGCGATCCACGAGCATCTGCAGCAGCGCGTCCCCGCTTTCGGGGATGTCCCGCACGTCGTAGCCAGCCTGCTTGAGCGCCCGCAGGACGCGGATGAGCGAGGCGGGGGAGTCGAGCCCGACCGCGTTGGCGATCCGCGACGCCTTAGCGTTGTAGTTGGTGAGCACGAAGGCGACGCGCTTCTGGGCGTTCGGCTTCCGCCGCAGCACCGCGAAGCGGCGGGCGAGCCCCACCAGGCGAGCGATGCGCTCCGGATCGGGCATGTACTGAATGACCGGGCAGCCGAGCGCGCGCGCCGTGGGGCCCGAGCTGGCCGCCGCAGAGTCTTCGCCACAGGCGCAGCGCGTCTCAGCCGCCCCGAGAGTGGGGACAGCGCCCGGTTCCATGGCCTGCGCTGCTCGGGCATCCGGCGCCGCGTGGGAGCAGACCGAGCCACGCCCAGGGTCGACCGTTTCTTTGAATGAGATCGGGACGGTAATAATGCGGCCATCGAACTCGGGGATGGCGACGTTCATCGCGGTGTCCAGCGGGCCCAGGCCGCGCGGGGAGGCCTCCCACAGGGCCCGGCTCATGCTGGCGTTGATCGCCTGGAGCACCGGCACGTCGAGCCGGGTGAGCGCCTCGACGGACCAGCCGCTCGGGGTGGGGCCGTCGGTGACAAAGGTGCCCATCGCGAAGCTCATGGTGGTGACCAGCACGTCGACGATCGGCCGGCCATCCTGCAGGAAGTAGCGCAGCGCGGCCGGCAGATCGCCGTCGTCGTTGTCCTTCAGCGAGTAGGCGAAGACGGGCAGCGCGTTGAGCCCCTGGCGGTCGCACTCGGCCACCAGCGCGTCGACGAAGTCGGTGTTCCCGCTCTGCAGGTGGGAGCGGTAGAAGAGGATGCCGACCGTGGGCCGGGCGGGGTCGCACTGGGCGCGCCAGGCCTCCAGCGTCGCGACGCCGCGTCCGGGCAGATACACCCCGTGGCGGGGCTGCTCGGCCGGGCGGTCGAAGCCGAAGCCCGTCGCCAGCAGGTGGTCGCTGAGGAAGCGCAGGAGCTGCTCGACGTTCTCCGGCCCGCCGAACTGGAGGTAGGCGAACGCCTCGTGGGCGACGGGCACGCCGACGTTGGAGAGCGCGGTCAGCTCCGGGTCCAGCGCGTCGGTGCCAGGCAGGCAGAGCAGCCAGGTGTCGCGCACCTGGGCGTCGCGCACCAGCCGCTCCAGCCCGTGGGCGAAGCTGGCCCGGCCGCCGAGCAGGCGCAGGATGACGACCTCGGCGCGCGGTAGCTCGGCATCCAGAAAGGCGTCCACGTCCTGGTCCGTCTTCAGGTAGCTCAGGTTGGCGGCGCGCACGGGTGGGAAGTCGGGCGGCAGGCGCCGCAGCGCCTTGCTGAGCGCTAGCAGATCGGTATCGGCGTGGGTGAGGAAGAGGAAGCCCTCGGGAACGACCTCCAGGCCGCGCGGACGAGCCGGGCGGCGGTCGTCCAGGTGCTGGCCATCCGGGCGGTCCTCCCAGGTGAAGCCGGTGAAGTAGTAGTTGGCCAGGTCTGGCGGCGGGGGGAGGTAGGCATCGGCCTCCAGCATCCGATCGATGTAGTCAAAGAGGGCCAGGATCTGCTGCTCGGTGTCCAGCGAGTGGAAGAAGATGGAGCGGCCGTCGAACAGCAGCAGCGCCACGTTGGCGAGCGGGCAGGGCCCCAGGCAGCCGCCCTGGGTGAGATGGACGCGGTTGCGCAGCTTCCGCCGCTCCCACTCCTGGTGATAGAGGTCCACCGGGACCGGGGCGTAGCCGCGATCCGTGTGGCCGCAGCAGCAGCCAGTGGCGCAGACGAACAGGTGGCCCTTCTTGCGGACCACGTTGACGGTCTTGCCATCGGAGCGGAGGACGAGGTTGCGCCTCAGCGGGCCACGCGAGGACGGAGTGGTCATTGGGTGGTCTCGCAGCGGATCAGGGCGACGCGGTCGTGCATCCGTACCCGGTAGCCGCCGTCGGGCAACGGCTCGAACAGGCGCGGCAGCAGCGCCTGGCAGCGCTGGAGCTCGTCGGCGGTCGGATCGGGCCAGCAGGCGAGCGCCCGCGCCGCCTCAGCCTCGGTCGGATACTGGCGCCAGGAGGAGATTCGCAGCAGCTCCACCTCGGCGTCGGCGCCCAGGTCGTACAGCACATTCAGCAGGTGGACGTAGTCGGGTCCCGGGCGATAGCGCCCGGGGGCGATCAGGGCGCGGGCAGCGCGCTCCCAGGGCTGGGCGCGGCCGACGCTCCAGACCACCAGCAGCCGCTTGCGTGCCGCGGCGAGCAGTCGCTCGGCCAGCGGCGCTACGTCGCGGACGCGGTAGAGCGCGTTGGCGGCCAGCACCACGTCGTGCGGTGGCAGGGGGATGTGCTCGAAGTCGGCCTCGACGATGGCGATGTTGCCCCGTGGCGCCCGCCGCATATTGTCGCGCAGCTCGGCCAGCATCGCGGCCGAGTAGTCTACTGCGGTGATGCGGGCCGCGCGGTGGGCGATGGGCAGGGTGAAGCCGCCGGTGCCGGCGCCCAGCTCCAGCACCGTGTCGCCCGGCTCGACCCAGCGCAGCACGCGGGCGACGACCTCTGGGACACGCGCGGCCAGGCACTCGGCATGATAGCCAGGGGCGATCCGGGCCCAGAAGGCACGGTCGAGGGCAGGGTCGAGCCGGTTGGTGCCATCGGTCGAGCGCTCCTGCAGGCAGCGCCAGGTGGCGGCTGGGTTCCAGGGCGAGGCCGAGAGGGTGGCGGGTTCGAGCACGTGCCTCCAGCCAGCGGCGGGGGTGCGCGGAGCACAAACCGCCCGGCTGCGCTGGCAGCCGGGCGAGCAGGCCCCACGAGGGTGGGAGGCTACCATCCGCCTGGCCGAACCGCAACCGCCCGCCAGGCTTCCTGGCTGCTGCACCCGGGAGCACAGGTCTACGGGTGGCCGCGTCCCCAGCGAGCGCGCCGGAACATCCGCCGCAGTGTCCGCTGCGTAGATTGGGCAGACAACGCCGGAGCAGGGGGAGCCATGATCGCGCGATGCCATGCCTCGTTGACAACCGCCAGGAAAGGCTGGGCGGCACTGCTGGTGCTCTCGCTGCTCCTGTTCGCGGCTTCCGTGATCGCGGAGGCGGCGGGGGCGCCACCCATCGTGTGGATGGGTGGTGGGCACATGGACGTCAGTTCGGTGGCGATCTCGCCCGATGGAGCGCTGATCGCCTCGGGCAGCGCTGGCGACGAGACGATCAAGCTCTGGCGGACAGCGGACGGAACGCTGGTGCGGACGCTGGCAGCGCACCTCGCCTCAGTGTACAGCGTAGCGTTCTCCCCGGATGGACAGTTCATCGCTTCCTCGGGCGACGTCAACTTCGGCAGCGGGGACGTCAACGTGAAGCTCTGGCGCGTCTCCGACGGAACGGTGGTTCGGACCTTTCGTGGGTCGCTGCTCATCTCCTATAGCGTCGCTTTTTCGCCCGATGGCGCGCTGCTCGCCGCTGGGAAGGGCTCGACTGTGGAGCTCTTCCGCGTCTCCGATGGGGCGCTGCTGAGAACGCTGCGCGGGCACAGCTTCAGCGTTTTCTCGGTCGCCTTCGCGCCCAGTGGCAGCTTCCTTGCCTCGGGCAGCGGCGACAACACCGTCAAGCTCTGGCGGGTGTCCGACGGGGCGCTGCTGAGGACGTTGCAGGGGCACACCTTCTTCGTCTCCTCGGTGGCCTTTTCGCCCGACGGGCGACGGCTCATCTCCGGGAGCTGGGACAAGACCGTCAAGGTCTGGCGCCCTGACACCGGGGCCTTGCTCGGGACGCTCACCGGCCACACGGATGCCGTGACGACGGTGGCCTACTCGCCCGATGGCACGACGATCGCCTCCGGCAGCGCCGACAATACCATCAAGCTCTGGCGCGCCTCGACCGGGAGCCTGCTGCGGACGCTGAGCAGCCCCGGCGTCGTCTCCCTGAGCTCGGTCGCCTTCGCCTCGGATAGCCAGAGCCTGATCTCCGGGAGCCACGACAGCCATCCCCGGCGCTGGCGCGTCGCGGACGGCGTCCTGCTCGCGACATATGGACACCACACGGGCGGCGTCATGGCAGTCGCGTTCGCGCCCGTCGGCGGAACCTTCGCCTCAGGTGCAGCCGACTTCACCGCCCGGATCTGGGACGCCGCGGTTGGTACGGAGCTCCACACCCTGGAGGATGCCAACGACGTCATCAACAGCGTGGCCTACTCGCCAGATGCCAGCCTGCTCGCGGGAGCCGCCGGCTCCCCGCCGCCCGATACCCGCGACAGGCGGATCTTCCTCTGGCGGGTGGACACCGGCGCCCTGGTGCGGACGATGCCCGGGCATCTGGGGGGGAGCACGAGCGTGGCGTTCTCGCCCGATGGGCAGACGCTGGCCTCTGGCGGGCGAGACAGCCTGGTGAAGCTGTGGCGCGTCGCTGATGGCACGCTGCTGAAGAGCTTCGCGGGGCAGCCGGGAGGGATCACCGCGGTGGCCTACACGCCCGATGGCCAGACGGTGGTCTCCGCGAGCAACGCCGGGACTGTCTTCTTCCGCCGAGTATCGGATGGCACGGTGATCCGGACAGTCACTGCACCGAATGGCATCGCCGCCATGGCCCTCTCGGCGGATGGGTCGCTCCTGGTCACCGGGGAGTCCGCGTACGGCAGCAACGTCCACATCTGGAACGCCACGACTGGAGCGCTCGTCCGCACGCTGGCGGGGCACGCCAACGGCTTCGTGCAGGGCGTCGCGATCACCGGCGATGACCAGACCGTGGCCTCCGGCTCGGGCTTCGCGCGCGAGGTCAAGCTGTGGCGCGTCTCTGACGGCGCGCTGCTTCAGACCTACGACCGGGAGACCGGCTGGGGCATCATCCCTCAGCTCCCGGTGGCGTTCGCGCCGGACGGCCTGACCTTCGGCTACGGCCGCACGGACGCAACGGTCGTCGTCGCCAGCACCCCGAGCTAGCGAGCGCGCCAGCGGCAGCCCGGGTTCGGGGCGGGGCGCCGCCGCCGTTCGCAGGCAGCGGCGGCGCCGTGCTCGACCCTGCCGACTGTCGCTGCCCGCGCCAGCACTCCCTGGCAGACGTGGCCAGCAGCCACCCGGATATCGGCCTGCTGGCCCGGGCCAGGCGGCAGCCGGGCTGGCATGCTCCGCCACAGGCCCCCGTCGGGAGCCAGGCCCTACCGCGCTGCCGCCTGACAGACCAAAGGCAGGGCTACTAGGCGTTTATCACCGGGCAAATCCTTTCAGCAGGAGAGATCGCCCCATGGACATGAATCTGGTTGGGGCCGCTTTCTACTGGCTCGTGACGCTGGCCGTGATCGCCGGCACGCTGCTCTGGCCGAGCCGGAGCGCCAAGCCCCGCCACGTCCCCGCCCGGATACGGCGCCCGGCGGCGCACACGCGGCTGGCGCAGCGGCGGTAGGGCGCAGCGGGTCCAACGCGCTGGCGCGGCCGGCCGCGTGTCCGATGGGCGCACCGGGGCCCCGGTTCGGCACAATGTGCCTCGCGCTCCGCGGCGCACCGGAACAGCGACACCCGCGGGGAAGCAGCGGCGGTGAGGCGGAGCGCGGAATAGAGGAGCGCCAGTGACGATTACGATCCGACATTCGCTGTACTGGAGCGGTCCGGACCTGATCGGGATCGACTCCATCGTCGAGCCGGGGAGCTACTGGCAACGGGTAATGAGTGCCCCGCTCATCGAGGCGCGCGATCAGCCCGGGGTGGGTCGGGTGGCCCTGCCCAGCGGGCAGAGCCCGGCGGTATTGCTGGAGCTGGTGCTGGAATGGGTGCGCCAGGCGGAATTCCCCACCCTGCCCAGTCGTGCCAGCTCGCACTTCGTCTGGGAGGACGAGGCCTGGGCGCGCAAATACCACGAGACGCTGCGGAACGCTCGGCTGTACGAGGTGCAGCCGGTGGGCGATGCCCGGCTGTTCCGCGCCGACTACACCCTTGGCAACGCCTTCCGCGAGGGCGACACCCTTGCCAAGCTGATCGACCGCGCCCGGCGATACTGGCGCGGCGAGAGGACCGGGCAGTCGGAGATCCTGATCCAGGGGTCCATCCAGGTGATTCGCGTCATCATCTGAGGCGTGGCCCCGAGCCAGCCGCGGGAATCACGGCGCTTTCACAGCCCCTTTATTACGCTGGAAGCGCCCGGAGGCGATGACGCCCCGGGTTGGAGTGGAGGGGCTCCATGCGACAGGAATGGCTGTTCGAATGTGGCCGCTGTGGGGCGCTCCTGTGGCTCGCCCGCCCCACGGATCCGCTGCCCCCGCACCAGCGGCCATTCCCGGACGTTCCCTGCTTCCAGGCGGGCCAGCGCGGTATCTTTCGCGCCCGCCTCGGCGCGCCCGACGACGTCTCAGCCCTTCCGACGACACTCGCTCCCCTCACCACTTTTCAGGTCGGCCCTCCGCTTGACGGGCTCAGCCGGCCCTGCTAGGCTCGGCGCGGCTGAGCCGACAGCGCGGCACGCCGCGGTACGGAGGGGGAAAGAGATGCGACTGGGAGCGGGACTCATCCATGTTGGCCCAGTGCTGGGGCTGGTGGCTGGGGTACTGCTGGGCACCCAGGAGGCTGCGGCGGCCCGGGGACAGGTCGGCGCCCCAGGCGTCAACCGGTGGGCCAACTGGGGGATGGGACTGCCGGTGGTTCCTCCTGTCTCTTGGGCTGCCGCACTACCCCGGTGCAGACGCAGCGGCTGGCGGACGTGACCGCGATCAGCGCGGGGGGTATCACAGCCTGGCGCTGCGAGTCGGCACCTGACCGTCCCTCGGGCCCCGACGGCTGTCGGCGCTGGCAGGAGCGGGGCGGGGAGAGGGGGCGCCTCCGCCTGGCGCTTGACGCCTCGGCAGCGGTTTGGTATCCCCTCCGCTCACCGCTGCCCGGGGCGTAGCCAAGCGGGCGCGCCCGGGGCGCTGCTGGCGACAGACATGGGAGAGGGAGATGGACAGACGCGCGCTGAGGCTGCTCGCGGTGGTGCTTGCGATCGCGGCGCTGAGTACGCTCGCTGCCCACGCGGACGCCGTCGCGCCGTCGCCGGGCGGGATCATCACCATTCCGGTGGGGCTCAATCCAGATGGAATCGGGCTGAATCCGCAGACGAACCAGGTCTACGTGGCGAACCTGGGCGACAACACCGTGTCGGTGATCGACGGGGCAACCAACCAGGTCGTCAGCACGATCGGGGTCGGCAGCGGCCCGGCCGGCGTGGGCGTGAATCCCAGCACGGACCGCATCTTCATCACCAATTATTTCGGCGGGAACGTCTCGGTCATCAAGGGGTCCAGGCGCGCTGTGGTGGCGACCGTCGCGGTCGGCGTCAACCCGTATGGAGCCTGGTCCAACTCGGTCACCCGCCACACCTACGTGACGAACTACGGGAGCAACACCGTCTCGGTCATCGACGAGAACAGCAAGGGGACGATCGCGACCATCCCGGTGGGGCTGAACCCGATCGGGGTGGTGGCCGACCCGCACATCAATCGGGTGTACGTAGCGAACTTCGGCAGCAACACGGTGTCGGTGATCGACGGGGCGACCAACCAGGTGATCGCCACGATCCCGACCGGCAGCGCCCCGCAAGGGATCGCCGCGAACACCCGCAGCGGCCGGATCTACGTCACGAACAATTTCAGCAACACCCTCTCGGTGATCGACGAGACGACCAACCGGGTCAGGGCGACGGTGAGGGGGCTGAGCAGCCCGATCGGGGTGGGGGTGAACCCGCGCACCGGGCGGGTGTACGTGGCGAACTACGCCAGCAACACGGTGTCGAAGATCGATGGCGACACCAACACCATCCTCGAGAGCTTCCCCGTCGGCACCAACCCGCGCTGGGTCGTAGTGAACCCGGAGACGAACCGAGTGTACGTGACGAACTCCGGCGACAACACCGTTTCGGTGATCTAAGCGCGGGCCGCGAACCCGCTGTAGCCCCCATCGCGGCCACCCTTGCGCCGGCTATTGACTGACCGCGGGCTGGCGGGCACAATGGCGGCTCAGCCGTCCGCGCCGCGGGCGGTTGGAGCGAAACGAGAGCCGGGCACAGGCTCCGGGAAGGGACAGCGAGGGTGGCGCAGATGGACGCGCGCGAGATCAAGCAGCAGGCGCTCGAGCACCACATTTTCGGGCTGGCGAATCGGCAGCAGCTCCAGGAGGAGGGGCCGTTCATTTTCGCCAGCGCCGAGGGGATCACCGTCACCGACATTGACGGGAACCAGTATCTGGACATGATGAGCACGCTGACCCGGGCCAACTCGGTGGGCTACGGCCGCGAGGAGATCGCCCGGGCGGTGTACAACCAGCTCGTTGGGATGCATTACGCCGGCACAGTGGCGCAGGTGGCGGAGCCGACGATCCAGCTCGCGGCGAAAGTGGCGGAGCTGGCGCCGGGGCGGCTCACCGCCAGCTTCTTCGTGAGTGGCGGCTCGGAGGCGGTGGAGGCGGCGTTCAAGCTGGCCAAGCAGTACCAGTACCATCGCAACAAGCCGCGCGCCTTCAAGATCATCTCCCGCTCGCTCGCCTATCACGGAGCGACGATGGGGGCGCTGGCGGCGAGCGACTGGCTGGGGCAGCGCCACATCTCCGAGCCCGGCGTGCCCGGCCACACCCGCATCCCGGCGCCTACCTGCTATCGCTGTCCGTTCGGGCTGGAGTACCCGGACTGCGGGATCAAGTGCGCGACCTGGCTGGAGCGGGAGATCCAGCAGGAGGGGCCGGAGCTGGTGGCGGCGTTCATCGCCGAGCCGGTGATGCAGGCGCACGGGGTGCAGGTGCCCCCGCCAGAGTACTTCCCGATCATCCGCGAGATCTGCGACAAGTACGAGGTGCTGTTCATTGCCGACGAGGTGATCACCGGGTTTGGCCGCACCGGCGAGTGGTTCGCAATGAACCATTGGGACGTCGAGCCAGACATCATGACGGTGGCCAAGGCGATGACGAGCGGCTACTTCCCCATGGGCGCGGCGATCACCCGCAAGGAGATCGTGGATGCCCTGCCGGCGTTCCTGCACGTGCACACCTACAGCGGGCATGCCGCGGGCGCGGCGGCGGCGCTGGCCAATATCGCGATCTACGAGCGAGAGAACCTGATTGCGCGGGGGAAGGAGCTGGGCCAGTATCTGCTGGACGCGCTCAAGCCGCTGGAGCAGCACCCGATCGTCGGCCAGGTGCGGGGGCTCGGGATGTGGGCGGCGATCGACTTCACCGCGAACAAGCAGACGCGGGCGCCGTTCGAGGACGACACCGTGCGCGCGGTGGCGCGGCGGGTGCGCGAGCTGGGGGTGCTGGTGAGCCCGATCGGGACCGCGGTGGAGATGGCGCCGCCGCTGACCGCGCGGAAGGAAGACGTGGATCGGCTGGTCGCCGCGCTGGAGCAGGCGATCAACGACGTGGCTCGCGCCCGCAACCTGCTGTAGCGCGTCGCGCCGCGTCCAGGGGCGCGCGCTGGACACGGCAGCCAGGCCAGATCATGGACCTGTCTCGGCCCTCGGCGAGACACACGCGGCTCGCCGAGGGCCGAGTGTTGCTGGCCGCCCTCAGCCGACACGGGGGACTGGCCTGTCCCCGCCCGACGCTGCAGCGGGAAGTGGCCCGGTGCAGGCGCGCGAGCAGATAATGGGACACGGCTGGTACACCTGAGTCTGTTCCGACAGGTGCGGACGCGCCGGAGGCGAGATGGCTCACCCCGACCTGGAGCGGCAGCTACTGAAGCGAGTTGACCGCGGCTACGCCTGGGACTGTATGCAGCGGCTGGTAGACCTGGGGCCCCACAAGATTGCCGGGACGGAGCGCGAGCACGCGGCGGCCGACTGGATCGAGGCGGAGATGCAGCGCCTGGGGCTGGAGGAGGTTCGCCAGGAGCCATTCCCGGTCACGGTGCGCGACCTGGCCGCCGGCGCCAACGTGGAGCTTCCGGACCAGGGGGTGGTGTTCTCCGGCCTGCCGATGGCTGGGAGCTGGCCAACGCCGGAGGAGGGGATTGAGGCTGAGGTGGTGTTCGTTGGCGACGGGCTGGCCGAGGAGTACGGCCCGGAGCGCGACGCGCGGGGCAAGATCGTGCTCTACCGCCACCGCTGGCCGGACACCGGGAGCGAAGAGGGAATCCCCCGCGCCGGGCCGGCGCTGGAGGCGCGGGCGCGGGGAGCCGCGGCGGTGCTGACCTATGACGAGCTGGGGCCGCAGGACGCGGTGCGGGTCCACATCTTCCGGCTGGGGGCGCACGACTACGAGGTGCGCATCCCGATCGTGTCGCTGGCGGCGCGGGATGCACGCCAGTTGCGCGCACTGCTGGAGCAGGGGCCGGTGCGGGCACGGGTGCGCAGCCGTATCGACCAGCGCGAAGGCGCCTCGCGCAATGTGGTGGGGCTGCTGCGGGGCGAGCGCGAGCCGGATGAATACGTGCTCGTCGCCTCGCACTACGATACCTGGTACGCCGGCGCGGCCGACAGCCTCTCGGGCATTGGGGCGGTGCTTGGGATCGCCCGGGCGTTCAAGCGCAGCGGGATCCGGCCGGAGCGGACGCTGGTGTTCGTCGCGCACGGGGCACAGGAGCAGGGGATGCCGCAATGGCTCGACTGGCTCATCGGCGCCTCGGCGTTTATCAACCTGGAGCACCCGGACTGGGTGGGGCGCACCTTCGCGATGCTGAACATCGACGTCGTCACGTCTGATCCCCGCAGCGCCTACGTGGAGTGCGCCCCGGAGCTGCTGGATTGCATCCGCCACGTGGCCGTCGACGTGGAAGGCGGCCGCACGCCCTACTCGCAGGTGCCAGCAGGGCTGATGAGCTACGTGGACGCGGGCGCCTACCTGCTCGCCGGCGTCCCCTCTGCCAACGTCACTTTCTGGCCCGAGGACTACTGGCGGTACTACCACACTCAGTACGACACGATCGCGCTCGTGTCACAGCAGGCCTTGGATTGGACGATGCGACTCTGGGGCCTGGCGGCGCTGCGACTCTCCGAGGTGCAGGGGCTGCACCTGCGGTTGGACGCGGCGCTGGACCACGCGGCCCGGGCGGCGGTGGCAGCCGCGGTGGAGACCGCGGAGTCGCGCGGGCCGAGCGGCCCGGCGCTGGAGGCGGGCGAGGCGCTGCGCGTCGCGGCGACCGACGCGGAGGTGGTGCAGGAGCTGATGCGCCATCTGAGCCAGCGGGGAGGGAACCTGGCAGAGCGCGCCCTGCGCGAGGCGCGGCGGACCAAGCTCTGGTGTCTGGCCCGGCTGAGCCGCGAAACCCGCCTGATCGGCGGGCCAAGCGGGACACACGTGTACGAGGCGCTCACGCTCTACTCCCGCGAGGCGGCGCACCTGCGTCGCGCCGCCTTCCAGCTCGAACGCGGGATCAACGCCGCGGACGTGCTGGGCCGCACCTGCGCCATCCTCGGCTCCGGCCGCCACTTGAGCCCGGAGGCGCATGCAACACAGCTCCGGCTGATCGCCGACGGCGGCACCTGGGCGCCGAGCATGCAGCGGTATGTGGACGTGTACCCGGAGTGGAGCGCTCTGCGGGCAGGCGCCAGCCCGGCCACGGTCCTGCCCCGGCTGCGGCCGAAGCTGGCCGCGGCGCAGGCGGAGGCGGAAGCGGCGGCGGCGCGCGCGGAGCGGGTGGCGGAGCAGTGCAGCGAGCGGCTGCGCACGACCGCCGAGCGCCTGGCCGCGGCGCTGCGCTGATGCAGCCGGCGAGTCCCGAGCCTCCCGCCGCGGCAGCAGGCGCGCCCGGGGGCGACCGCGTCGCCCTTCCCTGCGACGGCGGGGACGCCGGCAGCCCGTCTGACCTGGAGCAGTACGAGCAGGCGGCGCTAGCGCTCACCCGCCAGGCCGGAGCGCTGCTGCTCGAGGCGCTGCGCTCGCCCCCGGAGGTGGAGTTCAAGGATGCGCAGCGGCGCGACCCGGTCACCGCGACGGATCGGCTCATCGAGGACTTCCTGGTGGACGCACTCCACTCCCGCTTCCCTGGCCATGGGCTGCTGGGCGAGGAGCGCGCCGACGAGGCCTCCGCCTCTGATTATCTCTGGGTGATGGACCCACTCGACGGCACCGCGAACTTCGCCAACGGCCTGCCGTTCTGCGCGGTCTCCCTGGCGCTGCTCCACCGGGGCCAGCCCGTGGTCGGCTGCATCTTCGTCACGATCGGCCCGGGCGGCCAGCCGGGGGTGCTCCACGCCCGGCTGGGCGGCGGAGCGCGCTTCGAGGAGGTTCCGATCCACGTCGCCGCGCCGGAATCTCCCGCGCCGCGGCTGGCGGCGCTCCCGGGCGGCTGGCGGGCACGCTTCCGGCTGCACGGGCCGGCCGGGCGCAAGGCGGGCGACCTGCGGAATCTGGGCAGCACCTGCCACGAGGGCGGGCTGGTCGCCTGTGGCGCGCTGCGTTGGGCGATCTTCCTGAGCCCGAAGCTCTGGGACGTCGCCGCGGCCGTGCTGCTGGTACAGGAGGCCGGCGGCCTGGCGCGTTTCTGGGAGCGCGGCGGCTGGCGCGACGCGGAGCGCTTCGCGCCGCCCTACGGGAGCCGCGATGGCAAGCCGCTGACGCTGCGCGACTGGTCGCGCCCGACGCTCCTGGGCGATCCCGACAGCGTGGAGCTCGTGTGCGGGCACCTGGCCTGGCGCCGGCTGCCGCGGCTGCTCCAGGCGCTGCGGCGTGGCTGGAACAGCCTGCGAAAGCGGCTGGCTTTACAGCCGCGGCAGCCGGCCAGCACCCCCTGACGCGCCTGGGCGCGCAATGTCTGGTACCGCGGACGGGCCAGGCCGGAACGGACGACCCATGGCGGGATTGACCCGTGGCCGCTACAGTGGTATGGAGGAGGGGCGGGTGTCGGGTGATGACATCCGTGGACTCGCGCCGAGCCTGGCGGCTGAGGGAACCGCCGGGACGGGGGATCCGATTAAGTGGGGTGAATCACGCGGAGCGTGTAGGGCACAGGTCGCTTCCAGCCCGAATCCGTCAGCTAACCTCGTAGGCGAATCAGGAAGCGCACAGCATCGACTGGCGCGCCCAGGAGGCTGGGCGCGCCCGCAAGAGGTGCGCCAATGAATCTCTCATCAACGTTTCTCTCCTGGCGCCGGGTGCGAGCAGCGCTGCTCGAAGGGCACTCCGGACGCTACCGCGCGGATGAGGTCCGCGCGCTGCTTTCTCCAGGGACTGGACACACGGAACACTGTGGCCGCCGACGCGCAGCGCTGTCCACCGCGGCGCAGCCGAGCGCCTGGAGCAGCCGGCGCGGGGGCCGCGACGACGGGGAGCTGGGGCGGCTCTCGGCTCGCTTGCCCGCCATCGTGGCGTTGTACGCAACCGGGAGGTCGTTCCGGCAAATCAGCGCCGAGGTGGGAGGCTGGGGCGAGTGGGAGATCCAGCAGGCGCTGGACACCGCCTGCGCCCGCATCGCCAGCCGCCTGAACGACCGCCACCTGCTGCCGGTGCGCGGCGCGGAGGGGCCAACCATCTGCACCTGCGGCGCGGCAGGGTGAGGCGCTTGCCTCGCGCACTCGCCGGGCCATGCCGCACGGGCGCCCCCTGGCCCGGCGAGTGCCGCCTGGCGCTGGCTGCTGTTCCGTGGCTGGGGTTACCCAGTGAGCCGCGGCAGCTCAGCCCACGCCTCGGGTGGTGCGCGCCTGCTCCAGCGCCGCGGCGAAGCCCGGGATCGCCCGGTCGATCATGTCGTCGTTCGCCGTGAGCGAGATGCGGAAGTAGCCGGGCAGCTCCACCAGGGCGCCGGGGAGCACGAAGACGTCGTGGCGGCCGAGCAGCTCCACGAAGGCGCGATCGTCGGCCCAGGGTGACCGCGGGAGCAGGTAGAACGTCCCGGCCGGGGTGTGGACGTCGTAGCCCAGCTCGCGCAGGGCCTCCAGCAGCCGATCCCGCTTCCGCTCCAGGTGGCCAACGTCGATGGAGAGCGTCTCCAGCTCAGGCAGCGCGTGCTGCAACAGCGCGTTGGCGACGGCGAAGCCGGTCATGAACTGGGCGAGCAGGATGGCGGGCCGGAGCTGCTCGCGCCCCGGCATCGACGGCGGCAGCGCGATGTAGCCGAGCCGCTGCCCAGGGGCGAGCAGCGTCTTGCCGTAGGTGTAGAGCACGAACGTGTTCGGGTAGAAGGCGGCCGGGCTGAAGTAGGGGCGGCCGTCGAAGACGATTCGGGAGTACGCCTCGTCTGAAAGGATGAAGAGCGCGCGGCTGTTGCGTGCAGATGCGGCGGTGAGCAGGCGTGCGAGGTGCTCGAGCGTCTCCGGCGGGTAGATCACGCCGGTGGGATTATGGGGCGAGTTGACGATAATCGCTCGGGTGCGCGGGGTGATCGCGGCGGCGATCGCCTCCAGGTCCAGGTCGAACGTGGCGAGATTCACCTTCACCCGCACCGGGACGGCACCACTGGCCTGGATGAGCAGCTCGTAGAAGAACCAGGGCGGGCTGAGGAAGATCACCTCGTCGCCCGGGTCGATGATCGCCCGCAGGGCGACGGCGATTGCGGCGAAGCCGCCGTTGGTGATGAAGACGTCCTCCTCGTCGAAGGGGAGCTGGCGCCGCTCGCGGAGCGAGGCCGCGATTGCCGCCCGCGCCGGCTGCTCGCCAAGGGTATAGGCGAACCAATCCTTGGTGCGTGGGACGCTCCAGCGCTGGAGCGCGTCGACGAAGCCCGGCAGTGGCATGTCGTGCGGGTTGCCGACGACGAAGTCGCAGATCGTGGGATCACCCTGGCGTTGCGCCCAGGGCGAGCGGGTCATGAACGAGAACAGCGGCCCGAGCTGTTCGAGCAGGCTGCCCACCTGCTGGGAATAGGGCGAGGTCGCCATGCGTCGCACCTCCGGGAGCGGAGCACTAGTCCAACGAGGGGACGCGGCGTTCGCCCCTGCTGCCCCAGGCCGCGTGCCCGCCCTAGCATGAATCGCTCGGCCCGCCGGGTCAAGCACTGAACCCGATCGCCCAGCACCGCCTGGCCGAGTCCGAGCACGCCGGGGGTGGGGCGCAACCCCGGTGAGCTTGACGGCTGCCCGGGCGAGCGTCCCGGTCGCGCTCCATTCTCCGCTTGTTTCGGGGTTCGGAGCTCGGGGTTGGGCATTCGGGGCTCCGGATTTCGAATCCCGGCCCCCGAGTGCCGACATTCGGAAGGGGGCGGCTCCGCGGCGAGTGCGGGTTCACCGGCTGGCTCGAAGAGCACCAGCCCCGTCATGCAAGGCTGCTGAAGCATGCACCTGGTTCACGGGTTCTTATTCTAGAGAATCGGCTTTCACTTGAATACACGAACGCCGGACGCCGCTCTCCTCAAGCCGGCTGGAATACAGAGGGGCGGCGCGCCCGCCGCTCGTGGTCACGAGGTCCGCTGCCGCACCGGCTGAAGCGATGCGAGAAGGTAGCGGCGACCAGTGCCACTCTCGACGGCTCGGCGGACTCTCTGCGCTGAACGCCAGGGCACAGTGAGAGCCCGGGTGGGCAGGGCAGAGGCGAAAGGGACGGACTTCCCATTCGTGGCGCGGGCGGCGGGGGTTAGGAGCCGAACGTCCCAGCGACGATCAACTTGTAGGCGTAGTACGCCGGCTTGATTACCAGGGTGGCGCTGGCCGGCGGGTCGCCGGCCTGATTGCACTGGTGGCCCGGGTAGTAGAACAGCCCACTGGTGCAGAACGGCCCGGGGGCGCTCGTCGGCTGGTCGACGCTAGTGAACCAGAAGACCTTGGCCACGCCCTGGCTGAGGATGTGTGGGATCAGATCCTTGAGGTATCGGGCCTGGCCCTGCGGCGTCGCCGGGTATTCCAATGCCCCGACGCTGGGGTACTGCGGGTTGGCGCTATGGCCGACCTCGGTCACCCAGATCGGCTTGCTGCTGGCTCCAACGCTGGCGAGCGAGGCCTGGAACCCCTGCAGCGAGGCGTCGAAGCCCGCACTGTCCGAGTAGCTGTGGAAGTTCATGATGTCGAAGTTGGCCGCGGCTGGGTAGCGGCTATCGTGTAGCAGCTTGTCGAAGAAGCCGGCGCGTATGCCCGTGCCGCCGGTCGCGAGCCCACCGATCAGGAGCTGGGCGCTCGGATCGGCAGCTTTGACTGCCTGGTGGGTCCAGTACAGGATCTGAGCGTACTGCGCCGCGGCGTTGGCGGGGGTATCTGCCATCCCGGCCGGGACATGGAAATAGCCCGGGATGTTCGGCTCGTTGCCGATCTCGTAGTAGTGGGCCACGTTCTGGCCATAGCCGCGAGTGTCGCCCTTGCCATCCGGGCCGAAGCCGTTGGCGTTCGGCCCGTAGCGGCTCACGACCCGGTACACGTAGTCGTAGAACTTCTGGTAGTCGCACGGCGGGTAGTACACCAGGTTGGCCTGGGAAGTGCCGCGGGGGGCCGTGGTGCACCAGGTGCTGGCGTACCCAAGCGAGACCACCGGCTGGAGTCCGGCATCCAGGGCCAGGCTCATCTGGTAGTCGCACACCGCCGTCTGCCAGGTGCCCTCCTCGGGCTCAGCCTGGTTCCAGGAGCAGCCGGGGCCTCGCAGCCAGCGCAGCCCGGCGCTGCCGATCAGGGCGTACGCGGTGGTTTCGTTCTGATCGCCGACCGCGCCGGACGAGTTGATCCCGTAGCTGTCGGCCGTCACCGTGCCATCCTCGGGCGCGGCCCAAGCGGAGAGCGGTCCAACGAGGAGCATGAGCAGCCCGGCGAGTGCCGCGGGGTGAGACGAGAATGCGGGGAAGGAACGAGGCAAGCGATCCTCCTGCGCTGGGTGGTCGGGCGCCACGTGGGCAACGGCGGGCACTCTACCCGAGTCTGTAACAGCGGGGCAAGAAAGAGCGTAACAATAAAGCAACAGTTGGTTCGCCAGTCGGGCGATATCGAAACAGTTCCCACGGAACCGAGTAACAGTCGTAGGGTGACCGCCCCGAGGGTTGGGGCACAACGGCGCGGATCCTTTCGAGCCGGTGCGGGCGGGTTCACCCGCCCGTGGCGCGGAGAGCTGCGGAGGTGGGATTTCGCCGAGCGGGCAGCCGACTGCTGGTTCGGCTCCGCGCCGTCCACCGCTCCGGGGACTCGCCCGGAGGCGAGCCCCGACACTTCGCTGCAGTCTCGCGCCCTCTCCTCCTGGGGGCTGTGTGTCTGCCTGCACCTCGGCAGAGCAGCTCACCGCTCTGCCTGGCGGGAGAGCAGCGCGGCGAAAGTGACGGATTTCACATCTGCGGCACGGGTGGCGGGTAGCTTCTCTGGCAACCTCCCGTGCCCACGGCGGATGGTGATCCGATTCGTGTCACGGCGCGGACAGGTCTCGAGGTGGATCGGTGATGCGAGTCTGGTGTCGGCCGCAGTGGTACCTGGTAGCGCTCAGCATGCTTTCCCTCGCGCTCTTGCTCGCCCCGGTGGCGGGCGTGGCCTCCGGGGCGCCGCTGCTGACGCAGCTGAGCTCAGACCCCTACACGAACACGGACGCGCAGCACCAGACGGAGGACGAGCCGGCTGCGTTCGCGTTCGGGAGCACGATCGTTACGGCCTTCAACGTCGGGCGCTTCACCACCGCTGGTACCACCAACACCGGCTGGGCTGTGTCCACCGATTCGGGCGCCACCTGGACTCACGGCTTCCTGTCCGGCATCACGAAGTACACCGGCGGGATATACGACCGGGTGAGTAACCCATCTGTTGCGTACGACCCGCTGCATGGGGTCTGGCTCATCGCAGTGAAGGCGACCAGCTCCTCGGGCGGGCCGCGGGCGGTGCTGCTGAGCCGGTCCCTGGATGGGGGCCATACCTGGAGCGCTCCGCTCAACGTCGCGGTTGCTCCGAAGGGCGAGTACTACGACAAGCCGTGGGTGTCGTGCGATACCACAGCCTCCAGCCCGTACTACGGGCGCTGCTACGCGACCTTCGACGCCTACTACGACTCGGAGCGGATCAAGATGAGCACCTCGACGGATGGCGGGCTGACCTGGAGCGCGCCGAAGAACACCGCCGACAACGCGACCGGGCTGGGCGGCCAGCCGCAGGTGCAGCCGAACGGCACGGTGATCGTGCCGTTCCGGCGGGTCAGCCAGGAGCTGGCATCGTTCGTCTCGACCGATGGCGGCTCCACCTGGGGCGCGTCGGTTCGGATCAGCAAGTTCCAATACCACACCGCGGCCGGCCAGTTCCGGGCGCAGCCGCCACTGCCCTCGGCGGGGATCGATGGAGCGGGGAAGGTGTACGTCGCCTGGCAGGACTGCCGACTGCGGACGAACTGCAGCGCCAACGACATCCTGCTGAGCACGTCGTCTGACGGGCTGCACTGGAGCTTCCCAACGCGCGTGCCGATTGACGACGTGACGAGCACAGCGGACCACTTTATCCCTGGCCTGGGGGTGGACCGGGCGACGTCCGGGGCGACGGCGCACCTGGGGCTCAGCTACTACTACTATCCGGTAGCGAGTTGCTCGCTCAACACCTGCCAGCTCGACGTCGGCTACATCGCTTCGACAGACGGCGGTCAGACCTGGAGTGTGGCGACCCAGCTTGCCGGGCCAATGCACCTCACCTGGCTGGCATACACGCCGACCGGGCGGATGGTGGGCGATTACATGTCGACCGTGTTCGCCGGCGGGGTGGCCTACCCGATGTTCGCGGTGGGGCGCATCCCGATCGGGAGCACCTACCAGGAAGCGATCTACACGGTGCAGACGGGACTGCGCCTGGGGCGGGTCTCGTGGGGTTGAGGCGACGGGGCGGCGGGCTCAGTGGCCGGCCGGCGACGGGCCTGACAGAAGGGAACGGATCTGGCTGAGAAGGCGGTCGAGCTCGAACGGCTTGGCGATGTAGGCGTCGGCGCCGTAGAGGTGGCTGCGCGCGACGTTGGCGGTGCCCATCTGAGCGGTGAGCATGACGACCTTGATGTGGGCGATGCGCGGATCTTCGCGCAGTTCCTGGCAGACCTCGAAGCCATCGCGTCCCGGCATGATGATGTCCAGGAGCACCAGGTCGGGCTGGAGACGGCGGGCGAGCGCGAGCCCCTCGTCGCCATCCGCGGCCGCAGCGACGGCGAAGCCCTCTTCCCGGAGCGCATCGACGAGCACAGAGCGGAAGTCCGGGTTGTCGTCGATGACGAGCACGGTGGCGGGCCGTCGGCGGCGAGCTGGCGCGCTAGGGGGAGTCATAGCCCGACGGCTCCGTCTCGGCACTCATGTGTGATGTCCTAGTATGGGACACATCTCGGTTTAAACGGTACAGGTAGGCAAGAATTTCAGCGACAACCAGGTACAGCTCTGGCGGAATCGCGTCGCCCACGTCCAGCTTTCCGAGTAGCTCTACCAGATCAGGGTCCTGGTGGATCGGGACGCCGGCCTCGCGAGCGCGGCGGATGATCTCGGCGGCGAGGAAGCCCTGGCCGCTGGCAGCGACGCGGGGAGCCGGATCGGCTAGAGGATCGTAGTTCAGCGCAACGGCCCGGCGCGGGGGTCGGGAGGGCGGCTCCATCACGTTAGGTCCGCAGATCGATCGACGCCGGCTCCGCGGCGGCGGGCGTGGCTGGCGAGGGTGAGGCGAAAAACCAGCGCACCTCGGCGGGGAGCCCGACGGCCTGGTGCAAGCGCCAGGCGAGCGCTTCGGCCTGCCCGCGGACGCGCTGGTAGCTCTCGCGGTCATCGGTTGACAGCCAGCAAGAGAGCCGGTCGCCCCGACGGAACAGCTCGACGCGGACATGGCCGAGGTGGTTGAGCGAGAGGTCCAGTCGCAGCGGTGCGCCGGGAGGGTGTTCGGGGGAGCCGCCTTCCCTCTCCTGCTGGTCGTCCCAGGTCTGCACTATCAGAGTGGCGAGCTGCGCCTGGCCATCCACCAGGAGCGGCAGCTCGAGCCGGAGGGAGCCGGGCTGCGCGGCGTTGCCAAGCTGGTGGGCCGCGAGCCGCTCGGCGAGGGTGGCGACGGCGCGTTCGAGCAGAAGATCGGGGTGGCGGGTGGAGCGGAGGGTGTCGCGCAACTGGCCGAGAACGGCGCGGGCGTCGTCAGGGAGGCCGGGAGCGCTCAAGTCGCGCAGCAGCTTCGCCTCCGGCGGAGAGCCGAGGTCTTCGACCAGGGCCTGGAGATCCAGGGCAAGCTGATGGGGATCGCCATCATGGAGCTGGAGCAGCGGGAGGCGGGCGACGAGGCGGCCGAGGGCGGCCTCGCCGGCGGCACGTTTTGTGAGCCGGGCCCAGACAGTCTGCCAGAGCTCCTCGGTGGTGGCCGGGCCGGCCTGAAGCAGCGCGAGCGCGAGATCGAGCGCGGCGCGGCTGAGGGGAAGCCCCATCTTCTGGAGCCAGATGACGCCGGGAGCGGCGGAGTCGGGCGCGCCAAGCTGGGCGAGCCCCTGGCGCACGGCGCGGATATCCGTGGCGGTGACCGCTCGCCCGGCGCGGGCGAGACTGGTGGCAATAGCGCGATTGCGGTCGTCGTCGGCGACGCCGAGCGCACGCAGGAGCTCGCCGCGCGGGTCGGGGCGGACCACGGGCTGAGCAGCGGGCGTCTCGTCGGCCTGACCGACGAAGCGCAGGCTGAGCAGGCGGTCAGAGGCCTCCTGCACTTGGAGGCTGACGGTGCTGCCGGGGGTGAGGGGAGGCTGGACCTGGGCAGTGAGGCGGTGCCGGCCCCAGGCCAGCACCGCCTCGTCGCCGTGGACCTCGAGCACGCGGGCGACCAGCACCCGCCCCGGGACGAGGTCGCGCGGGGCGCCCGAGCCCGGGTCGAAGCCCGGGCTCGGGGCCGGCGTGACGCGGGCCGGAGCGGTGACCTGGCCGGCGCTGCTCAGGTCGAGCATCGGTCAGCTACCGCTTGATGTTCACAAGATCCTGGAGCATCTCGTCCGTAGCCGTGATCACGCGGGAGTTGGCCTGGAAGCCACGCTCGGCCATGATCAGGTTGGTGAACTGCTGCGCCAGGTCCACGTTGGACTGCTCGAGGTAGCCGGAGCTGACGGAGCCGCGGCCGCCGCTCTCCGGGGTGCCGACTTCGGCGGTGCCAGAGGCGGCCGAGGCGGCAAAGGCGGTGTCGCCGGTGCGCACCAGGCCGGTGGGGTTGGCGAAGCGCGCCAGGGCGAGCTGGCCAACCGTGCGGGTGAGGCCATTGGAGAAGACGCCGACAATAGTGCCGTCGGGCCCGACGGAGATACTGGAGAGAGTGCCCTGAGCGGAGCCGTCCTGCTGGGCGGTGACGTCGCCAGTGCCAGTCTGGCCGCTCACATTGGCGAGCTGGGTCAAGCTATGCAGGTCGATCTTGACCGTCTGGGTGGTGGCGCCGTTGCCATAGGCGATGCTGATGTTGGCCAGTGGGGCGTTATTCGTCGTGTCCCACTGGGTGGGGTTGTTGGCGGTATCGAACTGCCCGTTGGCATTGAAGACGAAGCTCGTGGAGGCGGGGCTCGGGGTGATCGTGGTCACCGTGGTGTCGGCCGGGTCGGCGGCGGCCGTCCAGGACCAGGTGTTGTTGGCGGACTTGGTGAACGTCAGCGTGATGTCGTGGCGATTGCCGAGCGAGTCGTAGATGCCGATAGTAGTGGTCGTGGTGTCGTTCACCGCGGCGTTGGCGTTCAGGTTGCCCCCGAGGGTGATCGCCTGGGTGGGCTGAGCGACGGCGGTCTCGCCGAGCGGAACGGTGATCCCGCTGATCGCCTTGGTGGTGTCGACGTTGCCGACGCTGTCGGCGGTCCAGCCCTGAACCAGCATGCCGGTGGCGGGATCTACCAGCCGGCCGGAGCTGTCGAGGTTGAAGGCGCCCGCGCGGGTGTAGAGCGTCTGCTTGCCATCGCTCAGGATGAACAGGCCGTCGCCCTGAATAGCCATGTCGGTCGGATTGCCGGTGGCCAGCAGGGTGCCCTGGCCGAAGTCGGTGTCGGTGCTGGCGAGGGCGGCGCCGAGGCCGATCTGGAGCGGGTTGACCCCGCCGGTGCTCGCCGTGGCGGCGCTAGCGCCGCGGAGCACCTGGCTCAGGATGTCCTGGAAGACCACCCGGCTGCCCCGGTAGCCCAACGTGTTCACGTTGGCGATGTTGTTGCCCACCACATCCATGAAGAGCTGGTGGTTGCGCAGGCCGGAAACTGCCGAGTAGAGGGAACCCATCATGGGAGTGCTTCTCCTTGGTGCTGTCTGTATATTCGGCTGAGCGCCGGATTGGTTTAGCCCGCCACCGGGGTGGACGCGCTGGAGCTGCTGGTTGCGCTGGAGCTGTCGCTCGATGTCGCGTCATTGCCGCCGGCCACCGGCAGAGCGTCGCCGGAAGGGGACTGGCCGGGGCTAGCGACTTCGGTGATGTTGGAGAGGCTCACCTCCTGGCCGTCGACGGTGACGACCACCTCGCCGTTCTTCAGGGCAACGCTGGAGACGACGCCGGTGAGGAGGCTGCCGTCGGAGGCCGGGGCGGAGACCTGCCGGCCGAGCAGGGCGCTGGCGGTGGCAAGCCCTTGCGCTCCTGCCTGGTAGGCGACCGTCTGGTTCAGCGTGTTGAGCTGGTCCACCATGCTGAACTGGGCCATCTGGGCCATGAGCTGCGCGTTGTCCGTCGGCTGCATCGGGTCCTGGTTCTGCAGCTCGGCCACCAGCAGCTTCATGAAGGTGTCCTCGTTGAGCTGCGAACTGAGCCCGGCGCTGGCCAGGGCGCTAGACGAGCTCGACGCGCCCGAGGCGAGCGTGGTCGAGGCGGCACCGGTGAGCCCGACTGTCCCGATCGAGGTTGAAGGCGCCGGGGGCTGCGAGGGGGTTGCGAACAACTGCATCAGGTGTCCTCCGTGTCAAACCCGTAAATCGATGCTGGTGGCGCTGCCGGAGGGGGCAGAGGACTCCTCCGGCTGGCCGGCGGGGGTGGAGCCAGCAGCGGGCCCCCAGCGGGGCGGCCGCGGGTCGCCCCCATGCCAGGAACGCTGCTGCTGCTGACCGCCGAGGTCGAGCGCGGCGTTGTTGAGCCAGACGTCGGCACGCTGAATAGCGATACCACGGTCGCTGATGGCGGTAGTAAGGCTGGGCAGCGCCTGCTGGAGCGCCTGGTGCGCCTCCAGCCGCTCGGCGGTGACGGCGATGCGGACGCCGGTCTGGTCCACGCTGACGCGCACCTCCAGCCCCCCGAGCGCGGGCGGCTCCAGCCGCATGTGGAGGGTGGATTCGTGGCCGCGCTGAGTGAGGCGAGCCTGGTGGACGATCGAGTCGGCGAGCTGATCCACCAGCGCCTGGGGGCGTGTGTCGGCCGGAACGCCGCTGAGGTCGATGACGGCTGGCGCGTTCGGAGCGGGTGGGATGGATGCACCGGGCAGGGCCGGGCTGGCGCTGCTTGGAGCGCTGGCCGCGGGCGCCTGAGGAGCAGCAGCGGGAGCGCTGGTACCCCCGGGCTGGACCAGGCTACTCTGGCTCGGCCCGACCGGCGCGGCCGGGCGGCCAGGCTGGCCGAAGCGGGGGGGACGACCGCCCGCCAGGGTGGCCGGGGACCTGGCATCCGGTGGGCCGGCGCCGGCCCCGACCTGCCGCGCTGGAGCAGCCGCGGTGGCAGCGGCAAGGGACGCGGGAGTTAGCATGGGTGTCGCGAGCAGCGCCCCAGGTTCGGAGTTCGGAGTTCGGAGTTCGGGGGGCGCATTCCCAATTCCCGACCGCGGATTCCGAACGGAGTCCGGGCGAGGGGTGGCGCCGGGATTGGTGTTCTGCTGAGCCACGGACACGGCCGACGGCTGGCTGCCAGCAGCCAGCGCGGCGCCGGTGGGAGACAGCAGGGGCAGTTCGCCGGCCAGGGGCTCGGCCTCGGGGGTGGCAGCGGCCGGCGAGGTTGGAGTGTCCAGGAGCGGGGCCGGGGTAGCGGGCGAGCTGGAGGCCGCTGTCTCCGGGGCGGCGGGGCTGGTGGCGCTCTCCGCGGCTGGCGGGTGGTCGGTCGGGGCGAGCGTGGCTCGATCGGCTGCGATGGCCGGGTCGGTGGCAACGGGCAGGCTGCCCGCTGTATCGCCGGGCGCGGGCGACGGGTTGAGCGGGGCGCCGAGCGCTGCCAGGAGCGCTCCGGCCAGGGCGGCTGGGTCCTGGTCCGCTGAGCTGGCCTCGAGAGGCGGTGCGGCGCTGCCGCGCGGATCACTGCGAGCGGGCGGAGTGCCCTCTGGCGCTCCCTCGGCCGCATCTGGCGGCAGCGCAGGGGCGAGCGATAGCAGGGCAGGCAGGGACAGGCTGGGGCCACTCGCCCCGGGCGTGGCCGGCAGGGTGTCGCCGGACTGGCCGGGGCCGCCGAGCAGTAGGGCCGGCAGTATACCGGCGGGGCAGGCCGCGGGGGGGAGTGCCGAGCTAGAGTGGGGCGCCGGCTGGGGCACGGGCATGCTGGCCGGGGGCGCTGCCGGGTGCAGCGCCGCGAGCAGGATGGGCAGGAACGCCGCCGGCGGTGCGGCCGGTCCCGCCGCGCTCCCCCCAGCCGGGGCAGCGGGCGCCGCCGGCGGAGCCGGGGTTACCGAGATCGCCATGTCTTCCTCCGGAACGAAGGCTCTGAGCCAGGCGTCCTGCCCGGCCAGGGCGACGGGTACAACTGGGGCCCCGGGTCCATCAGGGATCCCGCTTCAGCGCGTCGACCAGAGGGCTCTGGCCGTCAGGGCGGAACAGCGCCTGGTCGTGGAACGTGGGGTCGGTGCCCCCACCGGCTTCATTGGCGATGAGCCAGTAGGTGTAGGAGAAGTTGTAGGGTTGGCCGCCCTGCTCGACGGCGCGGAACGCCTGGAGCACGCGGTCGGCGGAGGCGTCGACGGGATGGTCGGGGGGGACGCCGCCCTCAGTGCCGATGATCGGCAGGCTGCGCCCCAGCTCCCGCCGCACTACCTGGTCGTACAACTGGGGACGCTGGAAGCCGGGGTCGCTGGCTACGTCCTGCCCTGGAGCGCCGAGCAGGTAGTTGTGCACCCCGATCCAGGCGTGGTTCAGCAGGTCGGCCTGGCCGCGCGCCTTGATCGCCTGGAGCGTCTTCTGCAGGAAGGCGACGTCGTCCACCTGGGCGCCGGGTGCCAGCGCGCCCAGCCCCGGCAGGCCTCCGCCGGCGACGACCTGGCGGGCGGCAGCGAGCCAGAGATCGGTGTAGCGGTCGACGTTCGGGGTATGGTCCTGGTTCTCGCTGGGCAAATTGGGCTCGTTGTAGAGCTGGAAGTAGCGGACGCCGAGCCCGACGTAGTGCTGGACCATCGCGGTGAGGTCCTGCTGGATGGGCGCGCCGCGGTGGGTGAGCACCCGCATCACCGGCATGATCCCGTGGGCGGTGAGCTGCTTGACCAGGTAGTCGTTCGCGCCGATCTGGGCGCCATCGTTGAGGAACGTGACCCAGCGGACGTGCATGTCGGCCGCCTCGCGGACGAAGCGGTCGACGACCTCCGGTGGCTGGGCGGTGGTGGGGATCCAGTCCAGGCCGCGGCCGTTGTCGTCGGCCGGGCGGGGATACTGGTCCAGGCTCAGCGGCCGGCTGGGCGCTGCCTGGGCTGGCGGAGGGGCGGGCGTATTCTTGGACACAGCGGCGGCGGCCAGGCCGGGCGCCCGGCCAAAGCCGGCCAGGTGCGCGGCCCAGTACGGGTCGGTGAGCGACTCGATCTTCACCCCGCCCGCGGTAGCGCTGAGCATGCGGTTGCCACTGAGCAGGATGCCGACGTGGGTAATAGTGTCGGGCGAGTCGTAGGTATGGCGGAAGAAGACCAGATCGCCGGGCCGGGCCGCCGCGGCGGCCAGGTGCTGGACCGCGTTGTACTGAAGCTGCGCGGTGCGCGGCAGATCCACCCCCTGACGCTGGAAGAGCCACCGGGTGAAAGAGGAGCAGTCGAATGCGGCGGGGTTGGCGCTGAAGTCGTTGGCGCCAAAGACGTAGGGCTTGCCGATCTGGGCCATGCCGTCCTGGATCAGCCGGGCCGCCGCGCCGGAGCTGGCCGGCTTTGGCGCCGCCCCGCCTTGCGGCGCGGGCACCTCACCCTGCGGCGCCGGGAGCGGCTTCGGCGCCACGGCGCTGAGCTGGTGCACGCCGCCGCTGCTCTGCGCCAGCACCGCTCGGACGTTCGCCGGAACCTTGAGGGTGAGCGGCAGGCGACCGCCTCCACTGCGCTGAGCCTGCTGGAGGAACGACTGAAACGAGCGCTGGGGCACACCGCTGCTGGTGCGCTGCGCAGACAGCCGCAGCCGACCCGGCTGGACGAGCGTGGCGCGGAACGGTGCGGCCGGCAGCGGAGCCACTCTTAGCGGCCCCCACCCTGAACGACGGAGCGCAGCAGCGCCAGCCGCATGTTCACCAGCCGCGCGGTGGCGTCGTAGGCGATCTGCGTCTCCGCCAGCCGGCTCATCTCGTAGTCGATGTCCACGGTGTTGCCGTCAGCGCGCGCCGCGCCATCCAGTGAGACGACCTCGGGCTGGACAGTGGTCGGGCCAGCGTCGAGGTGTGCCGGGCTGGTCTTCATCAGCAGCAGGTTGTCGCCCTGGCCGCGAGCGATCGCCTGGCGCAGAGCGTCTTCGAAGATCACATCCTGGGCCTTGAAGCCCGGGGTGTCGACGTTGGCGATGTTGTTGCTCATCACCTGCTGGCGTAGAGAGAGGCCGTCCAGCGCTCGGCGCAGGACCTGCATGGTGCTGTCGTTGAAGATACTGTCCATCTCGTCTCCTCCTGGGCCCGGTGGTGCTACGGATGGGCACGCAGCTCGGCCATCACCTTGCTGACGTAGGCGCGAGTTTCGTGGTAGGGCGGGACGCCGTCGTAGTGTTGGACCGCGGCGGGGCCGGCGTTGTAGGCGGCGAGCGCGAGGCGGACGTCGCCGTGGAACTGGTGCAGCAGCCCGTGGAGATAGCGCACGCCCGCTTCCAGGTTCTGCGCTGGATCGAACGGGTCCTGCACGCCATAGCGGCGGGCGGTGGCGTCCATGAGCTGCATCAGCCCCTTGGCCCCGGCGCGCGAGACGGCGCGGGGATTGAAGTTGGATTCCGCCCGGACCACGGCCCGCACCAGGCGCTCGTCGACGCCATAGCGCCGCGCCGCCTGCCGGATCAGTCCGTCGATATCCATGGGCGCGGCGGCCGGGGGGTGGGGCGCGGCCGAGCGCTGGGCAGCGAGCACCGCGCTGAAGCTGGGGCCGCCCGCGGTGGCAGTGGGGTGATTCATCTGGCTGACGCCCAGCCAGCCAAGGGCGCGCAAGCGAGCGGCGGCGGGCGTCGCGGCAGGCTGAGCGGAGCGGTTGAACAGCGTCGTCATCGGATCGTCGCCGCCTCTTCTGCCCGGCGGCGTAGGAAGCGGGTGGCGCCCAGCTCCGCCAGCTCCGCCGCCTCGATTCGGTCCTGCTCGGCGCGCCAGCGCTGGAGCTGCTGCTCCTTCAGCTTTTCGAGCATGCGGCGCTCCTGCGAGACGTTCAGGAGCTGCGCCCGCGCCTCGTCGAGGCGCTCCTTGCTCGCCGCGACGCGGGCGGTCTGGTCGGCGAGGCGGCGTTGGAGCGCCTCGGCGTACTGGTCGGCCTGGAGCAGCCAGGCGGCGCTGGCGGAGCCGGCGGCGAGAGTGTCTCGGCCTTCGCGCAACGCCTCGGCGTGCAGCAGACGCAGCGCGTCGAGCTGGCGCTCGAGCCGCCGGTGCGCCTGCTCGAGCTTGACGAGGTGCTGGGCCGCCTGCTCTTCGCGCCGGGCGGCCAGGCGGAGCAGGGTTTCGAGGCGGAATTCGCCGCTCGGTCGGTCGGTCATGGCTGCGCTCCTTCACCGAACAGCGCCTCGAGGCGTTGCACGGTGGCTGGCCAGGGGCTATCTTCCAGCTCGCCCTGGCGGAGAAAGCCGTTGATCTCGGGCAGCAGCCCGAGAGCACGGTCGATCTGCGGATTGGAGCCGGGCTGGTAGGCACCGATGTTGATGAGGTCGCGGTTAGCGCGGTAGACGGCCAGGATCTCGCGCAGGCGCGCGGCCGCGCGGCGGTGCTGCGGGCTGACGATCGCCGGCATGACCCGGCTGACGCTCTGCAGGATGTCGATGGCGGGGTAGTGATTCTCGGCGGCGTAGTCGCGGGACAGAACGATGTGGCCGTCCAGGATGCTGCGCACGGTGTCGCTGATCGGCTCGTTGGTGTCGTCGCCTTCGACCAGGATGGTGTAGAAGCCGGTGATGGTGCCGCGGTCTGAGGTGCCGGCGCGCTCGAGGAGCTGGGGGAGCAGGGCGAAGACGGAGGGCGGGTAGCCCTTGAGGGCCGGCGGCTCGCCGACGGCGAGGCCGATCTCGCGCTGAGCCATGGCGAAGCGGGTGACAGAGTCCATCATCAGGTTGACATCTAGCCCCAGGTCGCGGAAGTGCTCAGCAATAGCGGTGGCGACCCAGGCGGCCTTGATCCGGAGTAGCGCCGGCTGGTCGGAGGTGGAGACGACGACCACGGAGCGGGCCAGGCCCTGCTCGCCCAGGATCTGGTGGATGAACTCCTGCACCTCACGGCCGCGCTCGCCGATGAGGGCGATGACATTGACGTCGGCCTCCACCCCGCGCGCGATCATGCCCAGGAGCGTGCTTTTGCCGACGCCACTGCCGGCGAAGATGCCCATGCGCTGGCCGCGCCCACAGGTGAGCAGACCGTCGATGGCGCGGATGCCGGTCGGCAGCGGCTCGGCGATCGGCCGGCGGGCGAGCGGGCTGGGGGGCAGTCGGCGCAGGGAGGCAACGGCGGCGTCGGCGAGCGGGCCATGCCCGTCGATGGGATTGCCAAGCCCGTCGACCACGCGGCCGAGCAGCGACCGGCCGACGGCCACGGTGAAGGGCCGGCCGCTGGCGTGCACCTGGCAGCCGGCGGCGACGCCCTGCATGTCCCCGAAGGGCATCAGGAACAGCCGGTCGGCGTTGAAGCCGACGACCTCGGCTGAGATGCGGCGGCCGTCCTCGGCGGCGTAGATGTGGCAGATCTCGCCCACCTGCGCGGCTAGGCCGGCCGCCTCGATGGTGAGGCCGGCGACGCGCACCACCTGGCCAGAGACGCGGAACGGGGTGATCCGTTCAAGGACGGAGCGGGAGTCGGCCAGGGCAAGGGCCATCGGCGTTGCCATCAGCGGCCCACCCGCTCTACCGCTGCATGCGCCGGACGCGTTCCAGGCTGCATCACACTCTCCGCGCGTGCAGCTCGCGCGCAATAACGTCGAGCTGGGTTTGGAGCAGAGCGTCGATCAAGCTGGACTGCGAGAACAGCAGGCAGCCGCCGGGTTCGATCCCGGGATCCGGGCCGATCTCCACGTCGCTCTGGCTCGGGTGGTTCTGGGTCCAGTAGGCGCGCACCGCCTCGACCTGCTCCGGGTTGACCGCGATGCGGACAAGGTCTTTCGCCTCGCGCTGGCGGGCGGCCTCTTCCAGTGTGCGCAGCACGACCTCCGGGTCGAGCTCGACGGCGCGGCGGACGACCCGCTCGGCGATCGCCATCGCCAGGCCGACGACGCTGGGCAGCTCCTGGTTGAGCTGCTGCTGTTTCCAGCGGGTGACTTCGTCTAGCGCGGTGCGCGCGGTCAGGAGCAGCGATGCCATCTCCTGCTGAGCCTGGGCGAGGCCCTCGGCCCGGCCCAGCACGAAGCCCTCGTCATAGCCCCGAGCACGGGCGGCGTCGATCAGTGCCTGGGGATCGGGCTCCGGCTCGGGGTCGACCAGCTCGTCGTCGTCTGGGTCCAGCTCGACGGGGCAGAGCGGCTGGACGGCGAGGCGATCCTTGAGGAGCGCGAGGGCGGGTTTGACGTGGACGCGGTTGGATTTCAGGATGCTAGACAAAGACGTCCTCCCCGCCACGGGTGATGACGATCTCTTCGGCGCGCTCCAGCCGACGGACGATCTCGACGATGCGGCTCTGCGCCTCCTCGACCATCTTGACGCGGACCGGGCCGAGCAACTGCATGTCTTCCTTGAGTCCCTCGGCGGCACGCTGGGAGAGGTTGGCAAAGACACGCGCCTTGAGCTCTTCGCTGGTAACCTTGAGCGCCAGGGCGAGGTCGCGCTGATCGGTCTCGCGCAGCACCCGCTGCAGCGACACGTCGTCGAGCATGACCAGGTTTTCGAAGACGAACATCTGGCGGCGGATATTCTCGGCGAGGTCCTGGTTGGCCTCGTCCAGCCACTCCAGAATCCCCTTCTCCGTTCCGCGATCCACCTTGTTCAGCACCTTGACCAGGTATTCGAGCCCGCCGACGCGGGAGAAGCCCTGGTTGAGCACCGTCCAGAGCTTCTTCTTCAGCGCGTTGGAGAGCTCCTTGACGACCTCGGGGGCGGTGCGGTCCATGCTGGCCAGGCGCATGGCAACGTCGCCCTGCAGCTCCACCGGGAGCAGCGCCAGGACATTGGCGGCATGGGCGGGCTCGAGGTGGGCCAGGACGAGCGCGATGGTCTGCGGGTGCTCGGCCTGCAAGAACGTGCTGAGCTGGAGCGGGTCGGTGTCGCGGATGAAGTCGAATGGCTGCGGCCGGGCCCGGGCGGCCAGGCGGCTGATCACCTCGTCGGCGCGGCTCTCGCCGAGGGTTTTGTCGAGGAGTGCGCGGGCGTAGTCTAGCCCGCCCTGGGTGATGTACTGCTGCGCCAGGGTGGTTTCGAAGACCTCTTCGAGAACGGCGTGCTTGACCTCTTCCTGAACCATGTCCATCCGCACGATCTCGCGGGCCAGGCGCTCGACTTCTGTCTCGCTGAAGCCTTTGAGCACCTGGGCGGAGAGATCAGGACCGAGCGCGATGAGCAGCGCGGCGGCCTTTTGCTGGCCGGTGAGCTGGCCGGGTTCGAGGCGCTGCTCGGCGCGTGGCTCAGCCCGCAGCATCGCTATCTCCCCTCCTCGGCGAGCCAGCCGCGGATGACCTGGGCGATGGCCTGGGGGTCTTCCTGAGCCAGGGTGGTGATCTTCTCCCGCAGCAGCCGGCGCCGCTGGGCTTCGGGTGGCAGCCGGGGCTCGTCGTCGATGACCTCGGTCACAATCGCCCCAACCGGGCTGCCCGCCAGCGCCGGGACCGCCTCGGGGCGGGCACGGCGGGTGACGATGAAGGCCATGACCACCAGGAGCAGCATTCCGAGCACGGGGAGGCCGAAGGACCTGGCCAGCCCGAGGTACTGGTTCATCTGCTCCTGGCTCTTCGCTTCTTCGATCGCCTTTTTCTCGGCTTCGGCAAAGCTTTTGTCGAACGGGACGCTGGCGATCTGCACCTGATCGCCGCGGCTACTGTCCAGCCCCACCGCCGCCGGGATCGCCTTCTGCAGCTCGGCGACCTGATCGGCCGGGATAGAGCTGTCGAGCACGACCGAGACGCTCAGGCGCTTGACCGAGCCGGGGAGGCGGCTGACCTTCTCGACGGTCTTGGAGAGCTCGAAGTTCTGGGTGGTCTCCTTGTGGCCGCTGGTGGAGGCGCCGCCGCTGCCGACCTGCTGATAGCTGCTGGCGGTGTTGCTCTGGGTGCCGGGGACGCCGCCGCTGGCCGGCGCGCCCTGGCTATTGGCGGTGTCCTCGACGGTGCGCGAGCTGCGCACCTGTGGCTGGGTGTTGTTGGGGGAGTAGATCTCGTTGTTCGCCTCGACACGCTCCCAATCGAGCAGGACGCTGGCGCTGACGAAGGCTTTGCCCGGCCCGAGGGTGCGGTCGAGCAGGTCCTGGACCTGTTGCTCGACGCGGCGCTCGTAGCCGTGCTGGAGCTCAAGCTGGGTAGCAGTGGCCTCGAGCGACGCCTCAGCGCCCTCGGCGCCCGCGCCGCTGGCGAGCACCTTGCCGTCGGTGCTCATCAGGGTGATGTTCTCGGGGGTGAGGCCCTCGACGCTGGTAGCGACCAGGTGGGTGACGCCGCGGATCTGCTCGGGGGTGAGCTGGACAGCGGGCTGGAGGTCGAGCACAACGGAGGCGGTGGTGGGCTTCTGCTGCTCGCTAAACAGCGCGGGTTGGGGGAGGACGAGGTGGACCCGGGCGCCGTTGACGCCCTTGAGCTTCCCGATGGTGCGGGCCAGCTCCCCCTCCAGCGCGCGCTGATAGTTGAGCTTCTGGGTGAACTCAGTCGCGCCGATGGCCGGCTGGTTGAACAGCTCCATGCCGACTGTGCCGGACTGAGGCAGCCCCTCGCCGGCGAGCTGGAGGCGGATCTCGTGCACCTGAGTGGCCGGGACGAGGATGGTTGCGCCGCCGTCGTCGAGCCGGTAGGGCACCTTGGCCTCTTTGAGCTTGGCGACAATCGCCGCAGCGTCGCGGTCGTCCAGCCGGCTGAAGACCGGGGCGTACTCTGGCCCCTGGCTCGCCAGGAAGCCAGCCAGGCCGAGGGCAACGGCGGCGATCACGCCGAGGGCGGCCCGCTGTACCAGGCTGAGGCTGTCCCAGACGGGCAGCACCCGGCTCAGGACAGGAGACAGCGAGTCAGGCATGCCGCATCTCTCCTCGTGGGGCCGCTACTGGCTAGCCGGTGCGCGCCGGCTGGCCGGTCGAAAGGGGAGTGGATGGCGAGGCGCTGCTCGGCGCCTGGCGGAGGGTGCTCACTCTGATCTCCCGAGCGAGCACGCTCAGACCTGCATCCGCATGACGTCCTGATAGGCCTCGACCACCCGGTTACGCACCTGGAGCGCGAGCTGGAAGGCAATGCTCGTCTGCTCGTTGGCGATGACCACGGAGTGGATATCCACCGGCCCGCCAGCGGCGAGGGTTGCGCTCAGTTGATCGGAGCCGTTCTCCAGCGCGCTGAGGTTGTCCAGCGCCCGAGCGAGGAAGTCGCCGAAGGACTGGCTAGGAGCGGCGCTGCCGCCGGCGCTGAGCGCGCCTCCTGCCGACGGGCTGGGCGCCGGGCCGGAGACCGGGACGATATTCATGGGTGCTATCTCCCGATATCGAGGGCCTTCAAGGCCATCGACTTGGCGGCGTTGAGCGCGGTAACGTTGGCCTCATAGGCCCGGTTGGCGGAGAGCATGTCGACCATCTCGGCGACGACGTCGATGTCCGGGTACTGGACGTTGCCCTGGGCATCGGCATCCGGGTGGCTGGGGTTGTGGACGATCCGGACGGCGTTCGGATCCTCCACGACCGCGGCGACACGGACGCCCGCAGCGTCGTCGAGCGCCGCGGAGCGGGCAGCGCCGACCCGATCCGCAAGCAGGCTGGAGAAGACGACCTGCTGGCGATGGTACGGGCCGCCTTGCGGGGTGCGGGTGGTATCGACGTTGGCGAGGTTGTTGCTGATCACGTCCATCCGCAGCCGCTGGGCGGTCAAGCCAGAGGCGCTCGCACGAAGCGCGGTGAGGAAGCTCATCGATTCTCTCTCACGGGTGAGACTGAACGTTCGCTGGCGACATGCTAGGGGATGCACCAGGAGCAGAGTAGGGGCATGATGTCCTTGGCCGGGCGAACGAAAGTCCCGGAGGCTGCGCCCTCGGAGGACACCAGGTACCGGCCAAAGGTGGGACTGCAGAAAGCGCGAGCCAGAAGCTTCCCTTTTGCGGCCGCGTTGCGAGAAGATTCTGTCCCAGAGAGATCGGCTCTGCTAATCTCTGAACACTCGGCGCGTACGTGGCACAGGTACCGGCTGGCGGCTGCGCCACCAGGCCGGACCAGGGTGATCACCAGAGCACGATGGCGCAGCACGAAACGACCGAGAGAGCTGAACTGGAAGCACCTGAGGCTGCTGTCACCCCGCTGGAACCGGCTGGGACCGCCGAGCGGGCGCAGCCAGGCCCGCCCGGCTGCCCGCTCGGCCGGGACTGGGAGCTGCCGAGCCGGCTGCTGGAGCGCATGGGCGACGCCTTCTTCGCTGTCGACCGCGCCTGGTGCTTTACTTTTCTTAACAGCCGAGCGGAGCAGGTGTGGCGGGCGTTGAGTGGCAAGCCGCGCGAGCTACTGCTGGGGCGGAGCTTCTGGGAGGAGCTACCGGCGGTGGCCGGGACGCAGTTGGAGCAGGAGCTTCGCCGGGCGATGGCTGAGCAGCGCACGCTCGCGTTCGAGACGTTCTTCGCCCCCCTGGACGGCTGGTACGCGCTCCATGTCTACCCCAGCCCGGACGGGCTGGCGGTGTACCTCCAGGACGTGACCGGGCGGCGAAGGGCCGAGGAGGCCCTCCGCGAGAGCGAGGAGCGCCTGCGGCTGGCGCTAGAGGCGGCACAGGTGGGTATCTGGGACTGGGACCTGCGATCAGGCCGCGTGGTCTGGTCCGGCGCGATGGAAAGGCTGTTCGGGTTTGCGCCGGGAACGTTCCCCGGCACCATCAGCGCAGTCCGCCAGCGGATCCATCCGGAGGATCGCGCCGGGGTTGAACGCGCGCGCGCCCGGACAGTGGAGGCGGGGAGCGAGTTCGTGCTCGAGTACCGCGTGCTCTGGCCCGACAGCAGCGTGCACTGGGTCGCCAGCCAGGGGCGGGCTCTCCGCAATAGCGCGGGGCAGGTCGTTCGTCTCGTCGGCACCGCAATGGACGTGACGGAACGGAAGCAGGCTGAGCGGGGACGCCAGGTGCTGGTGCAGATGGAGCGGCTGCGAGCGCTCGGACAGATGGCGAGCGGGGTGGCACACGATCTGAATCAGTCCCTAGCGCTGATGGCCGGCTACAGCGACCTGATCCGCCAGGCGCTGGCGGAGCCGACGATCGACCGAGCCCAGGTGCTGGAGATGATCGACATCATCGCGCGCGCGGCCGCAGACGGTGGGCAGACGGTAAGTCGGCTGCTCACCTTCGTCCGAACGACGCCGCAGGATCAGGCCGAGCGGGTGGATCTGGGCGAGCTACTGCGCGAGGTGGCACAGCTCACGGCGCCCCGCTGGCGCGACGCCGCCCAGGCCGAGGGGCGGCCGATCGAGCTGACGGTGGCGAGCGAGGGGGACACCAGTATCACGGGGCGGCCGTCGAGCCTGCGTGAGGCGATCACGAACCTTATCTTCAATGCGGTCGACGCGCTGCCAACAGGCGGCACGATCCACCTGGCGGCATGGCGCCGGGGAGCCCAGGTGGTGGTGGAGGTGGCCGACTCGGGAATCGGGATGAGCCCCGAGGTCCAGGCGAAGGCGTTCGAGCCGTTTTTCACTACCAAAGGTGAGCACGGGACAGGGCTGGGCCTGGCGACGGTGTTCGGGATCGTCCGGCAGCACGATGGCAAGGTCTCACTGACATCGACGCCCGGCAAGGGGACCACCTGCTCGCTGTACTTCCCCGCTGCGCAGAGCTTGCCGCCACGGCTGTCAGGGCAGACTCCGCCGGACGGAGGCACGCCCCAGCCGTTACGCATTCTGGCTGTGGACGACGAGCCGGCGTTGACCCGCATGGCGGCGCTGATGCTCCAGCAGCATGGGCACACGGTCGTGACGGCAGCGTCGGGCGAGGAGGCGGTGGCCAGGCTGGAGGCGGAGCACTTCGACCTGGTGCTCTCCGACGTAGGCATGGGCGCCGGGATGAATGGCTGGGAGCTGGCGCAGCTCGTGCGCCAGCGCTGGCCCGAGACGCGCTTTGCACTGGCGACCGGCTGGGGAGCAGCGATCGACCCGGCGCAGGCGCGGGCGCGGGGAGTAGACGCGGTGCTGGCCAAGCCCTACCGCTCGGCAGACCTGCTCAGCGTGTGCGCGGCGGCGGGGCGCGGTGGCTAGAGAGCCGCGACAGCGCGAGCGGATGGACCCGCCGTTCACGCAGCGCGTGGTGGAGCCGCGGGTGCTCCGAGCGCTGCACGAGATCGCGGTGGCGATTGGCGGCGTGCTCGACCCGGTGGCGCTGGCACAGTTGGTGGTGGATCAAGCGCGCGACCTGGTAGGGGCCGACCTCGCTCACCTGTACTTCTATGAGCCCCGCGCCGACCGGCTGGTGAGCATGGCATCCACGTTGCACGGAAGCGGCGATCTTGATCCACCGATTGTGCCGGGGGAAGGAGTGGCCGGGCAGGCGTTTCAGCGCCGAGAGCCCGTGGTAGTGCACGACTATAGCCGCTGGCAGCACGCCCGCTCGTATGCCCTGGGCCACGGGGTGCAGGCGGCGGCCGCGGCGCCGCTGCTGGTGGCCGACCGAGCGGTCGGTGTGATTACTGTCGGGTTTCGTACCTGCCGGGCAGCGGTTGACGAGCAGGCGAACGTGCTGTCCCTGCTCGCGGCGCAGGTGGGGCCGGCGCTCGAAGTCGTGCGCCTGTACCGCGACGCGCAGCAGTCGGAACGGGAGGCGCGGGTCCTCTATGAAGCGCTGCGGGCGATGGGAGGAACGCTGGAGCTCCAGCCGCGGCTGGAGCGGTTGCTGGACGCGGCGGCGCACCTGACCGAAGCAGACATGGCCGAGGTGGAATTGGTGGACCCGGCGCGGGCCGAGGTGGAGCTGGTGGCCGCTAATGGCGACAACCGGCGCGCGCTCGGGCTGCGGACGCCGCTGGAGCGCGGGCTGAGCGGGGTGATTGTGCGTGAGCAGCGCCCGGTGCGGACGAGCAACATGCCGGACGACCCACGCACCTGGGCGCCCGACCTGGTTCGGGAGGAAGGAATTCGTTCCTGGCTGGGAGTCCCGCTGGCGGATGAGGAGCGGGTGTTTGGGGTGCTGGCGGTGGCGAGCCGGCAGGAGGACGTGTTCACCGAGGAGCACGAGCGGCGGCTGGCCTCGCTGGCGGGGCTGGCCGCGGCGGCGGTACGGGAGGCGCGGCTGTACGCGCAGGCGCAGTGGAATCTGGAGCGGCGCGCGGCGCTGCTGCGGGTGAGTCGGCGGCTGGCGGCGGAGAGCGACCCGAGCCAGGTGATGCGGGCGGTGCTGGAAGAGGCGGTGGTGCTGGTGGGCGGCTCGTTCGGGGCGATCTTCCGCTGGGACGAGGCGCAGCGGGCACTCGTGCGGGTATGGGATACCCGTCCTACGCCACCCCCATCCCGCTCGATTCGGCTGGGTGACGGGGCGAGCGGACAGGCGGCGGCGCGGCGGCGCCCGGTCCTGACGAACGACTCCCAGCACGAGCCGTGGCGATTCGCCCCGGCCGGGACGACAGATGTGCGGGCAGTAGCCGCGGTGCCGCTGCTGGACAGCAGCCGGCTGCTGGGCGTCCTGACGGTCGTGGCGCTCGACCCGCACCAGCGATTCACCCCAGAGGACGGGGAGACGCTGGAGCTGCTGGCAGCGAGCGCGGCGGCGAAGCTGGCAGGGCTCGAGCGTACTCGGCTGCACGCTATCACGCTCGCCGGGCGCGAGCTGGCGCATCGCCTGAACAACGACCTCGCGCTGGCGGTTGGGACGCTCGACCTGCTGCGGGAGGAGCCGGCTGTTCCGGCCGCGTTGCGGAACATGGTGTGCGACGCAGCGGAGGGACTGGCGGCCGCGGTGCGGGCGATCGCCCAGTTCCAGGGCCTGGCCCGGTTCGAGACGAAGGAGACGCCGCTGGGGCCGGCGCTGGATATCGAACGCTCAACACAGCCCGCAGAACTATCGTAACCGCCGCGGGCGGCGCTGTGCGTGCTCTCAGGCGCGCGGAACCGACGCGCCGCCGGCGTGCGGCCGCTGGGACTTCAACGCCGCCAGGATGGCTGGGGCGATCTGGGGCAGCGGGACGACCTGGGTGGCGGCGCCGAGCTTGATCGCCTCCTTTGGCATCCCGAACACTACGCAGCTCGACTCGTCCTCAGCGATGGTGTGCGCCCCACTCTCGCGCAGCGCCAGGAGTCCCCGAGCCCCGTCGGCGCCCATGCCGGTGAGCAGCACGCCAACGGCGTTGCGGCCGGCGCCACGGGCGACCGAGTGGAACAGGACATCGACCGCGGGGCGCTGGTGGTGTACCGGGGGGCCGTCGACGAGCTTGACCTGGTAGCGGGCACCGTTGCGCTCCAGCAGCATGTGCCGGTTGCCGGGCGCAACCAGTGCCACGCCAGAGACGACGTCATCCTGGTCTCGTGCCTCGCGGACTTCCATTTGGCAGACGCGGTTGAGGCGCTCGGCGAACGCTCGAGTAAAGTGCTCTGGCATGTGCTGAACGATCACAGTGCCGGGCGTGGAGGCGGGCAAGGCGCTCAGCAGGACCTCGATCGCCTTGGTGCCACCGGTGGACGCGCCGATGGCCAGCACCTTGTGGGTGGTTTGGAGCAGCGAGAGCGCTGGCGGGAAGGGGACGGGCGACCGGGACGCCGAGCCCAGGGGAAGAGGCTGGAAGCGACGTGCCGCAGCCGCGGCGCGGATCGCGCGGACGAGCCGCCCGCCAACCTCGGGCGTGGAGAACTGGGAGCCGGGCTTGGCGATGACCTCCACCGCGCCCAGCTCCAAGGCGCGCAACGCGATCTCGCTGTTGGCCGGGGTGAGTGAGCTGACCACAACGACCGGCAGCGGATAGTGCTTCATGAGCCTGGCCAGGAACGACAGGCCATCCATACGGGGCATCTCGAGGTCCAGGGTGATCACGTCTGGGCGCAGCGCCATGATCTTGTCGCGGGCCACGTAGGGATCCGTGGCGCTCCCCACAATCTCGATATCCTCGAAGCGGGAGAGCTGCTCCGTGAGGACCTTGCGGACGACGGCCGAATCGTCCACAACCAGGACCTTGATCATTCGTGCGACTCCGCGAGTGGGGTTACGGCGGCCAGGAAGAGCCGTGCCTGCGCCCGGCCGTCTGCTCGCCCAGAGCACCCTTCGGCCGAGTGCGCCGCGGGCGCTGGCAGCGCGCCAAGACGGAGAGGGCGAAGCATGATGGCGTGCATCGCCGTGCTATTATCTCTTCTCAGTACGTTGAGCTTCATCGTGTGCTCCTCTGCCCGCGCCTGTCGCACGCTTCATACGTCCTAGAGTGCGGTGATGGTGCCACTGGCTCTCACAAGCACTTCGCCGGTGCTGATATCCAGGGACATGGTGCGCGAGTGGGTGCCGCCCACGTCGTAGGCGTGTAAGACAACGCCGTTTTTCGCGAGCAGCTTTTTCAGGATGATGAAGTTTCGCTTCCCGATCTGGAAGTAGTCATTCGCTTCGTTGCCGTCCACGCAGTTCGGGCAGGCACCGCCGGCGACCTTGACGATAAGACGCTGCTTCTGCGCCCCGGCTTTGTAGCTTTCGATGAACAGCTTGGGAACGCCGGTATCGACGAACATGGCGGGGTTGGCCGCCGCCTTCTGCGGATCGATGGTAGAGAGCGGCAGCATAACGTGGAGTAGGCCGCCCACGCAGGCCACCGGGTCGTAGATCGTGATCCCCAGGCAGCTCCCGAGTGCGTGGGTGATCAGCAGATCGCCCGGGGTGGAGGAGAGCTTCATGTCCGCGATGCCGACGATGATGCGCGCTCCGGGCCGTTCCCGCGTCATGGCGGGCTCACTTGAGGTAGACCGCAGGCTGCACATAGCGGAACTCGTGCGAGGCGGTGGTGAGGCTCTCGGAATGGCCGACGAAGAGGAAGCCGCCCGGGCGGAGCAGCTTCCAGAAGCGGCGGACGAGCTTCTGCTGCGTGGGCTTGTCGAAGTAGATCACGACGTTGCGGCAGAAGATCACGTCGAACGGTCCTTTCATCGGCCACGGCTCCATCAGGTTGAGCCGGGCGAGCCGGACCAGGGCCCGAACGTTGTCGTTGACGCGGTAGAGCCGGGGCGGGGTTGGCTTAACGCAAGTGAAGTATCTGTGCACCAGCGTAGAGGGGAGACCGGCCAGGGCATCCTGCTCGTAGGTCGCCTCGCGGGCCCGGGCGAGCACGGGGGTGGAGATATCGGTAGCGAGGATCTTGATGTCCAGACGATCGAGGTCCGGGAGCGTTTCGCGGAGCACGAGCGCAATGGTGTAGGGCTCTTCGCCGGAGGAGCAGCCGGCGCTCCAGATGCGGCCCCGGCTGCGGGCACGGAGTTGGGGAACGACGTGCTGGCAAAGGAAGTCGAAGTGCCGGGGTTCGCGGAAAAAGCTCGTCTTGTTGGTGGTCAGCACGTCGATCATGGTGACCAGCTCGCGGCCGCTCGCGTCACGCCGGACGTAGGCGATGTAGTCGTCGTAGTCGGCAAGGCCGAGCGCACGCAGCCGCTTGGCGAGACGCGCCTGGACAAGCCCTTCTTTGCCCTGACGCAGGTCGATGCCGCAGAGCTGGTAGAGCAAGCGGCTGATCGTCTCGAACTGCGCCGGGGTGAGCTCCGGCGCTATCAGGTCGCTGCTCATCGGTGCTCCTCTGGGCCGGCGGTAGCGCTGGCGATCGCGCAGGGGCCGTAGTCCAAACAAGATATTGGTCGCCGGGACGTTCCCCTCTAGTTGAGCGCCAGCAGGTTGGTCTGAAAGGCGAGCGCGTCGATCGTCTGCACGATCTTGGCCGTCGCCGCTGCCGCCGCCTGAATCTGCTCGATGGCGGCCGACAGCC
>JAJPGT010000098.1 GCA_021325655.1 Pseudomonadota bacterium
CAAGCTGTGGTGGCTGCTGCCGATGGTGGTGCTGCTGCTGGGGCTGAGCGTGCTGATCGTGGTGGCCCAGGCTACCCCCTTCGGGCCATTCATCTACGCGCTGTTCTGAGATGCGCATACTTACCGCGAGCTGGCGCACCTTTCGACAGGTCATGGAGCGGGTGGGCAACTTCCAGGCCCGCGTGCTGTTGACCGTCTTCTATCTGGTGATCGCGGCGCCCTTTGGGCTGGGGGTGCGGCTACGCAGCGATCCCTTGCGGCAGCGGCGAGGGGCGGGTGGGCGCACCTGGCTGGCGCGGGAGCCGCGCGCGCAGGACCTGGACGCGGCACGGCGGCAGTACTAGGCAGGGGCGGTTGTGAACAGGCCGCATCAGGTGCCGCGCCGCTGTAGTGCTCTGCACTGATAACCAGAGATCACCCGAAGGGCGGTTGGTGATGACCAGCCGCCCTTCTCCGCTGATTGGCAAGAGAGGTCCATTCGGTATGGTGAGCGAGGCGTACGCGGGGAGGGGGCTCCTACGGAAGATCGGATCGGTTCTGGGCAGGATTGGACTGGTCCTCGGCGGTCTGGTCGCCACCTTGCTCGTTGCGGAGCTCGCCCTGCGCGTCCTCGGCGTCTCCTATCCGAGCTTCTACGCGCCAGACGACGACCTGGGGAACGTCCTACGCCCTGGTGCCGAGGGGTGGTACCGCCAGGAGGGCAGCGCGTACGTGGTGATCAATAGCGCCGGCATGCGCGACCGCGAGCATACATTTGACAAGCCGGCGAACACACTGCGCATCGCATTCCTGGGCGACTCGTTCACCGAGGCGATGCAGGTTCCAATGGAACAGACGTTCTGGTCGGTGGCTGAGAAGCAGCTCGCCTCCTGTCCCGCGGTAAATGGCCGCACAGTAGAGGCGCTGAACTTCGGCGTCGCCGGATACGGTACCGCCCAGGAGCTGCTGATGCTCCGCCACCGCGTCTGGCAGTATCACCCGGACATCGTGGTCCTCGACTTCCTATCCGGCAACGACGTAACGGACAACTCGCGCGTGCTTCGGCAGGCGCAGCAGATGCCGTACTTCTATCACAAAGATGGGCAGCTCCTGCTCGACAACTCCTTCCGAAACGACCCGGCGTTCCTGGAGCGGAAGACAGCATCCGGGCAGACCTATCAGTGGATGCTGAACCACTCCAGCATCCTGCAGCTCTACCAGTATGTCCGCCAGAAGCTGAAGCAGGCCGGTCGCGGCCAGTACGAGGGTGGCCTGCTCGACGGGGTGTACAAGGAGCCGACCGACGACGACTGGATCGAGGCGTGGAAGATCACCGAGGAGCTGATTCTCATGATGCGCGACGAGGTCGCGAGCAAGGGAGCGAAGTTCCTCTTCGTGATGCTGAGCAATCCGATCCAGGCGAACCCCGATCGGGCACAGCGCGAGGCGTTCATGAAGCGCGTCGGCGTCGAGACGCTCTTCTATCCGGAGGAGCGCCTGGGAGGGCTGACCTCCCGCAATAACATCCCGTCACTGTTCCTCGCCCCCTCTTTGCAGAAGTACGCGGACGAGCATCAGGTGTACCTGCACGGCTTCGGCGCGAACCTGGGGAGTGGCCACTGGAACGAGAACGGGCACCGCGTGGCGGGTGAGCTGATCGCTCAGAAGCTCTGCTCCGACATCATTCCGCGCTGAGCCACCGCCCCGGCGGCCAGGCGCTCGATCAATCCGCCTGGCAGCGGACTCGCCTTCCGGCGGCCCGGCGCTGTGAGCCGTGGGAACACGCCGACCGCCGACGAGACGGCGGCCGTATTCGTCTCATCAGCGGGCGACGGACGAGCTCACAAGGTGGGCCCGCCCAAGAACGACGTCGATGGGAGGAGTGCGCCTCGGGATGTGGGCCGCTCGTCCGGCCGAGCTGGCAGGCCGGACGAGCGGCGGAACTGCTAGGCCCCGGACGGCAGTGCCGGGCGGGACGGGGACGCCTCGCCGGGCGCCACGACCGGCCGGAGTCGCAGCGGCGGGATCAGCGGCCGCCGCTCCGGGTCAGGCAGCTCGTCGCGGCGGTAGTAGGGATAGCCACAGGCGGCGCCAAAGAGGAACCAGAAGTAGGTGGTGCCCGGAGCGCCACCGATAGGCGAGAAGACGAAGTGAATGAGCAGGCTGGCGTAGGCGGCGATCATCGCGGGGATGAACCAGTTGGAGAAGGGGGTATGCACCCGCCGCGCGGCGCGAATCGCCAGGATGAAGGCGCCGGTCGCCAGCCAGAGGTACATCGGGATAGAGGGCCAGCCGAGCTCCGTGAGATAGGTGATCCACTGGCTGTCGGTCACGGCGGTGATATACCCGGCTGAATTGGAGAAGGGGGTCGTGATCCCGATTCCCCAGCCGAAAGGCGCCACCCCAATCGCCCGCATGAACCGCTCCCACTTGGAGGCCCGGGCCAGGAAGCTCGGGTCGACGAGCGGGTTGACGCTGTCCAGCCACTGGCTCACCTGCCACTGTGGTGGGTTCAGCGGGAGGCTATTGCCGTACATCACCAGGATGATCGCCAGGAAGCCGGCGCCCACCAGACAGGCCCAGGCGTTGCGGAATCGCCGTGGGAGCCGGGCGTAGGTGAGAATCACGATCGCCGCGGAGAGCCCCAGGATCTCTGTCTTGACCTGGGTCAGGTAGATGGTGAACAGATAGTTCAGGATGACGAAGGCGGCCCAGAGCTTCCCCCTGGTACTGCGGGCGGTGAACAGCATGGTTATGGCGAGCATGGTGAGCGTGACCAGGAACTCCGCGAACGACCACGGATCGGGCCAGGGGCCGAAGGCGCGCAGCATGCCATTGACGTAGAACGTGCTCGCCGACGGGTCATTCGACAGTCCATGCGCCGCTTTGTTGCCGCCGGCCCAGATGAACTCCATTGTGTCCAGGCCGATAAACTCCTGCTTGTACGCCCACAGGCAGCAGAAGAACCCAATGGTGATGATCCACCAGAACATCGGGCGCATCTCGCGCTCGTGCTCGAAGACGTAGAAGCCGACGTAGAACATCAGGAATGGGAGCACGCCGGCCCGAATGCCGTAGTAGACCACCAGCGGGTGCGGGATGTACGGGTTGAACGACTCGAAAAAGCTATAGAGCAGGAACAGCACGAGGGGGATGTTGATAACTTTCGGCAGCGGCCATTTGCGGACGCGGACCATCACGCTGATCGTGTGCAGCAGGATAATCCAGTCCTCCGCGCTGGTGCAGCCGGCGCCGGGAATCTGCTTCGCCAACCACTCGGCGAACGGGATGATCACGTAGAGGCGATACAGCCCGCCCTGCGGGAAGGGGATGATGAGCATCGCCTCGACCATGGCGCCCCAGAGGACCATCCAGATCAGCAGGATCTTCCCCTCGGAAACAGAGAGGAAGCCGCTGAGCCAGGCGGCCCCTGAGGCGATCAGGAGGAGGGCGAGGACGCCTGGGACGATCCAGACCATGCTGAATCCTCCCAGGCGCAGGGGCTCATAGGGGCGGTGCGCGGACTGCGCCGGCTGGTGGACAGCCACCGGCTAGCCCTCGCTCCGTGGACGCGGATCCTCGTCCGTCCGCTGGCGCGGCTCGGACTGACGCTCTGGCGCGCGCTCGATCGTCTGGCCGAGCGGCGCCTCGGGCAGCACCAGCCGCTGCCCGATCGTCCCGAACTCGGCCGCCGCGGGCTGCTGCGCCGGCAGGCCGGGCGTGGCCGGGGTCACGAACTGCGGCCCGGTGCCCAGTGCCGGCAGGTCGGCGCCCGAATTCCGGCTGATCAGCACGTTGCGCGAGTAGCGGATGTACTCCAGCGTAATGATGAAGGCGGCGCCCACCAGGAATGACAGCAGGAAGCCAAAGATCAGCTCGATCAGCAGCCGGCTGTCGCCGGTGAACGTCTTGACCGGCAGCGCGGTCGCCGCGCCCGCGCCGAGCAGCGTGTCGCGCTGCAATCGGTCGTAGGTAGCAGCCGTCTCCGCCATCTGCTGGTAGCGCGTCTGGGCGATCTGCGCGTCCGTCTGGAGCTGGTTGTAGATCGGCTGCAGCGCGGTTAGCTCGGCCATGCGCTGGCGCTTGTCCTGGATCAGTTGATCCAGGGCCTCCAGCCCGGCGGCTGAGTCGCCGGAGGCCATCTGCAGCGCCTGCTGGAGCTGGCGCAGCGAGTTCAGCTTCTCCTTGTCGATGTCGAGCTGCTGCGCCATTGCGATGGTCGGGTCGTTCTTCTCGAGCGCTGCCAGGTTCGCCTGAGCCCGGGCCAGGGCGCTCTGGCGCGCCTGCGTCTCCATCTGGAGCGTGTTGAGGAAATAGGTCGCCTGCTCTTCGGAGGTGATCCCGACGATGGGGTTCGTCTGGCTGGTCACCACCGTCGAGGGCGCCGTGGTGCTGGTCGTCGACGTCGAGGTCTTCTGCCCCGGGATGTTCGTCGTCGTGGTGCTGGTGGTGGTCGTCGTCCCACCGTGCTCCACCGACGTGGTGGTCGTCGTCCCGTTGGTGGTCGTCGTCCCGTTGGTGGTATTGGTGCCCGTCGTGTGGCTGGTCGACTTGCTGCTGCTCGAGCTGCTCCCGGAGCGGCTGGAGCTGCTTGTCCCGTTCGAACTACTCCCGCTCGAGCCGACGGTTCCACTGGAGCTCGAGGAGCCGTTACTGTTGGACGAGCTGCTCGAGCTCCGCGAGCCCTTGGTCGTCGTCTTCAGGTCGACGTCGGTCGTGCTGTTCGTGGTCGAGGTGCTGCTGGCGGTCGAGCTAGTGTTGGTCGTGATATCCGGGGTGGTGGTCGAGCCGTTGGTGCTCTCCGTCTGCACCGCTGGGTCGGTCTGGCTCACGGTGGTGACATCGGTGCGGTCGCCCGGGTTCTGCTCGGTGGTCGTCGTCGTCCGCTCGGCCGGATACCCTTCGGCAGCCGCGCGCGTCACCTCCTGGCGTACCGCCTCCTGATTCGCGAACGCCTGCTCGTAGTCGCTCCTGGCGGCGTCCACGATGCTTTGTAGCCGGTCTCGCTCCGCCTTCACCGCGGCAGACTTCGCGCCCAACTGGTCGGCCTCCTGGTTGACCTGGTCTTCCAGCGCGGCGATCTGCGCGGTCAGGCTGTCTGCCTGATTGCGGAACTGCTCCTGGCTCTTCGCCGCGGCGACCAGCGCCGCGCGCTGCTGGAGCAGCGTGTCCAGGCTGGATTGAATGGTGGTGAACTCGGTGCCAGCGGGCGAGATGTTGTGATCGACCAGGAACTTGCCCAGCTCCTGCTGCGCGTGCAGGTAATCATCGCGGGCACGGTCCACGTGGGCCTGCACCTGCTTATAGGCCTGCTGCGCCGCCTCTACCTGAACCCGCTGCCACTCCTCCAAGGAGTCTTTGGCATACAGGTCGGCCAGATCCGTCGCGAGCTGCTCACCCCCGAAGTTGCCATATGTGGTGCTTTTGATGGTCACCAGGTGTGTCCGCGGCTGGGACTGGCTCTGGGTGGAGCCGCCCAGGAGCGAGCTGAGCAGGCCGCCAGTCGACGCGTCGCCCATCTCGTCGCCGTTGGTCACGCTGATGCTGGGCCAGTGTGGATTCTGGACAGGAGGCAGGAACAGGTCGCGTGGGCGGGTCTGCGGCAGGTGCAGCGCTTCGATCACGCGCCACCCGACCAGGTTCGAGTTGGCGATATGGGCGAAGTCGAACTGCGTGGTGATCGGCTCGGGCACCTGGATCCCGTTGGGCATGTAGGAGCTGGGCTGGAGCTGATAGGGGCCCATGACCTGGATGTCGACTTCACCCTGCCAGGGCTTGCCTCGCCAGTTCTCGAAGTAGAACACGCCGTACAGGGTGACGGCGATGACGAGGATCAGCACCCAGAACCAGTGCTTAAAGGCGTACCAGTAGAAGAGTAGGTCCATGGTGTCTCCTGTCCGTGTCTCAGACGCCCTGACCGAGCGATGGCCGGGTCAGCCACGATGACCCGAAGTGATACGCGAAGCGAGCCTCTCAGCGCCAGCCACTCAGCAGAGGTGCATCGCTCTTTGCGGGCGAGCCGGGCGGCCCACCCGCGACTGCCTACTTGCCGCTAATACGCGCCCTTCTGGGCCAGCACCGCTCCGATCGTGTTCACCAGAATGCGAAGGTCCTCCATGAGTGACCAGTTGCGGATGTACAGGTAGTCCAGCCGCATCCGCTCTTCGAAGCCGAGGTCGCTGCGGCCGAGGATCTGCCAGTAGCCCGTAATGCCAGGCAGCACGTCCATCCGCTTGCGCTCCCAGCCGATGCACTGCTCGGCCTCCTGGAGTAGCAGGGGACGGGGACCGACCAGGCTCATCTCGCCCTTGAGCACGTTGAACAACTGCGGCAGCTCATCCAGGCTCAGCCGCCGGAGCCAGCGACCGACGCGGGTAATCCGCCGATCATCCTTGAGCTTCAAGATGCCCCGCTCTTGAGCCCCTGCCTCACCTTTGAGCAGCGTGTCCTTCGCGGCGCCCACCACCATCGTTCGGAACTTCAGCATCTTGAAGTGCTTGCCGTGCCGGCCGGGGCGTTCGGAGCGGAACAGGATCGGTCCGGGGCTGTCCAGCTTCACCAGGATGGCGATGATGATGAAGACTGGAGCGAGCAGCACCACACCGATACCAGCGAGGAGCAGGTCCATGCAGCGCTTCATGATCCGGTCGCGCAGCGAGAGCGACGCTTTGCGCAACTGCAGGACGGTCACATCCTCGATGTGCGACATCTCGTAAGACGGCCAGGTGATCTCCCACAGGCGCGGCACCACCGAGAACTGCACGTCCAGATCATCGTAGGTCCGTAGCAGCCAGAGCAGCTCTTCGGAACGATGGTTGGTGAAGGACAGGATGATATGCTTGATCTGGTGCTGGGCGACCAGCTCGCGGAGGAGGCCGAGGTCCCGGTAGATCGGCACACGCGTCTGTATCCCGGGCGGCGGATCGGCATCCAGGTAGCCGACCACGTGCAGCCCGAGCTCGCGGCGTCGGCGCAGCTTCGCTTCTATCGCTTGGCCAACCTCGTCGGCGCCAAGGATGAGCGCGTTTTCGCGCCGGAGACCGTGTCGGGCGAGCTGCCCCTGCACCGCCCGGGTCGCCACCCGGCCCAGGGGCACGAACAGCAGTCCCAGGCCCCAGCTATCCAGCAGGAAGCCGCGGGAGAGCGGCAGGTGCAGGAACCAGAAGATGGCGATGCACAGCAGCACGGTGATCGTCACCGAGCTGAGCACCGGCGAGAACTCGTCGAACAACGACCAGCTAATGCGGCGTCGATACAGGCCATAGGCCTCGAACACCATCATGCTGATGATGAGCGTCAGGACAATGAACAGCGCGCGGGGTGACACCAGCTCACGCAGCCACTGGAACTGGCCGCTCATCGGGTGCAGGATTGTCACCATGTCGGCGAGCACCACACAGCCCGCCATGACCATGGCATCCACCAGCCGGGGCAGGTGCCGAGACCACTGCCGCGACGGGGCGGCCGGGCGAACCAACTGGCCAACCTGAGCCAGGTTGGCCAGCGCCAGGCCAGCCAGGCCATCCAGGTTCTGCGCGGCGCTCGACACGCCGCTTCCGGGAGGGGACACGTAAGGGTCAGGACTCTGCGACGCTGAACGGTCGATGACGCTCACCTTTGTCTCGCCTGTCGGCCACAGCTCTGTGGGCGCCAGCACGCCCTCGCTCGGGAGCCCACGGGTCTCTCCTCCTTCTCCGAGTGGGAGCAGTGCCGAGCACGATCATGGGTCGATCTGTCTCCGAGCGCGGTTACCGAACGCTCGCGGTCGCCAGCGGGGCCGCCCCAACCGCGGCGCGCACGGTGTCGATCACGTAGTCCTGCTGCTCATCGGTCATGGCGTGGAACAGCGGCAGCGTCAGCAGACGCGAGGCGACGTCCTCGGCCACCGGGTAGCGGGTTCCTGCGGGGAACCCCGCGGCGTAGGCCGGCTGCTGATGCAGCGGGATCGGCCAGGCGATGCGGTAGTCCACCCCGTGCGCCTTCAGCCGCGCCGCGACCTCGTCACGGTCGTGGACGAGGATCGGGTAGAAGAACCAGCCGTGCTCGCGGTCCGGCTCGACATGCGGGAGCTGAATCAGGTCGCCCAGGTCCGCGAAGCCGGCGTTGTACCGCTCGCACTGCCGCTTCCGCGAGGCCAGCAGCGCCGGCAGACGCCCGAACTGCACCAGCCCGATCGCAGCCGAGATGTCGGTCATGCGGAAGTTGTTGCCGACCATCACGTGGCGATACTTCTGGGCCGGATCCTCGCCCTGATTGCGGATGATCCGGGCTCGCCGAGCCAGCTCGGCATCGTGGGTGAAGACCATTCCACCTTCGATCGTCGTCATCACCTTCGCCACGTGGAAGCTGGTGATCGCCATGTGGCCGAAGGAGCCGGCCATCTGGCCGCGCCACGAGCCGCCGAGCGCGCCAGCGGCGTCCTCGATGACGAACAGGTCGTGGCGCCGAGCGATAGCCATGAGGGCGTCATAGTCGCACACCTGGCCGCCGTAATCAATCGCCATGATGGCCCGCGTGCGTGGGGTGATGCGGCGCTCGACGTCGTTCGGGTCGATGTTGAAGGTGCGCGGGTCGATGTCGGCCAGAGCCAGCCTGGCGGCGTTTTGCGAGATGGCGAAGGCGCCCGCGATGTACCCCATCGCCGGCATGATCACCTCGTCGTCCCGCCCAATGCCCAGCGCCTTGAGGCAGATGTCCAGGGCGGACGTCCCGTTGTTTACCGCGATCGCGTGCTCAACTCCCACGTAGCTGGCCAGGCTCGCCTCGAACTGCTTGACGCGCGGGCCCATGCCAACCCATCCGGAGCGCAGCGTCTCCACGACCGCTTGGATCTCCTCTTCGCCCAGAACCGGCTCCGCCCAGGGAACCTGCATGCAAACCTCCGCCTTTCTCTCGATCGCGCCAGCCGGGCTGCTGCCGACGCCGCGACATGCACTCTATCAGGCAGTTGTGATCGAGCCGTGATCGCCGTCGCCGGTCGCGCTGCTCGCTCCCGAGCCCCGCCGCTGGCCTGACGAGCAGTTAAACGCCGCCCCGGGCGTGATTCGGCAGCGGCGCTCGCTAATACAGCCGCGAGGAGACCGGGTAGTTCCCACGCTCGTCCGGGACCAGCGCCAGGTCAGGCCGGCCCACTTCAAGCTGGGCGTAGTCCCAGGGCTCGTAGAACTGCCGCTCGAGGAAGCCAGGCGTGCCCGACGCCCCCCGGCGGGTGAAGCGTACGTACGCCGCCCCCCCGCCGGCAGCCGCGAAGAGCCCCAGGGCTACCAGCGTGGTCGTGCCCGACTGGGCATCGAGCATCTTGCTGCCGGAGATCAGCAGCACCACGGCGAGGATCGGCCGCAGCACCTTCAGCGAGGCCCGAGTGCTCAGCGTCGCCCCGATCCAGACGCCCGGAATGGAGCCGAGCAGCAGGTTGAGCATCAGCCCACCTTCGACGTTGCCAGCACTGAGGTGGGCGAGCCCGGCCACGGTAGTGAGCAAGGCAGCGTGCAGCACGTCTGTCCCGACGATGCGGTGCAACGCCAGCGGATAGAAGGCGACCAGCACCGCGACAAACAGGGTGCCGCTGCCGACCGAGGTCAGGCCGACCAGGAATCCGACCACGAGGCCTAGCACCACGGTGGCGGCCCGGCCGGCCCGGCTCAGGCGGACCCGGCCAAACCGGAGCCGCTTGTCCGGCTGATCTTCCGCGCTGCCGACGATCGCCCGCACGACCATCGTCGTCGCCACCATTATCAGCACCAGCCCGAGCGCGCGGAGCACCAGGGCGTCCGAGTCAGCTCCCAGCAGGCGGTGCAGGTGCTGAATGGCGCCCACGCCGAGCAGGCTCCCCGGCACGCTGCCGAGCGCGAGCAGGCGGACGATCCCCATGTCGACCGTGCCCTGGCGGTAGTGCTTGAATCCCCCCACCCACTTGGTCACCGCGGAGTAGGCGAGGTCGGTACCCACCGCGTAGATCGGCTTGACCCCGAGCAGGAACACCAGCACCGGGGCCATCAGCGACCCACCGCCCATGCCGGTCATGCCGACGAGCATACCGACCAGCAGCCCGGCCAGCGCGGTCTCCCAGCTCAGGTGTGGCATGGCACTCCCTTTCCGCGGGCGTCCGAGCTACGAGCGCACCGCGACGCGGGCGGCCAGCGTGCCGTCCACGCCGCTGGGCACGGGAACACCCATGATGTCCAGGATCGTCGGCATGACGTCGACGATCGTTGGGTTCGGCTTGCTGATTTCGCGGCCCGAAATGTACAACAACGCGTCGCCGAAGGTGTGCATTCCCACCAGCGCGCTCGCAGCGGCCACGCGGTCGCGATTGACCTCACCCTTCAGGTGGAAGCCGTCGCGCGGCAGCAGCACCAAGTCCGGCGCCTCGGCCAGACGCTCGCCGGAGTAGATGTCCTCTTTCCGCAGGATCCGCTCGACGACACGCTCGCCGCTGGCCGGGTCGCGCATCTCCAGCAGGTCACGCTCCAGCGCGGCGCGGAGCTGCTCGGCTTCGGCGCCGGGCTCCACGCTGCCGTTGGGATAGCGGCCGCGCAGATGCAGGTAGATCCGCCCCGGGTCCAGGCAGAACGCTTTCGCCCCGGCCTCGATGTCCTGCAGCGAGTCGGGCGGCTGCTTCGAGAAACGCAGCCAGCCGGCTTCCACCAGCCAGCGGTTGACGTAGATCTCGGTGCGGATTCGAGCGAAGCCGTGGTCGGAAACGATCACCAGGGTGGTCGACTCGTCGAGCTGCGCCCGAATCCTGCCCAGCAGTTGATCCACCTCGGCGTAGCAGGCGAGGAACTCGGCGTGGTAGCGACTGTCCGGCTGCTCATACTGATCCCACATGAAGTGCTGGAGCCGATCCGTCTCCATCACGTGGACCTGAAGGTAATCCCAGTCTTCCTGCTCCATCAGGTAGAACAGCGCCTCAGCCCGCTTGTGCAGCGTCAGATGGAAGTCTTCCAGCAGCAGCTCGTGGGAGCGCTTGGCCGGCCAGGGGTCCATGTCGATCCGGTAGCCCATCTCGCGGAGCTTGTCTGCCAGCGCCGCCGGGTAGGTGGCCTTGCTCAGATCCGGGGTGAGGAAGCAGGAGACGAGCACCCCGTTGACCGGGCGTGGCGGGTAGGTGACCGGGACGTTGATCACCACCACGCGCTTGCCCTCGGCTCCCAGCACGTCCCAGATCGGCAGCCCGGCCAGGTTCTTGGCGGTCGGAATGAACGTGCGGTAGCTGCCGGGATGGCAGTCGACAAAGCCATAGATGCCGTGTCCACCCGGGTTGCGGCCGGTCATGAAGGAGGCCCAGGCGGTGGAGGAGACCACCGGATGCACGGAGTCCATCCGTGCCAGCGAGCCCTCGCGGAGCAAGGCCTGCAGGTGCGGCAGACGGCCTGCCGCTAGCAGTGCCCGGACGAGCGAGTAGGGGGCACCATCGAGGCCGACCACCACCACCCGTTGGCGTTGTCTGCGGAAACGATTCAGCCAGCTCACTCGGCTACTCCTCGGCGGTGCAGGTGGAACCCGGGCCGCGCCCAGGCCCCTGCATCACGCCGAGCGCGGGGGCGGGCTGAGCCAGAGCCCGAGACGCTAAATGTATCCCAGATTGCGGAGCCGCTGGGTGACGAGCGCCTCCTCGTCCGCGCTGTACACGGCGTCCGGCTCCGCGCGCTCGGGCGCCGGTCGCGGCTCGGGCGCCGGCTGCCCCGGCTCGACCTCGGGGGTCAGCGTTGGCTCCGGCTCGGCTGTCACATCGGCTCTCCTCGCCGGGCGCACCGCACGGCCCAGCGCGCCCCAGTACGCCGATTCTCGCGCCGGCCCGTGACGGAGCAGTGAAGTGCCGCCTGGCTAGAGACGAGGCGCAGGACTTAGCGCCGTGCCGCCCGTTGCTCCGCCTGCTCGTCGCCTTGCAGCGAGGCGAGCAGCGCCCGGTGCAGGCGGCGCGTGGCGGCCGAAGGACCAACCCCCAGCTCGTTGCGCAGCGCCGAGCTACAGGTGTTGTAGACGCGCAACGCCTCGCCCGAGCGGCCGGCGCGCTGGAGCAGCTCCATCAGCCGCCGGCACACATCCTCGCGGCAGGGGTCCGCCAGAAACGCGCGCTGGCAATAGACGATCGCCCGATCGATGTCGCCAGCGGCGTCGCGCAGTGCCGCGAGCCGGATCACCAGCGCGGTGCGGACATCGCGCAGCCGCTCCCGGTCCGCCAGCGCCCAATCCTCGTACGGGTCCTCTTCCAGGTAGTCGCCGCGATACAGTGCGTCGGCAGCCAGGTACTCGGCTTCGGCGAACTGGGCCTGCCCCTCCTCTTCATACTGCCGGCCGGCCCGGTAATGGCGTAGGAACTCGTCGGAGTCCACCCAGTGCGGCGCGTCGGCGTTGAACATCACCGCCTCGTTGCGGTGCAGGATAAAGTGCGAGGCGGCGCCTTCCAGATACGGCTCGAGCGCGCGGCGGATGTGCACCAGCGTGGTACGGAGACTCATCGCCGCGGCGCGCGGCTCAGCGTCTGGCCAGAGTAGCTCGATAAGCTGCTCCTGCTGCACCGGCCGGCCCGCGTAGGCCACCAGGTATTTGAACAGCAGCTTGGCCTTGCGCGTCTTCCACTCCGCGTCGGAGATCACCTCCCCGTCGCGCTCCACCCGGAACTTGCCCAGGAAGTACACCCGCAGCATCGGCGCGTCCGGCGTACCGAGCGACTCGAGGGCAGCGCGCGCCGCCTGGCGAACCGCCGGATCGGTGTCCCGGGCACCACGGCTGAGCGCCCGACGGGCGCGCACGTTGTTGATGTGCGCCAGCGTTTGTACTGCCACCAGGCGCAGGGCAGGATTGTCCGAGGCAGCTAGCTCGGTGAGCGCATCGAAGCCCGGGCCGCCCAGGCGGGCCAGCGCACTGGCGGCGCGCTGGCTGTCCACGCCGTGCTCCAGCGCCTTCACCAGCATGGGCACGGCCGTCCGCGCTTCTTCGGCCAGCAGTTGCTGCCCCAGGCGATGCTCGCAGGCATTGAGCGCCTCGCTCACCCGCGCCGCGCTGTCGGGATGATCGTGGGTCACCGCCACCACTGCGCGCCAGAACGTCGTCAGCGCCCGGCCGGAGACGTCGCCAGTGGCAGCAAACAGCCGCTCAGCCTCCTCCAGCGCGGCCAGCGCGCTCTCTACCCGCGAGCGGTACACCACGCTCGCCATCGCCACCAGGCTGCGACCCCGCCGGGCGTAGCCGGCCGGGCCGAGTGGCACGGACCACTCGAAGGCCTGGCGCGCCAGGCGCCCGGCCTCGTCGAGCTCCTCCCGCTGGCGCAGCAGCGCGCTCAGCTCGCACGCCAGGTCGATGTGCAGCGCGCTTGGGCGCGACTCCGCGCACTCCATGATGACGTAGGCGGCGCGCAGGCACTGGAGCGCCTCGTCCGGATTCGCCCCCGGGTCCGCTCGCCTGGCTGCCCCAAGCCGGCGCAGGGCGTCGGCCTCCGCATCCGGGCACTCGAGCTGGCGGGCGAGGGCGAGCGCGGCGTCGGCACAGCGTTGCGCCTCGGCGACGTCGCCAAGCAGGAGGTACCCCGCGGACAGCAGCGTCTGGGCGCGGCAGAGCGCTTCCTGGGCGCCAGCCGCGCGCGCCAGCCCGACTGCCTGCGATGCCAGCAGCACCACCCGCTCCGCCTCGCCACGATCCAACGCCTGGGGAATGGAGCCGTGGAGCAGGACGTGCAGCGTCAGGCGTTGCTGCCCCGAGGCCGTGGCGGCCGCCTCGGCCGCCCGGACCAGCTCCGCCGCCCGGCCCCAGTCGCCACAGGCGTGCGCCAGCCCGGCCGCCGCGCCCAGAATTAGCGCCCGGGCGGCGTCTGTCGGGAAGTCGCTCGCCAGCGCCTCGATCAGCCGCGAGGCCGCGTCGGCCTTGCTGGCCGCCAGCCGCGTGAGCAGCAGCGCCAGCGAGCCAGGGGAGGAGTCGCCGTCGCTGCCGGCGCCCGCGCTATCGGCCGCCGCGAGCTGCGCCAGGCTGGCGCCGAGCAGCGAGATGAGCTCGCAGTCGTGGTGGAACGCGGCGTGATGATCGGCCAGCCAGGCGGCGATACTCGGGCTGCTCAGGCCCGCGACCGCGGCCGGGGCTTCGCTCTGCCGGCACGCGGCGGCGATCTGAGCGACCGCGTCGTTCACTCGGTGAGTCCAGGCCAGGCGGTCCCGACGCGCCGGGGCAGCTTCGAGGAGGGCCAGCAGATACGCCCGCAGCGGCGCGGGCAGACGGTAGGCCTCCCCCGCGCTGCGCAGCAGCCCCTGCAGGTGGAGCGCCTCCAGCAAGGCGGCGCTGTCAGTCGCGCCGCGCACCCGGTCGCACCGCTCGGCGCTCAATATCTCGATGCTGGCGGCGTCCAGCAGGAACTCGCGCAGCTCGTCACTCAGCGCGTCGAGGACCTCCGCCTGCAAGTAGGCCCGCAGGGAGCCCCGGGGCGCGGCCAGCATCTCCACCGCGGCAGAGCGCTCCGCACCATGCTCGATCTCGCGCGCCACCAGCGCCAGGGGCGCGGCCCAGCCATCGCTCAGCGCCAGGGCACGGCGAACGAGCGGGTCGTCGGCGGGCAGGCCAAGCAGGGCCGCGACCTCATCGCTCCCCAGCGCCAGATCGTCCGGCCCCAGCTCCAGCACGTCGCGCTCGGCCCAGCGCTCGCCGCGCGCGCGGCGGAACGTAGCCCCGCGATGACAGCGCCAGCGTGCAGCCAGTGGGCAGATAGTCTGCCAGCAGCCCCACCAGGTCGTGCACCAGACTGGTCGGGAAGATCCGCTCGTAGTTGTCGAGTACCAGCACAAGCGGAGTCTGCGCGGCCGCCAGGTCGTCGATGAGGGCCGCGAGCGCGGCTTCGATCTGCCCCGGCGCCAGGCCAAGCATCTTGTCGCTCTGTGCCGCTGGCACCGGCCCTGGCCGGGCGTACTCCAGGGCACGGCAGACGTCGATCAGGAACCGCGCGGGCTCGGAATCCGTCGGGTCGAGCGTACACCAGGCCCAGGGGCGCTGCCCTCCGGCGACGAACGTCTGCAAGGCGGTGGTGCGGCCGGAGCCAGGAACGCCAGACAGAACGATGACGCGCGCCCGCGCACTGCGCAGCAGCGTGTGGGCTTTCGCTGTGCTCAGCAGCATACCTGGGGGGGAGAACTTGGTCCGCGGAGCCGCGGGGGGAGTGGCCACAGCCGGCATACTGATCTCCTGGTACCCGTCATCACAGGCGCCTGTAGTGGACAGGCGCGTGCGTCGCAGGCAGGCGGGTTCGCCTCTCGCTCGTCGGGCCGCAGGCGACCAGGTTCGCGTACCCGAGTCGTGGCGTCTGCCGGACGTGCTCACGGTAAATTCGGCGGCGCGGCCGGTCAATAGCCAATTAGTACTAATGTGTTACCCGGGACGCACAGAGCTGACAGCGAGACGTGACCGAGGCGTCGATTAATGTTTCAGCTCGATGACACGATTCCTAAAGCGCGTGGCCCCGACATTCTTCAGCGCGTGCGTCTGCCCGGGTCCGACGCTGGTCCAGCTCACCTCCCCCGGCTGAGCATGGGTCCGGCGTAGCTCACCGGTATGCTCGCGGACCTCCATGTCCGACGGCTCGATGGTGATTACCAGGTAGTCCAGCGTGTGCGTGTGGACCGCGAGCTCCTCTCCCGGCTCGAGGACGATCTCCCAGACCCGGACGCGGTCGTTCTCGAAGAGCACCCGCTGCGCGACGGGCCCGAGCCGCGCCTCGCTCTGCCAGACCTGCTGCCACTGCTTGAGCTGGTCGTCCATATTCCGGTCTCCTGCGCGGCCGGCTCCGCCGGCCACGGCTACGTACTGTATCGCCCTGTACGCTCAGCTACAACAGCCTACGGCGGAGTAGGGACCATCAGGCACAACATGCCACCCGTTCGGGCAACGGAGCATGCTCGCCCATAAGCCCGCGCTTTCCCGAGGCATCTGGCCGCCGCCGGCGCCTGGGAATGGCGACGGGTATAGTTGGGTTGAAACGAGCAGAGCAGGCGGACAGCGCCTGGGGACAGCCGCGGGAGTACGAGCAGGTGACGAAAGAGTACGACGTGGTGGTGGTTGGCGCGGGGCCAGCCGGCCTGACCGCCGGGCTGTATACGGGACGCGCCCGGCTGAAGACGATCATCCTGGATCGCATGGGGCCGGGGGGACAGCTTTTGAACACCGAGCTGATCGAGGACTACACCGGGTTCAAGAGCATTACCGGCATGGAGATGGCACAGCTCTTCGAGGAGCACGCGCGGGAGTTCGGCGCCGGCTGGGAGTATGGCGAGGTTGTCGAGATCTGGTCGGACGGCCGCTGGAAATACGCGCGCACCGCCGACGAAGAGCTGTACCGCGCCAAAGTGATCATCGTGGCGACGGGCGGGATGCCGCGAAAGCTTGGCGTCCCCGGCGAGCAGGAGCTGGCCGGCCGCGGCGTGTCGTACTGTGCTATCTGCGACGGAGCGTTCTTCAAGGGCCAGCCGCTGGCGGTGGTGGGCGGCGGCGACTCGGCGGTAGAGGAGGCCACCTTCCTCACTCGGTATGCCAGTCGGCTCTACCTGATCCACCGGCGTGGCGAGTTCCGCGCCCAGAAGGTGCTCCAGGACCGCGCCCTCAACAACCCAACCATCCAGCCAGTGCTGCACTCGGTGGTGGAGGAGATCGGCGGGTCGGACAAGGTGGAATGGCTGCGTGTCCGCAACCTGCAGACCGGGACCGAGACCCGGCTGTCCGTCGGCGGGGTCTTCATCTATGTGGGCTTCCAGCCCAACAGTGGGATCTTCCGTGACCCGGTGCAGACCGATCCGCTGGGCTTCATCATCACCGACGAGAAGATGGAAACCTCCATCCCCGGGATCTTCTGCGCTGGCGACGTGCGCGCGCAGTACGTGCGCCAGATCACCAACGCCGTCGGCGACGCCACAACCGCGGCGATCGCCGCCACGCGCTACATCGAAGCGCTGGATGCGGACCTGCACGCGAGCCCCGACGTGATTGACCAGGAGACCGAGGCGGCGTTGCGCGGCATAGCCGAGCAGTATCCGTAGGATGGCTGAACACAGCGCCGCGAGGCAGGATGCTCCAGGAGAGCGCATGGTGGCTGAGCCACGTCTCGCCAGCACCGTCATCCTGGTCCGAGAGGCCGCGGCGACATCGGGCGGCCAGGCATACCAGGTGTTCATGGTGCGGCGGCCGGTGCGGAGCGAGTTCGCTGCCGACGTCTACGTCTTTCCCGGCGGCACGGTCCGCTCGGACGATCTGGACCCGGCGGTGGGCGCTGCCTGCGCGCCGTTCGGCCCGGACGACGCGCTCCGTCGGCTGGCTGAGCGGGGTGGCGCCCCGCCAGCCAGCGACCACGAGGCGCTGGCGCTGCACGTGGCGGCGCTGCGCGAGCTGTACGAGGAGGCGGGGGTGCTGCTGGCGGAGCCGCGGCCCGAGGCGGCGCCCAGCTTTCGGCCGGGCGACCGCGCCGAGCGGCTGGCGCTGGGGCGGCTCGGGGTGCAGGCGGGCCATCTGTCTCTGGCGGCGCTGGCGCGCAACGAAGGGCTGCGGCTGGCGTGCGAGCAGCTCATCTATTTCTCGCACTGGGTGACCCCGCGCCCCTATCCCCGCCGCTACGACACGCGCTTCTTCGTGGCGACGCTGCCCGCCGGCCAGCAGGCACTGCACTGCGATATCGAAACGGTGGCCGGCGTCTGGGTGACCCCTTCTGAAGCGCTCGAAGGCTACGGCCGCGGCGACTTCCCACTGGTGCTGGTGACCCAGCGGCACCTGGAGCGGATCGCTGGGCAGCGTACCCTGGACGATCTGCTGCGTTTCGCGCGGAGCAAGCCGATCGTCTCGGTGCAGCCCGAGGTGTACGACGACAGCCTGGAGCCGTTTCTGCCCCAGGAGCTCGAAGGATGCTGGTAGCGCCCGGGATCGAGCGCGTGCTGGCGCCCAACCCCGGCCTGATGACCGGCCAGGGGACGAACAGCTACCTGCTGGGCCAGGGCGAGCTGGCGGTCGTCGACCCCGGTCCGCTGATCCCCGCCCACCTGGAGGCGCTGGAGCGCGCCAGCCGCCCCCGGGGGCGGCTGGCGCTGGCGCTCGTCACCCACTGGCACCCGGACCACCTGCCTGCGGCGCTGGCGCTCAAGCGCCGGCTCGGCCTCCGCCTGGCCGGGCATCCGAGCCTGCCCGGGGTGGATCTCCCGCTGCTGCACGGCGCTCGCCTGACCGTGGGCGGCGTCGAGGTGCAGGCGCTGGCGACCCCCGGCCACACCCGCGACCATCTGTGCTTCCTGCTGGAGCGACCGCGGGCGCTGTTCAGCGGCGACCATGTCGCCGGCGAGGGCACCATCGTCATCAACCCGCCCGACGGGGACCTGGCCGCCTACCTGGATTCGCTCCGGCTCCTCCTCGCCCTCGATCTGGCGCTGATCCTGCCTGGCCACGGACCGGTCGTGGAGCAGCCGCGGGCCAAGCTACGCCAGTACCTGGAGCATCGGCTCGAGCGCGAGCACCAGGTGCTCGACCAGCTCCGGGCGGGGGCACGGACGATCCCGGAGCTGGTCGCGGCCATCTACACCGATGTCCCCCCGGCGCTCCACCCGGTGGCGGCACGGTCTGTCCTGGCACACCTGCAGAAGCTGGAAGCGGAGGGGCGAGCACGGCAGCAGGGTGGCTGCTGGCGGCTCGCATAGCTCCCCCGGCTCCTCCCGGGAGTGCTGCTTCGCGGGGCGCAATTGGCGGCATGGCCGGCACTCCCCTCTCGCCAGCGCACGGGGACCCGACTAGAATGGTCGAGCGGGGGTGTTACGGTCAACCACCGGTGGCATCGCGCGGTTGCGGAGGCTCGCCGGTGTCGCGGTCGATATGGAGTGGCGCCATGGAGACGGGCGAGGTGAGCCAGCCCTCTCGGCTGGTGCAGTGCAAGGAGTGCACGATCATCATCGGGCCGGGCTACCAGGAGACACACCCGATCCCTGCGCCCGACGGCCGAGGCTACCTGTGCTGGCGGTGCTATGAGTCCTACCTGCGCCAGCGCGAGCGGAAGGCGGCCGGCAAGGGCCGAGTGGGCGGGGTGGGCTAGGCGCGACACGCTCAGCGGCATGAGCGAGACCTGGCAGCAGACAAAGCGCGCCGCGGCGGCGCGCTTTGGGCCGTGGATTCGGCCGGTCCTTGCCGCGGTGGCCCGGCGCGCCTGGGGCCCGGACGTGGTCGTTGTCGACTTCGCTGACGTCCCTGCCTGGCGGGCGTACCTGGCCCTCGGTCGTTCCAGCGCGGCGGGCTACCGCTACCTTGAGCTCGGCGTTGTTGCGACGATCGACCCCAGCGGCGAGCTGGTCGCCCTCCAGGTGGACAACGGGGAGGACTTCCTGGCGCTGGTGGATACCTCGCCCTCCGGCCTGGAGCGCGGCCTGACGCACCTGCTCTCGCTCGGCCGGCGCGAGCGGCACTACGCCGAGCCGCCGTTCGTCCCTCAGGCCCGGCCCGACCGCGCTGGCGCGGCGCTAGGATGGCTGGTGCGCTGGCTCCACCGGGTGCGTGGGAGCCGTTAAGCGCCGAGAGCGGGGAGGATCTGTGCCCCCCGCTCTCGCCTTGCCGCGCCTGGCTGGCGCTAGCGTTCGAACGGCTGCACGCCTGGGATGGCGCGCAGAATCAGCAGCAGAATGATCGCGCCGATCGCGGCGACGATGATGCTCGCGACGTTCAACCCGTTGACGTAGTCGCCGGGACCAAACAGCGCCGAGGCGACGAAGCCACCGATAAAGGCGCCGATGATACCGACAACGATGTCACCCAGGATCCCGAACCCGCGACCTCCTACCAACATACCCGCCAGCCAGCCAGCGAGGAGGCCGACGATGATCCACGCGATGATGCTCACCGGTTGTTACCCCCGTATCGCTTTGGGATTGCTCCCACGCGCTGGCGGAAATGCATCCCGCGTGCCACGCTGGGCAAACGGGCTCACCCGCGTCGGCCATGCTAGGGGATGGGGGGGGTAATGGACACCTCCTGGTTGAAGCCATACAGCTCCAGCATGATGCCTTGCTGCACGACGCGTCGCGGCAGATTGTCCTTCCCGATACACAGCGTGGTGACGTCGCCGTTGCGCTCGAGCAGGAACTGCTGGCAGCTCTCGCCCCGCACCGTCGCGGTACCCCCCGGCGTCACCTTGACACCCGGAGCCAGGAGCTCCTGGGCGATCACCTCGGGATCCGTGACCGCATGCACGTCGATCATCCCGGTCCCGCCCGCCATCTTCTGCCAGGCTTCGTTGCCCAGCCGGACGTAGTTGACGTCTTTGATCGCGATGATCTCCAGTGTCTGCGGCCCCATCATCCCTGAGACAGTCATGTGGACCCGGTCGGGCATGGCCACCTGCACGGTCCCTTTGATCGCCTGTCCCTGCTGGCTGCCACTGATGTCGGCGCTGAAGCTCTTGACCGCGCGCAGCGCTTTCGCCACGGCCGCGAGGTCCAGCCCGGCCGTGGCGGCTGCCGTCGCGGCACTGGCCGGGCTCGGGCTGACAGCCGGCCTGGTGGCAACGGGCGTTGGCGAGGGCGGGATCGGCGTCGCGGTCGCGGTGGGCGTGGCCGTCGCAGTGGCGGTAGGGCTGGGCGGGAGTGGGGTTGGGGTCGGGGTTGGCGGAGCAGGCGTCGCGGTGGGCGTCGCGGTGGGGGGCGCGGGAGTAGGAGTGGGGGTGGGGGGTGGGCTGGTTGGCGATGCTGGCACCTCCGTCGCTGGGGGCGTCGGAGTGGGGGCCGAGCAGGCGACGCCGAACGCGAGCGCCACCGCGAGAGCCAGCAGCGGGACCTGTTTAGGCATGATGCCTCCCTGCAACCCTGCCGTCGCCCGGCGGGCAGACGTGAATGCTCTAGCCTGATGCTTCGTCTGGACCGCGCCCGCACTGGAGTCCGCGAGCCAGGCGGCGGGCGCCTGCCAGTGAACCACCGGCTTGGCCGCGAGCGCAAGCCGCGGGGCCATGGTAGGGCAACCCCTTTCGGCCTGCCCCGTGCTCACGTCAGGGGGCGAGAAGCGGGAAGAGACGGCTCCACTCTCCACCTGGCTCGACGCTGAGGATCAGGTACCTAGCGCAGCGCGCGTGCGGCGAATCACCTCGTCGGTGAAGTCGGTCGTGCTGGCATGGCCGTGCAGATCCGCGGTGCGCACCCCCGCGCGGAGCGCTCCCAGCGCCGCTTCCTGGATCGCTTCGGCAGCACGGGTCGCGTCGGGGTCGTTCAGATAGGGCAGCAGCGCGGCGGCGGCGAGGATCATCGCCAGCGGGTTGGCGACGTTCTTGCCTTCCAGGCGCGGCGCGGTCCCGTGTGGCGCCTCGCTCATCACCACTCGCACGCTCCAGTCCTCGTTGAACCCCAGGATCAGGGACTCGGCGCCAGCGATCGAGCCGAACATCTGCAGCACGAAGTCCGACAGGCAGTCGCCATCGCGGTTGAGCGCGGGGATCACCAGTGGCTCGCCGGAGGTGTTCAGCAGCGCCGCGTACAGCGCGTCAATCAGCAGCGGCTGGTAGGCCACGCTGGGATGGCGCGCGGCGGCGGCGTCGAGCTCCTCTTTGAACATCCCTTCGTAGAGCGGGCTGACGGTGAACTTCGGCCCGCCGAACACCCGCGCGCCGGTACGCTCGGCGTGGCGGAAGGCGAACTCGGCGACGGCGCGGCAGACCCGGCGGGTGATCCGGTCGGCGCGGAAGGCCACTTCATCCAGCCCGTCGCCCTCGCGCCATTCCCTGGCCCGGTAGGCGTCGCCGACGGCCATGCGGACGACCGAGATCGGGGCGAAGACGCCGCCGATGGGCCGCACCCCGGGGAGCCGCCGGCCGGTGCGGAGGATGACGGTGGCGTCCAGCTCCTCGCGCAGGATCGCGTTCGGGCTCCCCACGTCCCCGGCCTGCTCCGGGGTGATCGTTGCCGCCTTCAGCCCCAGTCCGTGCGCTCGCATCGCCCGGGCCGCGTCGCTGACGATGGCGTTGCGCGTGCGGCGCCGCTCGGCCAGGCTCAGATCGAAGTGGATCAGCTCGAGCTGCAGCCCCAGGACGTCCGGGCTGAGCACCCGGAGCGCCTCCTTGAGCAGCTCCTCACCGGTCTGGTCGCCGTGCAGGACGACAATGGCGCGGGGCATGGGGCCTCCGGCGAGCCGCGTGATGCCTTGCGCCGCCGGGCGCTGGGCACCCGGCGGGTATACGCCAGTTATGCCAGAACAACGCCAGCGCTCGGCTGCCCGCTACCCGGCCCGCGCCGCTCGCGCGCCCGGCCGGCTCTGGGCAGCCTGCAGCAGCACCTCCAGGAACCGTGGCGCCTGGCTGGAGAGCGAGAACCGCTCCTCCACGGTGCGTCGCCCGGAGCGGCCCATCTGCCAGCGCAACTCCCGCTGCTCGATCAGGCGGGCCAGCTTGTCCACCCACTCCTCGGTGGTGGTCGCCAGCAGCCCGTTGACCCCATCGTGGATGATGTCGGTCGTGACGCCCACCGGGGAGCAGACCGGCGGCACTGCCACGCTCATGTACAGCAGTGCCTTGAAGCCGCACTTGCCCCGGGTCCATTCGGAATCAGGCATCGGCATGATCCCGATGTCGAAGCCGCGCAGCGACTCCAGCTCGCCCTCCAGCGTCCAGCGGCGGCTGACCAGGTTCGGCACGTCGAGGGGCATCTGCGTCCCGCCCACCACCTGGACCTCCACCTGGGGGTAGCGGCGGGCGATTCGCTCCAGCGCGTCGCGGATCATGAGCAGATACGGGGCGGTGGTGTCGCTGCCCACCCAGCCAATCACCACCCGCTCGCTCAGGCGCGGCTCGGGCGCCGGACAGAACACGGCAGTGTCCACCGGGGTGGGGATCACGGTGACGTTGGGGTTGTAGCGGCGGGCGTAGGCGGCCAGGTTCTCGTTGCCGGCCACCACGTGGTCGGCCAGCTCGATCACCCGAGCGGTGCGCTCCGGCCGTTTCAGCACCTGCAGCCAGCCGCCGGCCCCGCCGGGGCTGGGCAGATAGACGGCGTCGTCGAAATCGAACACCATCGGCACCCCAATGCGGGCCAACACCTGCTCGACGAAGTGGCCGCCGATGGGAAACGCCTCGCGGTGGACGAACAGCACGTCGGCCTCGCCCGCCCGGAGGACATCCAGGAACCGGCGCAGGGACGAGACGAAGAAGTACCCCGCCTTCCGCGACAGTTCACCCCGGGTGTAGCGAAGCCGATAGAACTCGCTCGACATAAACGGGTGGAGGGATGGAATGACACCGTGCTCACGCAGGTACGGGAAATACTGCTCCACCCGCAGCCGGTTGCTTGCTCCCTCGGTGGGATAGGGCACCAGGAACATCGCCCGCAGCGGTGACCGCCGGCTGCGCAGGATCGCCGGCGCGGCCGGCCGCGCCGGGCGGGGCGAGGCGACGATGCGGACCGGCCCCTCCCGCACAGGCTCGGCCACATGGACCGGCGTCCCGGCGCCCCGCAGCGCATGGTAGGTAGTCAGCCTGATCCCTTGGTCGCGCACGAGCTGCAGCAGCTCAGGGCTGGTGAGCGCCCGGATCTCCTCCTCGCGGCGCAGGGCGGCCAGGATGCCGCCATCCAGGTGCCCTTCCAGCCGGGCGTCGGTGTATCCCGGGTGCACCATCAGCTCAGTGACGCCGGGCTTGAGCGTCGCCAGGTCGCGCAGGAGCCCATCTTGCAAGCCGGCCCGGTTGCGGCGGAAGCAGCTAAACGTGCTCAGGAAGTGGTCGCTCGTCGGCACTCCGCGGGCACGCAGGAGCGGTCGGTAAGCCTTCGCCAGCAGCCACATAAAGTGGTTCTTCACGAACGCCTGGCTGGCAGCGTAGCGCAGGTACGCCTCGCGCGGGTGGAACGCGCCCGGCGGCATCGGCTCTTCCGGAAGCCGCAGCGCCAGACCCAGTTCCTGCGCCAGCGACACCACCCGGGTGAAGATCGCCGGGTACATGTAGGTGCTCTCGTGCGAATCCAGATGGCTCGGGTTGATCCCTGCGGCCCGGACCTTCTCTACCTGTGCCCGGCACTCGGCGATCACCTCATCGATGCGCACCTGGCCACGGAGCAGGCGGCGGATGAACGGGCTGCGACGGTAGAACTGGCCGTCTGCATCCACCAGTGTGGGCACCTGGCTGGGCGGGAGCACCGGCCGGCCGTGAGTCAGGTTCAGGTGGACGCCCACGGCCAGCGTGGGGTGCGCGCGGGCGAGCGCCGCGGCGTGCTCGAACGCCCACATGTTCGCCAGCATGGTGGTGCTGGTGACGGCCCCGCGTTCGTGCGCTTCGATGATCCCGAAATTGACGTGCTCTGTCAGGCCGAACTCGTCGGCGTTGACGATGAGTGAGCGTTCGATCGTGGCGATGGAGAACCTCACGGGCAGGAGCATGCTCCAGGATCAGCCGCATGGTATGCAGCGCCGTCGCCCCGCAGCAAGCGCGGGAAGCGCTGGCCGGCCCGGAGCCAGCGCCCCGTTCGCAGACAACGCCCGGCTCTGGGGGAGGCGCTGGTGGCTCGGATCGCCAGGCTGCCGTGTGTTACCCTTAGGCCAACTGTGCTCATCTGCATGGGTGGACAGCGAGGGCAGGCGAGGCGCGGCCAGGCGCCCCGGCGATCCTGCCTTCACAAGTGAGCGATGCCTGAACGAGTGCTCATCACGGGGCTGGGCGCGGTCACCCCGCTCGGCCTCGATCTTCCGACAACCTGGAGTGCCATGCTCCGGGGACAGAGTGGCGTGGTCGCCGTCACCCGCTTCGACACTACCGGCTTTCCCAGCCGGATCGCGGGCGAGGTGGCCGGCTTCGACCCGGCGGCGCTGCTCGGCCCGAAGCTCGCCCGGCGCACATCCCGGGTGACACAGTTCGCTCTTGTCGCGGCCCAGGAGGCGGTGCGTGATGCCGGGCTGAACCTGGCCGATGAGGACCCGTATCGCATCGGCGTCCTTATCGGCGTCAGCGGCTCGGCGCTGGAAGGCACCACCGACGCGGTGATCCGAGTGCACGAGCGCGGGGCAGAGGCGATCCACCCGCTCACCGGCGCGGTCGTGCCCCCAAACATGGCGGCTGGGCAGATCGCGATGTCCATGGGGCTGCACGGGCCAAGCTTCAGCATCGCCTCCGCCTGCGCCACCGGGGGCCACAGCATCGGCGAGGCATTCGAGATGGTCCGGCGGGGCACGGTGGACGTGATACTGGCGGGTGGGAGCGAGGCGCTGGTGTGGCCCGTGTCGCTGGCGGGCTACGCCGCCCTGGGCGCGCTGTCCCAGCGCAACGACGATCCGCCGCGCGCCAGCCGGCCGTTCGACCTGCACCGCGACGGCTTCGTGCTGGCGGAGGGAGCGGCAGTGCTGGTGCTGGAGTCCGAGTCGCACGCCCGCGCCCGCGGCGCTCGGGTATACGCCGAGCTCGCCGGCTATGGCGCGACGACCGACGCCTTCCACCCGGTGGCGCCCCTGGAGACAGGCGAAGTGGCGGCGCGGGCAATGGAGCTGGCGATGCGCCAGGCGAACATCTCCCCGCGCGACGTCGGCTACATCAACGCTCATGGCACCAGCACCCAGCTCGGCGACATCGCCGAGACGCGGGCGATCCGCACCGCGTTCGGCGCGGCGGCGGATGAGGTCTGGGTGAGCTCCACCAAGTCGATGACCGGCCACATGGTCGCCGCGGCCGGGGCGGTGGAGGCCGCGGTCACCGTGCTAGTGATCGCCGAAGGGTGTGTTCCCCCCACGATCAACCTGGAGACGCCCGATCCGGCCTGCGACCTGGACTACGTCCCGAACGTCTGCCGGTCGCGCACGGTGATCGCCGCGCTGTCGAACTCGTTCGGCTTCGGTGGGCAGAACTCCTGCCTGGCGTTCCTGCGCGCATAGCAGCCAGCCTCCCCGCGGCCAGGCCGGGGAACTCTCCCCCGGACCCTACGTGTGCCGCTGGATGAAGTCCAGCATGCGCCGCCAGGCGTCGGCGGATGCCTGCGCGTATTGCTCGTAAGTGCGGTCGAAGAAGCTGTGCGGCGCGCCCGGATACACTACATACTCGTGCTCGACTCCGGCGCGGGCGAGCGCGGCGTCGAACTCGGCGCGGTGCTCCGCCGGGATGCCCTCGTCCGCCCCGCCGTAGATCGCCAGGATCGGCGCCTGGAAGCGGGAGACCTGGTCGATGGGTGCCGGCACGTCCGTCCGGCCCGGGCCAACCGGCCAGCCGTAGAAGCTGATGACCCCGGCCATCTGGCGATCGGAGGCGGACTGGAGGGTGGACAGCCGACCACCGAAGCAGAAGCCGACGCTGAACAACGCCCGCACCGCGCCGCCTTCGGGCGAGCGCAGGTAGGCTGCCGCGGCGGCAACGTCCTGGTCCAGGGTGTTGAACCTGGTCTTCTGCACCTCGGCCATGAAGTCGAAGCTGGGATCGTCACGCCGGGCGAGGCCGGCGGTGCGGCCGAAGTAGTCAATCGCCACGGCGTCGATCCCCGCCTCCGCGAACCGCAGCGCCAGCTCTTCGTAATAGGGGTGCAGCCCGCGGACATCGGGGAGCACCAGCATCCCGGCCCCGCTGGGGCGACTGGCCCGTGCCGCGTAGGCGCGAAAGCGCGCCCCGTCCGCGGACTGCAAAATCACCTCGCGTCCGTCGCCCGCGCCCCCGGCGATCGGGGGAATGGGCGGTCGCGCCGATAGGTCGAAGCACATCGCTCGCTCTCCCTCACTCTGGTCCGTAGCCAGCCACGGCTACGGCCGCTTCAGGAACTCCTCCGAGACCCAGCCCTTGACGTCCGCTACCTTGCCACCGCCCTCGCAGGGCGCGTCGCGGACCTCGACCGGGTAGACCGTGCGCGGGCGTCCCTGCGAGTCCGTTGACTTCGCCGGCTCCTGGTTGATGATCGAGCCCGGGGTGTCGTCGGTGAGCCGGCAGAACACGCCCTGCTTCAGATCGCCCGAGGAGCGGAATTCGGCGCCGCGCTTCACCAGCACGCTGTCGCCACCACGCAGCGAAGCGGGGGTGGGGGTACCCGTCGCGGCGGTCCGGGTGGCAGCGGAGCGGGCGCCAGGGGTGGGGGTACCCGACGTTGAGACCTCCTCGCCGACAACCGCAGGGCTCGCGGTTCGCCCCAGGAGCGAGCCGACGACTGGCAGGCCACCGAGGTCGAGCAGCCCGCTGCCGATCTGCAGGTACAGCAGCGCGACGAGCACCAGGGTGTTGAGCACGGTGAGGAATGCTAGAACGGGATGGCCGTGGTCGTCGTCGAACATCGAGCTGCCTTACTCCCGGACCCCCAGGGTTGGCTCTCCATCACGATACGCGCAACGCGCCCTGACGGCAACGGCGGGGATCACCGCGGTGGCAGGGTCTGAAGATTCCCTCCTCGCCCGAGGAACGCTGCCGTGCCCGTCGGAGCCTGTGTGCTAGGATGAGTTTAGGAAACGAGACGGGCAGCGGCGCGGCAGCCCACCAGGGCTCGTCCGCTGCTGGTCGCCTCCCTCGCGGAGGAGTACGCGATGAGGACGTTCCGAGCGCTCGGCATCGTTGGGGCGGTTGGGCTGCTCGCCCTCGCGCTGGCGCCCGCGCTTGCCACCGCACAGGAGGCGCCCGCGCAGCCGCCGACCGACACGGTGACGTTCACCCTGCGCGAGTTCTCGATCAGCCCGGCGCAGGTGGTGGTGGGACAAGGACAGCCGATAACCGTGACCGTGACGAATCTGGGAACCACCCCGCACAACCTTGCCGTCATGACCCAGGATCAGGCGCTGCAGCAGACGCTGTTCGATCCCGTGCTGCAGCCCGGGGAGACCCGCACCACCACGCTCACCCTTCCCAATGCCGGGGTCTGGCAGCTCTACAGCCCGCTGCCCGGCGACACGGAGCAGGGGATGACCGGCGAAATCTGGGTGCTGGGCCGGGGCGCGGCGAGCTGACGGCGGAACGGTCAGGGGCCGGGCGTCGCGACGGCGCCCTCGCCCGTGCCGAACACCACCCTGGCCGGCCCCACCGGCCGGCCACTCGGCTGCAGCGTGCCGCTCACTGTCAGCGTCCCGCCCAGGTAGCCGACCTCGGCGATAACGTTCCGGCTGCATACGCCGGTCCCCTCCTGGAGCGTCCCGCTGCAGAACGGGTCGAGCGGCAGCGTCGGCAGGGCGGGGGAGCTCCCGGCCAGCGCCCCGTACAGGTCGAAGCTGGCCTCCTCCGCTGCGCCGCCGGTCACCGTGCAGGTAAAGCGAAAGCCTTCGCGGCCCGGGGCTCCGAGCACGAGCGCCTGGCTTCGTTCACAGGTGAGCAGCAGCCCACTCGGGAGCTGCGCCACCACGGGGGTGGGAATTCCCAGGGGCGGGGCAGGAGGAGCGGTTTCTTCAGCGGAGGGTGTATCCGAGATCACCAGGGGAGCTGGCTCGGCCGCGGGGTCCTCCGGAGCCGCCGCCAGGGTGCCCAGCGCTAGCGCAGCGCCCAGCGCGGCCCCGAGAATCGTAGCCCCGAGCGCCCGACGGCTCGTGTGGTCCATTCGTCCCTTCTCTCACGACGCAGCTCGCGCCTCGCCACATACTACCCGGGCCGGCTCGACCCGGGCACGGATTTTCTCCGCCGCGGCGCTCGGGCCTCGCATGGCGACTCTGCCTCCGGTTCAACTAGCCATGCGCTACCCTTGCCTGGCCTTCTGGGGCGAGCCTCGAAGAGACGATGGAGGAGAGAGCATGGTTCAGGGTGAGGAGAGCGTGCTGATCGAGCGGGCGGCAGCGGAGCTGTTCCAGTTCCTCGGGCCGGAGTTCTTTGTGCACTATCCCTTCTGGGAGCCGGACCTGCTGGAGCTGCGGCAGACCTCTGAGCCACGCCCGGGAAGTGCCGACCGGGTGGCGCTGGGTGTAACACAGAGAGGCAGGGCGAGACAGCACCGCGGATTGCCAGCTTCTCCGCCTGGTGGTCGGCGGCAGGAGTGGCGCTCTGCGCTGCCCCCGGGCGATTTCGGCCAGAGGCTGGCTCGCAGAAGTACAGTGATCGTAGGCGCGGGAGCGCGCGACACCAGGCGGCGCGAAGTCCCGAACCCGGAAGCCAGGGAGAGCGGCCAATGTCGAACAACCCCCTCCTCCAGTTGCGCGAGCAGGGTCAGAGCGTCTGGTACGACAACGTCCGCCGTGGCCTGTTGCGCAGCGGCGCGCTGGCGCGGCTGATCGACACCGGCGAGATCACCGGCGTCACCTCTAACCCGACCATCTTCGAGAAAGCGATTGGCGGCAGCACCGACTACGACGAGGCGCTGCACGCGCTCGTCCACGCCGGCAAGACCGCCGGAGAGATCTTCGAGACGCTGGCGGTCGAGGACATCCAGGCAGTCGCCGACCTGCTCCGGCCGATCTACGAGCGCACCCAGCGGCGCGACGGCTACGTCAGCCTGGAGGTCGCGCCGCACAAGGAGCACGACACCGCGGCCACGCTCGACGAGGCGCGGCGGCTGTTCCGGCTGCTGAACCGCCCGAACGTGATGATCAAGATTCCCGGGACGGACGAGGGGATCGCGGCGTTCGAGCAGGCGATCGGCGAGGGGATCAACATCAACGTGACCCTGCTGTTCTCGCTGGACGCCTACGAGCGAGTGGCCCGCGCCTACATCGCCGGGCTGGAGCGCTACGCCGCCCGCGGCGGCGACCTGTCGGGCATCGCCTCCGTCGCCAGCTTCTTCGTCAGCCGGGTCGACACCGCGGTCGACGCCCTGCTGGAGGCGCGGATCCACGAGGGCCGCCCGGAGGCCGAGGCGCTGCTGGGTAGGACGGCGATCGCCAACGCCCGGCTGGCCTACCAGCGCTTCAAGGAGATCTTCGCCGAGCCGCGCTTCCAGGCGCTGGCGGCGCGGGGGGCGCAGGTGCAGCGGCCGCTCTGGGCGAGCACCGGCACCAAGAACCCGCGCTACTCCGACGTGATGTATGTGGAAGCGCTCATCGGCCCCAACACCGTCAATACCATGCCCCCGGCAACACTCGACGCCTTCCGTGACCACGGCCGGGTGATCCCGAATAGCGTCGAGCAGGACCTGGAGGGGGCGCGAGCAACGCTTCAGGCGCTGGCGGACCTGGGGATCGACTACCACGCGGTCACCGCGCAGCTCCTGCGCGAGGGGCTCAAGGCGTTTGGCGACTCCTACGACAAGCTGATTGAGACGACCGCGCGGAAGCGCCAGGAGCTGCTGGCACGAACGGCGGGGTATGCCTCCGCGAACGTCCCGGTGGACCCGCCCCCGGCCGATCTGGCAGAGCGGATCTGGGCCAAGGATGGCTCTGTCTGGAGCGACGACCCCGCGGCGCGTAAGCAGATCCGCGGGGCACTGGGCTGGCTGACCCTCCCGGAGCAGATGGAGGAGCAGGCCGGCCTGCTGGAGACGCTCGCCACCGAGGTGTGCCAGGCCGGGTTCAGCGAGGTCTTCCTGCTCGGGATGGGCGGCAGCAGTCTCTGCCCGGAGGTGTTGCGCAAGACGTTCGGCTCGGCCTCCGGCTACCCGCGGCTGACGGTGATCGACACCACGCACCCGGATGCCATCGCCGACCAGCGCGGGGTAGACCTGGAGCACACGCTGTTTCTGGTCTCCTCGAAGTCCGGCGGGACGATCGAGACGATCTCGCTGTTCCGCTACTTCTACGCCGCGGTGGAGCAGCGCCGGGGGCGCCACGCGGGCGAGCAGTTCATCGCCCTGACCGATCCGGGCACCTCGCTGGAGAAGCTGGCCCACGAGTGCGGCTTCCGCCGGGTGCTCGCCACGCCGCCCGATGTCGGCGGCCGCTACTCGGCGCTGACGCTGTTCGGCCTGGTGCCGGCAGCGCTGATCGGGCGCGACGTGCGCGCCTTGCTCGACCGGGCGGAGACGATGATGCAGGCGTGTGCCGCCTGCGTCCCGCCGCTGGATAACCCCGGCCTCTGGCTCGGGCTGCTGCTGGGCCAGCAGGCGCTGCGCGGTCGCGACAAGCTGACGCTGGTGGTGCCGCCGGCGCTGGCGAGCTTCGGGCTCTGGGTGGAGCAGCTCATCGCCGAGAGCACCGGCAAGCAGGGCAAGGGGATCGTCCCGGTGGCCGGTGAGCCGCTCGGCGGGCCGGAGGTCTATGGCGACGACCGGGTGTTCGTGGCGCTGGAGCTGGACGGCGCGATGGACGTTCCGACCGAGGCCCGGCTGCGGGCGCTGGAAGCGGCCGGGCAGCCGGTGGTGCGGCTGAAGCTGCACGACCTGCTGGACCTGGGCGGCGAGTTCTTCCGCTGGGAGTTCGCCACCGCCACTGCCGGCGCGGTGCTGCGGATCAACCCGTTCGACCAGCCGAACGTGCAGGAGAGCAAGGACAACACCGCGGCGGTGCTGGCCAACTACGAGCGGGCCGGGACGCTGCCGGCGGTGGAGTCCGCCAGCCCGGAGGCCGTCGGCGCCTTCGTCCAGCAGGCCCGCCCGGGCGACTACGTTGCGCTGATGGTGTATGTCCCACCCTCCGACCAGACGGACGCGGCGCTGGAGGCGATCCGGACGGGTCTGCGCAACCGGCTGCGGGTCGCCACCACGGTGGGCTACGGCCCGCGCTTCCTGCACTCGACCGGCCAACTCCATAAGGGTGGCCCGAACACCGGGGTGTTCGTCCAGCTCGTCTCCCAGCCGCGCGCCGACCTGCCGATCCCCCAGGCGCCGTACTCGTTCGGGACGCTGATCGCGGCGCAGGCGCTGGGCGACCTGCGCTCCTTGCAGGCGCACGGGCGGCGCGTCATTCGCCACGACCTGGGCGCGGACCCGCTGGCCGGGCTGGCGGCGCTGCGCCAGGCGATCGAGCAGGCGGCGGTGGGGTAGTCCGCGCCCCCGGCCCCTGCCAGTTGTGGATGGGCGTGAAGGAACCGAAGAGGAGCAGCCGATGCAGCTCGGATTTGTCGGACTTGGCCGGATGGGCTTCAACATGGTTACTCGCCTCGCCCGGGGCGGGCACACGATCGTTGCCACCGACCGCAACCCGGAGGTGGTTCGGCAGATCGCGCAGCAGCCGGGGGTAACCGGCGCCGCCTCGCTCGCCGAGGTGGTCGAGCGGCTCGACGCGCCCCGCGCGGTCTGGGTGATGGTGCCAGCCGGCGCCGCCACGGAGAGCGTGATCCAGGAGCTGGGCGAGCGGCTGGCGCCCGGCGACGTGGTGGTGGACGGCGGCAACTCGAACTTCCGCGATTCGATGCGTCGCGCCGAGGCGCTGGCGGCGCGGGGGATCCGCTTCATGGACCAGGGCACCAGTGGCGGGATCTGGGGGCTGGAGAACGGCTACTGCCTGATGATCGGCGGCGACCCCGAGACGTTCGCCCGACTGGAGCCGGCGTTCCAGACGCTCGCGCCGCCAGATGGCTACCTGCACTGCGGCCCGGTTGGCGCCGGCCATTTCGTGAAGATGGTCCACAACGGGATCGAGTACGGGATGATGCAGGCGTACGGCGAAGGGTTCGAGGTGCTGCACGCCTCCCAGTTCGAGCTCGACCTGGCGAAAGTGGCGCGGCTCTGGAATCGTGGCTCAGTCATCCGCTCCTGGCTGTGTGAACTGGCTGCCGAGGCCTTCAGCCGCGACCGCAACCTGGAGCGGATCCGCGGCTACGTGGAGGACTCGGGCGAGGCCCGCTGGATGGTGATCGAGGCGATGAACGAGAACGTCCCGACCCCGGTGATCACGCTGTCGCTGCTGGAGCGTTTCCGCTCGCGCCAGGAAGAGTCCTTCAGCGCCAAGGTCGTCGCCGCGCTGCGGAAGGAGTTCGGCGGGCACGCGGTCAAGCCCGCCGAGTAGTCCAGGAGATCGCCATGGCCACTCTCGCCCCTGCCCCCACCGTTCGCCCGCGCGGCAGCCTGTCGGTCGACGGCCACCACGAGCCGTGCGTCATCGTCATCTTCGGCGCCACCGGCGACCTGACCCATCGCAAGCTGATCCCGGCGCTCTACAACCTCGCCGCCGACGGCCACCTGCCAGAGAACACCGCCCTGGTCGGCTTTGCCCGCCGGCCGCTCAACGACCAGCAGTTCCAGACCGACATTGCCGAGACGGCGGCACAGTACGCCCGCCGGCCCTTCCGGCCACCAGCCGTCGCCGCCTTCGCCGACGCCCGCTACGTCCAGGCGAGCTTCGATGACCCCAGCGGGTACCAGGAGCTGAAACGCGTCTGCGCCGAGCTGGATCGGCGCTACGGCATCCGCGGCAACCGCCTGTTCTACCTCGCCACCGCCCCGAGCGCCTACACCACCATCGTCCAGCAGCTCGAGGCGGCGGGGATGATCCGCAAAGGGGCGGGCGACGGGCCGGGCTGGACCCGGGTCATCATCGAGAAGCCGTTCGGCCACGACCTGCCGAGCGCCCGCCAGCTCAACGCGGAGCTGGCAGCCGTCTTGCGCGAGGACCAGATCTTCCGCATCGACCATTACCTCGGCAAGGAGACGGTGCAGAACATCCTCGCCTTCCGCTTCGGCAACCGCATCTTCGAGTCGCTCTGGAACCGTGACCACGTCGCCCACATCCAGTTCACCGTCGCCGAGTCGATCGGGGTGGAGGGGCGCGGCCCATTCTACGAGCAGACCGGGGCGCTGCGGGACATGGTGGCCAACCACATGCTCCAGGTGCTGGCGCTGGTGGCGATGGAGCCGCCGGTGACGCTGGACGCCGACGCGATCCGCGACGAGAAGGTCAAGGTGCTGCGGGCGATCCCGCCGTTCACCACCCAGGAGGTGGAGCAGCGTACGGTGCGCGGCCAGTACGGCCCGGGGATGGTCCAGGGCACGGTGGTGCCCGGTTACCGCCAGGAGGAGCGCGTCGACCCCAGCTCGCTGACCGAGACGTTCATCGCGCTCCAGCTCCGGATCGAGAACTGGCGCTGGGCCGGCGTCCCGATCTACCTGCGCCACGGCAAGCGGCTGCCCGAGCGCACCAGCTCGATCGCGATCCAGTTCAAGCGGATGCCCAAGCTGCTGTTCAGCCGTGGCAGCCAGGAGAGCCTCGCCCCGAACGTGCTCACCCTGCGAATCCAGCCGGATGATGGGATCTCCCTCCGCTTCAACTCCAAGGTTCCCGGCACTGGAATGGAGATCCAGCCGGTGGAGATGGATTTCGGCTTCTGCTCGCTGGGCCGCCCGGCCGCGGAGGCGTACGAGCGGCTGCTGCTGGACGCGATGAGCGGGCAGCAGGCGCTGTTCATCCGCCACGACGAGGTGGAGGCCGCCTGGGCGATCGTCGACTCGATCCGGGCCGGCTGGGCGCACCTGCCCCTGCCCCAGTTCCCGAACTACCCGGCCGGCACCTGGGGGCCGCCTGAGGCTGACGCGCTCATCGGGCGCCGCGGCTTTCGCTGGCTCGTCCCCCAGCCCGCCAACCAGCAGGGCGCCTATGCCCCGGCCTGAGCGGGCAATGGCTGATGAACGGGCCTCGCCTCACTGTCACCGCCGACCTTGCTGCGCTCGGCGCGGCCGCGGCGGACGACGTCCTCGCCCGCGCCGCCAGCGCCATCGCCAGTCGCGGCCGCTTCGCCATTGCCCTGTCCGGCGGCTCCACGCCCCAGCCGCTGTACGAACGGCTCGCCGCCTCGCCCTGGCGCGATCGGACTGACTGGAGCCGCTGGCACGTCTTCTGGAGTGACGAGCGGTTGGTTCCGGCCGACGACCCGTGCAGCAACCAGCGCCTGGCCCAGCAGGCGCTGCTCGGGCACGTCCCCATCCCCGCGGCGCAGATCCACCGTGTTCCGATCGACGCCGGCCCGCCCGAGGTCGTGGCCGCTGCCTACGAGGGCGAGCTGCGGGCCAGCTTCCTGCTGGACGATGGCAGCCTGCCCCGCTTCGACCTGATCCTGCTCGGCCTCGGCAGCGATGGCCATACCGCCTCGCTCTTCCCCGGCGCTCCCGCGCTGGACGAGCGCCGCCGGCTGGTCGTCGCCACCCCGCCGGGATCGCTGCCGCCCGCGGTGGACCGGGTCACCTTCACCCTGCCCGTCCTGAACGCCGCCCGCGCCATCGTCTTCCTGGTCAGCGGCGCCGACAAGGCCGAGGCGCTGCGCCGGGTGCTGGCCGGGGACCAATCTCTCCCCGCCGCCCGCGTTCAGCCCACGGATGGCGAGCTCCACTGGCTCGTCGACCAGGCCGCTCGAGGGCGCTGAGCGGCGCTACGCCCTGGACTGCACCAGGACGAAGTTGGCCGGGCTCGGCGTCCGCATCCTGGCCGGGCTGCTGAAGCTGCTGATCCTGGGTGGCCCGGCCGCGGCGCTGGCCATCAGCGCGGCGCCGTTGCTCGACGTGGGGCTGCGGCTGGAGGGGCAGAGCGTAGTGGCGAGCGTGCGGATGCAGGTGCGATGGCTCAACCTGGCGCTGGTGGCGCTGAGCGCCGCGGCCATCGGCGTCCTCCTGCTCTACACGTTCGTCGCGCACCTGCCCTGCACCTCGCTGGATGCGTCCTGCCTGGCGCGCGTCGTCGCCCAGCTCATGGACTGAGCCCGCCCACCCCGGAGCGGCGCCGCTGCAGGGCAGTCGGGCTGCCCCGCTGGTCCTTGAGCTCCCGCTCTGGGCGTCGATGAAGATCACCGCTGCGCGGCGCTCGCCTCTGCCGGCGCGGTGGTGCTGCTGCTGACGAACATCGCCTACGCGCTGACCGCGGCGGTCCGCCGGACGGCCGCGCCGCGCAGGACCTCTCCGACAACGGCGGGCCGCTGGGCTTCCTGTTCGCCAGCGGCAGCTACCTGCTGTTCCTCGCCATCACGCTGCTGCCCCTGGGCGGCCCCCGACCCGCGCGGACCAGGAGCCGCCCCGGCCGCTGGCCGCCCGGGGTGCCGGGCGGCGCAGCGCAGGGCATGCATCGCGCCGGCAGCGCGCGGCGCCGCGCGCTCGCGGTCGACGGCGAGAAGGCCCGCCCGGGGCGGCGGCTCGAGGGCTGCGTCCTGGCGGTGCTCCAGCCGGGCCTGGTCGCCCTGCTGCGGCACGCCGACCGTGCCCCGGGCGGCCCGGCGCCAAAGGCTGGCGGGATCACCCGCGGCCCGACCGGAGTGCGGTCCGGCGTCGTTAATAGCAACGTGCGGGCGGTGAACCGCAGCGCCGCCCGCATGCACCGACTGTGGCTGCGGGACGGAGGAGGAGCCGGACCGCCGCGGGAGCGGCACCACCTGGCGGGGCGCCTCCCGCTGGGCCAGGGCCGCCGCTTCCCGCGCGGCTGCGTCGTCTTGGAGTCAAATGTGCTCTTAGGCTTTCACATCAACTACTTGCCCGCCAACAAGTCGGACACGGACAACGGGACCTGGCAGGCGCTCGATACCATGCGGCGCACACTGGGCTTCGAAGCGCCAATCGCGGTTGCGCTCTCTGCCGCTCTCATGTGGCTAGGCCATGTTGCTCGCCCCGCGACGCTGCACTCGCGTAAAGAGGCCCAGGCCAGGCATGCCCCCGCCCCACCGAAGCGGCCGTGCCGCCCATCCGCGGCCAGGCTCCTCTTCTTGTGCACGCGGCTGCTCCTCATCGCCTTCCTCACTACTAGCTGCGGCATCCCCGAGGCGATTGACAACCTGACCAACGCTGCCACCAACGCGACCAACAAGTCCGTCGCCACCCTTGATGACGCCATCAATGCCCTCGACAGCCCTTTGGTCGACTGGCAGCGCGTCCTGCAGGATGCTATCGCCAAGCTGGATAGCGACCTGCAGAAGACCGTCCGCAACGACCTGTCTGATGTGCTCACCCGGGGCGTTTCGACAGCGAGTGGCGAGTTCAGATGCGACTTTGACTTCATCCGCACGAGGATCCGCCAGGAGCTAATCTTGATACGCGCGAAACTCCTGGGAACAGAAGTTGACTATCGCCAACCCGCGCTGTGCAATGTCGTTCCGCTAGCCGTCGATGTGTCCCGCATATCAAGCGGTGACCTTAACCGACTCGAGTTTTACGGGTACGATTTCGATGCTACGCCAGAGGTACAAGTGGAGCTGGTCAGTGATGCTTGCACCGAGGATGTGACTAAGAAATTGACCAAGCCGACGCATTATCACCTGATACTCAACTTGGGAGGCAATGGCGTAACACTACGACCAGACAGTCAAATGTTAATATTCAAGTGGAACGGAAATCCGATGTCGACGATTTCCGTCATCCAGCCGCGCACGCCGGTCTGCCGAACGATGGTCACGACTGTCCCGGTGAAGTCGATCACCTTTATCCCCGCACATACACGCGGGGATAAGGACTTCAAGTCGCACGGACCCAAAGTGCGCGCTGATGTTACCGTACTTCCATTCAGTGATCACGTGGGCGCGATTGTTGCGATGACTGCCGCGGAAACAGTGTCGGATTGGACAACAGCCAGCGGGTTCATGGGATATCAGATCTATAAGGCGGATCCTGGCTGGAAGATCCAGCGCTTGATCCTGAACTCCTACGAGAGCAGTTATGAGTACACCGACTCCAATGTGACCGAGGATCTGTTCTTCGAAGGAAGTGGCGGACCTGTTAACAAGTTCGAGTTCATGGGCGACGCCCCGGGAGATGACGCCGGCGTCCAGACAATGGTCACCGTGCATTTCAATGCGTTGCGTCTGCAGTTGATAGAGGATGCGAATTGCGTATCGCCTACCACGGTGTTGGGAATGCAGCGGGCGAAGCAGATCAGAACCGAAACCTTTGAGCGCCTGCGGCCGGCAATTGAGCGCGTTGCTCCGGAGGTCAGGACCCTCGAACCGGCGGTGTTTCTGGCGCCTCCTCGGGCGAATGTCCGTTAGCTCGACTGGGAGCGGAGGTCTGCTGGGCCACGTAGCTCCTGGGTTTGGGAGCCTCGCCCGCCGAACGTCACCAGCCATGGCGACCTCCCCACGGGGCCAGATGGACCGGGGGAGTACGAGACGTTCCTGAGCCGGCTGCGCGCCGCCACCGAGCCGTTCCTGCCCGATGCCCACCTGCCCGCCCGGCCGGGCTTCGGAGTGGAGCTTGGCGACCACTGGGAGCGCGTGGGGTAGGGGGCGAGGCCGCCCGGGCCCAGCCGGGTGGCCGGGCTCGGGCGGGTGCTGCGTTAGGATGCCGCCTGGCGCGAGGCGGCCAGGCTCGCCTCGAAGGCGCGCAGCCGGCGGAGCGTCGCGGCCGGGGTGGGGTCGACCAGCCGGCCGGGGCGGCGCGGAGAGCGCTCCGCCAGGCACCCGGCCCGGACCAGGCGGGCCATGAGCCGGGCGTAGCTCACCTGGGACAGCCCGCTCTCGGTGCAGATCCAGCGGCGTCCCGGCAGCGCCCTGTTGGCTTTCGCCCCTTGGTGGAGCGTCACCACCAGCCGCTCCAGCGCCGCTTGGTGGCGCCCGGGCGCCACCCGGCGGAACGGCTCGCCCTGCTCCCAGGCCAGCGCGGCGCACTCCGCCCGCCGCAGCCGCCGATCAACTACCCAGCGCGACGTCCCCAGGCGGCGCGCCACCTCGGTGACCGGCAGCCCTTCTACCCGGTGCAGCAGGAAGACCTGCCGCTCCGGCTCAGAGAGGTGTTCCAGCAGCTCCCGGAACGCCACCGCCTCGGACCAGAGGCGCCCGTCCACGCTCGTGTGGGTGTTGAGCAGCTCAGCCACTTCGTCGTGGTCGAGGCTCAGCACCTGCACGCTCCGCCAGCGTCGCTCGTGCGCGTGCGCCTTCACGTAGCGCGCCAGCGCCCAGCCGAAGGAGCCGCGGGTATAGGCGCCGAAGCTGCCCTGCTCAGGCCGCCAGCGCCGGGCCAGCTCGGCGATGATGATCCAACTCTGCTGGACCAGATCGCCGAACTCGAGCGCGCCCGGCAGCATCCCGCGCCGGGCGCGATAGCGCCCGAGGACTGGCGCGAGCTGCGGCGCCAGCTCCGCGTAGAGGGCTTCGAGCGCGCCCTCCCGGCCGGCGCGGTACTCCAGCGCGAGCGCGGAGGCGCGATCCGGCACCGCCGCGTCCATCAGCCCCCTCCTCGCAACGCCTGCACGAGCATCCCGACGAGCGTGCTGATGAACGTGGCGGCGACTGCGAGCAGGATCGCGTTCAGCTTGCTCTCCAGGCGGTCGTGCGCGTGGGCCAGATCGTCCAGCCGGGCGCCCACCACCCGGCCATAGGCGCAGCCGCGCTCGTCCAATCGTTCGGCTAGCGTCTGAGCGTCGCGGGCCACGCCACCACGCCGCCGGCGTGCCGCGCCCCAGCGCCGGAGCGCCTCAGCGAGAGGATCAGCACTCATTCGCCTGCCCCCATCGCCCGGCCGATCTCCTCCAGACTGCGCGCCAGCGCCTGGGAGAGCGAATCGGCCGCCTGATCGTCCAGCATGTACCGCGTCCGGAGCACACGGCAGAGGGTCTCAATCTGCCGCCTGGCCTCCTGCACCTCGCCGCGGGCGTGAAGCTCGCGGATGACGTCGCGCAGCAGGCGCACCTCCTCGTCGAGCCCGCCCGAGTCCTCCAGCGCCGCCGCCTGCCCGGCCGGGGGCTCCCCGGGAGCCGCCACGCCCAGGCGCCGCGCCCGATGCCGTCCCGCCATGCCATCCTCCAATAGAACATTTGTTCTATTCTCTAGCGCTGAGTCTAGGCGGCCTGCGAGCCGGGCGTCAATGCCCCGGCGTCATGACATTCCCCATTGGCCAAAGTGGCGCCTCGGCGGCCGGCCCCGGACGCTTCGGTACAATCCAGGCGGAGGAGCCGCTGGATGGCACGCATCGACGACGTGAAACGCTGGAAGGAGCACCTGGCTCAGGAGCGTGACGGCCAGGTGCTGTACCGAGCACTGAGCCAGGCGGACACCAACAAAGAGCGCGCTGAGGTGTGGCGCGAGCTGGCCGCCACCGAGGAGCGCCACGCCGCCCGCTGGGCCGAGAAGCTCCGCGAGGCCGGCGAACCGGTCCGCGACGACTGGCGCCCGAGCTGGCGCGCCCGCTTGCTGGCGTTCGCCGCCCGGCGGTTCGGGGTACAGGCCGTCGCCCCGCTCATCACCACGCTGGAGGCGGGCGAGGCCGACAGCTATGCCGGACATGCCGACGCCCAGGACTTCGTCGCCGACGAGCAGCGCGCCCAGCGCCTGATGGCCGAGGTTGCCAACGGCAGGGTTTCTCCGGCCGAGCACATCATTGGCCGCGAGCGTTGGCACCGCAGCGATGCGGGCGGGAGCCTGCGCGCCGCCATCTTCGGCATCAACGACGGCCTGGTCTCTAACCTGAGCCTGGTGATGGGCGTGGCCGGCGCCAGCCAGGAGAACACCAGCTTCGTCCTGCTCGCCGGCGTGGCCGGCCTGCTGGCCGGGGCGTTCTCCATGGGTGCAGGCGAGTATGTCTCCGTCAGTTCGCAGCGCGAGCTGTTCGAGCGCCAGCTCGCGCTCGAGCGCGAAGAGCTGGAGCTGGCTCCCGAGGAGGAGGAACAGGAACTGGCGCTGATCTACCGCGCCAAGGGGATTCCCAAGGCGGAGGCCGAGCGGCTGGCCCGCGCGCTTATGCGGGACAAGGGCGCGGCGCTCGATACGCTCGCACGCGAGGAGCTGGGTCTCAATCCGGAGGAGCTCGGCTCCCCGTGGAGCGTGGCAATCTCCTCCTTCCTTTCGTTCGCTAGCGGCGCCCTGATCCCCGTCCTACCTTACATCGTCCTGTCCGGCTGGCTGGCGTTTGTGCTGAGCGCGCTGCTGTCGGCACTGGCGCTCTTCGGGGTTGGCGCGGCCGTCTCCCTGTTCACCGGCCGCGGGGTGCTCTTCAGTGGCCTGCGGATGCTGCTCATCGGCACAGGCGCGGCCACGGTGACGTACGGGGTCGGCCACCTGCTCGGCGTCGCGGTCTCGTAGCGGGCCGGCTGCCGCGCGGCTAGCGGCGTGCCAGCAGGTTCAGCACCAGGGTCAGGACCAGGCTCAGGATCAGGCTCGTCGCCAGCGGAATCCAGATCACCACGCCGTCCCGCTGGAACACCAGGTCGCCAGGCAGCCGTGGCAGACCCAGGCGTCCGACCAGCAGCAGCAGCCCGCCCAGCAGGGCCAGCGCGATCCCGCCGATCAGCAGCAGCCGCCCGAGCGCGACCAGTTCGGGCATTCAGAGCTCCTCGGTGTCTGAAGGCTGGAACGCGCCCCGTGCGTGCCCGGCGCTAGTGCCGGGAGAGGCGCCTTTCACTATAGCCCGCCGCGGCCCGCCACTCCACGGTTTCTCCGATCCACTCCCCGTTCTCGGGCAGGGACCGGGCAGCCTGGCGCAGCACAACCGCCTCCAGAGCGCGAGCCGAGCGCAGCGCGTGCTCCGCGAGCTCGCGCTGCCGGGGCGACAGCGGCGTCCGTTCGCGCAGGATCTGCAGCCCCAGCAGTACACTGGTCAGGTGGGTCAGAAGCTCGTGAAGCTCGTGATCGCTCATCGGTCCAGCCCTGGGCTCTGTCGGCTGTCCCAGCCCAACGCACGTCGTATGCCGCGACACGATCTCCAGCGGCCGGACCGGGCGCGACTCCCTCTAGCGCCGTCTGGAGCCATTGGTGGGGTTGGGCCGGCGCTCAGCCGCCGACCAGCGGGTTGGCTCGGGCGAGTCGCCCCTCGGGTCCGTGAGGGGCTCCGCGACCTGGCGCGCGATCTGCTCGACCAGCAGGGTGCGCAGCGCCTGGCCGGAGCGCAGCGCGTGCTCCGCGAGCTCGCGCTGCCGGGGCGACAGCGGCGTCCGTTCGCGCAGGATCTGCAGCCCCAGTAGCACGCTGGTCAAGTGGGTCAGGATCGCATGAGTCTCGTGGTCGGACAATCTCAGGTCCATCGCGCCAGCCACCCAATCGACCTCAAGCGCATGACGCGTGCCGCTCCGCTGTTCGGAGACCAGCGCTCGCCGTCCGCACTACGCTCATGTCCCCGCGGCCTCGTCGATCTCCCGGGCGGCTCTGGCACCCACACGCCCCAGGGCTGTCGAAGTCCTTCGCGCTCGGCGCCCTGCTGGAGCTGATCCAGCCCATCTCAGATCTTCGTCGCGCTCGAGCATTTGACAAAACGTAAGACTCTCGCTAGAGTGCGCGCAGTGGTTCTCGCTCGTCCCTGGCGCAAGCCGAATCCCGTTCCAGGGAGGCAGCTTGGCCCAGCGTCGTCGACGGCGCTCCGGACCGCGGTGGGGGCTGGTACTGGCCCTGCTGGGGGCTGGAGCGGTAGCTGCCATGGCCGGTTCCTCTCTGGTCGGGCTCCGACCACCAGTTCCGAGTCCCCTCTCCCTGCAGCTATTCCCACCTACGGCCACTCCGACCCCACTCCCCACCCCTACCCCCACGCCGGAAACGGCAGAGTCGTTCCTGGCACGTGGCGCCGCGCTGCTCGGGCAGGGCCGCTGGAGCGACGCCGCGGCCGCCTTCGAGCAGGCCGCAGCGCTCCAGCCAACCTCCGCGGCGGCCGAGGCGGGCTGGGCGCAGGCGCTGCTCTTCAGCAACCGGGTAGATGGCGCGCTCAAGCACGCCGAGCGGGCGGCGCAGCTCGACCACGCCAGCAGCCAGGTTCAAACGGTGCTCGCGCTCGCGCGCAACTGGGCCGGGCAGACCGACGAGGCGATCGGCGCCGCGCGGCGGGCGCTGGAACTGGACCCGGCGAACGCCCGCGCGCAGGCCTATCTGGCCGAGAGCTACGCGGACAAGTACCGGCTGGCCGAAGCCGACGCCGCCCTGGCCAAGGCGCTGGCGAGCGCTGGCGACGACCCGGAGGTCCAGCGGGTGCGCGGTTACCTCGCCGAGGCCCGAGCGGACTACCAGGCGGCGGTGGTCGCCTACCAGCGCGCGGTTAGCCTCGCCCCTCAGGATTCCTACCTGTACCTGGCCCTTGGCAACGCCTATCGGGCGCAGAAGGACTACGACCAGGCGCTCAAGGCGTATCAGCGGGCCGCCGAGCTGAATCCCCAGGATGCGCGGATCGAGGCGGCGATCGGGAGCGTCCACTACCAGCTCGAGGAGTATCAGAGCGCCCTTCAGCACTACCAGCGCGCCGCGGAGCTCGACCCGCAGTACGCCACGGCGCCCGGCCAGCTCGGCTGGATCTACTACGTCCAGAAGCAGTACGACACCGCCCGACCGTACCTGGAGCGGGCTGCCAGCCTGGAGAAGAACGCGCTGCGCAAGGCGCAGTACCTGCACGCCCTCGGCTGGATCAACCTGAAGGCCGGCAACAAGCAGGCGGCGCGCGACGATTTCACCCAGGCGCTCCAGCTCGATCCGAGCCTTCAGGGCGCTCGCGACGGCCTGCAGGCGCTGGGCGGCTAACCTGCCCAGCGCGGAACCGCGGCGCTTGTGATGCGTCTCTGATGTTGAGGCGCCGATCCGCGATGGTACGCTAGCGGGAGTGTGGCGCTCTCTGCCGTGCGCCTGCCGCGCCGCCGGCGGGACATGGCCTCTGGCGCGGACCGCCGGCCTGGCGTCACATACGGTGAAGGGGTACACAAACGTGCTGGAGCAGAAGCATCGGCTCGTCCGGTGGGTGGGGATTGTGACAATCCTGGCCCTTTCGGCGGTTGGGTCCGTCACCGCTGCGTCGGCGCACAGCAGCCGCGCGCCGACCAGCCTGCCCTCTCTTCACGCCAGTCTTGGAATGGGGGGGATGGCAGCCGCTCCCACGGGCAGCAGCAATAACAACAACAGCAACGGCAATAGCAGCGGAAACGGCAACAGTAGCAACGATAATAGCAGCAGCAACAATAACAACAGCAGTAGCAGTTGTGGCGGTAACAGTAATGGCAACGGCAACGATAACGGCAATGACAATAGCAGCACCTGCAATGAGAACACCAGCGGCCAGAACACCGCCGGGGTTGGCGTCTCCACGGACCCGGATGAGGCGGTAGTGGGGGCACAGCCCTCGGCGCTGGACACGGTAACCGCCAACCTGGGGCCGGGCGGCGGCACGGTTGGCTCGCTGGATGGGCTGGAGACGGTCATCGTCGCCAACACGGGTGTCCCGATCCTGGTGCAGATCGACCCGGTGAACCGCGCCACCGATGCCAGCCCCGCGCTGCCGTTGGGCTGGAGGTCGATCCGCGAGTTCAACCTGAAGCTGGCCCCGATCGGCGCCCCGACGAAGGCGACTGTAGTGATCCACTATTCGGACACCGACGTGGCGAACGCTGGCGACCCGAGCTCGTTCGCGGTCTTCTACTACAGCGTGCCGCTTCAACGCTGGGTGCAGGTGCCCGCGACGCTGGACGCCAACGCCCACACGGTGACCGTATCCGACATCGACGTCTCGGCCTTCATCAAGTTCGCGCGTGTCGCCCTGCTGGCACCGGTCCAGGGCCAGCCAGCGCCGACCCCTACCCCATAGGCCAGAACGCAGCCGCCCGCGGCAGGCCGCTTTCGGGCGCAGGCCAGCCAGACAGCGTTGTCCCTGGCCTGCGCCCTTCCTTTTCCCAACCCAGGGCGCCACGGGCGTTCCCGCGCCGCAGCGGGCACCGAGCCTCAGGCGCTCGGCCCTGGCTAATCGCCCCTTAATCTGCGCGCTTCACACTGGCGCGGCCTCGCAACAGGCCGGAGGCGCGTCGGGTGGAGCAATCCGCATTTCTTGCTGGTCCGCGCGGCGGACCGGCCAATGCCGCTGAGCCGGCGGGAGCCGCGGGCCAGTGGCCTGGCGGTCGCCGCGTCCCGAAGGTCGCGACACCACCGGTCGTCGCGATCCTACCCTGGGAGCGGCTCTGGGCCATCGTCCTCCGCTGGCGGCTGCCGCTGGCGCTGGCTGGCACGGCGCTGCTGGCGCTCGCCATTCGTCTTCCCGCCTTCACCGAGGTGCCCGGCTACACGGACGAGACGGAGGAGGCGCTGCTGGCGCTGCGCATCTTCTCCGGCATGGCGCATCCGCTTACCAACGTAGCGCCCTATATCGGACCCGGGTGGAACTACCTGCTCGCCGGGCTGTTCCTCGTCGTCGGCCCATCTCCCGATGCTCCTCGCGCGCTCATGGTGCTGCTGGGTACCGCCACCGTCCCGCTGGTCGGCTGGCTCGCGGCGCGGCAGGCCGGCTTGGCAGGCGGGCTCGTGGCGGCTGGCCTGATGGCGACCTCCGGGCTCGCCGTCCTGCTCGGCTCACACGTCGCCTGGTCCGTCTGCACCACCCCGCTGCTTTTCGGGCTCTCGCTGGTGCTGTTCCACGTCGCGCTCGAGCGCGACGCTGGCCGCTGGTTCGCCGGCGCCGCGCTCAGCTACGCGTTCGCGGTACAGGCGCACCCGGTGGTGAGCGCCAGCGGACCGGGCTTGCTGGCGGCGCTGCTGGCGGCGCCAGCAGGCCGGCGGCTGCTGCGCTCTCGGTGGGCGGGCCTGGGGGCGCTGCTGGGCCTGCTCGTGCTCGCGCCGCCCCTCATCAGCGCCGTTACGGGCGCCTCGCCGCTGGTAGAGCTGCAAGGGCCGCTGCACCGCCGCACGTTCCTGCCCACGTTGGTCCCGGGTGAGGTGCTGCTCCGCGTTCCGGCGTTGCTCGGACAGCTCCTCCGCGCTGCCTCGTCTGTGCTTCAGGAAGATGAGGGGGGCGCGGGGTGCTGCCTTTCGCCTCGGCTGGCGCTGTTCGCGCTCTGGCTCGGCACCGGCCTGGTGGTCGCGCTCCGCCGGTGCGCCTGGTTGCTGGTGCTCCCGCTGCTCTCCTACACGCTCCTCTGGCCGCTGGTGAACGCCAACTACCGACTGTTCTGGGAGGCACGCTACACCATCCACCAGCTCCCAGTGCTGTATACGCTGCTGGCGCTGCCCGCTGCCGAGCTTGCGGCGAGGGCCGCTCGCCTGTCGCCCCTCTCCCGGCGCCTGGCCGCCCGCCTCACCCTCGGCGGGCTCCTGGTTGGCGCCTGCCTCTGGCCGCTGGATGGTCTATGGAGCTATACCCAACTCCAGCGGGCCCACGGGCACGACAACGGCCCGCTGCTGGAGGCGCTGCGGTTGGCCGACGAGCACGGGGGCTCGCGGACGCTGCTGCTCGTCGACGGCGGCCTGAAGAAGCCGGGGCTGGAGGGCGGCGGCACGTACTTCCAGAGCGTCATCTACCGCCGAGCGATGGCCGGCGCGCCGTACCGGGCGGTAGACGCCAGCGCGGGCGAGGAGGAGCGAAACCTGCGGGCAACCGGCCCGGAGCGCATCCTGCTGCTCAGTCGGCCGCGCCAGGCCCACAAGCTGAAGGCGGTCTATGCGCTTCAGGAGGTGCGGCGCTTCGAGGCAAGCGGCGAGCTCCTGTTCGTGCTCTACCGGGGAACGAAGCGCCACTAACGGCGCGCCATCGCTGGCGGGGCCGGTGCCACCTCCAGGACCTCGGCCTCGCCTCGCGCCGCTGTTGGTGGCGCGATCGTCGGTAGCCAGACGGTGAAGGTGGTCCCCCGGCCGCAGTCGCTCTCCACCCCGATCTCACCGCCGTGGGCCTCGGTGATCCAGCGGCAGATGGCGAGCCCCAGCCCGGCGCCGCCCGCCCCGCGCGAGCGGGCGGAATCCACCCGATAGAAGCGGTCGAACACGCGGGGTAGGGCCGCGGCCGGGATCCCTTCACCGGTGTCTGCCACCCGCAGCGCGGCCCGCTGCCCCTCAGAGACCACCGCCACCACCACTTCGCCGCCCGCCGGCGTGTACCGCAGCGCGTTGTCCACCAGATTGGCGATAAGCTGGGTTAGCCGCGCCCGGTCGCCCGATACCCACACCGCTCCAGCGCGCTCGCCGCGCAGGGATACGCCAGCCCGGTCTGCCAGCGGGGCCAGACTCCCGACCACCGCGTCCGCGAGGACGCCGAGGTCCAGCGGCTGGCGTTCGAGCGGCACCTGGCCGGCTTCGGCGCGGGCCAGCAGCAGGAGCTGCCCGATCAGGCCGCTCACGCGCTGAATGTCTTCAGCCAGGCTGGCGAGCACCGCGCGGTACTCGCTGCTCTTGCGCGGCCGGCTGAGCGCCACCTCGACCTGGCTGGCCATAATCGCCAGCGGCGTCCGCAACTCGTGCGAGGCGTCCGCGGTGAACCGGCGCTGCTGCTCGAAGGCACTCTGAATCCGGCCCAGCATCTGGTCGAACGTCGCCGCCAGCCGGCCCACCTCGTCATTCGCCCGGGATAGGTTCAGCCGCTCGGCCAGCCCATTGGCGTCGATCCGCTGCACCGTGCGGGTGATTCGGTCGATCGGGCCCAGGGCCCGACCGGCCAGGAAGAGGCCCCCGGCGGTCGCGAACAGGAGGGTGAGCGGCACCGCGATGCTCATCAGCAGCGCCAGGCGCCAGAGGACCGCCTGGACCTCGGTGAGCGGGCGGGCATACAGCAGGAGCGCGACCACGCGGTCGGCGCTGACCACCGGCAGGACAAGCTGCCGCCAGTCCTGGCCGCTGGCATCCCGCACGGTGTAGAAGTGCGGCTCACTCACCTGGTCGTCGGGAAGCTGGGGCTGGAAGGGGAGCGGTCGATGCTCCGGCGACTGCGCAATCAGGCGCGAGCCGCGCCGCGAGTACAGCGCTACCACGCTGCCTTTGTCCACGCGGACCCGGTCGCTCATTAGCGCCGCCGTTCCCCGGTGGACGTTCACGTAGTCCCGCCCCTCCTTCGCCTCGCTCAGCAGCGCGCGGTCGAAATCGCTAGAGACCTGGTAGGCGAGGCTGACGTACAGCGCAGCGCTGAACAGGACGAGCGTGGCAGCCAGCAGGGCGACGTACCAGAGGGTGAGACGGGCGCGAATCGTCGTCAAGGGGTGGCATCGCAGACGGGTGAGCATCGTTCAGGCCGAGGGAGCTTTCAACTGGTACCCGACGCCGCGAATGGTCTGCAAGAGGTGAGGCGCGCGGTGGTCCCCAAGCTTCCGCCGCAGGTAGCACACGTAGACGTTCACCACGTTGCTCACCGCGTCGAAGTCCATCCCCCAGATGTGCTCCGCAATCTGCCCACGCGACAGGACACGATTCGGGTTGCGCATAAAATACTCGAGGAGCGCGTACTCCTTGCTGGTCAGCATCACGGGGATCCCACCACGGCGCACCTCGCGGCTGGCTGGGTCGAGCTCGATGTCGCCGGCACGCAGCAGCGCATCTCGGCTAGCGCTGTTCCGCCGCAGGAGCGCCCGCACCCGGGCAAGCAGCTCGCGCAGGACAAAGGGCTTAACCAGGTAATCATCGGCGCCGGCATCCAGCCCCTTCACCCGGTCGTCGATCGCATCCCGCGCGGTGAGCATCAGCACCGGGACGGTCTGCCGCTGGGCGCGCAGCCGCCGGCACAGCTCGACGCCGTCGAGCTTCGGCAGCATCAGGTCGAGCACGATCAGGTCGTAGCGGATGATCTCCGCGAGCGCGAGCCCTTCTTCGCCGTCGTACGCGATATCGGCGGCGTAGCCCTGCTCCTGGAGCCCTTGTCGCAGCGTCGCCGCCAGCTTCGGCTCGTCTTCTACGACCAGGATGCGCATACTGCCTCCTTCACCACGCGGGGCTCGGGCGTGGGTCCCGCGCAGGGGGACTTAAGACTATAAGAAGCAGGGCGCGCTCGGCCGCCCACCAGCCTGCCGGCACTGCGCTCGCGGGTACCTCTGGCCTGACGGGGACGCCCCGGCAAGTCTTGCGCCGTAGCGCTTGTTGGCCGTACCATCCGCCCGACTTTTCGCCGTCCGGCCGGAGGACACGCGTGGCCCAGGGGCTCCCGAATCCGTCTCACCATCCTGAACGAGCGCGCGAGGTCGACCCGCTGGTGTACTTCGCGGTAGGTGTGGCCTGGGCCGTAGTCGCGCTCGGCATCTGGCGCCAGGCGCGCCGCGAGGACGCCCGCCAGCGGGTCCGCGCGGTGTCGTCTCGTCTGCTCTCACAAGTGTTCCCGAACGGCGTCCGGCTCTAGCGGCGTTCCGCGGCGGACCTCCCTGTCGGCCCGCCGCGCTGCCCTCTACCGGGTCGGCAGCACCAGCCGCTGCTCCCGCGCCAGTTCGCGCAGCACCTCCACCGCGGCCTGGATCGCCGCCGCCTGACGCGCTCGGCGCACCCGGTTCGCGGCCGGGCTCTGGCCGTCGGGCGTTGCCAGCGCCATGGAGAGCGGCAGACCCCGAGCCGCCTGGAGCAGCCAGTCCTGGAGCTGGACAAGGTATTCGAGCGTCTCGCCGAAGGTCGCGGCAACCAGCGGCCCCGGGTCGCCATTCGATAGTGCCAGCGCGGCATCGAGCCGGGATTCCTGCATACGCACCTCCAGCGGGGGCGAGAGGCTGGACAGCACCCGCGCGGAACGGCATTGTAGCAAGGCCGGCGGCCGCGCCGGAGCCTGCTGGCGGCGGCCGTGAGCGCAGGAAGCGGCAGTATCTGACCAGCAGGATCGCCCCGCTGAACGCGGCCGCTGCCAGCCAGGGCGTGCGGACTTCGCCACGGCTGTGCAGCCAGATGCGGGCGATGGCCCGGGTTCCACCCGGCGCGGTGGCGAGCTCGAGCTCGCCCATCAGGCGTCGGACCATGAGCAGGCCGCCGGGAGCCGCGATGTCCGGCTGGAGCGCCAGGCTCAGGTCGTCGATGCCTAGCCTGGTCCGACTCTCCACCTACACCTCGGGCCGAGCGAGCTGGCGACGGTTGCCAGGACGATCGCGTCGTTGTGGGCGTGCGCAACGAGATTCGTCGCCAGCTCGCAGACGACCCGGGCAAAGGCAGCGGCGGCCTCGGGCGGGAGGCCGAGCGCCAGAGCCAGCCTCCGGGCCTGCTCGCTGGCCAGCAGCACCTCGGCGAGGCGCATCGTCATCATGAGAAACGGCCGGGCGCGTTCGGAGCCTGGTACGCTTCTCGTCGCTACGACACGATGGACGTCCAGGAGCTGCTACGCCGCTTTACCTGGGTCGATTGGGCTGTGCTGCTGACGCTGCTCGCGTTCGCGGCGTCCGGTGCGCGCCGCGGCTTCCTGCTCGGCCTGCTGGACCTGGCCGGGGTCGGGCTTTCGCTGGCGATCGCTGCCGTCGGCTACCCGGCCGCGGCGGGGCTCCTGCAGCAACAGCTCCCACTCTCCGGCCCGCTGGCCAGCCTCGGCGGCTTCCTCGGCCTGGCGCTCGTCTCCCAGGTGGCGCTGTCGGCGGCGCTGCGGCTGCTCCAGCAGGTCGTTCGCTCGCTCCTGTTCCTGCTCGGGCCGCTGGCGCTGGTCGACCAGGCGCTTGGGCTCGCGCTTGGGCTCGCCAAGGGGCTGCTGGTCAGCACGCTGCTGCTGCTCGTCTTCGCGCTACTGCCCCTCGTCCCCTCGGTTACCGTGGCGATCGAAGGCTCGGTGCTCGCCAGCCAGCTCGTCACCACGGCGCTGGACCTCGCGCCGGTGGCGCAGGCGCTGCTGGGCCGCGAGCTGACCAGCGGCCTCTCGCCGCTACCACCGATCCAGGACGATCAGGAGATCAGGATCGACTTCGGGCCGCTGCAGCAGCTCAGTCCAGACCCCGAGGCCGAGGCGGAGATGCTCACGCTGGTGAACCAGGAGCGGGCGCGGGCGGGGCTCGCGCCGCTGGTGCTGGACGAGGCACTGCGCCAGCTTGCCCGCGCCCACAGCCTGGAGATGTTCCGCCTCGGCTACTTCTCCCACGACTCGCCCGCCAGCGGCTCGCTGGAGGAACGGCTGCACCAGGCCCATATTCCGTACCTGATCGCCGGGGAGAATCTCGCCTATGCTCCGAGCGTCCAGGTGGCGCACCAGGGGCTGATGAACAGCCCCGGCCACCGTGCCAACATCCTGCGCCCCGAGTTCCGGCGGGTGGGCATCGGGGTGATCCGCAGCCTCTTCCGCGGCCGGATGTTCACCCAGGAGTTCACGAGCTGACCGCCCGTTCACCCTCTCCCGCCATTCCCTGCAAGGGCGGGGGCTCAGGTGGGCGGAAGCGGCTCGTCCTGCAGGAACCGGTTCAGCACGTTGGCGGTGATGCGCGAGACATTGTTGTCGTAGCCGTTGTGTGACAGGCTGCCGCACCAGGTGATCGAGCCGGTGGAGAAGACCGCCCCGCCGTTGGCGGTGGTGAAGTACACCAGGTCTGCTCGCACCGCTGGATCCTGCATCCCGCCCAGGCCGGGGAACATGAAGAAGATCTCTTCCACCACGTGCGGGTAGCTGTCCGAGTGGCGCGCCTCGGAGGAGGCGAGCAGCAGCGCGTTCGGCGGGGTGCCGAGCGCCAGGTCGTAGCGATCCAGCTCGTGGCCAGCGGCGCCGCCGCCCACCAGCCCGAAGTCGCCGATCAGCTCGTCGGCACCAACGCCCTCGAAGATGAACGCGGCCCGCGGGTCGAAGCTATCCGGCAGCCGCTGGTACGGCGAGGAGACGTCGAAGCCCTCGGCGGTGAAGCCAACCCCCACCAGCTTCTGCGGCGGCCGGCCCCGGTTGCGCCACAGCCCGCCGCGCTCCCCGGTCGTCGCGTGGTAGTACTCGCCGGGGCGCGCCTGCCAGGCGCGGGAGCCGCTCTCCGCCTTGCGCACCTCCATCAGGTGCGGCTTGGTCGGATGGTAGGAGATGATCCAGTAGAACCCGTTGGCGCCCAGGTACATCAGCCGGCCGCCCTGCTGGACGTAGCCATCCAGCGCGTCGAGCATCCGCTCCGAGTAGTACTCGGGGTGGGTGCCGGTGAGCACTACCCGGTAGCGGCGCACCAGCTCCAGCCCCTCCTGGTCCAGGTCCTCGTCGGTTGCCACGTCGTACTGATAGCCCAGCGCATTGAGCCAGTCGACCAGATGCAGGTCGGCCGGGAACTGCCAGAGCCGGGCGGAAGGGTTGCGGTACTTCGGGTGCATGGAGACGATCGGGCGCAGCCGCGAGGAGTAGCAGACGCCGCTGCCGTCCGAGTGCAGGTCGTAGGTCGACAGCCCCAGCTCGGGGTGCTCCTGCAGGTACAGGTCGGCGTCGCCCAGCTTCGGCACGTTGGCGACGATCGGCTGCTGGGGCCAGGCGTCCATCGGGCCGCGGTGGTTGGCGTAGGCCAGGTAGCTGGCGGTGGGGATCAGCAGCAGCGCCGGCGCCGTGGCGGCGCCGCGGGGCGGCCGGACGAAGAAGGGGATATACTCCTCGGCCTCGCCCGCGCTGAGCTTGGCGGCGTAGACGTCGCTCTTGAGCCTTTCGGGCACGGTCAGCTCGAAGTCCGCCTCCCAGCCGGCGTCTTCCAGGTCGTCGTCGTGGAAATGGATCGCCCCGTATTGCTCCGGCGCGTGGGTGAAGTTCTCCTCGCGGGCGGCCCAGTTGAAGCCGGTGACGGCCCGGGTGGGCATCTGGACGCAGATGCCGTGCAGCCCGTGGCCCGAGACGTCGGTGACGTGGTCGGAGGGAATGCCGCCCGGACCGATGCCGTCGGCGAAGTCCCAGCGGGCGGCCAGTCCTTCGGCGCTCGGCTCCGCGCCCTGCGCCAGCGTCTCCAGCTCCGCCCGCGCCAGCGCCCGCCCGTAGACGCGCGGCCGGTCGATCTTGCCGTTGTAGTGCCCGGCGACGACAACCCCGCTGCCAGCCGTCGCCGCCACGTAGCCGGCCATCACGAATGGCACCTGGGCGTCGGCCAGGATCCCTGCTGGCGCCTTCGCCTCCACGAACGCCGCGGAGCGCAGCGGGTAGGCGCCGCTGAGCAGCCCGTTGACCGGATTCACGATCGGCTCCTGCGCCAGCGTGACCTGGCCGCTGGCGGCATCATAGGTAGCGGCGACGGAGTACCAGACCTGCGCCAGCAGCGGCGTGTCGGTGCTGACCTCTGCCATCTGGCCGCTGCCGTCGCCCAACCAGAGGGCCAGCCGGCCGGCGGCGTCGAGCCCCAGCGCGTAGCCTGCCTGGCGCTCCTGGGACCAGCGGCTCAGGATACCCTGGCGCCCGCTGGTCGGTGTGGTCGGCCAGATAAAGGCGTGCAGGGTGAAGCCACCGGGCAGCGCCAGCCGGCCGTCGTCACGGACGAGCACGTGCGAGCCGGCATGGATCGGCTGGTAGCGGCCCGCGTACTCTCCGCTGGCCGCGGTCTCTACCGGCACCTCCTTGAACCCTGGCCCGGACGGGTTGGTATCGCCATGGATGAGCCGGACGATCTCCGCCCGGTAGCGCTCAACCTCTTCACAGCTCACGAAGAAACGGATGCGCTCGCCGGGCGCGACGCTGGCGCGGTCGGCGTAGCCGTGAATGTTTGCTCTGGCCATGCTCGCTGCCTTTTCTCCCCGCTCGCCGCGGTTCTACTCAGACGCCAGCAGGTCCTTGACCCGCTGCAGGAACACCCCGTGCTCCGCCTCCTCCTCCGAGCCGAAGCGCGGCGCGTCCAGCACTCGAATCGGCGCACCACGCCGGCCGGGGAGCACGCCAATACGGTAGTCCCGGTACGGCTCGGTGCAGACGACGACGTACTTGCCGGCGATGGGCGCACGGCGAAAGTAGTTCAGCACCCGCTCCAGCGTGTCGCTGTGCTGGCCGAGCGGCTTGCGGCGGTGCTCCTCGATTAGCTCCGGGGTGATGAGCGGCTTCAGCGCCTGGCGCACCTTGGCGTCCCAGCGCGCAAAGACGACCTGTGCCCTGTCCTGCTGCGCGGCTTCGTTAGCCATGAGCCGGCCTGTCCTTTCCTCACGGACTTCCCGCCAGCGCGGGATGGGGAGTGGTAGCACGCCCTGCCCGCGGCGTCAATAGCGGCACAACGGCCCGAGCGATAGGCAGCGGGTGGGGTGGTGCCTCCTCTCCGATCGGGTCAGGGTGTGACGGCGGGTAGCGGTCGGTCGTGGTAGAAGGCGTCGATCACCTGGTCGTAGTACACCCAGCCCTTGGCGCTCGGGTGCGAGCCACGGTCCTCCACGAAGTACCGATCCCCCTCATGCTCGGGGAAGGCCAGGATCGGCACCTCGTACCGCGCGCTCAGGACGCGCAGCCGCTGGTAGTACACCTGCCGCGCGGCCGGGGAGACGCCGGCGAAGTCCCAGAACGGCGCCGAGAGTGGCGGAGTCAGCACCAGCGGCCGCGCCCCGCGCTCCTTCAGCAGCCGCAACAGTAGCTCGAAGTTGGTCCAGCCGCGGGACTGCTCCAGGTCGCGGATGAACCCCTCGTCCGTATAGGCGTTGCGCTCGCGCAGGACGTGCTCAGCGAAGCGGTGCCAGAAGTTCGGGGCGAAGGAGAACGGGTTCGGCTGCGCCCGGACCTTCTTCACCTGCTGCTGCTCCGCCTCGCTTTCCAGCGCGCTCCAATCGAGCGGGCTCGGCTCGCGGACGCTCGGGTTCTGCTCCGGGCTGTGCTTGCCGTGCTCGCGAAAGTAGGAGATCACCGCCCAGTGGTCCTGCAGCGAGTACACCAGTTGCTCCAGCTTGCCGAGCGGGAGCGCGGCCTGATACAGCACGTGGCTCAGCGCGGAGTCGTCCGCCAGCGCGCGCACCGCGAACGCCAGCAGCCGATCCTGCTCCAGCGGTTTGGGGTAATCCAGCATCCGCTTGGCCGCCTGGCGCCGCAGCTCGAAGCTGAGATCGGTGCTGAACACGAGCGCCCCGGCCTGGAGCGGCGAGAAGTTGCCAGCGTAGTCCTCCTGGTTCAGCTCGTCGCTCAGCAGCTCGCTAGGCGTGAATGAGATGACCACCTTCTTATCGCGGAGCTCGGGGCCGACGGCTGCCAACCGCTCCAGGTGGGTAATGCAGGTGGTGCCTGCCTTGCCGACCATGAAGACGTCGAACCCGGTGGGGAAGGTGCTAAAGAGCCGGCTCGCGTTGAACTGCTCGCCGTGCTCCAGCTCCGAGCTGCCATACAGCGGCAGCAGATCCGGCTGCTGGAATGCTGCCTGCTGGAGCGCTGCCCCCTCGTTCTTCTCCTCGAACAGCAGGCTGGCCACGGAGTAGACCCAGCGCTGCTCCTCGGCCCGGGCGGCAGCGACGCCGGCGACCAGAGCGGCAGCAACCAGCGCGACCGCTGCCAGCGCCGAGACCAGGTGGGGCGCGCGCACCGCGGAGAGGCCCGCTGCCCGAGCGGGGAAGGCGACCGCAGCCGCGTGAGTCCGAGCGTCCGTCGTCATGAGACCTTTGCACTGTACCAGGGGACGCCCGGGCCGGTTGCGTTTTGCGTTGACAGGCGCCAGGCCGGGGTGTAGCCTGCTGCCGCGAGACCCGAGCGCCGAGCCGCGCCTGGGGAGCAGGCGCGCCGATCTCGGAGAGGGATATGGTTCCGTCCCTGGCGCCCGCTGCTCGTCGGTCGTTCCGCCGGCGCGCCGCCGCCGCGATCATCCTGCTCTGCCTGCTGCTGGTGCTGCTGGGCTGGTCCGCCCGGGGAGCGCTGGCCGGGCTCGGCCGGCATGAGTGCCTGACCGTGCCCGTCCGCTTTGTCCGCGAGGCGGCCAACTTCGACCCGGTCAGCGAGGTGCGCGACCTGCAACGGCAGGGCTACCGGGTGGTGAGCAACGCGCCCGGCCCGGCCGCGGGCGCGGAGACGAGCCGGCTGCTTACCCTCTGCCGCTGAGGCGCGTACCACTCCCACCGCCTTGTCTCACCCGCTGCGGCAACGGCGCGGGGATCGGCAACAGACGCGCTGGGCGCCAGATTCGGAATCGGGAATTCGAACCCCGAATTCCAAACGGGGTCGGGCCCAGGACGAGAAATCCCACGCCCCGGAACACGCTTTGCTACCCTGCCCCTTGAAGGGATAGCGATGACGGCCGCGACACGCAGCGTTGCACTCACCGCCGGACTGGCAGTGATGATCCTGGCGCTACTGGCCTGGCTCGCGCTCAACAGCCGCGGCGCCAGCGTGCCGACGGCGAGCCTGGCTGGGCGGGCGGAGGCGACCACCGCGCCGCTGCTGGCCCCCACGCCGCGGCCCCCGGCGCCCACGTCGCGCGCCGCCCCGGCGCAGGCAGCCACGCCATCCGCCACCCCGATCCCGGAGCCCGAGCCGCCCGGCGCGGTGGACCTGCACGTTCCGGACTCTCAGGACAGCAAGCCATTCGACCAGCCACGCCAGCTCAACGTCCCGCCCGGCTTCGAAGTCTCCGTGTTCGCCGCCGGCCTGGGCGATCCGCGCTTCATGGCGTTCAGCCCCGACGGCGACCTCTACGTCAGCGTCCCGTACGAGGGCAAGGTGCTGGTGCTGCCCGATCGTGACCACGACGGCGTCCCGGACTCGGTGCAGACGTTTGCCTCGGGGCTGAACCGGCCGCACGGGCTGGCCTGGCACGACGGCTACCTGTACATCGCCAACACGGACAGCGTCGTCCGCGCCCGCGACGACAACCACGACCTGCGCGCCGATGGCCTCGAGACCGTCGTCCCGAACCTGCCCTCCGGCGCCGGCCACTGGACCCGCACGGTCGTCTTCGGCCCGGACGGAAAGATGTACGTCTCCATCGGCTCCTCCTGCAACGTCTGCAACGAGAAGGACCCGCGGCGCGCCTCGATCATGCGCTACAACGCGGACGGCTCCGGGGAGGAGCAGTTCGCCAAGGGCCTGCGCAACGCGGTCGGGATCGCCTGGGCGCCGGACGGCAGCGACCTGTGGGCGACCGTCAACGGCCGCGACTACCTGGGCGACGACTCCCCGCCGGAGATGATCACCCCGGTGCAGCAGGGGCAGGATTTCGGCTGGCCCCGCTGCCACGTCGGCCGGATCGAGGACCCGGACTTCGGCGGTCCCGGCTCCTGCCAGGGAGTAGCGACGCCGAAGGTCGAGATCCAGGCCCACACCGCCCCGCTCGGGCTGGCGTTCTACACCGCGGACGCCTTCCCGCCTGCCTACCGGGGCATCTTCGTCGCGCTGCACGGCTCCTGGAACCGCTCGGTCCCGGATGGGAACAAGGTCATCCTGGTGCGCTTCGACGCCAGCGGTCAGCCCCACGTGTACGACTTTCTGACCGGCTGGCTGGAGCAGGGGCGCTGGGGCCGGCCGGTGGACGTCATCCAGGCGCCGGACGGCAGCCTGTTCCTCTCCGACGACACCGCCGGCGCCATCTACCACGTCCGCTACGTCGGCACCCCGTAAGCGGCTATCTGGCTGCTCAGCTCTGGTCGGGCTCGGGGAGTGGCTGGTGCCGGGCGACCCAGGCGGCGATCTCGGCGCGGGAGCGGACGTCCAGCTTGGCGCGGATGTGCTCCGCGTGGGTGTCGGCAGTCCGCTCGGAGATCACCAGCGCTTCGGCGATCTGGCGGCTGGTATAGCCGCGGGCGATGAGCTGCGCTACCTCGCGCTCGCGCGGGGTCAGCACGCCCCAGGGGCCCGCGAGCACGGCGGGTCGGGCGGAGGGCGCAACGGGAGGCTGGGGCAGCGCCAGCGCGAGCTGCACTACCTGCTCCAGCGGGAGGGCCATGCCCTCTGACCAGGCAGTGTCGAACGCGGCGGGCCGCAGGGCGGCCTGGACGGCGGCGAGGGCGCGCGCCTGGGCGGCGCGCTCGGTGGGGGAGAGCTCGACGCCGAGCGCGGCGCGCAGCGCCTCGGTGGCGCCGAACAGCCGTGCCGCCGACTCCATCTGGCCAGCGCCGGCTGCCAGGCTGGCCAGGAGCTCCAGGCACTCGGCGATCTCCCGCTTCGCTCCCTGCTGCCAGAGCCGCTCCAGGCCCTCCTGCGCGAGCGCGCGCGCCCGCTCGGGGTCGCCCTGGCGGCGGGCTATGGCGGCCAGGTTGACCAGGGAGATAGCGATCCCCCATTCGTCGCCCAGCTCGCGCCCAAGCGCCAGGCTCTCTTCCTGCAGGGCGCGGGCGGCGTCGTAGCGGCCCAGGTCGCCTTCCACCAACCCCAGGTTGTCGAGCGCGACGGAGATGCCCCAGGCGTCGCCCGAGGCGCGGAACAGCTCCAGGCAGTCCTGGTGGTAGGCGCGGGCGGCGGCGTAGTCGCCGCGGCCGCGGCTGACGTGGCCGAGATAGATCAGCGGGAAGGCGATCTCCCAGGGATCGCCGAGCGTGCGGGCCAGGCCCAGGCTGGCCTGGCAGAGGGCAACCGCGCGATCGTAGTCGCCGCGCGCCCAGGCCAGGCTCCCGGCGCGGCTCAGTGCCTTCGCCCGCGCCGCCGGCGGGACGTTGCCGGCGAGCCCGAGCGCGAGGTCGAGCCAGCGCTGCCCTTCGCTCAACGGGCCGTGGACCCGCCAGAACAGCCAGAGGGCTCCGGCGAGACGGAGGGCGATCTCGGTCTCACCACGCTCGGTGGCCCAGCGCAGCGCCGCGCGCAGGTTGTCGTGCTCGCGGTCCAGCCGGCTCAGCCAGGCCGGTTGCTCGAAGCCGCGCAGCTTCGGCTCCGCCTGCTCGGCCAGCGCCAGGAAGAACGCGGCGTGCGCCCGCTGGGCACGGTCCAGCTCCCCGTGCTCGGCCAGCTTCTCCAGCGCGTACTCGTGGATCGTCTCCAGCATCCCGAAACGCGGCTCGCCGTCCGCCCCCTCCCCTTGCCGGAGCAGGCTCTTGTCCAGCAGCGAGGTGAGCCCCTCCAGCACGTCCAACTCGCCGGCCCCGTCCCAGACCGCCGCCACCGCCTCCAGCGTCGCCCCGCCGACGAACACTCCCAGGCGGCGGAACAGCGCCTGCTCGGCCGGCTCCAGCAGGCTGTAGCTCCAGTCGATCGCCCCGCGCAGCGTCTGGTGTCGGGCCGGCAGATCGCGCGCCCCGCCGGTGAGGAGCCGCAGCCGGCTGTCGAAGCGGGCGAGCAGTGCCTGAGGGGGGAGAAGCTTCACCCGGGCGGCGGCCAGCTCGATCGCCAGCGGCAGGCCATCCAGCCGAGCGCAGATCTCCGCCACCGCCGCCGCGTTGGCCTCGGTGAGCTGGAAGTCCGGCCGAACCGCCTGGGCCCGCTGGACGAACAACGCCACTGCCGGCGAGTGGGCCAGCGACGCGACGTCGCGCGGACCGCGCGGGTCAGGCAGCGCCAGGGGTGGGACCGGGAACTCGTGCTCACCGTAGAGGCGGAGCGGAATGCGGCTAGTCGCCAGCACCCGCAGCCCGGGACAGGCCTCCAGCAGTGTGGCGAGCTCGGCCACCGCCCCCAGCACGTGCTCGACGTTGTCCAGCACCACCAGCATCTGCCGGGACCGCAGCTCGTCGACCACGGTCGTGAGCGGGTGCTGGCCGGCAATCTCGCGCAGCCCCAGGCTCCGGGCCAGGGTCGGGAGCACCAGCTCCGCGTCGCTCAGCGGCGACAGGTCGGCGAACACCGCCCCGTCCTCGAACGCCGCCTTCAACCGCTGCGCCACTGCCAGGGCCAGACGCGTCTTGCCGGTGCCGCCCGTGCCGGTGAGCGTCAGCAGCCGGACGTGCGGGTCCAGCAGCCGGCGCTGCACCTCGGCCAGCTCCTGCTCCCGGCCGATGAGCGGCGTGGGCGGGATCGGCAGGTCGAGCCGCCGTGCCGCCTCTCGTGCCAGGCTCGCTCCCACCATCAGCGTGCCCACTCCTGTCCGACTGGGGCCGAGCCGGACAGCTCCTGAGCGGTGCCGCGGCCCAATGCCTGCCCGGCTCCTGGGCCGGTAGTGTCCCGGCATGACTGCCCCCTCGCTTGATCCACACGCCACAGGATGGATCCCGGGCCGCCGGCTCGTCCACCCGTGGCGGGACGATAGGGACCCCGGCGAGCCGCGTCAAGTCTGGCCCACGAATGGGCATGCCGCGGGCCACTCCGTCGCAGCGATCAAGGCGCTCAAAAAGATACGTCCCGTGAATACGCTGCTGGGTGCGTTGTTCGACGTATGGCGAGCGGCCCGGTCCCGGGTACCCTGGCGGCGATGACAGAACGCCACAGGAAGCGCTTGGACGCTCCGGGAGTCATGATGCATCGATTCCGCTTCTCAGCATCTGGAGGGCCTGTCGCGTCGCGGGCGCCGCGGCTGGCGGCCTCGCTCGCCACCCTGGCACTGCTGCTCACTCTGCTGCTTCCCGCGGCGCAGAGCTGGGCGACCGATCGCGATCCCTTCGTCTGCCCCTGGGAGGGCCGGGCAAGCGGCCACGTCCGCGAGTTCTCGCTGAGCGTCGGACAGGTCCAGTGGGAGATCGCGCCGGGCAGGGTGGTGCAGACCTACGCCTACAACGGCCAGATCCCCGGCCCGGAGCTCCGGGTGGCCGAGGGTGACACGGTGCGGGTGACCGTGACCAACACGCTGTCCCAGCCGACGACGATCCACTGGCACGGGATCGATCTGCCGGTCGGGATGGACGGCACGCCGGACTTCTCCCAGCAGCCGATCGCCCCGGGCGGCAGCTTTACCTACGAGTTCGTCGCCACCCCGGCCGGCACCCGCTGGTACCACTCGCACGTCGACGAGCTGGTCCAGCACGGCGGCGGCCTGTACGGCCCGCTCATCGTCGAGCCCCGGGACGCGGCCGCTCCCCCGCCCGACCGGGAGTACACGCTGCTCATGGGCGAGCTGGCGACGCTGCCGGCCAACGCTCAGGGGAGCCAGCCGAGCACAATTCGGGAGCGCGACACAAGCGGCCACGCCGGCCACGGTCGGATGGCGGCGCTGAGCCTGCCAACGGTGAACGGCTTCGTCGTCAACGGCAAGGCCTACCCGGCCGCCGCGCCGCTCAGCGTGACCCGGGGCCAGCGGGTGCGGCTGCGACTGATCAACGCCGGGCTGGCGGGCACGCAGAAGCTGGCGCTGGCCGGGCATCACTTCACCCTCACCCATAGCGACGGCAACCCGCTCGCCGCGCCGGTCGAGGCGGAGGCGGTGCTGCTGGGACCGGGCGAGCGCGCCGACGTCGAGTTCACCGCCGACAACCCCGGCCGCTGGCAGCTCCGCAGCCTCACCCCCGGCCAGGCCGCGGCCGGCTTGATGACCGAGGTGGTGTACACCGGGCACGAGGCGGATCCCGTGCAGGGCTTCGCCCCGGGAGCGGAGCCTCAGCCCGCCAGCTATCGCCAGTTTGGCGGTCCCGCCCACCGCGGCACGCCGGACCGCACCTACCAGATCACCCTCACTTACTCCATGAATGACGGCGCCTATACGTTCAATGGAAAGGCCTATCCCGACGCCGAGGCGATCCAGGCGCAGGTGGGCCAGCGGGTGCGGGTGCGGATCCTGAACATGAACCTGGAGGATCACCCCATCCACCTGCACGGCCACTCCTTCCAGGTGGTGGGCATCGAGGACCAGCCGGTGGACGGGCCGATCAAGGACACGCTCACGCTGCACCACGGCGAGCAGTACGACATCGAGTTCGTGGCGAACAATCCCGGCACCTGGCTGCTGCACTGCCACAACGTCCTGCACATGGCCGCCGGGATGATGACCGAGGTGCACTACCAGTAAGCCGCTGGCCGAGCCCGAGCAGGCCATGGAGGCTGCTCGGGCTCGGCACGGGACTTGCCGCACGTATCCTGAAGGTTCGGCGGCATGCGGCTTCCCCGGTTCTCAGTGCTCGGGGCTCGGCTCTGGCCCGCGCTCGTCGCCACCTGCATCCTGGCCAGTGGCTGCGGCGCCACAGCCGCGCTGCTGGCCGGCACCCCGCTCGGGCCGGGTCCGGCGCAAGCGGTGCCAGGCGGCGACCCGAGACGCGGCGCCGAGGCAATCCGAGCCTACGGCTGTGGCGCTTGCCACATCATCCCCGGTGTCCCCGGCGCCCGCGGGGGCGTAGGCCCATCGCTGGCCGGCTTTGCCCGCCACGAGTACATCGCCGGCAAGCTGGCCAACACCCCGGACAACCTGGCCCGCTGGATCCAGCACCCGCAAGCGGTCGAGCCGGGGATCGCCATGCCAGATCTGGGGGTGAGCGACGCCGATGCGCGGGACATCGCCGCGTATCTCTACACGCTCCAGTAGGCGGGCGCAGGAGGCAGAGTAAGCAGGATGTGGACAGGCAGGACCGTTCTCCGGCCTTCGCGCGCTACCCAGGAGCACGTCGCCAGGAGCGGCCGCTCCGTCCGCGAGCAGGTCGCCCTCGGCGCTGTGGCGCTGCTGCTGGGGGGCTGTAGCGGCTCCCCCTCGGCGCTGGCCCCGGGCGGGGTGCGGGCGGCCCAGATCGCCGCGCTCTGGTGGCTGCTGCTGGGTCTGGCC
>JAJPGT010000014.1 GCA_021325655.1 Pseudomonadota bacterium
CCCGGCAGGCCGTGCACGGCCTGCCGGGCATCCTCGGCCATCAGCCAGGAGAAGTTCGGCGCGCACCAGAACGTGGGCAGGCGCAAGGCGACCCGCACCTCGGCGCCGTCCACCACGACCTCGGCGACGAACCCGAGCTCGACGATCGAGGCGTCCAGCTCCGGGTCGATGACCACCCGGAGCGCCTCCAGCACGTCCCGTTCGGAGACCACCCCGGTCCGGCTCATGCCGTCACCATCTCCGGCACTTTGATGTCGTAGAGCTTGGCTGCGTTGAGCCCCAGGATTTTCTTCTTGCCCTCCAAGGTTAGGTTGACGCCACGCTGCTCCTTCAGATCTTCCGGGATCTCCCAGGCCATAAACTTCTCGATAAGCCACTTCGGGCTCCAGAGCGCGTAGTCGGAGGCGAACAGCATCCGGTCCTCGCCCACCCACCACAGCAGCTCGGACATCACCTCGGCGAAGTAGCGCGGCCGGGCATGGATGAAGGGCATCACCACGGCCAGGCCGGCGTAGACGTTCGGCTCCTGCACCGCGATCCAGCAGAAGTCCTCCAGCCGCGGCAGCCCGCAGTGCTCCACGATGAAGCGCAGTCCCGCATCGCGGTACTCCGTCGCCACGTCGTCCACGTCCGCGACGTCGAAGGCATCGCGGTTCAGCGGCCAGATAGTCGGTCCCTTGTGCACGTGGATGTTCACCACACCCAGCTCGGCGCACTTGTCCAGATAGCGGCGCGACCAGTAGTCGGTCAGCTTCCACCCCTTGGACGAGCCCTTCCACTCCGCGGTGTAAAGCTTGACGCCCTTGAGATTCCAGCGCTTGACGGCCTCTTCAAAATGGTGCAGTCCCTCCTCACCGTCACGCGGGTCCCAGGCGCCGTTCAAAATGAACTTGTCCGGGTACTTCTCCTTCAGCACCGCGTCCTGCTCGAGTGTGTTGAAGCCCTTCTTGTAAAACTCTGTCAGGACCGTTGGCTGGAAGATTGCGATGTCAACGTAGCCCTCTTCAAAGAGGTCGCGCATCATGCGCTCTTCTGGGTACTTCTGGTACAGCTCCAACGGCCAGACATAGTCCGCCGGACTGAGATTTCGGTGGTAATCGTAGAAGCACCGAATCCAGCCATCGCCGTACTTGTTGAGCTGGTTCTCGGGACTGCCATCCCAGAAATGCACGTGGCCGTCGACAACGAAGATATCCTGACCGTTGTACCGGTACATCGGCGCCTCCTCACCGCGTCGTCTGATTCGCTGAAGATCTCCGTGCTTGCCAGTCGAGAGGCCGTGCTCTCGAATCGCCTACTCCCGTCAAGTTGCCACGACTGACCTCCAGAGGCGAAGAGTAGACTCGTGGGCCAGGGGAGGGAAGAGCCGAGAGGGGAAAATGGGCAACGCCGAACGGCGGGAGTGCCAGATACGCCTGGCTGCTCCCGCGTCTTCGGGGCAGCACACGAGAACCCCTGCTCTCGCCAGGAGCCAACTGCCGCTGTTCTCGCTCACCGCGCACCAGAGTACCTCCGCTCACTGGTTGGTGCAGGAGCGCGGAGCGTCGTTACAGCAGCCCTCGTTGAGCAGTATTCTGGCTGAAGCCATTCTAGAGTAGGTGCTATACGCCGTCAACAGAATCTCCTCACTGAACAGTGGGGCGCGGAGGCGAGGCCATTGTCGGCACCTGGCCGGAAGGCCGCGGCGCGCAACAGGACACGGCCGAACAAAGCCCGGCGTGCGGATCTCAGGCGCTGGCGGAGGCTCTCCCCGCGCCTGCTCGCCGCCGCCGGCCCTGCCGTTCGGAACGGCCTCACCTCGAGCGAGCAGCGCCGTGCCACGCCCTCATGCTTACTTCACCCGGCAGCCCGGGGCAACGATACCGGCCGCTTTTGGCAAATAGTGCGAATTCTGCCGGGAACGTCTTGCTCTGGAGCAGGCGGGCTGAGCAGAAGCGCCGGGAGGCTCTTGACAGCGTCAGCGGCCAAGGCCATGATGGGTACCAGGATGAGCGAGTTGAGGGCGGAGGGCGTGGTTTTTTACCGCTATTGCACGTTCCCCGGCTCTCAGTAGCGCGTATCCAACCCTGGCGCTGTGGAGCTGGGCACTGCCCGTGTGGAAGGCTGTTGGGGCGAATGGCGCGCTCCCTGCCGCCTGGCTGAGGCGGCGCAGGTTCTATTGTGGTTCTATATGTAAGGAGGAGCCATGCGCTCCGCGGATCTGAAGACGCTGAGCACTGCCCGCCGGATTCTGGAGACGCTGGAGCTGGTGAGCGAGCACCCGCGCCACGTGAACGCCAAGGTGCTGAGCCGCCACTTCGGCGTGAGCCTCTCCACCGCGTACCACCTGATCCACACCCTGGAGGCCTGCGGATTCGTGCAGGCGGGTGGCCGGGACCACGGTCTGGAACTCGGCCCCAAAATCCCCAGGCTCTATCAGAAGTACCTCGCCTCGGGCCCGCCGGTCAGCCAGCTTGAGCCCGTGGTAGAAGAGGCCAGCGAGCGAACTGCGGCGCGGAGCTACCTCGCCGCCTGGAGCAACCGTGATCTGGAGATCGTGGCGATCCAGGGACGGCGAGGGGTGCGTGAGCTGCACGGGCTCGCCCCCGGATTCCGCGGCGCGGCCCATGCCCTCGCGCTCGGCAAGGTTTTCCTGGCGTACCTCGATCCCGCGGAATGGCCCGAGTACACCAGCCTGCCCACCTTGCCACGCTTCACCGAGCGCACGATCGACGACCCACAGCAGTTGCAGCGCCACCTCTCCCGCGTCCGCGAATCGGGCGTGGCGTTCGACCTGGAGGAATACGCCGAGGGGGAGTGTTGTATCGCCGCGCCGGTGTTCGACAGCCAGCGGCGGCTGGTCGCGGCGCTGGGCATCGCCGTCCCTACCCGCCGTTTCCGTTACGAGCAGCAGCTCCTCACCGAGCTGATTCAGCAGCTCGCCGAGGGAGCCTCGACAGAGACGGCCCCGCCGCTACCTCTTATCACCGCGCCAGGCGCCGCGGCCCGGGCAAGCCGCTGAAGTCGCCTCGAAGCACCTCGACCCCATCCTGGTTGACCCAGCGCGCCGCGCCGAGCACCTGACGCCGGGCCGCGTTCTTCTCGGTGATCGTCACGGTGCAGGTAATGGTGTCCAGGACGTACACCGGGGCGACGAACTCGAAGCGCATCGTTCGGGCCAGGAAGCCGAGCAGGCCGCCGATGTGGGTGAGCATGCTCGCCGTCAGCAGCCCGGGAATGATCCGCCGGCCGAACCAGCTCTGCTGCGCAAAGGTGTCGTCCAGGTGGTACGGGTTGAAGTCGCCGCTGACGCCACAGAACAGCGCTACGTCACCGTCGGTGAAGGTACGTCGGAAGCTGAACGTTTGCCCAACCTGCAGATCATCGAACGCCGCCGCCAGGGTGGTGGCGAACTCCGGCTCCGTCTCGCGTCTCCGCGGTGCCCGCCCGGTCTCCGGAGCGCCCAGCCCCTCTTCCGCTCGCTCCATGTGCGCCCCCTGCGCTGCCCGGCGGTCTGCTGGTAGCGGAATGCGCCCGCCGGCGCGCCTGGAGGGTAGCAGGACCGGCGGCTAGCTGACGGGGCTGGAAGGCGCGCCGCTGTGGAGCAAGTGCTCGACCGCGGCGCGGGTGGGCAGGGCCCGCATCCCGCCCACGTCGGTCGCCGCCAGCGCGCCGCAGGCGTTGGCGAAGCGGAAGACCTGGCGGAACGTGCGCTCGTCTACCTCGTCGAGCGGCTGCTCCAGCTCGCTCAAACGGGCGGCCAGGCCGGCGACGAAGGCGTCGCCACTACCCGTCGTGTCGCGCACCTGCACCGTGAACGGCGGAACCGCGCCGTTCACCCGGTCGGTGGCGAAGTAGCAGCCCCGAGCGCCGAGCGAGACGCAGCAGAGCTGAACTCCCTGGGCCAGCAACTGGCGGCTGCCCTGGGCTGGATCGCGGGTGCCGGTCACGAACTCCAGCTCCACCTCGTTCAGCTTCACCACGCTGGCCGAGGCGATCGCCTCCCGGATCAGCCGGCGCGCCTGGCCGAGGTCGGGCCAGAGGCTGGGACGCAAGTTCACATCGAAGATGACCGGGCGCCCGGCCGCCCGCACCCACTCGGCCGCTTGCAGCGCGGCGGCGGCGCTCTCACAGGCGAGGATCACCGAGCCGTGAACGAAGAGCTGCGCCGACTCCAGGTACGCGCGCGGCAGCTCGTCGACCCGCAGTAGCGTATCCGCTCCGTGGTAGAGCACGAAGCGCTGCTCACTGGGGCTGGGGCTGGCGACGACGGCGAGCATGGTGGGGGCGCGCTGATCGGCCACGAAGTACGTGGTGTCGACGCCCTCCCGGGCGAGCAGGTCGATGAGCAGCGCCCCGAAGTCGTCCTGGCCTACCCGGCCGATGAAGCCGACCGCCTTGCCCAGGCGGGCGAGCGCGACGGCGACGTTGGCTGGGGCGCCGCCCGGCGATGGGCGCAGCGCCGGGAGATCGCGGAGGGAGGCTCCCTTCTCCGCGAAGAGATCGATGAGCGCCTCACCGAGACAAACGATGGGTGGCACGCGGCTCCTCCTCTGGCCCACGGCGACGGCCGCAGGGTGCTCGCTGCGCCTATCCTACTGCCACTCGCCCGAGCGGTCCATGCCCGGCGCTCGTGTGCCCGGTTCCTACTGGAACCACGCCAGGGGCAGGACAGGGTGAAGCAGTGGCGCCGGCTCAGAGAATCGGCAGCCCGCTGGCGCTACCAGCATATCCCAAGATCGGACCAGCCAAATCCAAAATGTGAGCCGTAGCTTATACTTTTCTTCCAGAAGATGAGGCATTATCGGCGCTTAGTGGCTTTCTGATCCCGATCTCTGCTGGATTCACGTAACGGTATATTCCTAGTAGAGATACTGCCTGAACTCACAACTTCGGGCACAACTGCTGGCCGGTAGTGGCCTGGTGGATGCACTCGGGCGGGCCGGGGGCAGGGAGCCGTAGCAATACAGCTCCTTTGGGGGAGAGAACGCGTGAAGCTTCGCTTGATGACGTTGATGGCTATCCTCGTGCTCGCCGGGGCGCTCCTGGCGGCGCCATTGGCCGCGCTGGCCGCGCCCGCGGCAGCGACCGCTCCCGCGGTGCCGATCTCCGGGACCTTCACCGACCAGCTCGGTGGGACCGGCACGTTCTCGGGAACGCTGACGCTGCAGAATTTCGCGGTCCAAAATGGGCAGCTCGTTGCCAACGGGCTGGTCAGCGGCACGTTGACCGACTCGCAGGGGAATGTTGTCGGCACCGTCTCGAACGTGCCGGCCACCTTCCCGGTAGCTCACCTGTCGAGTAGCTGCACGATCCTGGCCCTTGACCTGGGGCCGATCCACCTGAACCTGCTCGGACTCGTGGTCAATACCAACGCGATCCATCTGCGAATCACCGCGCAGCCGGGCCCCGGCAACCTGCTGGGCAACCTGCTCTGTGCGCTGGCGCACCTGCTGGATCGCAACCCGCCGCTCGGCGCGGTGGTGTTCCTCCTGAACCAGATCTTGAACCACCTCCCGCCCGCGTAGGGTGGGCCGACATCCCTGCCACCCTGGGGAGGGAGGGTTTTGGCCCTCCCTCCTTGCTGTTTCTGGCCCGCGCCCTCACTGGCCGCTGAGGTGTAGCCGGCTGCCCACGCCGGGGGCATCCCCTGGCTTGCCCCTACCTGGTTGTGGACGAACATGTGGCAGAGCCGCGCCTATAATTCACGCGTCATGGCTGCGCAGCCCGAACCGCTCGACGAGCGCACCCTGGATCGTGCCCGGGGCACTCTGCTGGGCCTCGCCGTGGGCGAGGCGCTCGGCCGGCCACTGGAGGCGTTCAGCCGCGAGCAGGCGCAGCGCGAGCTGGCTGGCGAGGCGCGGCTGGCGAGCGGAAGCGGGGACCAGGCGCAGCAGGCGGTGCTGCTGGCCGAGAGTCTGCTGGCGCGGGGGCGGCTGGAGCCAGCCGATGTGTCACGGCGGCTGGTGGCGTGGGTGCGCGGCGGCTCGCGCGACGTGGGCCGGGTGGCAGCGCGAGCGCTCTACCTGCAAAGCCAGGGAGAACCCTGGGCTGATTCGTCGCGCACCGCCTGGGAGGAGAACCATCCGCGCGGGGCGACCGCTGAGGCGCTGGCCCGGGGGGTGCCGCTGGCGCTGCTGCCCGGGCTGGATGACCGGACGCTGATCCGCGATAGCCTGGCGGCCTCGGCGCTGACCCATTTCGACCCGCGTTGCCGCTGGAGCGCCGCCGCGCTGAACCTCATGATCGCCCGGCTGTATCGGGGCGCCGGTCAGGGGCTGCCCGGGTCGATCCTGGGGCTGATCGGCGAACGCCACGTTCTGCGGGCGCTAGAGGAGCTACCCACCCTGGTCCTCGGCCAACTCAGCACGCGCAACGAGGCGATCTTGATTCTTCAGGCCGGCGCCTGGTGCGCGCTGAATGGCGACGCCTTCGCCCCGGCCGTCCTGCAGGCGGTGGGGCTGGGTGACACCGCGCCGCTGGTGGGCGCGGTCTGTGGTGCGCTGGCCGGAGCGCGCTTCGGGGCCGGCGCGATCCCTGCCGCCTGGCGCCAGGCGGCGCCCGACGCCGACCGGCTGGAGCATCTGGCCGAGGCGCTGGTTCGGCGCACCCTGCTGCCGCCTGGTCTGCCGCCAGAGCGGCACAACGGGCCGCTGCGCGGGAGCTAAGTGGCGGAGCCGGTCGCCGGCAGCGCGGCACCACCAGGCTCAGCGCTCACTTATGACGTTGGGCGGGTCCTGGCCGGCCGGGCGCTGCGTACCTGCGCCCACGGCTTTGCCGGCGTTGCTCTAGCGATCTACCTTTCGCAGCTCGGTCTGGACGACGTCGAGATCGGGGTGGTGCTGGGCGCGGCGCTGTTCGGCTCGGCCGTCTGGACGGGCGTCTTCGCGGTGATCGCGGACCGGGTCGGCCGGCGCCGGCTGCTGGTCGGCACCTCGCTGGCGATGGTCGCCGCCTACCTCGCGTTCGCTGTTGGCGGGCCAGTCTGGCTGCTGGTAGTGGCGGCGCTCAGCGGCACCCTCTCCGCCACCGGCACTGAGGTTGGCCCGTTCGTCGCGCTCGAGCAGGCGATGCTCGGGCAGCTCGAAGGGGGCAGCGGCCGAGCCCACCTGTTCGCCTGGTACAACGCGGCCGGCTCCGTCGCCGCCGCCAGCGGGGCGCTCCTAGCCGGGGCGCCCGCGGTGCTGCTCAGCCTGCAAGGGGTGGACGCTACCCGGCCATTGTTCTTGCTCGGGGCGCTATTCGCGCTCGTTGGCGCCCTGCTCGCCCTGGCGCTGTCGCCAGCGGTCGAAGCGCTCGACCGCCGCCCCGATATCGCCCGCCTGGGGCTGCACCGCTCGCGCCGCGTCGTCTTCGAGCTCTGTGCCCTCTTCGCGGTCGATTCCCTGGCAGGCGGGTTCATCGTCCAGAGCCTGATCTCCTACTACTTCCACCGCCGCTTCGGCGTCGGGCTAGAAGACCTGGGGCCACTCTTCAGCCTGACCGCGCTCGCCAATGCTGGCTCCTTCCTGGTGGCGGCGCGGGTGGCCGAGCGGGTGGGACTGCTGCGGACCATGGTGTTCAGCCACCTGATCTCCAACGGGCTGCTCATCCTGGTCCCGCTCGCCTCGCAGTTTCCGATCGGCGCGGGCCTACTGATCCTGCGCGAGACCACCAGCCAGATGGACGTGCCGACCCGCCAGGCGTACACTATGGCGCTGGTCGACTCGGAGGAGCGCGCCGCCGCGGCCGGCCTCACCAATCTGGCCCGCTCGCTGGCGCGGGCGATCGCCCCGCCGCTGGCGGGGCTGGCTCTGGGCAGCTCGCTGCTCGGGCTGCCGTTCTTTCTCGCCGGCGGGCTCAAGGCGAGCTATGACCTGGCCCTGTGGGCCCGCTTCCGCCGCGTCCCACTGCCACGCCGCTCCTGACGCCGCGCGAGCTGAGCCAGAGACGACGATCAGGCTGGGCATGGGTTCTGCATGAGCAGTGAGGGAAGCGGGCGCGCGGGGCGACGGGCCACCGGTGCTGCCGAGGCTCACTCCAGCAGTGCCGCGACTGTTCGCCTCGTTGCGTCCCGCTTCCGGGTGTATGATGCCCCGCCGGGCACTGCCGGCTGCACGAAAGACCTCTCGGAAAGGGAGTAGCAGCATGGGTATGGACATTCGCCGCCGCAGTGGTCCGTCCATCTGGGACCTAATGGAGCAGATGCTGGAGTCCAGAGCCGGCTTCCCGACTCGCCGCGGCGAGGGCTGGATGGGCGGCGCGCAGCAGTTGCCGATGAACGTCTGGGAGACGGCCGACAGCTACCAGGTGATTGCGCTGGCTCCCGGGGTAGACCCGAGCAACGTCCGGCTGACGGCCGTGGGCGGCACGCTGACTGTTGAAGGCGAGGTGAAGGTCGAGGCGCCGGAATCGGCCAAGGAGCTGTGGATCGAGTTCGGTCCGATGCGCTTCCAGCGCACGATCCAGCTTCCGGACGCGATCAACGCCGGCGGGGTGGAGGCGGAGTACCGCAACGGGCTGCTCAGCATCACCATCCCCAAGGCAGAGCATGCCAAGCCCCGCCAGATTCAGGTGAAGGCGAGCGACGCCGCGAGCCAGCCGGTCTCTACCCAGACACCAGCGAAGAAGGAGACCAGGCGGTAGCCACCAGGGGGCGGCCTCAACGGGCTGCCCCCGCTAGCTCTGACGTTGGGGGGGTGGAGCGTGATAGACGTGCTTGCGCGCAACTGGTGGGCCGTGGCGCTCCGCGGGATCGTGGCGATTCTCTTCGGCCTAGGGGCCTTCCTCTGGCCGGGCATTACACTGGGCGTGCTGATCCTCCTGTACGGCGCCTACGCGATCGTCGACGGCATCTTCGCGCTGATCGCCGCGGTGCGCGGCGCGGCGCGCCACGAACGCTGGGTCTGGCTGCTCCTGGAAGGCATCGTGGACATCGCCGCCGGCGTCATCGCCTTCGTCTGGCCCGGGATCACCGCGCTGGTGCTCCTGTACCTCATCGCCGCTTGGGCGCTGGTCACCGGCATCTCGGAGATCGCCGCCGCCATCCGGCTCCGGCAGGCCATCAGCAACGAGTGGCTCCTGGCGCTGGCCGGCGTCGCCTCGATCCTGTTCGGGATCATCCTGTTCGTCGCCCCGGGCGCCGGGGCGCTCGCGGTGGTCTGGATCATCGGGGCCTACGCGCTCGTCTTCGGGATCATCCTGCTGGCGCTGGCGGCGCGGCTGTTCACCTGGCAGCGCCACCGCGCCCCCGCAGGCGCCTGAGCAGCGTGGCCTGGCCAGGCAGACGCCACAGTGGCTCGGCCGCATCGTCCAGGCCGGGCCGCGAGACCGACTCGCGGTACAGCTCAACGATCGCCTCGTCCTCGACGGAGCGCGGGCACGTGGACACCCGCCGTCCGGCCCTACGCGCGCAGGGCCGGACGGCGCCAGCGCCGCCTCTAGCTGCCACTCCCAGGTAGCCCGAGACCGGAATGAAATGTTAAAATTCTGTTTGTGAAGCAGCCGATGTTGGCGCGTCGACGAGCGCGCCACCGTGGAGTGATCGACACTCTCTCGGCTGGGTACGCGGTCGTCAACAGGCAGCCCTGGCTGCTGCTCGCGCCGATCCTGCTCGACCTTCTCCTCTGGTTGGGTCCACGCGTGTCGGCCGCCGCGCTGGTGGCGCAGGCGTTGAGCGCGCCCAGCCTGATGGATGGGCTGGACGACGCCTCGCGCGCCATGCTGGCGGACTCAAGCCAGAACCTGCGGGAGCTGGCAAGCGACTTCAACGTGCTAGCGCTGCTGGCGCCGGCACGGGTCGGTATCCCGAGCATGCTGGCGGTTGTGGGAGGTGGCGGGTTGGCGGGAGACCAGATGCTTCGTAGCTGGGGCGCCGCGACGGTGGTGATGTTGAGTACTCTGGCGAGCGGCCTCGTGCTGGGTGGCCTCTTCCGGGCTGCGCTGGCGCAGCAGGCGCGCGGGGAGCCGGTGCAGATCACTCCATTGGCGCGCGAGGCGCTACTGGGCGCCTGGCGCACCGCCCTGCTGCTCCTGCTCCTGCTGCTAGCGGCGGTGGCGCTGGCGATTCCTGTGGCCCTGGCGGCGGGCATCCTCACGGTGTTCGCTCCGCCACTGGCCGGGCTGGTGCTGATGCTGGCAGGCGGGTTCGTGCTCTGGGCGGAGGTCTTCCTGTTCTTCGCCCCGGACGCGATCTACGTCAGCCATAGCGGCCCGCTACAGGCACTGCGCAACAGTGTCGGGGTGGTGCGCCGCGCCTTCTGGCCGGCGGTGGGGCTGGTGATCCTGGTCACGCTGATCCTGGCTGGGATGTCGCAGATCTGGCTGCTGCTGTCCACGCGCGGACCAGCCGGGATGGTGCTGGCGATCGTCGGCAACGCCTACATCGCCACCGGGCTGGCCGCGGCTTCCATGCTGTTCTACCGCGAGCGGCTGGCGGACGCAGCGAGCAGCGACGAGGCGTCCGCGGTCAGGTAGCGCGGGACGGCAAGACGACAGAGAGACGACACAGAGGGAGGACGGAGCAGGCGACCTGGCGGCTGGCCGCTGGCAGGTGATCGCTCCCCGGGAGACAAGAGTGGCGACGAAGCAAGAAGACGTGGTGACGCGGAAATCCAGCCGCGCGGCGTATGGCGCGGAAGAGATCCAGGTCCTCGAAGGGCTGGAGGCCGTCCGCAAGCGGCCCGGGATGTACATCGGCAACACCGGGCTGTACGGCCTGCACCACATGGTCTACGAGGTGGTGGACAACGCCGTCGACGAGGCGCTGGCCGGCTACTGCGATACCATCCGCGTTACCATCCACCCCGACAGCTCCGTCACCGTCGCGGACAACGGCCGCGGCATCCCGGTCGGCATTCAGCAGCAGACGGGGAAGTCCGCCCTCGAGGTCGTCATGACGATGCTGCACGCCGGCGGCAAGTTCGGTGGCGGTGGCTACAAGGTCTCCAGCGGCCTGCACGGCGTAGGCGTGTCGGTCGTGAATGCGCTCTCCAAGTGGTTGCGCGTAGAAGTGCGCCGTGATGGCGGCCGCTTCGTCCAAGAATACGAGCGCGGCAAGCCGCTCTACGAGGTGCGCCGGGTGGGCGACGACCCCGGCCACGGGACGACCGTGACCTTCCTCGCGGACGAGACGATCTTCGAGACGCTCGACTATTCGTACGAGACGCTGGCGCAGCGCTTCCGCGAGATGGCCTACCTGACCAAGGGGTTGAAGATTACCTTCGTGGACGAGCGCGGCGCGGGCCGGGAGTACTCGTTCTACTTCGAAGGCGGGATCGTCTCCTTCGTCCGCCATCTGAACAAGACGCGCACCCCGCTGCACCCGCCGATCTACGGCGAGCGACAGGTGAACGGGACACACGTGGAGTTCGCGCTCCAGTACAACGATAGCTTCGCGGAGTCGGTGTTCTCCTTCGCCAACAACATCAACACGGTGGATGGTGGGACGCATCTGACCGGCTTCCGCGCCGCACTGACGGACACGCTGAACAAGTACGCCCGCAAGGCCGGGCTGCTGAAGGATAGCGACCCGAACCTGTCGGGCGAGGACACCCGCGAGGGGCTGACCGCGGTTGTCAGCGTGAAGATCCACGACCCGCAGTTCGAGAGCCAGACGAAGAACAAGCTCAACAACAGCGAGGTCAAGAACGCGGTCCAGACGGTGGTCAGCGAGGCGCTCGGCCAGTTCCTGATCGAGAACCCCAGCGACGCACGCAAGATCATCGAGAAGGGGCTGGTGGCGGCGCGGGCGCGCGAGGCGGCGCGCAAGGCGCGCGACCTGGTGATCCGCAAGAGCGCGCTCGAAGGGATGACCCTGCCCGGCAAGCTGGCGGATTGCACCGAGAAGGACCCGGAGCGCTGCGAGATCTACCTGGTGGAGGGCGACTCGGCCGGCGGCAGCGCCAAGCAGGGCCGCGACCGCCGCTTCCAGGCGGTGTTACCGCTGCGCGGCAAGATCCTGAACGTCGAGCGGGCGCGCGAGGACAAGATGCTCTCCAACGAGGAGATCCGGGCCATGATCACCGCGCTCGGCGTCGGGATCGGCGAGCACCAGGACATGTCAAAGCTTCGCTATAACCGAGTGGTGATTATGACTGATGCAGATGTGGACGGAAGCCACATCCGAACGCTGCTACTGACATTCTTCTATCGCCACATGCAGCCGCTGATCACCGGCGGGCACCTGTTCATTGCTCAGCCTCCGCTGTACCGCATCACCGCCGGCAAGGAGACACACTACGCCTACTCGGACCGCCAACGGGACGAGATCCTGGCGGATCTGCAGAAGCGCAAGGTGAAGGGCGAGCCGAGCATCCAGCGCTACAAGGGTCTGGGCGAGATGAACCCGGACCAGCTCTGGGAGACGACGATGAACCCGGCGACGCGCACCGTGCTGCGGGTGGACATCGAGGACGCGGTGGCGGCGGACGAGACGTTCGAGATGCTGATGGGCGACCAGGTGCCGCCACGCAAGCGCTTCATCCAGGCCCACGCCCGCAACGTCCGCAACCTGGACGTGTAGCACTCGGGGCTCCTGCCCGGGTGGGTGATCCGCGCCGCGGGGTGGGAAAAGGCGGCGGTGGGGACCGCGCCGTGGTTTAATCGCGCGGGGGCTTCTGCCGATGGTCGAGATCGAGAATCTTGCCGCCAACTTCGTCGCGGCGATCGCGGCGCTGCTGCCGTTCGGCTACGCGTTCGGCGCTGGCATGGTGGCGGCGGTGAATCCGTGCGGGTTCGTGATGCTGCCGGCCTACCTCTCCTTGTACCTGGGGTTGCGGGAGGCGGAGTTCGCCAAGCGGCCCGCGCCGGAGCGCATCGCGCGGGGACTGCTGGTTGGCGCTTCGGTGTCGGCCGGCTTCGTGCTGCTGTTCGCGATCGCCGGGGTGATCATCTCCGCGGGCGGGCGCTATCTCATGGCCAGTATGCCCTGGGTGGGCACGCTCATCGGCGCTGCGCTGGTGGTCCTGGGGCTGTTCCAGCTCGCCGGGCGCACCCTGTACACCGGCCTGTTCGAGCGGCTGGCGGACCGCTTCGGCGGCCGGCGCTCCGCTACGTTCAACGGCTTCTTCCTGTTTGGCCTGGCGTACGCTGCCGCCTCGCTGAGCTGCACCCTGCCTGTGTTCATGGTCGTCGTCGGCACCGGCCTGGCCGCGGGTGGCTTCCTGTCCGGGGCGCTTCAGTTCGTCAGCTACGCGCTCGGGATGGCGCTGGTGGTGGTGACGCTCACCGTCGCCCTGGCGCTGTTCAAGCAAGGGGTGGCCAACATGCTGCGGCAGGCGATCCCCCACGTCCAGCGGGTCGCCGCGGCACTGCTGCTGCTCGCCGGGGTCTACCTGATCCTCTACTGGTGGCCCAACCTGGTGGTGCGCGCGGCCGGGGCGTAATCCCAAGCGCCAGGGACGGCCCGCGCGCTCGGCGCGCCAGCCCGGTTCCGCCACTCAGACGGCCCGATCCGGTACAACGTGCTGGCAGCGGCCGGCCGCGGACTGGCGGCTGAGCGCTGGCGGCGACAGGGAGATGGGATGCGCGTGGTGGTCACCGGCGGGGCGGGATTTATTGGATCGCACCTGGTGGACGCGCTGCTCGCCCGCGGCGACGAGGTCGTCGTGGTGGATAACCTGTCCACCGGCAAGCGGGAGTATCTGAACCCGGGCGCCCGACTCGTCCAGGCCGACGTTGCCCGCGACGACCTGGTGCCCGCTCTGGCGGGGGCGGAGGTGGTGTTCCACACCGCTGCGCTGGCGCGGGTGCCGCGCTCCATCGAAGACCCGGTCGGCACGCACGAGGCGAACGTCACCGGGACGCTGCGGCTGCTGAAGGCGGCGGTGGACGCCCGGATCCGCCGGTTCATCTACTCCAGCAGCTCCTCGGTGTACGGCGACCAGCCGACGCTCCCGCTGACCGAGGACATGGTCCCCAACCCGCTCAACCCCTACGCCTGCCAGAAGTACATGGGCGAGTTGTACGCCCGCAACTTCGCCCGCGTGTACCGGCTGCACACCGTGTCGCTGCGCTACTTCAACGTCTATGGTCCGCGCCAGGCGAACGAGGGCGCCTACCGGCTGGTGATCAGCATCTTCCTGGACCAGCGCCGGCGGGGCGTGCCACTGACGATCCATGGCGACGGGGAGCAGACGCGGGATTTTACCCACGTCTCCGACGTGGTGCAGGCCAACCTCCTGGCTGCGGCCAGCCCGGACGTGGCGCCCGGCGAGGTGATCAACGTGGGGGCGGGGCGCGAGGTGTCGATCAACGCGGTGGCGCGGCTGATCGGCGGGCCAGTGGTGCACCAGCCACCGCGGGGCTTCGACGAGCGGTACAAGCGGGCGAGCATCGAGAAGGCGCAGCGGCTGCTCGGCTGGCAGCCGCGGGTGCGCTTCGAGGACGGGCTACGGGCCTTGCTCGAGGCCGGAGGCTAGGGCTCGGCGCGGCGGCGGAGCGGGATGCCGTTCGGCGTGGGCGGGGCGGCGCTCTGGGTACGCCCGCGCATCAGCTCGACGATCCAGAGCGCCACGCCGGCTGCGCCAAGCACATCGCCGACGCTGAAGACGTTCGCGGTCGGGACGACGCCCGGCATCGAGAACCGATCTCCCAGCAGCGCCAGGTGTGTCTGCTCGTCCATCAGCGCCACGTTGGTGAGCCGACTGGGCTGCGCCAGGGCCTGGGCCGCCGCCTCGCCATGGAGCTGGCGCAGCGCCTCGGGGAGCACTGGCATCGCCCCGCCGTTGGCGAGGATCACCAGCAGATTGCAGCCGGTCCCCAGCGCCACCAGCAGCGGCCCGGCCCCGTGTCCCGGCACGTTGACCAGCAGCGCGGCGAGGGTGAGCAGCAGCGTCGCGACGTAGAGCGTCGGCCCATATGCGTGGGCCCAGGCGGTATCACCAACGGCGGTGGAGAACAGCAGCACCTGGACGAGCAACGCCAGCCCGAAGGCGGAGACGAAGCGCAGCCGGGCCTCGCTCAGCCCACGCAGCCGTCCCCCCAGCGCCAGACCGGCCAGCAGCCCGAGCGGGACCGCATAGGCCATGAACATCGCTGCTGCCTCCCGTGCCCGCCGCTAGGGCACCGCCACGCGGCGGTGCCGCTCCGCCGCGGGGGCCGCTGGGCTAGACTCGCGGCCGCGGAGCGGAAGCGGGCGGGAGCTGAGCATCGCCCGCAGCTCCGATTCCAGGGACAGGAAGTGGCCGGCGACGACCGGGTCGAACTGGGTGCCGGCCCCCTTGCGGATCCGGTTGAGCGCCTCGTCGATCGGGAGCGCCGCGCGGTACGGGCGGTCGGTGGTCATGGCGTCGAAGGCATCCGCAATCGCGATGATCCGCGCCCCAAGCGGGATTTGCTCCCCTTTCAGTCCGTCCGGGTAGCCCGAGCCGTCCCAGTGCTCGTGGTGGTGGAGCACCAGGTCGGCACCCTTGCGGTAGCCCTCGAAGTGGTTCAGGATGCGGGCGCCGACGACCGGGTGCGTCTCCATCTCTGTCCGCTCCGCCGGGTCCAGCGGCCCCTTCTTCTGGAGCGCGAAATCGCTGACGCCGATCTTGCCCAGATCGTGGACTCGGGCGGCGGAGACGATGACGTCGACTTCGAACGGGTCCAACTGCATCGCTCGGGCAAGCAGCTCGGTAAAGTCGCCCACGTGGCTGGAGTGCTCGTACGTGTAGTGGTCACGCTCGTCCACAATCTGGGCGATGGCCGCCACTGCTGAGTCGGTCTCGGTGACGACCCGCTGCAGGTAGCGCAGCGCCAGGTAGGCGATCGCGGCCGGGAACACCATCGCGACCGTCCACCAGGGGGTGTGGGACCAGATGAACGCAACCACCCCGCCAATCACCGCTGGGGTGATCTCAAGGAGCGTGGAGCTAGTGTTGGCCCGGACGATGTACCAGATGGGCCGACCCTGGAGTGCCGCGAACAGCAGCCAGAGCAGGGTGCTGGTGACCAGGTAGTAGGTGAACGCGACGATGAACAGGCTGACGATGCTGAGCCGCGGCGCCGACTGGGCGAGCGCGAGCGGGTTGCCGAGCAGGCGCATCGAGGCACCGGTGACGGCGATCGTCAGCACCAGCGAGGCGATGTTGAACGCGGCCTTGTACCACGGGGCACGAGCGACGAGTTGCTGCGCCAGCATCGCCAGCCCGGCCAGCACCCCCACCAGCGGGAGCGGCAGCAGCAGGATGCCGGCGACGTGGACCACGGTGGAGATCGCGACGTCACCGCCTTTCGGCAACGGAACGGCCAGAAACTCGGTGGCAACGGCGGCGACGAAGAAGAGCGCCACAGCGAGGATCATGTCCGGTGGGACCGGCTGCAGCAGCCAGACGAGCCCGAGCCAGCAGGCCAGTCCGGAAACGGTGATCCCCAGGATCACCCGGCGCGCGCGCGAGGGGAGCTGACGCATCGATCCCAGTGCCGTTCAGTGCCGCCGCGGCGAGTACCGACCGCCGCCGGACGAACCGGCGGCGGTCGGTACCTGGCGCGCTAGCCCCACTTGGTGCCCGCGCCCAGCGCCAGCGCGAGCGCGGCCAGCGACGCCAGCGCAATCGAAGCCCGGTAGACCCGGCTGCCCGCCTTGCGCAGCCACTTATGGTTGAACCGCATGGAACCCTCTCCATCTGGTGAGATCACCCACGGGTGTCACTGAGGCATTCGGCCGGGCAGGACCCGAGCTAAGCCGTCCGGCAGTCCCCAGGGGCACCAAGTGGGTGAAATCGCTCACACCCAGCGACGGAGCTCGGCGGAAGGGGGCGAGGAGGAGGCTATTAGCACCAGGCAGAACGCCGGGCCCCCTCCCAGGCGGCTCGGGCAACAGCGATGGGCTGCGCGCCACGGACGCGCTAGCCGCCCCGCTCGCGGGCGCGCAGCTCCTCGGTCTCGTGCGGGCGAGCGAAGTCGTCCTCTAGCCGGTAGGTCGTCCCGGCTTCAGGCGTGGAGGCTTCGAAGACGACTATGTCCGTCCGGGCACGCAGGCGGTGCCGCTGCCCAACGGCGATGTGGTACCCGGCGCCGGGCTGCATCTCGATCTCGCGCAGCTCGCCATCTGGCCCTTCCAGCACCAGGATGGCCTCGCCTGAGACCAGCGCCTGGGTCTCCACTTTCACGTCGTGGACTTGAAGGCTGAGCTGCTGGCCGGCGTTGACCGCGATCAGCTTGGCGGTGTAGGGAGCGCCGTCGGGGGTGAGCAGCACTTCGTAGCCCCACGGCTTGTTGATGCGTCGCCCACGCGGCTCCAGGGAAAAGCCACGCTTGTCGAACTCAGGAACGTCTGGCATGGAGCTAATGATGCAGGACAACCCGGGGCACTGCCAAGCGGCGGCTCACGGCGTCACCAGTACCTTGCCGTCGCGCCGCTCCGCCATTCGCCGCAGCGCCGCGTCCGCCTGCTCCAGGGGGAAACGGGCAGTGATGATCGGGGTGAGGTCCAGCCGGCCGGAGGCCATGAGCTGGATCACCGCGGGGAACAGCCCGGCGCCGCTGCTGCCCATCGAGCCGTACAGGTTCACCCCCTGTGCCTGGAGCTTCACCAGCGTCAGCGGCGTCTGCCCGGCGGTGATGCCTACCTGGACGATCTTGCCGCCCACTGCCATGGCCCGCTCGATCACCGGGAAGGTGCGCGGGCTCGCCCCGGCCGCCTCGACCGCGATCGCCAGCCCGGCGCCATCGGTTGCCTCCTGGATCAGCTCGGCCGCGTCGCGCCCCTCGCGGGCCAGCGCCAGCGGATCGAAGACGAGATCGGCGCCCACCCGGGCTGCCAGAGCCCGGCGCTCGGGTACGGTCTCGAAGGCGAGCACCGGCGCGGCGCCCGCGAGACGGGCCAGGGCGATGCCCACCAGCCCGATCGGCCCGGCTCCGAACACCGCCGCCGCGCCGCCGGGCCGGAAGCCGCCGGCGCGGACGAACAGCGCGTTGTACGCCACCGCCGTCGGCTCCACCAGCGCCCCGGCCTCGAACGCCCGCGCCTCGTCGCTATACGCTTGGAGCAAGGCGTCGATCCGCCAGCAATACTGAGGCCGGGTGCGGACGTACTCGGCCAGGGCCCCGTCGACGCTGAAGCCGATCTCGTCCAGGTTCTGGCACTGGCCGAAGGCGCCGGCCCGGCAGGGAGCGCACTGCCCGCACCAGAGCGCCACCTCGCCACACACCGCGTCGCCTGGGCGCAGCGACTGGACCCCCGGCCCGACCGCCTCCACCACCCCGGACCACTCGTGGCCGAGCACCACCGGCAGCTTCGCCGGATCGGCGGAGGCGATGTAGCCATCGCGGTCCTGCTCGAACAGGTGCGCGTCCGAGCCGCACACGCCGCAGGCTCGTACCCGCGCCACGATCTCACCCGGGCCGGGCTCGGGCTCGGGCAGATCCACCAGGCGCAGCCGCGGTTGGAAGTAGACCTGGTTGCAGTTGTCGGCTCGGCGCTCGCGGCGCTCGCGCTCGCTGGGGTAGTAGCCAGCGCGCGGCCGCCACTCGGCATCCAGTTGAAGCGCCTTCATTCGCTCTCCACGTTCCGCGTCCCCCGCCATAGCGCGAGCACACCCTGCCCGAGCCGAGCCCGGACGTACCTCGGACGGCACCCTTGCACAGGCTCGGGCTACCGCGCCCGGGCGATCGCCTCGATTGCGCTCGGGTTCTCCAGCGCGCTCAGGTCGCCCAGGTTCTCCTGCCCCAGGTAGGCGCCGCGTATCACCCGGCGCAGGATCTTCGCGTTGCGCGTGCGGGGCAGCTCGGGGACGAACTTCACCGCTTCCGGCCGCAGCGCCTTGCCGAGCTGGCGGGTGATCGTCTCCTGCACCTCGGCGGCGAGTCGCTCGTCCGGGGTACAGCCCGGGCGCGGGATACAGAAGACGATCACCGCCTCGCCTTTGATCTCGTGCGGCACCCCGATCGCCGCTGCCTCCTGCACCGCCGGGTGCGCCACCGCGGCGGACTCTACCTCCGCCGGGCCAACGCGCTTGCCGGCGATCTTCAGGGTGTCGTCGGAGCGACCCTGGATGTACCAGAAGCCGTCGCCGTCGATGAGCGCCCAGTCGCCGTGGACCCAGACGTTCGGGAAGCGCGACCAGTATGTGTCCAGGTAGCGCTGGGGGTCGTTCCAGAAGCCGTGGGTCATGCCTACCCAGGGCTGGCGCACCACCAGCTCGCCCACCGCCCCGCGCACCGGGCGGCCCTCCTGGTCCACGACGTCTGCGGCGATGCCGGGGACCGGCCCGGTGAACGAGCAGGGCTTCTGCGGCTGAATCGTGGTGCAGCCGACCAGGCCGCCGGAAACCTCGGTTCCGCCCGAGTAGTTGATGATCGGGCAGCGGCCGCCGCCCACCTGCTCGAAGTACCACTGCCAGGGGACCGGGTTGAACGGCTCGCCGGTCGCGCCCAGCACTCGCAGGCTCGACAGGTCGTGCCGGCGCACCCACTCCTCGCCGTGGCCCATCAGGGCGCGGATGACGGTGGGCGAGATCCCGAGCACGGTCACTCGGTGCCGCTCCACCAGGACCCAGAGCCGGTCCGGGGCGGGGTAATCGGGCGTTCCCTCGTACAGGACGAGCGTTCCGCCCAGCAGCAGCGTGCCGGCGATCGCCCAGGGGCCCATCATCCAGCCGAGGTCGGTCAGCCAGAACAGCGTGTCGTCCGCCTGGACATCGAAGCAATGGGCCATGTCCTGCGCCGCCTTGATCGGGAAGCCGGCCTGGACGTGCACTGCCCCCTTGGGTCGCCCGGTGGTGCCGGAGGTGTAGATCAGCATGAAGACCTCGTCCGCCTCGGTCTGCCGCGCCGGACGCTCGGATGGCTGGCCGGGCACCAGCTCGTCCCACCAGTGGTCACGCCCGGCGACCCAGGGCGTCTCCGGCTGGCCGAGGCGTCGGACGACCAGCACCTGCTCCACGCTGGGCGCCAGCGCCAGCGCCGCGTCGGCGGTCTGCTTCAGCGCTACGCGCTGGCCCCGGCGCCAGAAGCCATCGGCAGTGATCAGCACCTTCGCCTGGGCGTCGTTGAGCCGGGTGGCGGCCGCCTCCGGGCCGTAGCCGGAGAAGATAGGGACGTAGATCGCCCCGAGCCGGCCGCACGCCAGCACTGCCGGCGCGGTTTCGGGGAGCATCGGCAGGAAGATTCCTACCCGGTCGCCCGGCCCGATGCCGAGCACTTCCAGTGCCCCGGCGGCGCGGCAGGTCTCGGCGAGCAGCTCGGCGTAGCTGAAGCGGCGCGTCGCGCCGTCCTCGCCCTCCCAGATCAGCGCGGTTCGCGCCCCGGCCCCGCCCGCCACGTGGCGGTCCAGGCAGTTGGCCACGTAGTTGAAGCCGCCGCCGACAAACCAGTGGGGCCAGGCCGGGCCGTCGCGGGCATCCAGCACCTGGTGGTACGGCCGCCACCAGTCGAGCCCAAGGTCCTGCACTACCGCCTCCCAAAACCAGGCGGGGTCCGCGCTAGCGCGCTCGTGCAGCGCCTCCAGGCTGTTCAGCCCGTGCTGCTCGCAGAAGCGGCGCAGGCGGCTACGCTCGACGTAGGCGGCAGAGGGACGCCAGACGATATCGCTCATCTCCTCCAGTCCCGCGTCTACCCCACGCTTGCCAGCTTCACCGGGCCCCACGCTCGTGCCGTGCAATGCTGCGCGCCGAGGGCCTGCGGGAGCAGCACAGCGCCCGCCGAGACAGGGCTGAGGCTGCGGAGCTCAGGGTGCCACATGGTCGTCAGCGCGGCTCACGCGGGCCGAGGATCTCGGTATCGAAGAACACCGTCTCCGCGTTGCCATTTACCTGGCGCACGATCATGCCGCGCCAGCGGTACAGCCGCGTCTCACGCGGGCGGCGCTCCAGCAGGTAGCGCATCCCCTCGCGGGCCAGCAGCCCGGCCAGCGCCGGCAGCATCGCCGTGATTGCGAGCCGCGCCCCAGCGCGCGGGGTCAGCGTGGGCAGCACCCCGCGCATCCGGCGCGCCGGCAGCGCCCGCGGGACGCTCACCAGCGCGGTGGTGGTGGGCGCCGGAGCGCCACAAGCCTCGCACACGGTCGCCGTGTCGCTCAGCGGTACAGCGCAGGCGGCGCAACTGAGCATCGTGTCCCCCAGCGCGATTTCAACCCTCACTGAGCCAAGCGGCTCAGTGCAGCCCAGAAACCAGTGTAGCACTGATGGCGCCCCACCATCTTCGTCGTCGCTTGGCTGGAGCAGCAGGGCGCGGCCCCACGCTGCCCGCCGCGTGGGGCTCGCGTGGCGACAGAGGCAGCCAGACGGCTCCTGCCGCGGGCTGGAGCGCCAGGCTAGCCCCGTGGCGTGGAATGGGAGAGGGCCGGCGTCTCCGCGGTCGGCTCGGCCTGGGCGGCGCGGCCGAGCTCGCGCGAGCGCTCGGTGGCGGCGACGACGCAGTCCATAATGAGGCCCCGCAGCCCACCGCGCTCGAGCTGGTGCAGTCCGGCGATCGCGGTCCCGCCGGGCGAGGTGACCATGTCCTTCAACTGGCCGGTGTGCCGCCCACTCTCCAGCAGCATCTTCGCCGTGCCGAGGGCGGTCTGCACCGCCAGCTCGGTGGCCACATCGCGCGGCAGCCCCACCCGCACCCCGGCGTCGATGAACGCTTCCAGGATCACACTGAAAAAGGCCGGCCCGGAGCCGGACAGGGCGGTCACCGCATCCAGCCGCGACTCCGGCTGGCTGAGCGCTCGGCCCACGGCGTTGAAGATGCGCAGCACGAGCTGCTCCTCGCGCTCGGTGGCGTAGGGCCCGGCCGCGACGACCGCCATCCCCTGGCCCACCAGGCAGGGCGTGTTCGGCATCACCCGCACCACCGGGGTTCGGCCGGGCAGCGCTGCCTGGATGCGGGCGATCGGCACGCCCGCGGCGACGGAGACGATCACGTGGTCCGAGGACACCAGCGGCCCGATCTCGGCGAGCACCGTGGGGACGTCCTGCGGCTTGACAGTGAGGAAGACCAGTTCGCCGAACGCCAGCGCGTCGCGATTGGCCGGGCTGGTGCGGACGCCGAGCGCCGCCATCGCCTCCAGGCGCTGAGGGCGGATGTCCGTCATCATGATCCCGTCCGCTCTCACCAGATCGGCATGCAGCAGCCCGCGCACCAGTGCCTCGGCCAACTGGCCGGCGCCCAGGAAGGCGAGGTTGGGGAACTTGGTCATCGGCGATTCTCTTTCAGCGTGACGCGAGGGCCGAATTGTAACAGGGCCGCGGCGATCCTGTGCAGCCCGCGGCATCCCGGGGCCACGCGAGCGTGCCAGCCCAGTGGTGTGGCGGGAGGGGCCCGGGCGGCTCACTGGTGCTGTCTCGTTAGCGCGCGGTCATCCCGCCGTCGATCGTCAGCACCGCGCCGGTGATGTAGGCGGCGTCGTCCGAGGCGAGGTACGCCGCCGCCGCCGCCACCTCGTCCGGGGTGCCCAGCCGCTTGAGCGGCTGGGTCATCACGATCCAGCGGTACTCCGACGCGGGATCGCCCGGTGCGCGCAGCACGTTCTCTGTCCACGGGGTATCGATCGGGCCGGGGGCGATGCAGTTGACGCGGATATTCCGGTCGGCATAATCCACCGCCAGAGCCCGGGTCAGCGCGATCACCCCGCCCTTGCTGGCGCAGTAGGCGGGCTGTTTGGGAATGCCCACCAGTCCAGAGATCGAGGCGGTGTTGATGATCACCCCGCCCCCCTGCGCCAGCATCGCGCGCAGCCCGTACTTGCAGGCGAGATAGACGCCCTTGAGGTTGACGGCTACCACCCGATCCCACTCCTGCTCGTCCAGGTCGATGATGTCGCCCACCTGGATGATTCCGGCCTGGTTGACGAGGACGTCCAACGAGCCGAAGGTATCCACTGTGGCGCGGACCATCGCCTGGACCTCCAGCGCCACGGTCACGTCGGCCTCGATCGGCTGCGCCCGCCCGCCGTTTTGCTTCACCAGAGCGCACACCGCCTCCGCCGCCTGGCCGTCCTGGTCGGCGATGACTACCGTTGCGCCCTCGCGGGCGAACCGCAGCGCCATCGCCTTCCCGATCCCGGAGCCTGCGCCGGTAATCAGACACACCTTGTCCTGCAGCCGCATCGTCTCCCCCAGTTGCCAGCCGTGCCGAGCGGATTCCCCCACTGCCGCAAGTGTGTGCGCGGCCCGTTCGAGATGGCGCGCTCCCGCCCCGAACCTACCGCATCGGCCCGTAGGTGCGGCCCGCCAGAAACGCCTGGAGCTCGTCCAGCGTTGGCAGCCCCTCCCAGTCGCCCCGGATGCCGAGGACGTGGACCGCCACGCCATGTCCCCAGCGCGCCGCCTCGGTCACGTCCAGCCCGCGTAGCCGGGCGGCGATGAACCCGGCGTTGAACCCATCGCCCGCGCCCACCGTATCTACGATCTGCTCGACCGGAAAGGCCGGAACCCGCACCTCGCCATCGTGGGTCACAACCAGCGCCCCACGCCCACCCTGCTTCACCACGAGCATTCGCATCCCCAGCGCCCAGGCGCGACGGACCATCTCCCCCTCGTCCTCGGAGTCCACCAGCAGCGCCAGCTCTTCGTCGCCGGCCAGCACCACGTCGGCCTGGGCCATCATCGGCCGCAGCACCGCGCGGGCCTCGTCCAGGCTCCAGAGCTTCAGCCGCAGGTTCGGATCAAAGCTGACCGGGATGCCGGCCCCGCGGGCGAGCTCGAAGGCGCGCTCCACGGCGGCGCGGGCGCTGGCCGACAACGCCGGGGTGATCCCGCTCAGGTGCACCCAGCGGCTGGAGCGGACGTACTCCGGGTCGAGGTCTTCGGGGGAGAGCGCGGAAGCGGCCGAGCCGCGGCGGTAGTAGTAGATGCGCGTCCGCTGAAAGCCGAGCAGCTCCTTGAGGAACAGCCCGGTGGGACGGGTCGGGTCGATCTTGACCTGCGAAACGTCCAGGCCGGCCCCGCGCAGGTCGTGCAGCACCGCCCGCCCCAGGCCATCGTCGCCCAGCCGGCTGATCCAGCCACAGCTCACCCCGAGTCGCACCAGCCCGATCCCGGTGTTCGCCTCCGCCCCGCCGACCCGGAGCTCGAAGTGCCGGGCATGGGTGAACGGCCCTGCCTCCAGCGGGGCCATCAGCGCCATCACCTCGCCCAAGGTGACCACGTCCGGCACAGCCTGTCCTCCTCAGCGCCAGCAGCACAGCAGCCACACCGCTCTGCTCGGAATGTTCGCACTCCGCCACCGGGTCGGCAAGCGCACCAACCGCGAGAGCGAGCCGCGCGGCTCGGCCGGGCGGAAATGCCCACGATCTCGCCACTGCCGTGCTACCCTGTTTCAATACGGCTGGATGTGAGACGCCGCGATGGCGAAGGTGCTGATCATCGAGGACAATCAGCAGGTCGCCGAGATCGAGCGGCTCGCGCTGGAGGAGCACAGCCACCAGGTGCAGGTAGCTGGCGACGGTCCCAGCGGCGTGCTCGCCGCGCGCCGGATGCAGCCCGACGTCATCGTGCTCGACGTCGCGCTGCCCCTGTTCGATGGCAACGCGGTGCTATTCGGTCTGGACCTCAATCCATCCCTGCGCCAGGTCGCGGTCGTCGTCGTGACCGGCAACGTCGCTCAGCTTGAGGCAGCCCAGAGACAGCGCGTCGCCGCCATCCTGCAGAAGCCATTCGACATCGACGCCTTCCTCCAGGCAGTCGAGCAGGCCGCGGAGGCGCTCTTCCACAACGGCCAGGCCAAGTAGCCACCGCTCACACGCGGGGCCTCACCTGGTTCGGGCCCAGGAGCTACCCACTCACCTGGGCTTCGGGAGCTCCTGGACGATTACCGCTGTGGGTCGTGGGCAAGGCAGCGATCGGCGGCGGGGAGATAGACTCTCCCGCCGCCGACCTGTGCCCGCGGTGGAGTCTGGGGCTAGAAGCTGCTGAGGGTGTCGCTGTCGTCGTCGAATGGGATCAGCCGCTCGGCATCCCGAGCCGCCATTGCTGCCTTGCCGTTGGTCCCGCTGGGCTCGGGGCTCCAACCGCTTTCCCCCGCTGCTGCAAGAGGTCGTCTGGGAGCCCGGCGCGCGGGCGTTGCGCCGCTTCGTGGCACTGCGCTGGATACGCGCTCGCTCACGGTGAAGCTGCCAACCAGGGTCCGCAGCTCCTGGGCCTGCCCGGCCAGCTCTTCGGCGGCGCTGGCCCCTTCCTCGGCGTTGGCTGCCACCTGCTGGGTCACCTGGTTGAGCTGCTCCACCGCCTGGCTAACCTGCTGCACCCCCTGCCGCTGCTGCTCCGAGGCGGCGGCGATCTCCGCCACCACTGCCCGCACCTGTTGCGCCTGCTGGGCGATCTCACCCAGTTGGCGCGCCACCTCCTGGTTGAGCGCCACCCCCTGCTGGGTGCTGCCCACCGACTGCTCGATCAGTTGCGCGGTCTGCTTGGCCGCCTCGGCCGAGCGCAGCGCCAGGTTGCGCACCTCCTCGGCCACCACCGCGAAGCCTTTGCCCGCATCGCCCGCCCGCGCCGCCTCCACCGCGGCGTTGAGCGCCAGCAGGTTGGTCTGAAAGGCGAGCGCGTCGATCGTCTGCACGATCTTGGCCGTCGCCGCTGCCGCCGCCTGAATCTGCTCGATGGCGGCCGACAGCC
>JAJPGT010000059.1 GCA_021325655.1 Pseudomonadota bacterium
CTTCGGCCGTGAGTGACCTTCCCTACGTCGCCAGCCCCTTCCACTACCGGCGGCGGGTGACGCGGGAGGTGAAGGTGGGGGACGTAGGGATCGGCGGCGATAACCCAATCCGGATCCAGTCCATGACGACCACCGACACCATGGACGCCGAGGCGACGGCCGCGCAGGCGCAGCGGTTGGTCGAGGCCGGCTGTGAGCTGGTCCGGATCACCGCCCCCACGCCAGCCGACGCGCAGAACATCGGGCGGATCAAGCGGCTGCTCGCTGAGCGGGGTATCCGGGTGCCGATCATCGCCGACATCCACTTCAACCCGGCCGCGGCGCTGGAGGCGGTGAAGTACTGCGAGAAGGTACGGATCAACCCGGGCAACTATGCGGATCAGAAGCGTTTCGTTGTCCGCGAGTACTCGGACGCCGAGTACGAGGCGGAGCTGGAGCGGATCGAGCAGCGCTTCAAGCCGCTGGTGCTGGCGTGCAAGCAGTACGGCGTGGCGATGCGCATCGGGACGAACCACGGCTCGCTGTCCGACCGGATCATGAACCGCTTCGGCGATACTCCGTTGGGGATGGTGGAGTCCGCGCTCGAGTTCGTCCGCATCTGCCGCGCCTATGGTTACCACGACCTCGTGCTGTCAATGAAGGCGTCCAACCCGAAGGTGATGATCCAGGCGTACCGCCTGCTGGTGGCACGGCTGGACGCGCTCGGCTGGAACTATCCGCTGCACCTGGGCGTAACGGAAGCCGGCGGCGGGGAAGAGGGTCGGGTGAAGTCTGCCGTGGGAATCGGCGCGCTCCTGGACGATGGCCTGGGCGATACCATCCGAGTCTCCTTGACCGAAGACCCCGTCGCCGAGATTCCCGTCGCCCGGCGGCTCGTGCAGCCTTACAACGCGCGCCTGGCCGCCGCTAGGAAGTCGGCGCCTGCCCCGGTGGCCCTGCAGCGGTCGCGGTTGCTGCCCGACCCCTATCGTTACGAACGGCGGCATAGCCGGGCGGTGGATGTCGGCGGGTTCGCCCTGGGCCACGGGCACGACGTGCGGGTGCTGGTGCGCGAGTCTGATGGGGTGGTCGCGGTCGAGCCGTCGGAGCAGGCCGGCGAGGTCGAGCGCTGGCCCACGACCCTTGCCATCCTACCGGTGACCCAGGCCCTGGCAGCGCCCTCGCTTCCCGCCGGGCCGCTGCTGCTCGAAGCGAGCGGCGAGCCCCGTGCCGCGGTGGACGAGCTCCTGGAGGCAGTCCGCCGCCTCGAGGAGCAGGGCAGGCACGAACTGGTGCTGGCGTTGCGGCTGCCGCTCCCCGGCGATCTCATTCGCGGCTATCGGCTGCTCGCGGCGCGCCTGGCCGAGCAGGGGCGGGCGTACCCGCTGCACCTTGTGGCCCTGGTCGAAGGCAACCGCCTGGACGTGCTCGTCGATGCCGCGACCGCCCTTGGCTCGCTGCTGTGCGACGGGCTGGGCGATAGCGTGGAGGTGCTGTCCTCCCTTGCGGGGCGGTTTCCCCAGCGGCTGGCGTTCCACATTCTCCAGGCCGCGGGCGTCCGTGTGACCCAGGCGGAGTTCGTTGCCTGCCCGGGCTGCGGGCGGACGCTGTTTGACCTGGAGAGCACGACCCAGCGCATTCAGGCGCGCACCGGGCATCTCAAGGGGGTGCGGATCGCGGTGATGGGCTGCATCGTGAACGGTCCCGGCGAGATGGCGGACGCGGATTTCGGCTACGTCGGCGGGGCGCCGGGCCGGGTGAACCTGTACGTTGGCAAGGACCTGGTGGAGCGGAACGTCCCGCAGGAGATCGCCGACGAGCGGCTGGTGGAGCTGATTCGTTCCCACGGCCGCTGGCTCGACCCGCCCAGGGGGAGTTGCTAGGGAGCGTGCTTTGTTGCCCCTTCTCAGGGGCGGTGTTATACTTTGCTCAAGAGTGCCAGGGAAGTGGGTGGGTGACCCCCACTTCTTTTGTTGTGCGGACCAGCGTGGTGCAGACGCCGTTCCGCGCTCCTGGCGCTTCCAGGAGGCCGCGCCGGACAGATGAAGAGCGAGTTTGTTTCCGCCATTACGCAGCTTGCCGCGGAGAAGAACGTCCCCCGCGAAGTGGTCATGGAAGCGATCAAGGCGGCCATTGTCTCCGCGTACCGGCGGAACTTTCCGTCCGGGAACGCTCCGGTGGTGGCTGAGATCGATCCGGCCAGCGGCGCAATCCGTCTGTTCGAGGAGCGCGAGGTGGTGGACGAGCTGCCGGAGGATCCGAGTGTGGCGATCCTGCTTCCCGAGGCGCGGCGGATCAAGCCGGACGCGAAGGTGGGCGACGTGGTGCGGATCGACGTGACCCCGCCGCCGGCGCAGTTCGGCCGGATCGCAGCGCAGACCGCCAAGCAGGTGGTCAACCAGAAGATCCGTGACGCCGAGCGGAAGCTGGTGCTTGACGAGTTCGCCGAGCGTGAGGGCGAGATCGTCCACGGCGTGGTGCAGCGGATCGAGCAGGGCAACGTCGTGTTCGAGCTGGGCCGAGCCGAAGCGATCATGCCGCGCAGCGAGCAGGTTCCGACGGAGCGGTACTATCCTGGACAGCGGATCCGTGTCTACGTCTCGGAGGTGCACGACACCCACCGGGGGCCGCAGATCATCGTGTCGCGGGCGCACCGCTTCATGCTGCGCCGGCTGTTCGAGCAGGAGGTGCCGGAGATCTTCAACGGCCAGGTGGAGATCAAGGCGATCGCCCGCGAAGCGGGCTTCCGTTCGAAAGTGGCGGTGGCCTCGCGCCAGGAAGGGCTGGACCCGGTGGGCGCCTGCGTCGGCCTGCGTGGAACGCGCATCCAGAACGTGGTCAACGAACTGGGCGGGGAGAAGATCGACGTGGTGGAATGGAGCGAGGATCCGGCCCAGTTCGTGGCCAACGCGTTGAGCCCTGCGCAGGTGCTGAGCGTTACGATTGACGAAGACGAGAAGACCGCGCGAGTGATCGTCCCGGAGCGGCAGCTCTCGCTCGCGATCGGCAAGGAGGGGCAGAATGCGCGGCTGGCGGCGAAGCTGACCGGCTGGCGGATCGATATTAAGAGCGATGCCCAGGCGGCCGCGGAGGCGGCGCAGCACCACGAACCGGTTTCGGCGGAGAGCTGATGCCTACCCGTCCGCGCCGCGTCCCGGAGCGAAGCTGTGTTGCCTGCCGGCAAACCCGGCCGAAGCGCGAATTGACCCGGGTGGTGCGCGCGGTTGACGGAAGCGTGGAGATCGACCCGACCGGGAAACGGTCGGGGCGTGGTGCGTACCTCTGCCGGCAGGCCGCCTGCTGGGAGCAGGCGCTGAAGAAGCGCGCACTCGATCGAGCGCTGAAGATCGAACTGACCGAAGAGCAGCGCGCGCGTTTGCGGGCCTCTGCACCGGAGCAGATGGGGACAGCCGTGGCAAGCGGGGGAGAAGATGAGTCCAAGACAGAACAGTACTAGCAACCGAAGACCCGCAGGAAACAACCGCCGACCGGCTCGTCCGCAGTCGCGTGGCACGTTCCAGGACCAGAGCCGGACTGGCCGCCCGGGCGGACCCAGCGCCGGCGGAGACGGCAGCTCGCCGGCCGGGGTGCTGGCGCCGGAGCGGCCGCGGGTCGTTGAGCTACCGGCCGCGATGACGGTCAAGGAGCTGGCCGATCTGCTGGGGCAATCGCCAGTTCAGGTCATCAAGGAGCTGATGAAGAACGGCATCATCGCCAACATCAACCAGACTGTCGACTACGAGACGGCGGCGGTGGTGGCGGGTGACCTGGGCTACGAGGTGCGCGAGCCGAGCCCGGCGGCGGAGGCGGCCGAGGGCGCTGCGCCCTCAGCAGCGGCGGCCGAAGCGCGGCCGGCCACGGCCGAGGCGGAGGACGAGGCGCTGCTCCAGCCGCGTCCGCCGGTGGTGACGGTGATGGGGCACGTCGACCATGGCAAGACGAGCCTGCTCGACGCGATCCGCGAGACGAAGGTCACCGCGGCGGAGGCGGGCGGGATCACCCAGCACATTGGCGCCTATCAGGCGGAGGTGCTGTACGACGGGGAACGGCGGAAGATCACCTTCCTGGATACTCCGGGCCACGAGGCGTTCACCACCATGCGCGCCCGCGGCGCGCAGGTCACTGACGTCGCGGTGCTGGTGGTGGCCGCGGACGACGGGGTGATGCCGCAGACGCGCGAGGCGATTGACCATGCGCGCGCCGCGGGCGTGCCCCTGGTGGTGGCCATCAACAAGATCGACAAGCCGAACGCCAACCCGGACCGGGTGCTCCAGCAGCTCGCCGAGATCGGCGTGGTTGCCACCCAGTACGGTGGCGACGTGGAGGCGGTGCCTGTCTCGGCCCGCACCCGCCAGGGGCTGGACGACCTGCTCCAGACCATCCTGTTGACGGCGGACATCCACGTGAACCCGCGGGCCAACCCAGATCGGCCGGCAGTTGGGACGGTGATCGAGGCGAAGCTCGACAAGAGCCGCGGCCCGGTCGCGACCGTCCTGGTGCAGTCCGGGACGCTGAAGGTGGGCAACATCGTGGCCGTCGGCTCGGTCGCGGGCCGGGTCAAGGCGCTGTTCGACTATCGGGGCAAGCGGATCAAGTCGGCCGGGCCATCCACGCCGGTCGAGGTGCTGGGCTTGCCAGCCGTGCCTCAGGCGGGCGATCGGCTCCAGGTAGTGGCCGACGAGAAGACCGCGCGGGCCCTGGCACAGGCGCACGAGGTGGCGGCGCGCCGCCAGGAGCGGGCGGAGGTGTCGCTCGAGGATGTCCTGGCCCAGATCCGCGCTGGCGAGACCCGCGAGCTGAACGTGATCGTGAAGACCGACGTCCAGGGCTCGGTGGAGCCGATCGTCGGGTCGCTGGAGCGACTCGGCGAGGAGGGGGTGAAGGTCAAGGTCATCCACGCCGGGACGGGCAACATCACTGAGTCCGACGTGATGCTGGCCTCGGCCTCGAACGCGATCATCATCGGGTTCAATGTTCGTGCCGAGCCAGGCGCGCGGCGGCTGGCGGACGCGCAGCACGTGGACATCCGCTTCTATAGCGTGATCTACGAGCTGGTGGACGACGTCCGCAAGGCACTGTCGGGGCTGCTCGGCCCGAAGTTCACCGAAGTGGTCTACGGGCACGCCGAGGTCCGCCAGGTGTTCAAGGTGGGCCGCGGGCAGGCGGCCGGCTGCTACGTCACAGATGGCACCATTGCCCGCAATCACTCCGTCCGTGTCCTGCGCAAGGGCGGCGCCCTGTTCGAGGGGAGGATCGCGGCGTTGCGCCGGTTCAAGGAGGACGTCCGCGAGGTGCACGCCGGGTACGAGTGCGGTATCACCATCGAGGGCTTCAACGACTTCGAAGTCGGCGACGTCATCGAATCGTTCGGGAAGGAGCAGGTGTAAGCCGGGCGGGGCCGGGACGACCTGCCCCGGCCCCGCCCGGCCGGACCGCCAGCAGCGATGCCGAGTCGGCGTATCCTTCGCACCAACGTCCTGATCCGCGACGAGCTGGCCGACCTGCTCCGGCGCGAGGTGAAGGACCCCCAGCTCGAGGGGATGATCAGCATTACGGAGGTCGAGACGGCGTCCGACCTCTCCATCGCCCACGTCTATGTGAGCGTCCTTGGGGATGAGGAGCAGGCGCGCAAGACGGTGCAGCGGCTTCGCCACGCTGCGGGCTTCTTCCGGCGTGAGCTGGCCGAGCGGCTGAATCTGCGCCACACCCCCGAGCTGGATTTCCGGCTCGACCTGTCGATCGCGCGTGGCGCCCGGCTGCTCAAGATCTTGCGCGAGCTGGACCTTCCTCCGGCCGAACCCAAGGCCGAATGAGCGACCAGGCGCTGCACGGCTTCCTCGTGATCTGCAAGCCGCGTGGCTGGAGCTCGCATGACGTCGTCGCCAGGGTCCGGCGCCTGCTCGGGACACGCCACGTTGGCCACGCGGGCACACTCGATCCCCTGGCCGAGGGGGTGCTGCCGCTGGCCATCAATCGCGCCACCAAGCTGGTGAACCACCTGGTCGAGGGCGACAAGGCCTACTTCGCGGTGCTGCGGTTGGGCGTCATGACCGACACACTTGATGCGGAAGGGGCCGTGCTGGAGCAGCGCCCGCTGCCAGCTCTCGATCCAAATACGGTCACGCAGGTACTGGCACACTTCCTGGGCCCGCAGCTCCAGGCTCCGCCGGCCTTCTCGGCGGTGCGCGTGGCCGGGCGGCGGGCCTACGCGCTCGCCCGGCGGGGCGCGGCGCCGGAGCTGCCGCCCCGGCCGATTATCATTCGTTCGCTCGACCTGTGTTGGCTGGCTGGTGACCTCCTTGCCATCCAGGTCCAGTGCTCAAAGGGCACCTACGTTCGGGCGCTGGCGCGTGACATCGGCGAGGCGCTCGGCTGTGGCGCGTCGCTCGCCCGGCTGGTCCGGACGCGAGTGGGCGCGCTCCGGCTGGAGGATGCGGCCGGGCTGGAGGAGCTGACCGCCGCGGTGGAGTCCGGACGGCTCCTGGAGCTGGTGATCGGCATCGACCGGGCCTTCGCGGCATGGCCAGCGGTGGTGCTCAGCAGCCGCGCCGCGGCGCGCCTCCGCCACGGCGGGGCCTGGCGGGGCCCGGAGGCTCCGCCAGGGACAGTGGCACGTGCCTACGCGTCCGACGGCTCCTTTCTGGGCCTGGCGGCCACAGCGGGCGGTGGCCTGTGGGGGCCCCGCCTGGCACTGGAGGCGGCGTGAAGCGGTATATCGCCACGATCGGCGCGTTCGATGGAGTGCACCTCGGGCACCGCTGGCTGCTGCGGCAGGTGGTGGACCGGGCGCGCCATCTCGGGCTCCCGTCGGTTGCGGTGACGTTCGACCCGCACCCGGACCTGGTGCTGTACCCTGAGCGCCATCTCTCGTACCTGACCGATCGGGAGGAGAAAGAGCAGCTTCTCCGTGAGATCGGGGTGGACGAGGTGCTGGTGCTAGAGTTCACCCGGGAGCTGTCCATGCTGCGGGCGGACGAGTTCGTCGATATGCTCCAGGCCCGCTACCCTTTACAGGAGCTGTGGGTTGGGCCAGACTTTGCGATGGGGCGCGGCCGGCAGGGGACGCACGCGGCGCTGGCCGAGATCGGCCGCGAGCAGGGCTTCGCGCTGCACGTCGTGCCGCCGCTGCGGCTGGACGGCGAGATCGTCAGCAGCTCCTACGTGCGGAGCCTGCTCGCCAGCGGCGACGTCGAGCACGTCCAGCGGTTGCTCGGCCGGCCGTTCTCCGTCTGCGGTAGAGTGGTCGAGGGGGCGCGGCGTGGTCGGTCGCTCGGTTTCCCCACGGCGAACGTCGTACCGCCGCCACAGCGGGCGCTGCCGGCCGACGGCGTCTACGCCGCCAGCGCGAGCTGGGACGACCGGGAAGCGCCGGCCGTGGTGAACCTGGGCGGGCGCCCGACCTTCGAGGACCAGACGCGGCTGCTGGAGGCGCACCTGATTGACGTCGAGGCGGATCTCTATGGCGCCCGGCTCTGCGTACGCTTCTTACGGCGCATCCGCGGAGTGCAGAAGTTCGCCTCGCTGGAGGCACTGCGAGAGCAGATCGCCGCAGATCGCGCCGTGGCCGCCAAGCTCCTAGCGGGCGGCTGAGCCCGCTGGCTCGGCGGCCACGGCACCGCTCGTTCACGCCCCGGCGCGCATCTCCTCCAGCTCCTTCTTCCGCTTGTCGATCACCTGCTGGGCGATGTGCGGTGGGGCCTCCTCATAGCGAGAGAAGCGCATCGTGTACGTCCCACGCCCTTGGGTCAGGGAGCGAAGCTCGGTGGCGTACTTCAGCAGCTCCGCGTAGGGCACCTCCGCCTCGATCGTGGTCGTGCCCGCGTCGGGCGTCATCCCCAGCACGCGCGCCCGGCGGCTGTTCAGGTCGCCCATTACGTCGCCGGTGAACTCGTCCGGGACGCTGATCTGCACCTCATAGATCGGCTCCAGCAGCGTCGGCCGCGCCGCTGCCATCGCCTCGCGGAAGCCGATTGACCCGGCCATCTGGAACGCCTGGTCGGAGGAGTCGACCGGGTGGTACTTGCCATCGACCAACGCTACCCGCACCCCGACTACGGGGTAGCCGGCCAGCGGCCCGCGCTTGAGCGCTTCGCGCACGCCTTTTTCGACCGAGGGGATCCATTGCTTGGGCACGACGCCGCCGACGATCCGATCGACGAACTCGAAGTCGGTTCCCGGCTCGCTCGGCTCCACCTCGAGCCAGACTACCCCGTACTGCCCGTGGCCGCCGGTCTGCCGGACGTAGCGCCCCTGGGCCTTGGCGTGGCCCTGGACCGTTTCCCGGTACGGCACCTGGGGTACACCGACCTCCACCGAGGCACCGAACTTGCGCTGCATGCGCTCGGCGGCGATCGCCACGTGTGACTCGCCCAGCCCGGAGAGGATGAGCTCGCCAGTCGACTCCTCGCGGTGGCTTTCCAGCGACGGGTCCTCGTCCAAGATCCGGGTAAGTGCTACGCTGAGCTTGTCCACGTCCTGCTTCGTCTTCGGGTGGATCGCCGCGGAGTAGGCTGGCGCCGGGAAGCTGATCCCACTGAGCGTCACGGGCGCCTCGCGCGTGGTCAGCGTGTCGCCGGTCGACGTCTCCTGCAGCTTGGGGATCACCCCGATGTCCCCTGGGCCGATCTTCTGCGTCGGCTCCTGGTGCTTGCCGCGCATGAAGAAGAGCTGGCCCAGCCGCTCATCCTTGGACTTGTTGGCGTTCCAGACGTGCGAGTCGGACGTGAGCGTGCCGGAATAGACGCGCACGTAGCTCAGGCGGCCGATGAACGGGTCGGAGACCGTCTTGAACACGAGCGCTGCCAGCGTGCCGGAGCTGGCGTCAACCTCCGAGCGGGCCTCGGCGGCCGATGGCGCGTAGTCCACCAGCGCGTCCAGCAGCGGCTCGATCCCCTTCTGCTTGAGCGCCGAGCCGCACAGCACCGGGACCAGCAGGTTCTTCACCACCGCGGCTCGCAGCCCAGCGCGGAGCTCCTCCTCGGCGATCGTTTCTCCCTCCAGGTACTTCGCGATGAGCGCGTCGTCCTGCTCGCAGACAGACTCCACCAGCATCTCGCGGTATTGCTCGACCTGTGGCGCGACCTCGGCCGGAACATCCGCTGGCGAGCCGTCCAGATAGGCGCGCTGACTGACGAGGTCGACCACACCCTTGAACCCAGATTCGGCGCCGATCGGGATGACCAGCGGGACGACGTGCTTGCCGAAGCGGGTGCGGAGGGCCTCGAGCGCGCCGGAGTAGCTGGCGTTCTCGCGCTCCATCTTATTGATGAACACCAGCCGAGGCAGGTCGCGCTCGTTGGCCTTCTTCCAGACCGCGTCGGTCCCGACCTGCACCCCGGCGACGGCGTCGACGACGATGAGCGCGGTGTCGACGGCGCGCATCGCCGCCGCGACTTCTCCGAAGAAGTCGGCGTAGCCCGGAGTGTCGACGAGGTTGATCTTTGTGTCGCGCCACTCCAGCGGCGCCAGCGCGAGCGTCACCGACATGTGGCGCTTCACCTCGTCGGGGTCGAAATCGAGCGTCGAGGTGCCCTCCTCGACGCTTCCCAGCCGGCTGATCGCGCCTGCTTTGAACAGCAGCACCTCTGCCAGCGACGTCTTGCCCGCGCCGCCGTGCGAAAACAGGCCGATGTTCCGGATCCGGGCGGGCTCGTACGCCTTCATACCGCGCTCCTCAACAGAAATAGGTACTCCGCAGTGGGTAAGGATGGTAAAGACAAACAGCGCCGCGCGCCAACGACGCCGTGCGTCCAGGGGGCGGCGCCTGGGCCATTGAAGCCACGGCCAGCGAGGCGTACCCTAGCAGCAAAGCGTGTACCGGCGCCGCCGCGCCTGATCACTGGCTGGGGAGTTCCTGGTGATTCCGATCTCTGACGCCCCCGGTGTCCGCCGCAGCTTCCCGTTTATCACCATCCTGATCATCCTCCTGAACGTCCTCGTCTTCCTGTTCGAGCTGCAGCTTCCCCAGCGCGGGCTGGAGCGGCTGTTCTTTAGCGCTGGCGTCATACCAGTAGAGGTGATCGCCGGCCACGATCTCCGTCCGCCGCCCCCGGTGTTCGGCAGCGTCTACCTGACCCTTCTGACCTCCATGTTCCTGCACGCCGGCTTCCTGCACATTGGCAGCAACATGCTGTATCTCTGGGTCTTCGGCGACAACGTCGAAGATGCGATGGGGCACCTGCGCTTCCTGATCTTCTACCTGCTGTGCGGGATCATCGCGGCCATCACGCACATCGCCTTCAACTCGCAGTCGACCATTCCGAGCCTTGGCGCCAGCGGGGCGATCGCCGGAGTGCTCGGGGCTTACATTGTGCTCTACCCGAAGGCGCTGATACGGACGGTGCTGTTCATCGGACCGTTCATCACCTTCCCTCGCATTAGCGCCTTCATCATGATTGGCTTCTGGTTCCTGCTTCAGTTCCTGAGCGGCATCGCGTCCCTGGGCGTGCCCTCGGAGCAGACGAGCGGGGTCGCGGTCTGGGCGCACGTGGGCGGCTTCGTCGCCGGCCTGGTGCTGGTGCAGCTCTTCCGCCGGCGGCGCGTATACGGCTACTAGCCGACGAGTGGCGCTGGTGCGCTCGCGTGGCCGGGTCTGCCGGCGGTATTCGGGTCCAGACGCCGTGTTACAATCCGATCCACGGGAGCCTCGAAGGGGGGTGCCTCGATGTCTGGACATTCGAAGTGGGCGCAGATCAAGCGCGCGAAGGGAGCGAACGACGTCAAACGGGGCCAGCTCTTCACCAAGCTTGGCCGCGAGATCTCCGTCGCCGCCCGCGAGGGTGGCCCGAATCCAGAGACGAATGCGCGGCTGCGGCTGGCGATTCAGCGCGCCAAGGAAGCCAACATGCCGGCCGACACCATCGAGCGGGCGATCAAGCGGGGCGTGGGTGGCGTGGAAGCGCTGGCGTTAGAGGAGATTCAGTACGAAGGGTATGGCCCGGGCGGTGTGGCCATCCTGGTCCAGGCGCTGACGGAGAACCGGAACCGGACCGTGGCAGAGGTACGCGCCGCGTTCGTCCGGGCCGGCGGGAGTCTTGGCGAGGCCGGCTCGGTGGCCTGGCAGTTCGACCCGGTTGGGGTGATTACACTGCCCCTCAACGGCGCGGATCCGGATGACCTGGCGCTGAAGGCGATCGACGCTGGCGCCCAAGACTTCCGCGTCGACGAAGGCTCGATCGAGATTTACACCGCCCCGGCAGACCTGGAACGGGTGCGACGGGTGCTCGAGGAGCTGCGTCTGCCGATCGAGTCGACCGAGATGAGCATGCGGCCCAAGGCGCCTATCGAGCTCCCCCCCGAGGAGGCGGCCGCGGTGATGCGCCTGGTAGACCGGCTTGAGGAGCTGGATGACGTCCAGAAGGTGTTCACCAACCTCGAGATCTCCGAGGCGGCGGTCGCGGCGTTCGAGTCGAAACGGTGAGTCTGGAGCGGCAGGTGCTGGGGATCGACCCCGGCACCGCCACGCTTGGCTACGGGGTCATCAGCATCGCCGAGGGCACCCTGTACTATCAGGGCTCCGGGGCGCTGACCACCCCGGCTACCGTCCCGATGCCCCAGCGGCTGCTCCAGCTCTACCTGGGGCTCCAGCAGCTTCTGGCGCAGTACCGGCCGACGGAGGTCGCGGTGGAGCAGCTCTTCTTCTCGCGCAACACCACCACCGCGATCGCGGTGGGGCAGGCACGGGGCGTGGCCCTGCTGGCCGCGGCCCAGGCAGGGGTACCGGTAGCGGAGTACACGCCCGCGCAGGTCAAGCAGGCGGTGGTGGGGCAGGGCCGCGCCGACAAGGAGCGGGTGCAGGAGATGGTGCGGCTGATTCTCCGCCTGGAGCAGACGCCCGAGCCGGACGATGCCGCGGACGCGCTGGCGCTCGCCATCTGTCATGCTCACGCCCATGCCTTCCAGCAGCGGCTGGCGCGAGCCCGATGATCGCGGCGCTGCGCGGCACCTTCGAGGGTCTGGCGGGCGAGGCGGCGCTGATCTCCGTCGGCGGCGTCGTGTTCCAGGTCTTCGCCACCCGGCGGGCGCTGGCTGCCTGCGGCGAGCCCGGCTCCCCGGTGTCCTTGCGCACCTATCTCCATCTGCGCGAGGACATGGTCGCGCTCTACGGCTTTGCCGACGAGGAGGAGCGCGCCCTGTTCCTGAAGCTGCTCGGCGTCTCCGGGGTTGGGCCGCGCCTGGCACTCGCGGTGCTCTCCACCCTCGGCCCGGCGGAACTGGCGAGCGCGGTGCAGGCCGGCGATGCCGCGGCGCTGGCTGCCATTCCTGGCATTGGGAAGCGAATCGGCGGGAGAATCGTTCTCGAGCTGCGGGGCAAGCTGGGCGGACCAGGCGCGGGTACACCGCCCCTGACGGCTCGCGCCGCGCTGGCGCCAGTGCAGGCCGCGCTGCTCCAGCTTGGCTACAGCCCGAGCGAAGTGGAGCAGGCGCTGGCGGCGCTGCCGCCTGATGCTGCCTCCGATCTGGAGACGGCGCTGCGGTCCAGTCTTCGGCTGCTTTCTGAGCCGATGCGCGGTCGGGCGCAGTAGGGGTTGGGCGGGGCGGGCCGCCGGCTGAACGTCGCGGCAGACAAGGCTGAAGAGGAGAATGGAGGCGTAACAGAACGTGGCGGTAGAAGAGCTAGCAACGTCAACAGAAGAGGGCACCAAGTACTTTATCGACCGCAGTTGGTTCGACAGCCAGCAGCTCTCGTTCGACGACATTGTCGTGGAACGGATGTGTGACACGTGCCGCGGTCGGCTCGGGGAGATGGTGGAAGAGCGCTACACCGTGTTCGACAAGAAGACCGGGCGGATGAGCTTCGATGTGCGGAAGGTGCCCTACGGAAGCAACCCGATCAAGGTGATTCGCGACTGCTGTGGGAAGAAGAAGGGCTTCATCACGCCTGACATGCCCACCCTGGAGGCGATCTTCCGGATCTACCTGGCCAACGGGAATCAGCCGATGCCGCTGGCGCACGTGCGGGAGCAGTTGGCGGAGTGGTGCCCGGGTGGCGGCTGCCAGTGGCTCATGCTGCCGCTGGAGACGCTAGAGCGCATCGTTGCCCACGACCATTACTATGGCCTCAAGGCGCACGAGGTGGTGGTATAGCAGGCCCGTTCCTGGCACGGCTGACATGCCGCTGCGGCGTCCGACGGATGGGGAGGCTTCAAGACGGAGCTGCCGTGACCAGCGGAGAGCCAGTTGCTGGTCACGGCAGGCTGGCCATCAGGGGAGCGTCGTGGCGAGCCGTTTGAGATAGGCGGCGAGCTGTGGCCCGAGGTCGGGCCGCTGAAGCGCGAGCTCCACGTTGGCGTAGAGGAACTCCAGCTTGTTGCCCACGTCGTAGCGCTTGCCCTGAAATTCGAGGGCATACATCGGGCGCTCCGCCGCTAGCGCCCGCACCGCGTCTGCCAGCCAGATCTCGCCCCCCACGCCGCGCTGCGTTCGCTCCAGGTGGTCGAACACGTCGGGGGTCAGGACGTACTCCTTGACCACCGCGAGGGTCGACGGGAGCGCTTCGAGCTTCGGCTTTTCGACCAGGTCGCGCACGCGCCAGAGGCGCGCGTCCACCTGCTCCCCGGCAATCACCCCGTACTTAGTCGCCTCCTGAGGGGGAAAGGGCTGCACCGCGGCGACCGGGGCCTCGAAGCGCTCGTAGACGTCCAGGAGCTGCCGCAGACAGGGGGGCTCGGCGACTACCAGGTCATCCCCCCAGAGCATCGCGAACGGCTCGTTACCGACGACGTCTCGGGCGCACAGCACTGCATGGCCGTTGCCCAATGGCTCCTTCTGGCGGACGAACACGAACTCCGCCAGGTCCGCGATGGCGCGGACCTCGTCGCGCAACGCCGTCTTGCCGGTCTCCGCGAGCCGGTGCTCCAGCTCGTAGTGGTAGTCGAAGTGGTCTTCAAGGCTGCGCTTCCCGAGGCTCGTGACGATGATGATCTGCTCGATACCGGAAGCGACCGCCTCCTCCACGATGTACTGGATCACCGGCTTGTCGACAACGGGCAGCATCTCCTTCGGAACGACCTTCGTTGCCGGCAGAAAGCGGGTGCCCAGGCCCGCGGCGGGGATGACGGCTTTGCGTACTTTCATGCGACGCCTGATCCTTTCCTCGTCGTCCCGTTCCGCTCACCTCTCGAGCGGCCTGTCTATACTCTACTCTCACCGATAGCGGCTGGATGGCGTCAGGGCGCCGGAGCGGAGTGCGCGTGAGACGGCAAGAGACTGAGCCTTCGGGTCCGCGCGCAGCGCTGGTTGCGCGGCTGGTCGAGAGCGGAGTGTACCTCGTTACCGACGACACCTTACCGCCGGACGAGCTCCTCCGTCGGCTCGACGCTGCGCTGGCGGCCGGCGTGCGCGTGGTCCAGCTCCGCGACAAGCGCACGGCGATGCGCGCAGTGCTCAGGCTCGGGGAGCAGGTGGCTGAGCTGTGCGCACGGCACGGGGCGCTGCTGCTTGTCAACGATCGCGCTGATCTGGCGCTGGCGCTCGATGCCGCGGGGCTGCACGTTGGGCAGGACGATCTCCCGCCGGAGGTGGCGCGCCGGCTGCTGGGGCCGGAGCGGCTGCTCGGGCTCAGCGCCTCCTTTCTGCCGGAGGTGGAGGCGGCCGAGCGGCTGGAGGCGGTGGACTACATCGGCTTCGGGGCGTTGTACCCGACGGCGACCAAGCTGGACGCTGAGCCTGCTGGTCTGGAGCTGCTGCGGCAGGCGCGGCAGCGGACGCGCAAGCCGATCGTCGGTATCGGTGGGATCACGGCGGACACCGCGGCGGAGGTGATCCGGGCTGGAGCGGACGCGGTGGCGGTGGTGAGCGCGGTGTTTCGGGCCCCGGATGCGGGTAGCGCGGCACGAACTCTGCTGGACCAGGTACGCGCTGCCCGGATTCCCGTGCCGGGTGTCTGAGGCGGGCGCCGCCCGGCGGCGGCAACGGATTGCGGGATGATTCTTCGGCCGATTACACTCTGGTACGCGCCGCCGGCAATGGGCGTTGGGCTCGGCCGGCGGTTGTTGCATGTTGCGCGGATGGCTGCTCGCGGCTCCCGATGGGTTCGTCGTTGCACAAGGGCGTGCCCCTGACGACGCGAGCTATCTCAGCGGTAGCAAGGAGGGAAGAGGGGCATGAACCTCTGGCCGGTAGTCTTAGGCTCCGGGCTGCTCGCGGTGATCTTCGCCGCGTACATGGCGCGCGACGTCCTCAGCCGCGACACGGGTACGCCGGCGATGCAAGACGTGGCGGGCAGAATCTATGAGGGCGCGATGGCGTTCCTGCAGACGCAGTACCGCACCATCGCCATGCTCGCGATCGTCGCCGCGATTCTCATCGGGGCGCTGCTCGGCGCCCTCGGCGGCGGAGCGGACCTGGCGTGGCGCACCGCGGTCGCGTTCCTCGTCGGCGCCTTCTGCTCGGCGCTGTCGGGTTTCATCGGGATGTACATCGCGGTGCGGGCCAACCTGCGAACGGCGGCGGCGGCCACGCGCAGCTTGAAGGACGCCATCACGGTGTCGCTCCGTGGCGGCGCGGTCTCCGGCTTCCTGGTCGTCTCGCTCAGCCTGCTGGGCGTCCTGGCCATCTTCTGGGCCTACGGCGGCTTCCAGGATCCGGCGCGCACCCCCTCCCTTATCGTTGGCTTCGGCTTCGGTGCCAGCTTCGTCGCGCTGTTCGCCCAGCTTGGCGGCGGGATCTACACCAAGGCGGCGGATGTGGGAGCGGACCTGGTAGGCAAGGTGGAGGCCGGAATCCCTGAGGACGACCCGCGCAACGCTGCCGTGGTCGCGGACCTGGTGGGCGACAACGTCGGCGACTGCGCGGGCCGTGGCGCGGATCTGTTCGAATCGACCGCGGCGGAGAACATCGGGGCAATGATTCTCGGCGTCTCGGTGTACGCTGTCACCCACAATCCGGCCTGGATCTTCTTCCCGCTCGTCATCCGCGCGATCGGGCTGCTGTCCTCCATGGTTGGCATCCTGGCCGTGGGCTGGGGTGAAGTCCGCGACCCGATGCGGGCGCTGGACCGCGGCTACTGGGTGCTCACCGCGCTTTCGGCGATCGGGATCGTGGTGGTCACCAAGGTGATGCTAGACAGCTACTGGTTCGCCGCGGCCGGCCTGGTCGGGCTAGCGACGAGCGTGGCGTTCGTCTACATCACCCAGTACTACACCGCCGGTTCCTGGCGCCCGGTGCAGGAGGTGGCGCAGGCGTCGAAGACCGGCCCCGCCACCAACATCATCTCCGGTGTGGCGATCGGCTTCGAAAGCACTGCGGTGACGGCGATTGTGGTCTCGATTGCCCTCGGGCTGTCCTACCTGTTCGGTACCCAGAGCGGGATCGCCAACGGCGGCCTGTTCGGGACCGCGGTGGCCACGATGGGCATGCTCACCACCGTGGCGTACATCCTGGCGATGGACACCTTCGGGCCGATCACCGACAACGCCGGTGGGATCGCTGAGATGTCGCACGCCCCCGAAGAGACGCGGCGTATTACCGATGCGCTGGACGCGGTGGGCAACACCACCAAGGCTCTGACTAAGGGCTACGCGGTGGCATCGGCGGCGCTGGCGGCCTTCCTGCTGTTCTCCGCCTACCTGGACGAGGTGAAGCGTGCCAAGAACCTGCCACCCGAGAGCCACTTCCCGGTCGATCTCTCCAAGGTCGAGGTCTTCATCGGTGGGTTCCTCGGGATCATGCTCGTGTTCCTGTTCTCCTCGCTGGCGATCCGGGCTGTGGGGCGGGCTGCCGCGGACATCATCGAGGAGGTGCGGCGCCAGTTCCGGGAGAACCCAAAGATCATGGAGGGGACTGCGCGGCCGGACTACGCCCGCTGCGTGGCGATCACCTCGCGCGCGGCGCTGCGAGAGATGGTCGCGCCCGGGCTCCTAGCGGTACTGATGCCGGTCGCGGTCGGGCTGATCCTGCGGGCGGAGGCGGCGGCAGCGCTGCTGATGGTGGGGACCATGGGCGGGATCCTGCTCGCCACGGTGCTCAACAACTCGGGTGGTACCTGGGACAACGCGAAGAAGTTCATCGAGTCCGGACAGTTGAAGGATGAGCATGGCAAGGTGATCGGGAAGCGGACGTTTGCGCACGCCGCGGCGGTGGTGGGCGACACGGTGGGCGACCCGTTCAAGGACACGGCCGGACCCTCGCTCCACGTGCTGATCAAGCTGCTGAGTACGATCACGCTGGTGCTCGCCCCGCTGTTCATCTCCGGCGCGAGCTAGTCCGCGCCAGCACGCGCGTGAGCGACAGCGCCCGATCCGCAAGGGTCGGGCGCCGTGCGTTATGGGAGCCGATGAAGGTCCGTGAGGGCTTGGAATCCTGCTCGCTCGGGCTGCTGCGGGAGATCGCGGCGCGGCGGGGACTGGCGGCCGGCCGCGTGGAGCTGCGGCGAGAGCTGATCGATCGGCTGGAGCCGCTGCTCGCCGACCCAACCGCTGGCAGAGCCCGTCTGGAAGGGCTGCCGGAGCCGGGGCGGGTGCTGCTCGCGGAGATCGGAGCGCACGCCGGCGCGCTGTCCGGTGGCCGCGCCCGCCGCTGGCTCGAGTTCTCTCTGGGGGCGACCCCTGCCGTGGCCGAAGCGCTCATCGGGTCGCTGGTGGCCGAGGGGCTCCTATTTCGAACGTTCCGGGCGAGCGGCCCAGAGCGGGGCGAGTGGCTCGCGGTCGCCGACGAGCTGCTGCCGTTGCTGCCTCGGCCTCGCCAGCCGGAGCGGCCTGCCCCGGTGCGGGCTGTCGAATCAGCCGAGGTAGCGCGGGGTGATCCGCTGCTCGACCTGCTGGCACTCGTGGAGGCCTTGCGACGCTCCGGGGGCATGGTCGAGCCCGAGCAGCTCCACGCACTGCCGCGCGCCGGAGCGGCCGAACTGGATGAACTACTCCCTGCCGGGGAGCGCTGGCGGTTTCTGGCCTGGCTCGCGCTGCGGCTGGGATGGCTCGCCCGTCGGGGCGGGCGGCTCCAGGCGACAGAGCGTTTCCGGGAGGCGCTCGCCGCGCCGGAGCCGGCCTGGAGCCAGCTCTGGCGTGGCTACCTGTCCCAGCCCGGCTGGGACGAGCGGCGTCGGCTAGGCGGCCCGCCGCTGCCAGAGCCGCGCCGGGCCCGAGAGGCGATCCTCGACGCGCTCCTGGAGCTTGGGACGGACTGGTACGACTGCTCCGCGCTGGCGGACTGGATCGCGGCCTGTAGCCCCGGGCTGGGGCCTGAGCCGGCCAGCGACAAGGCGGCGGTCTCCGCCCGCGACGTGGCGGTCTACGTGCTGGCCGGGCCGCTGCGCTGGCTGGGGCTGCTCGCGATCGTGCGACAGCCTGGCGGGGCTGTCGCCTGCCGGCTCGGCGAGGTGGGCCGAGCGCTGCTGCGTGGCGAGCCAGCCGCGTCCAGCGACAGGAGTACCCCCGGGCAGATCGACCCGTCGGGCCGGGTGGTGGTGGGAGCCGACACCGATCTCCTCTCATTGTCTGTCCTGTGCCGCTATCTGGAGCCAACCGAGGCAGGCTGGCGGCTGTCGCGCGCGTCGTTCGTCGCTGGGTTGCAGGCGGGAGGGAGCGGCGACGACGCTGTCCAGCGTCTGGCTGGCGTCGCGGGTGCGAGGGCTGCCCACTGGGAGATGGAGCTCCGGCGCTGGGAGGCGGAGGCACGCGGCGGAGCGCTGCGGCCGATGCTGCTGCTCGACCTTCAGCAGCACCCGGATGGTGGGCGGCTGCTCGCGGACCCACAGGTGCGCCGCCTGATCGCTCGCCCCCTCGGCCCAGGCGAAGCGCTCATTCGCCCGGACGACGCGGAGGCGCTGCGGGCGCGGCTTCTGGCGCTGGGCGTGGTGCTTGAGCCAGGAGCGGCTGCGGTTGCCGTCCGACCGCTCGCCGGCGAGCGGGTGGGTCGGCAGGAGTTGGCGCTGGCGGCGGCGTTGCTGGAACTGGTGCCGCGCTCGCGGCTGCGGCGCATTGCGCGGGGGGAGCTGGAGGCGCTGCGGGCCCGGCTGGGTCGGCTCGCCGGCGAGCCGGCGGTGCGGTCAGCGCGGGCGCGCCTGGGAGCAGGAGGGCGAGTGCGAGTGCCCGGGGAGAAGCAGCCGTAGCAGGCAAAGCCGCGTTGCTCGACGTTTTCCAGCGCTGGTATACTGCCCAGGTTGTTACACTGCGAAGAAGAGAGTACTCCCGATGGCAGACCTTTCCAATCTTCTGACGGCGCGACGCCGCCAGGATCTGCCCGATTTCGGTCCGGGCGATACCGTGCGCGTCTACGTGAAAGTGATCGAGGGGAACCGCGAGCGGTTGCAGGCGTTCGAGGGAATCGTTATTCGCCTGCACAAAGGGCGGGCCGCGGACGGCACCTTCACGGTGCGGCGGATCGCCAGCCACGGGATCGGGGTTGAGCGAACGTTCATGTTCAACTCCCCCCGGCTGGACCACATCGATGTGCTGCGCAGGGGGCAGGTCCGGCGGGCGAAGCTGTACTACCTGCGCGATCTGCGCGGCAAGGCGGCGCGCATCAAGGAGAAGCGCCCGCCTGCCCGTACCACGGTAACCGCGCAGGCCTGAGCGATGGCGGCGGTCCGGCCGCTCGGCACCGCTGGATGCGAGCACGAGCGGGCGCTGGCCGCCTCGGGCTACACCGCGATCGCCGGCGTCGACGAAGCCGGCCGTGGCGCCTGGGCTGGCCCCCTCGTCGCCGCAGCAGTGGTCCTGCCCACTCCCGACGACCCGGCGCTGGCGCGGCTGGAGGGTCTGCGGGACTCCAAGCAGCTCACGCCAGAACAGCGGGATGCGTACTATACGCTCATCCGGCAGACGGCTCGTGCGGTGGGGCTGGGGATCGTCGAGCCGGATCTCCTGGACGCGCTCGGATTAGGGGAGGCCGGGCGACGGGCGATGGCCTGGGCGGTTCAATCGCTCCCGCTCGTTCCCGATTTTCTCCTGGTTGACGCCTATCAGGTTCCGCTCGACCTCCCGCAGCGTGGGCTCATCTTTGGCGACTGCCTGTCGCTCTCGATCGCCGCGGCCTCCGTGGTTGCCAAAGTGACTCGCGATCGGCTCATGGACGAGTTGCACCGACTCTATCCGTGCTACGGGTTCGACCGCCACAAGGGCTATGGGACGCGTGAGCACCAGCAGGCGCTGGCCCGGCATGGACCCTGCTTACAGCACCGGGTGTCGTACGGGCCGATCCAGGCGCTCCTGACGAGCCTTGCCTGAGCGTCGGCGGGTCCTGGGCGACGTCTGCGAGCGGCACGCGGAGCAGTATCTGCGCCGGCAGGGCTACTTGATCGTCGAGCGCAATCTCCGTACGCGCTGGGGCGAGCTCGACCTCATCGCCCGGCAGGGAGACGAGATCGTGTTCGTCGAGGTAAAGTCCCGCCAGGCCGGAGCGCAGACCCCACCAGTGGAATCCGTCACCCCGGCGAAGGTGCGGCGGCTGGTCCGGCTCGCGGAAGCCTATCTCGAAGCGCTCGGCGGCGAGGAGCCCCCATGGCGGATCGACGTGGTAACGGTGGTCGTGGACGGCTGGGGCCGGGTACTGGAGCTCACCCACATTCCCGCCGCGGTCTGCTGAGGTGTCCTGGGCTGTGGGCGCTGCTGGCGTGCCTGCTGCTGCTCACACGCGCTCCGGTGTCCGCTTTCGCGGAACCGCCCGCGCCCGCCGCCTCGACGCCTCCAGTGGTGGCCGCGTCGGCCGTGGCCATCGTTGATGACGATACCGGGGCGCTGCTGTACGGCCTGAACGCTCACGAGCGCCGAGCACAGGCGAGCCTCACCAAGATGACGACCGCGCTGGTGGCGCTCGAGCACGCGCCCGTGAGCTTTCAGGTGCAGGCGACGCAGAACAGTATGACGATCCCCGCGGTGATCGGGATGGACCCGGGCGACGTGCTGAGCCTGCACGACGCGCTGTACGGGCTGCTGCTGAACTCCGGGAACGACGTCGCGCTGGCGATCGCCGAGTCAGTGGGTCGCGGGTCGATTTCGCGCTTCGTCGGCTGGATGAACGCCTGGGCAGCCAGCCATGGGCTGCGCGACACGCACTACGTGAATCCGCATGGGCTGGACGCCGACGGCCAGTACTCCAGCGCGTACGACGTGGCGCTGGTCGGGCGGGCGCTGCTGCGCAACGAGCTGCTCGCCTCCGTTGTCGCGACCAAACGCTACGAGGTGCCGGGGCCGCCGCTGTGGGTGTTTCACAACATCAATCCCTTGCTGGGACAGTATCCTGGTGTTGATGGCCTCAAGACGGGCTACGAGACGAACGCGGGGCACTGCCTTGCCGTGAGCGCCACCCGAGCCGGGCATCGGATCATCGTCGTGATCCTGAACGACGACAACCGCGTCCAGGACGCGCGAGCGCTGCTGGATTGGAGCTTCGGACGCTTCCGGTGGTGGACGGTGCGTGTCCCGGCGAGCGATGGCTACCGAACCGTGGCGGCGGAGGTAGTGCTGCCGCGCAGCGACGGCCGTTATCTGGCGACAATGGTGCGACTTGAGTGGGCCACGCAGATCGGGTAACCAGCTCCAGGTGAATGAGCACGCTGCTGCAGGGCGGGAGCGGCTGCAGGTCTATCTGGCCCGGCGCGGGATCGCCTCGCGCCGGGCGGCGGAGCAGCTCATCAGCGCCGGTCGGGTGGAGGTGAACGGCCGGGTGGTGGCGCGGCTCGGGACAACGGTGGACCCCACGCGCGACCAGGTACGGGTAGATGGCCGGCCGGTCGGCCGGGCCGAGCGGCTCGTGTACTACGCGCTCCACAAGCCGCCCGGAGTGGTCAGCGCGGCGCGTGATCCGCGGGGCCGGCCGACCGTCACGCAACTCGTGCCGGCGGCGGAGCGTATATTCCCCGTTGGCCGGCTCGACGCTGACTCAGAGGGACTGCTGCTGCTGACCAATGACGGCCCGCTGGCGCTGCGGCTTACCCATCCGCGCTACCAGCTTGAGAAGGAGTATCACGCGTTGGTCGACGGCGTTCCAAGTCCGGAGGCGCTCCGGCGGCTGGCCGCGGGCGTGCTGCTGGACGACGGGCTGACTGCGCCGGCCGCCGCCCGTCTCCTCCGGGTGGTCGATGGCCGCGCCTGGGTAGCGGTAGTGCTGCGGGAGGGGCGCAAGCGTCAGGTACGGCGGATGCTCGCCACCGTTGGCCACCAGGTGCGACGCCTGATTCGAGTTCGCGTCGGCCCGATCGTCCTGGGTGATCTCCCGCCGGGTGCTGCGCGTCCCCTGTCGCCGCGCGAGGTCGCGGCGCTCCGCGGCGCCAGCGCATGAACGGGACACGGGTAATCGCGGTCGATGGCCCGGCCGCTTCGGGAAAGTCCACCGTCGCGCGGCGGCTGGCGGAGCGCCTCGGGGCGCTGGTGCTGGACACCGGGCTGTTCTATCGTGCCCTGGCCTGGCTGGCGCTGCAACGAGGTATCTCGCCCGACGACGGCGAGCGACTGGCGGCGCTGGTGGATGCGTTCCATGTTGTAGCCGAGCCTCTCCCTGGGCAGCGAGCCAGGACGGCCCGGGTGCTGGTAGGCGGCCGCGACGTCACCAGCGAGTTGCACCTGCCCGTGGTGGATCGGATTGTCTCGCGGGTGGCGCGGCAGCAGTTCGTGCGAACGGCACTGCTGGAGCCGCAGCGCCGGGCCGTCTCGGGTGAGTGGGCGGTGGTGGCGGGCCGGGACGTGGGGACCACGGTGTTCCCGGATGCCGTGGTGAAGGTGTACCTCGTTGCCAGTCCCGAGGAGCGGGCCCGGCGGCGGGCGGAGCAGCGCGGGCAGGCGACGCCGGAACAGATCGCGCGAGAGCTAGCTGATATACTGGAACGCGATCGGACCGACGCTCGACAGAGCGTGCGGGCGCCGGATGCCGTCGTCGTCGATACCGATGGGCTCAGCGTGGAGCAGGTGGTCGACTCCATTGAGCGGCTAGTGAGGGTGCGAACGGGTGATAGCAGTACGAGGGGAAGCGCCGGAGGCGTACGGCCACCCCTCGCTTAACCGCCCGCCGTTCTACTGTTTCGCCACCTGGGTCATCCGCAGCATGGTACGAGGCTTGACGCGGACCCAGGTGTGTGGCGAGGAGCATATCCCACGAACTGGTCCGCTGGTCGTGGTCAGCAATCACGTGCAGTGGGTCGACCCAGTAATCCTGGGGGCGATCTTCCCGCGGCCACTGATCTTCATGGCGAAGCAGGAGCTCTGGCGATACCCACCGGTGGGTTGGGTGGTCGAGCGCTACGGTGCCTTTCCGGTCCGGCGAGGGGAAGCAGATCGGACAGCCATCCGCCGCGGACTGAGCGTCCTCGCCGCGGGTGGGGCGGTGGGAATCTTCCCCGAAGGAACGCGGAGCCGGCGCGCCGTGCTGAAGGAGCCGTACCCGGGGGCGAGCCTGCTGGCGCTGAAGAGCGGAGCCCCGGTGCTGCCGGTTGGGATCGTCGGAACGGAGATCATGGGCAAATTCGACTGGGTTGGCCACTGGCCAAGAATTGACATAACATACGGGGAGCCGTTCGTCCTGGACCCGCGGAGTGGGGAAGGGAAGGGGCGGCTGCTGGAAGCGACGGATACCATTATGCGGCGTATCGCTGCGCTGCTCCCGCCGGAGCGACGCGGCCGCTACGGAGAGTGAGATGCGGGTGCGACGGGCGACCACGCTCGGCTTTTGCGGCGGGGTGCGCCGTGCGATCAAGATCGTCTCCGCGGAGGCGAGCAAGCGCGGTGAGCCGATCTACAGCCTTGGCCAGACGGTGCACAATCCGCAGGTGGTCAAGCAACTGGCGGAGAAGGGCGTGTACGAGGTGGGGAGCCTGGAGGCGGTCCAGGGCCGGGTGGTCTCCATCACTGCGCATGGTGCCGCGCCGTGGGTCGCAGAAGAGGTCAAGGCGCAGGGCTTCGAGCTAGTGGATGCCACCTGCCCGCTGGTGACGGACGTGCACTCTGCCGTTGCTAACCTCAAGGACGACGGCTTCAAGGTGATCGTCTACGGGGATCCCGGCCACACGGAGGTGAAGGGGATCGTTGGCTGGGCGGCAGGTGAGGCAGTGGTGGTCAGCCCGGACCAGGACCCACAGCAATGGGAGCCGCCGTTCCCGATCAAGACGAACACGAAGATCGGGATTGTCAGCCAGACCACCCAGGACGTGCAGTCGTTCAGTCAGTTCGTGGCGACCCTGTCGGCGCGGTTCGTGGGCCGGATCCGCGAGCTGCGGGTGCTCAATACCATCTGCCAGCCGACGGTCCTCCGCCAGGAGGCGGCGCTCAAGCTCGCCGGTGAAGTGGACGCTATGGTCGTGATCGGTGGTCGGCGCAGCGCGAACACCCGGCGGCTGTGGGAGCTCTGCCTGGCGGCTGGCAAGCCGGCCTACTGGATCGAGACGCTCGAAGAACTGGATCCCGGCTGGTTCACGCCCGACCAGGTGGTCGGCGTCACTGCTGGCGCCTCGACGCCGGATTGGCTGATCGACCAGGTGATCGAGCGGCTCGAAGCGCTGTAGTCTGTGCTGGTTTCTGCCTCCCTTGAGCCGGCGCTGGAGCGTCCCGCGCACGGCGGCCGCATCCTCGCGGTACGCCAGGGCTCGCTTGCTGAGCGGATCGGGCTGCGGCCCGGCGACGTGCTGCTGGCGGTGAACGGCCTGGTCCCGCGTGACCTGATCGACCTCGGCTTCGGGCTGGCCGAGCCACAGGTGCGGCTGGATGTCGCCCGCGGGCAGGAGCGGCTGTCGTTCGAGCTCGAGGGGGCAGCGGGCCTCGACCTCGGCGTCGAGTTCTCCGACGCAGTCTTCGCTGGGATCCGCCAGTGTAACAACCACTGCGAGTTCTGCTTCATCCGCGGTCTGCCTAGGGGGCTACGCCCCAGTCTGTACGTCTTCGACGACGACTACCGCTACTCGTTCCTGTATGGAAACTTCCTCACCTTGACCAATCTTGAGGAGGCGGACTGGGAGCGCATCGGCTATCAGAAGCTCTCCCCGCTCTGGGTGTCTGTTCATGCCACCGACCTGGAGGTACGCCGGCGGCTGCTGGTCAACCCCCGGGCTCCAGACATCGTCGCGCAGTTGCGGCGGCTGGGAGCGATGGGGATCGAGGTCCATGCGCAGATCGTGCTCTGCCCCGGGATCAATGACGGTGTAGTGCTCGAGGAGAGTATCGACACCCTGGCTGACCTCTGGCCGGCTGTCGTCGACGTCGCGGTCGTGCCGGTCGGGCTGACGCGCTACAGCAGGGTGCGAAACATCCGGCCGAACACCGTGGAGGAGGCGGCGCGGGTCGTGCGGCTGATCGAGGCGCGCCAGCGGCGTTTCCGAGCGCGCTTTGGGATCGGCTTCGTCTACGCGAGCGATGAGTGGTATCTGCTGGCTGGGAGAAGACTCCCGGCCGCCCATGCCTATGATGGGTATCCGCACCTGATGAATGGCGTGGGGCTGACGCGCTTCCTCCTTGGACAATGGGCCCGGGTACGTCGGCGCGTTCCCACTCGGCTTCCAATCCGCTGGCGGGTGGTGTGGGTCTGTGGCCGGGCAGCGGCGCCAGCGCTGCGGTCGATCGCGGTGACGCTGGCGCAGGTAGAGAACCTCGAGCTTGAGGTCCGAGAGGTTGAGAACACCTTCTTCGGTGAGGGTGTTGTCGTATCCGGGCTGCTGGCGGGGCGCGATCTTTTGCGGACAGTACGGGCGGTAGAAGCGGACCTGGTGCTGCTGCCAGGCAGTGCGTTTGGGGTGGATGGGCGCACCCTGGACGACGTCACGCTGGAGGAGGTCCAGGCAGCAGCTAAGGCGCGGATAGAGGTGGGGACAGGAGCAGAGGACCTGCTGTCATCAGTCATGCGCGGCCTGGAGCGTCCGCTCACCCCTCGTTACTACACATAAACATTCAAACCCGTGTTTCTCTTTGCCTGTTGATAGATCTAGAAGGAGAAGCTAGAATGTTTATGTGCAGCGGAAGAGATGGCGAGGGGCGCGGCCGGCGCAGCTTCCTCTCTTTGCCTCCGACACAGAGAGCCTCTCGACGCCCGCGCCCACCGTAGCCTCGGCTCACCTCCACGCGTCTCCTCCGTCCACCTCCGAGCCCCCAGCACCGTCGCAAGCGCCGGGGCTTGCCTCTGATCCACTAGCGGCGTTTCTCGACCACCTCGCCGCGGCCGGGAAATCCCGCCACACGCTCGCCAGCGTCCGCCTCGATCTCCTACAGCTCGCCCGCTTCCTCGCCCCCACACCGGTCGCCACGCTTACTCCTCAGCAGGCTCAGGCGTTCGTCCGCTGGCTAGGCACTGAACAGCGGTGCAAGCCCAGCTCGCTGCGCCGGAAGATCGCGACACTGAAGGCATTCGCGACGTTCCTCCACCAGGTAGGCCTGACAGAGACCAACGCTGCCGCCCGGATCGCCTACCCAGCGCCACCAGCGCACCGCCCTCACCCGCTCACTCCTGGGGAAGAGCAGGCAGTTCGAGAGGCCGCGCTGGCACACAGCCCACTGTGGGGCGCTGTCATCGCCACACTCCTGGACACGGGGATCAAGCGTGACGAGCTACTGGCGCTCCGACCCACGGACATTTCGCTCAACCCGGCGGGAGATCCCGTGATCCACCTGCGGCGCCGCCGCGAGGCCCAGCGCACTCGGCTGCGCACGCTGCCGGTCCCGGAGTCCCTCCTCTCACCTCTACGCGCCTGGCTAGCGCAGGTGCAGCGGAATGCACCACAATTGTTCCCACTGAGTCCACGCGGAGTGGATCACATTGTGGAGCGCTGCGGCGTCCGGGCCAGCCTGGCCCGTCACCAGAAGCTCACTCCACAGGTACTGCGGGATACCTTCGCCACCAGGCAGCTCGCCGCATTCCTCGCCGAGGAGACGCAGCGGGAGACAGCCGGCGCCACGCCGGATGAGCTCGCAGAGCTACACCTCCACCACGACCGGGCGCTCCTGCACCTGCTGGGGCTCTCGTCCAGCAGCGCCGTTGCCGAGCGGTATCGCCAGGCCCTCACCGGCTCGAACCAGCCAGAGCTGCCCTCTAGGTAGCTCTTGCTCCAGCCCGAGGCGGCCGCGCTTGAACAGCTCCAGCGCCGCCAGGAGCGTGGCGACCACCTCGTCGCGCCTGGCGCCAGCGGCACGCTCCCAGGCCAGCCGGGGCTGGGCCGCGAGCAGCGCGAGCAGGTAGGCCACACGAGCTTCCACCAGCACGCGCACCACCGGCTCGACCACCCTGCGCTGGATCTCCACAGGCGCCCGGCGCAGGAGCCGCCAGGCATGCTGAAAGAGCTCCCGCGCCGTCGGAGCGACAAGCACAGGCTCCGGGCTCTCGATCCGGCGCGGCAGCGCGGCGAACGCCGGCTGGTTTCGCGCTTCCAGGCACTCAAGCTGCGCCGCTGCGTCACGCACCCGGCGATACTCGGCTAGCCGCTGCTCTAGGTCGACCAACGGGTCATCGGCCGCAAGCTCCACTGGACGGGGCAGCAGCGCCCGTGATTTCAGGAGCAGCAGCCGGCCCGCGACCGCGACGAACTCGGCCAGCAGGTCGGGATGCGGATCGGGCAGACTCCGAACTGCCTCCAGGTACTGGTCCGCGACCGCGGCCAGGCTCACCTCGGTGACGTCCAGCCGACGCTGCTCTACCAGCGCCAGCAGCAGCCCAAGCGGCCCCTCGAAGACCGGCAGCCGAATCGCCGGTTGCTCCGAGCCCAGGGAGGCTGTCCGCGTCACGCTCGCGTCCGGCCCCGCGCCGCCTCGGCCAGACTTCCCACGAAACGCCGCACTGTCTCGATCCTTTCCCCTTCTGGGCTGGCGTCGATCTGGTCAACCAGCGCGCTCGCTACTACTGCCGCGTCAGCGCCCGCCTCGCGCACCGTCCGCACGTGCTCCGGCCGCGACACCCCGAAGCCGACCAGCAGCGGCAACGAAACATGCTGGCGAACGCAGCCGAGAAACGTCGCCAGATCTCCGGAGATAGTGGAGCGCGCGCCAGTAACGCCAACGAGCGCGACACAGTAGACGAACCCTGAGGCTCGCTCCGCGACGGCACGGATCCGGGCCAGAGTGCTCGTCGGCGCCAGCATATAGATATAATGGATGCCTGCCGCCGAGCAGGCGGTCTGGAACGGCTCCGCCTCCTCCACCGGCACGTCGGGCACGATCAGCCCATTCACCCCTGCCGCGGCGGCCTCCCGGGTGAACCGCTCGAATCCGTAGGCGAGCAGCGGATTCAGGTAGCTCATGAAGACCAGCGGGACGTCCGACCGGGCGCTCAGCCGGTGAGCAAGGTCCAGCGCCCGGCCCAGCGTCGCTCCGCGTTGGAGCGCCCGGTAGCTCGCCCGTTGCAGCGTTACGCCGTCGGCGAGCGGATCGGAAAATGGAATCCCGAGCTCCAGCCCATCCGCGCCGCTTTCCACCGCCGCCATGAGCAGCTCCTCACAGCTCAAATCATCCGGATAGCCCGCGGTCAAGTAGGGGAACAGCGCCAGTCGGTCCTGCTCGCGCACCCGCCGCAGCGCCGCGTCCAGCCGGTTCACAGCGCACTCTCCAGCGCGATCCCGGTCGCCTGAGCGTAGCTGTGGATGTCCTTGTCACCCCGGCCGGAGAGATTCACCAGCAGCAACGCCCCCCGGCCAAGCTCGCAGGCGACACGCTTCGCGTAGGCAAGCGCGTGGGCTGGCTCCAGCGCCGGAATAATCCCCTCGGTCCGGCACAGCTCGGCGAACGCAGCCAGCGCTTCGTCGTCGCGCACGGAGACGTATTGCGCCCGCCCACACGCCTTGAGATAGCTGTGCTCGGGCCCAACCCCTGGGTAATCGAGGCCGGCCGAGACGCTGTGCGTCCCGGCGATCTGGCCCCACTCGTCTTGCAGCACATAGCTCCGCGACCCGTGCAGGACGCCCACCCGGCCGGCACCAAGCGTGGCCGCGTGCGCTCCCAGCTCCGGCCCACGGCCACCGGCCTCGACGCCGTACAGGCGCACCTCGAGGGCGGGGATGAAGGCGTGAAAGATGCCCATCGCGTTGCTTCCCCCACCCACACAGGCGATGACGGCGTCGGGGAATCGGCCGAACCGCTGCAGCACCTGCTGGCGCGCCTCATAACCGATGACGGCTTGGAAGTCACGCACGAGCGTGGGGTAGGGGTGCGGGCCGACGACCGAGCCGAGCAGGTAGTAGCTGCTGCGGACATTGGTGACCCAGTCGCGCATCGCCTCGTTGATCGCATCTTTGAGCGTGCGCGTTCCGCTGCCAACTGGGCGGACCTCTGCGCCCAGCAGGCGCATCCGATAGACGTTCAACGCCTGACGCCGAACGTCCTCCTCGCCCATGTAGACGACGCACTCGAGGCCGAGCAGCGCGCAGACGGTCGCCGTCGCCACGCCATGCTGGCCGGCCCCGGTCTCCGCAATGATCCGCCGCTTTCCCATCCGGCGCGCGAGCAGCCCCTGGCCTAGCGCGTTGTTGATCTTGTGCGCACCGGTGTGGGCCAGGTCCTCCCGCTTCAGCAGCACCGTCGCCCCACCCCATGCCGCGGTCAGCCGCTCGGCAGGGAACAGCGGCGTCGGGCGACCAACGTAATCGGCCGCGAGGCGATCCAGCTCCTGCTGAAAGCTTGCGTCCGCCCGGGCCTCGGCATAGGCCTGCTCGATCTCTTCGAGCGCTGGCATGAGCACCTCGGGAACAAAGCGCCCCCCAAAGGCGCCGAAGTAGCCCTTGCTTCTCGGCGCCTCACGCCCCGGATCGCGCTTCACACCGCTCGTCTGCACGCCGCACCTCGCTGATAAAGCGTCGAATGAGGGCCGGGTCCTTCACCCGGTCGCGCTCGACGCCACTCGAAACGTCCACTCCCCAGGGCCGCGCCGCGAGCACCGCCGCGCCCACGTTGTCCGGGGTCAGGCCGCCGGCCAGCAGGCAGGGCCCCGCCACCTCCCGCAACTCCACCCAGGGCAGCGGCTGCCCCGTGCCCCCGTAGCGGCCGGCGACGTGCGCGTCCAGCAGCACCCGCTCCGCCCCCCAGTACGCGGCGTCACAGACCACCCGGAGCGGCGCTTGGCCGACCTGGGCCGGCCGCACCACCTTGACGAGCGGTACCCGCAGCCGCCGGCAGTAGGCGCGGTCCTCGTCGCCCGAAAGCTGCACCAGGTCGAGTGCGCACGCCTCGGCCACCTGCTCAACGACCTCCGGCGCCTCGTTGACGAACAGCCCCACCGCCTGCCAGCCACGGCCATACTCCCGCCGCGCCTGCGCGATGAGCGTCGCCGCCTGGGCGGGGGTGACGTAGCGATGGCTCGGCCGGTAGAAGACGAAGCCCAGCAGCTCCGCTCCGGCGTCGAGCGCAGCGCGCACGTGCTCAATGTCGCGAATGCCGCAGATCTTCACCCGCGTCACGTCGCCACCTCGACTGCGATCAACTCGCGGAGCAGCCAGACCGGATCGTCCGCCACCACGAGCGCCTCTCCGATCAGCACGGCGTGCACCCCGTGCACCGCGAGCCGAGCCATGTGCGCCGGCTGGGAGATACCGCTCTCACTGACCACCGTCACCCCCGCCGGCACGTACGGCAGGAGTGGAAAGGTGTTGGCCACATCCACCCGTAGCGTCGCCAGGTCGCGGTTGTTGATCCCGATCAGCGTCGCCCCGCAGGCGGCCGCGCGCTCGAGCTCGTCGCGCGTGTGCACCTCCACCAGCGCGTCCATCCCCAGCGCCTCGGCGCGCTCGCGCAGCGTCACCAGCGTCGGATCATCCAGCGCCCGCACGATGAGCAGCACCGCGTCAGCTCCGAGCGCTCGCGCCTCCCACACCTGGTACTCATCGATCAGGAAGTCCTTACGCAGCACTGGCAGGGAGACTGCCGCTCGGACCGCGCGCAGGTCCTCGTCACTGCCGCCGAAGAAGCGCTGGTCCGTCAGCACCGAGATCGCCGCCGCGCCGCCCTGCTCGTAGAGCTGGGCCAGCGCTGGTGCATCGGCATCCAGTCGCAGCGCTCCCTTGGCCGGGGAGACTCGCTTGACCTCCGCGATCACCCGCATCCCGGGCTGGCGCAGGCTGGCGGCAAACCCGCGCGGCGGCGGCGCCGCCTCGGCCAGCCGGCGGACCTCTGCCGGCGGCGTCACCTGCCGACGCGCTTGCACCTCCTCGCGCTTGTGCTCCAGGATCGCTTCCAGCACGCTCATGCCGGCGCTCCGGCCTGCTGGGTGCGCAGCTCCTGAGTGACGCGGACGATCTGCGCCAGGGTGTGCGCAACCGTGCCCGAATCGAGCAGCTCCTCTGCCCGGCGGGCGCCCTCCTCCAGGGAGTCGGCCAGCTCACCCGCGTACAGTGCCGCGCTCGCGTTCAGCACCACCACGTCCCGCCCCGGCCCGGGCTCGCCAGCCAGTACCGCGCGCGCCAGCGCCACATTCTGCGCCACTGTCCCGCCCCGCACCGCGGCGGTATCCGCCCGGCGCAGCCCAACATCCTCCGGCGCCACCTGGTAGCAGCGCACCTGCCCATCGCGCACTTCGTAGACCGTGGTCGGGCCGGCGATGGAAAGCTCGTCCAGACCATCCTCGCCGTGGACGACCAGCGCCCGGCGCGACCCGAGCCGGGCCAGCGCCTGCGCCACCAGCTCGCCCAGTCCCGGCACCGCCACGCCGGTGAGCTGCCGCTGTGCCCGAGCCGGGTTCGTGAGCGGTCCGAGGATGTTGAACACAGTCCGGATCCCGATCTCACGGCGCGGCGCAACCGCGTGGCGCATCGCCGGATGGTAGAGCGGCGCGAACATGAAGCCAAAGCCAGCCCGCTCGATCGCCTGAACCACTCCCTGTGGCGGAAGGTCGATCGCAACACCCATCGCCTCCAGGAAATCGGCGCTGCCACAGGCGCTGGTCACCCCGCGATTGCCATGCTTCGCGACCCGCCCGCCCGCGGCGACCACCACCAGCGCCGCCAGCGTGGAGATGTTCATCGTCCGCGCCCCGTCACCGCCGGTTCCGACCACGTCGATCAGCTCGCCCGGGCAATGGACCGCCGTCGCGTACTCCCGCATCACCGAGGCGAGCCCAACGACCTCGTCCACCGACTCTCCACGCATCCGCAGCGCGGTGGCGAACGCCGCGACCTGCGCCGGGGTCGCTTCGCCCTCGACGATCTCCCGCATCGCCTCGCGGGCCTCCGCCTCGCTCAGCCTCTCCCCCTCGACGATCCGTCCAATGGCCGCCCGAATCACGCTCATCGTGCCACCCCCATCTCAGCCGGCCACCTGGGCCAGCGGAGCCACCCGCACCCTTGCCAGCTCCAGAAAGTTCCGCAAGAGCTGCTTCCCCGGCGCGGTGAGGATCGATTCCGGGTGGAACTGCACCCCCTCCACGGGCAGCTCCCGATGGCGGAGCCCCATCACCAGCCCGTCGCTCGTCTGGGCGGTGATCTTCAAGCTCGGCGGAACCGTGTCGCGGGCGACGACGAGCGAATGGTAGCGGACCGCCTCGAACGGACTCTCTACCCCCTGGTAGACCCCTTCGCCATCGTGGAACACCAGCGAGGTCTTACCATGGCGCAGCTCTGGCGCCCGCGCGATCCGCCCACCAAACGCCTGGCCGATACACTGATGCCCCAGGCAGACCCCGAGCAGCGGGACCTGGCCGGCGAACGCGCGGATCAGGTCCAGGCAGATCCCAGCGTCGTCCGGGGTGCCAGGACCCGGCGAGAGGACGATCGCCTCGGGCGCCAGCGCCGCGACGTCGGCCAGTGTTAGCGCATCGTTGCGGCGTACCTCCACCACGGCGCCCAGCTCGCAGAAGTACTGGTACAGGTTGAAGGTGAAGGAGTCATAGTTGTCGATCAGCAGCAGCACCCCGCCCTCCTATCGCCGCCCGGCCGGCAGCAGTCCCTCATGCAGGCGCTCGCCGGCCTCGACCGCTCGGATCAGCGCCGCGCCCTTGTTCAGCGTCTCTTGATACTCCAGCGTCGGGTCCGAATCCGCGACGATGCCTGCGCCGACCTGGACATACGCTGTACCCCGGTGCATCACGATCGTGCGCAGGGTGATCGCCATCTCCAGCTCGCCGTCGAAGCCGACGAAGCCGGCGCAGCCAGCGTAGGGCCCCCGCGCCTCGCCCTCGAGCTCGGCGATGATCTCCATCGCCCGGATCTTCGGTGCCCCGGAGACCGTGCCGTGAGGAAAGCAGGCACGCAGCGCCTGGAGCGGCCGCACGTCCGGCCGAAGCGTGCCGTTGACCCGCGAAACCAGGTGCATCACGTGCGAGTAGCGCTCGATGTGCATCAGCGAGGTGACCCGCACGCTGCCTGGCACAGACACCCGGCCTACGTCGTTGCGGCTGAGGTCCACCAGCATGACATGCTCGGCGCGCTCTTTCTCGTCCTGGCAGAGCTCCTCCGCCAGCCGCTGGTCCTCCTCGGGTGTCGCGCCCCGCGGCCGCGTCCCGGCGATCGGGTGAGAGGCGATCACCCCGTTCTCTACCAGCGTTAGCAGCTCCGGCGAGGCGCCGACGAGCTGGGTGTCGCCAAAGTCGAGAAAGAACATGTAGGGCGAGGGGTTGATCACCCGCAGCGCTCGATAGACGTCGAAGGGGTCCGCCTCTGTCCGCCGGCTCAGCCGCTGCGAGAGCACCACCTGGATGACATCGCCCGCCGCGATATACTCCTTGGCTCGCCGCACCATCGCCTCGAACTGCGCCTGCGACTGGTTGCTCAGCCAGCCGGCACTGCCGCCGTTTCCGGAGCCGGGCGAGGCCACGCGCGCCTCCAGCGGCCGGCGCAGTCGGGCGATCACCCGCTCGATACGCTCCTGCGCCGCGGCGTACTCGTGCCGCAGATCCCCCGCCAGCGGGACATGGGTGACGACGAGAATGGTTCGCCGCAGGTGGTCAAAGACGATCAGCGTGTCGACCACCAGCAGTTGCCCCAGCGGCAGCCCGAGCGGGTCTGTGGCCGGAGCCGGCAGCCGCTCGAAATAGCGGACCATCTCGTAGGAGAGATAGCCGACGGCGCCGCCAACGAACCGCGGCAGCGTCCGCGGCTTGACACAGCCCCGCTGGCCAACCAGCTCGTCCAGCAAGCGGGTCGGATCGGTAAACGCGACCTGCTCCACCCCGTGGCCGCCCCGCAGCGTTGCCACTCCCTCGCCGAGCTCAATCCGCAGCGAGGGATCGAAGCCGACAAAGGAGTAGCGCCCTACCTGCTCGCCCCCTTCCACACTCTCCAGAAGGAACGTCCCGCTCCCGCCCCCCACCTTGAGATAGGCAGAGGCGGGCGTCTCCAGGTCGGCCAGGATCTCGCGATACACCGGAACCGTGCCGCCCTGGCCGGCGAGCCGCTGAACCTCCTCCAAGCTTGGACGCAGATCCGGTCGGGGCGACATCAGCGTGCTCCTTCACCAAAGCGCTCGGCCAGGTAGTGGGTGAACCCCATCGCCTCCCGAGCCAGGCGCAGCGTCTCACGCGCCTCGCTCCCCGCCCGGTGCATCCCCGCCAGGACGATCTCGTCCACCAGCTTCGGCCGCGCCTCATAGTAAGCACGGCGCTCGCGGATCGGCTCCAGAAAACGGTTCAGCGCCGCCGCCAGCTTCCGCTTCACCTCTACGTCGCCCACCTTGCCGGCCCGGTAACGTCGCTTGAGGTCCGCCACCTCCTCTTTGTTGTCGTTGAAGGCGTCGTGATAGACGAACACCGGGTTGCCGCGGACGTGCCCCGGGTCGGTCGCGTGGATGCGGGTCGGGTCGGTGTACATCCGCATCACCTGCCGTTCCACTGTCTTCGGATCATCCGACAGCAGGATGACGTTGCCGAGGGACTTGGACATCTTCGGCTTGCCGTCGGTGCCCGGCAGCTTGGCGATCTTCCCGATAAGTCCCTCCGGCTCAGGAAAGATCGGCGCGTAGAGTTGGTTGAAGCGCCGGGCGATCTCGCGCGTCAGCTCGATGTGCGAGAGCTGGTCTTTGCCAACAGGCACCACCTCGCCCCGGACCATCAGGATGTCCGCCGCCTGCAGTACCGGGTAGCTGAGCAGTCCCAGAGAGGCGGTTTCGAGCTTGAGGTCACGGATCTGCTCTTTGAGCGTCGGAATCCGCTGGGCCCGGGTGACGGAGACGAGCATGGTGAACAGGAGGAACAGCTCGGTCACCTCGCCCACCGTCGACTGCACATACAGCGTGCTCTTCTCCGGGTCGATCCCAGCCGCGAGCATGTCCAGCAGCGTCTCGCGGACGTTCTGCCGGATCTCGGGGGCACGCTCGGCGCTGGTGGTCAGCGCGTGGTAATCGGCGACGAGGAAAAAACAGGTGTAGTGAGGATCGTTCTGGAGCTCGATATCCTTTTCGAGCGTGCCGACGTAATTGCCAAGGTGCAGCTTGCCCGTGGGCCGCAGGCCGGTCAGCAGCCGCTTCTTGGTGCTCGGGAACCGCGGCTGAGAGTCGGATGGCTGCCGTTCAACCGTGGTCGTGGACATCAAAATACCCCTCGCTCCCCTTCTACAGGGACGAGGGGTTGTGCTCGTGGTGCCACCCTGCTTCCCCAGCGCCAGGCGCCGGGCTCATTCGCGGGTACAGCCGGTGCGGCGATACCCTACACCCAGATACCGGTGGTAACTCCGTCCAGGCCTACTGCTGGCGCAGCGCCAGGTTCAGCCGGCGACTCCCGGGTCCATTCCACCTGCCGCACAGCCTCGGCTCACACCCAACCCGATTCGCTGCACTGTCACAGCAGGCGTACTCGTCCCGCTCAACGTCTTGCCTGTTCACTTGTGAGGCCAAGTATAGGTCGAGCAACCGGGGCTGTCAACTCCGGCAGCTACGGTCAGATGCCCTCGGATCCCGGCCCTGGCTCAAACTCCGCTTCCTGGTCGACTTCCGCCACCCGTGCCGCCGGCGCCAGGGCATGCTCACTGAGTACGGTGTAGATCGGCCCGGACGGATAGAGCTGGCTGCGGAACAGGGCGAGCGAGCGCACCGGGAAGCCCGCCGGCCGGCGACGGTGGGGTAGCCCCCGCAGTACCGCCTGAAGCTGTCGGACGGGTACCCCGTGCTCGCGGTCGCGCGCCCGCCCCAGCGTCAGATGGGGCTGGAAGCGGCCTGCCTCGAACTGAATCCCGGTCGCGACCAGCGCTTGGACCAACTGCTGGTGGAGCGGTTCCAGCACCCCGCGCCGGTCCTCGACACCCGTCCAGATCACCCCGACGCTACCGGCCCGGCCAAACGTCCCCGGCTGCCCCAGGTCGAGGCGGAAGGCTGGGGTGGCCTCGGCCACTCCCGTGATCGCGGCCTGGATCTCCGCCAGCTCTCGCACGGGCTGCTCGGCGAGAAAGACCAGGGTAAGGTGCAGCAGCTCCGGATGAACCCAGCGGATCTCGCCCGGCAGCCGCTCCTCGAGCTGCGCCTGGACGTCGGCCAGGTAGCTCTTCCAGGACGAAGGAGTCTCAATCGCGACAAATAGCCTCCAGCGCGGTTCCCGCTCGGACATGCCCATCGCCGCTCTACCCTGAAGACGTGCCCACTTGTCCCTGGGGTTGCTACCTTCAGCTATGGTAGCATGCGATCGATTCACCTCTTGATCACCCTGCCGGGCCGCTCTGGCTCGCCCGGCCCCAGGAGTGTTCCGCATGGCGTTGACCGCGCCCGTGCCTGTGCCGTCCCCCCGTCCTGCGCGCCCGCGGGGTCGCTCCAAGGTTGCGGTGCTGTTCACCTCTCCCGCCACCGTGCTGGACGATATCCGCCGCCTAATGCACCTGGCCGACGTCGCCTCGGCCCTGGA
>JAJPGT010000046.1 GCA_021325655.1 Pseudomonadota bacterium
CCCTCGAAGGACTCCAGGTACGCGGCGAACTCCTCGCGTTCCGCCCGCACGATCGGGTTGTCCTCGGTGTACACCTCGTCGAAGATGGCCAGCGGCGGGGGATCCGGCATGTTCCGGCAGGCGTCCCTGATCGTGGCGCCGACCTTGTCCGCCTCGGCATCCACTTCGGCGAAGTAGTCCGAGCTGACGTGGCCGGCGCGGACCAGGTAGGAACGAACGCGTTCGATCGGATCCTTGAGCTTCCACGCCTCCAGGTCGCTGGCCAGCCGGTACCTGGTGGGGTCGTCGGTGGTGGTGTGCGCGCCCATCCGGTAGGTGTACGCCTCGACCAGCGTCGGGCCCTGTCCCTCCCTGGCCGCCTGCATCGCCTTCTTGGTGACCGCGTAGCAGGCCAGGACGTCGTTGCCGTCGACCCGGACGCCAGGGAAGCCGAAGCCCCGGGCCCGCTGGTACAGCGGGATGCGGCTCTGCCGCTCCAGCGGCTCGGAGATCGCCCACTGGTTGTTCTGGCAGAAGAACACGAGCGGCGCATTGAACACCGACGCCCAGACAAACGCCTCGTTCACGTCGCCCTGGCTGGTCGCGCCGTCGCCGAAGTAGACGATCGCCGCTTCCTCCGCCCCGTCCCGCTGGATGCCCATCGCGTACCCGGTCGCGTGCAGCGTCTGCGCGCCGATCACGATCGTGTACAGGTGAAACTTGTGTTCCTCGGGGTTCCAGCCGCCGTGGCTGACGCCGCGGTACAGCTCGAGCAGCTGGACCGGGTCAATGCCGCGGCACCAGGCGACGCCGTGCTCGCGGTAGGTGGGGAACGCCATGTCCTTCGGGCCGAGCGCGCGGCCAGAGCCGATCTGGGCGGCCTCCTGACCGAGCAAGGAGGCCCAGATGCCGAGTTCGCCCTGGCGCTGGAGGGCTATCGCCTCGGTGTCGATCCGGCGCACGAGCACCAGATCCCGGTACATGCTCTTTATTTCCTCGTCGGACAGCTCAATCGGATAGTCGGGATGGTCGAGGCGCTCACCCTCTGGGGTGAGGAGCTGGATAAGCTCGGGCGGTGCAGCTGCGGTACCAGTTTCCATGGTCACGTGCAGCTCCTTTCCAGGCCGGCGCCGGGATCGCCGTGGCCAGCCAGACGGACGCTTTTCACCTGACGATATATGCCCTGTTTGCCCGGGAGGATACGTGGCCCGATTGATCGTCGAAGTCATGCTCAAGCCGGAGATTCATGATCCCCAAGGAGAAGCGATTCTAGGCGCATGCCACCGCCTGGGCTTTGACCAGGTGCGCGGTGTCCGCCAGGGAAAGCGGTTCGAGGTGGAAATCGACGGCCCCGTCGACGACGCCACGGTGGCCGCCGTCCAGTCACTCGCCCACGAGCTGCTGGCCAACCCCGTCATCGAAGACGCCGCCGTCCACCCCGCCTGACCCCGCGTCTGCGGCCGTCGCTCTGGCGGTCGGCCGCGACCGCGATTGGCGGGAGGTGGGGGCGGGCATTCAACGGATGTGAGTGCGGATCGGGGGCCGGCGCCCGACGTGATGTTCTGCCTTGCGTTCGGCGGAGACGAGCTGAGCGTGCCGGTGATGCGCCGGGTGCTCGGCGACACGCTCCGCGGGCTCGGGGTCGAGGAAGACTCCGTCTACGACGTGCTGCTCGCCGCCACCGAAGCGTGCACCAGCCTGGGTGCGCGCGGTGCCGGGTACGCGGTGGTTACCAGCCTGTCCGGGACCGGGTGCCGGGTGGAGGTCACCGGGCCGGGAGGGCCCGCGTACGCGCGGCGGCGGAGCCTGACGGTGGCGCGTGGCTGCGTGGACGACGTGACGCTGCGGCGTCGCCCGGGCCGGAACACCGTGGTTATCCTGCACAAGCACATCAGCTGGTGCTGGGACGCCCCGCTCCGCCGGGTGGCGGCGGCCAGTAGTCTTTCCTGAGTGCGCATAGGCGTTATCACCTTCCCCGGATCGCTGGACGACGTGGACGCGGCGCGGGCCGTCCGGCGCGCGGGCGCCGAGGCCGTGCGGCTGTGGCACGGCGATCGTGACCTGTGTGGCGTCGACGCCGTGGTCCTGCCCGGCGGCTTCTCCTACGGCGACTACCTGCGCTGCGGCGCGATCGCCAGGTTCGCGCCGGTGATGGGCGAGCTTGTCCCGGCCGCCAGGCAGGGCCTGCCGGTGCTCGGCATCTGCAACGGCTTCCAGATCCTGTGCGAGGCGGGTCTGCTCCCGGGTGTGCTGACCCGCAACGCGGGCCGCCGGTTCATCACGCGGGACCTGCGGCTCCAGGTGGCGAACGCGTCGACGGCGTGGACCGGTTCTTACCAGGCAGGCCAGGAAATCGTGGTGCCGCTGAAGAGCGGCGAAGGTCGCTACACCGCCCCGCCGGACATTCTCAAAGCCCTTGAGACCGAACGACGGGTGGTGATCAGGTACGCCGGCGACAACCCCAACGGCGCGGTCGATTCGATCGCCGGCATCTGCGACGAGCGCGGCACCGTGGTCGGCCTGATGCCGCATCCCGAGCACGCCATCGACCCGCTGACCGGCCCGTCGGCCGATGGTCTCGGCTTCTTCACCTCGATCCTCGCGGGGGTGCGGGCATGACCGACCAGGCAAGCGTGACGCAGCCGTACGCGGCGCTCGGGCTGACCGACGACGAATACACCACGATCATCGCGACGCTCGGCCGCATGCCGACGGACGCCGAGCTCGCGCTGTACTCGGTGATGTGGAGCGAGCACTGCTCCTACAAGTCCTCGAAGGCGCACCTGCGCCAGTTCGGCTCGAAGGCGCCCACGTCGACCGCGCTGCTGGCCGGCATCGGGCACAACGCCGGCGTGGTGGACATCGGCCAGGGCTACGCGGTCACGTTCAAGGTCGAGTCGCACAACCACCCGTCCTACGTCGAGCCGCACCAGGGCGCGGCGACCGGCGTCGGTGGCATCGTGCGGGACATCCTCGCGATGGGCGCGCGGCCGGTCGCGGTGATGGACGCGCTGCGGTTCGGCCCGGCGGACGCGCACGACACGGCGCGGGTGCTGCCCGGCGTGGTCGGCGGCATCTCGTTCTACGGCAACTGCCTGGGCCTGCCCAACATCGGCGGCGAGCTGGACTTCGACGCCTGCTACGCCGGCAATCCGCTGGTCAACGCCCTGTGCGTGGGCGTAATGCGGCACGAGGACCTGCAGATCGCCGCGGCGACCGGGCCCGGCAACAAGGTCATCATTTTCGGCTCAAGGACGGGCCCGGACGGCATCGGCGGCGCCTCCGTGCTCGCCAGCGCGTCGTTCTCGGCCGGCGGTGAAGGGGCGAAGCGGCCGAGCGTCCAGGTCGGCGACCCGTTCCTGGAGAAACTGCTGATCGAGTGCTGCCTGGAGGCGTTCGCGGCTGGCCTGGTCGTCGGCATCCAGGACCTGGGCGCGGCCGGCGTGGCCTGTGCGACCACCGAGCTGGCCGCGGCCGGCACCAGGGGAATGCGAGTCCAGCTCGACAAGGTCCCGCTGCGCGATCCCTCGCTCGGGCCGCCGGAGATCTTGATGAGCGAGTCGCAGGAACGCATGATGGCGGTCGTCAAGCCGGACAACGTCGAGCGATTCCTCGCGCTGTGCGCGAAGTGGGACATCGAGGCCGCGGAGATCGGCGAGGTGACCAGCCACGGGCGGCTGACGATGAGCTGGCACGGCGAGACGGTGGTGGACATCCCGCCGGGGTCGGCGGCCGACGACGGGCCGGTGTATCTCCGGTCGGTCCAGCGGCCGGCCAGCCAGGACGCCCTGGAACGGGCCGGCGCGGATGACCTGCCGCGCCCTTCGGACGGGAAAGCACTGCGCGCCGCGCTGCTCGCCGTGCTCGCGGCGCCCGGCCAGGCCGCGAAGAACTGGGTCACCGACCAGTACGACCGGTACGTGCGCGGCGACACCGTGCTGGCCGTGCCAGAGGACGGCGGCCTGCTGCGGGTCGACGAGCGGTCCGGGCTCGGCATCGCCCTCGCGCTCGACGGCAACGCGAGGTACTGCGCGCTTGACCCATACCGTGGCACACAGCTCGTTCTGAGTGAATCGTTCAGGAACGTCGCGGTCACTGGAGCGCGCCCGCTCGCCGTCACCAACTGCCTCAACTTCGGGTCTCCGGAGGACCCCGCGGTGATGTGGCAGTTCGCCGAGGCGGTGCGCGGGCTCGCGGACGGGTGCCAGGCGCTCGGCGTGCCGGTCACCGGCGGGAACGTGAGCTTTTACAACCAGACGGGCACCGCGGCCATCCACCCGACACCGGTCGTCGGGGTGCTCGGCGTACACGACGACGTGCGGAAGCGGCTCGGCATCGGCTTCCCGCCGGGCGCGACGCTGCTGCTGCTCGGCCGGACGCGACCGGAACTCGACGGGTCGGTCTGGGCGCACGTGCTGCACGGGCACCTCGGCGGGCGGCCGCCGCGACCCGACCTGGCCGCCGAGTCGCGGCTTGCCGCGCTGCTCGCGCGGGCCTGCGCGGACGGGGTGCTCGCCGCGGCGCATGACCTGTCCGACGGCGGGCTGGCCGTGGCGCTGGCCGAGTCCTGCCTGCGCGGCGGCGCCGGCTGCCGGGTCGACCTCGGCGATGACCCGTTCACCGCGTTGTTCAGCGAGTCGGCGGCGCGCGTCGTCGTCGCGGCCAGGCCCGAGCAGGAGGCCGCGTTCGTCGCGCTGGCGGAAGAGCTTGGCGTGCCGGCCGCCGTCATCGGGCGGACCGGCGGGGACACCCTCGCTGTCGAGGGCTGCTTCGAGATTCCGCTCGCCGAACTCGCGGCGGCGCGGGATGGAACGCTGCCGGGGATCTTCGGGTAATGCCCGCCCGGGCGCCGGACCCGCGCGGGCCGGCCAGCACGGCGGCGGTGCTGGCCGCGCTGGACGCGGGGACCGAGCCGGACCAGGCGGAGCTGAAGATCGCGGTCCGGCACCTGCTCCAGCTGCTCGCGCTGCGACACCCCGGACACGCCGTGGAGGTGCGCGTCCCGCCGGTGGCCGCCGTGCAGTGCATCGAAGGACCGCGGCACACCAGGGGCACCCCGCCGAACGTGATCGAGACCGATCCGGTCACCTGGCTGCGGCTGGCGGCCGGCCGGCTCGACTGGGCGGCAGCGGTGGACTCGGCGGCGGTGCGCGCCAGCGGGCCGCGCGCCGACCTGGCCGGATACCTGCCGTTGATTGGCTAGACTCATTACAGTGTGCGGTGTATTCGGCGTGTGGGCGCCTGCGGAGGACGTCGCGAAGCTCACCTACTTCGGCCTGTACGCGTTGCAGCATCGCGGCCAGGAGTCCGCGGGCATAGCGGTCAGCGACGGTCACCGGATCGTCGTCCACAAGGAAATGGGCCTGGTCGCGCAGGCCTTCGACGAGCCGGCGCTCACCGCGCTGCGCGGGCACATCGCCGTCGGGCACTGCCGGTACTCCACCACCGGGGCCTCGGTCTGGGCGAACGCGCAGCCCACGTTCCGGTCCACCCCGGCCGCCAGCCTGGCCCTCGGCCACAACGGGAACCTGATCAACACCCGTGAACTCGCCAAGCTGCTCGACGGGCAGCCCGGTGTTGCCGGGATCGCCGCCACGTCCGACACCGACGTGCTGACCGCGCTGTTCGTGAGCCAGCTCCCCGGTGTCGCCGAAGGGGTGGAGAACACCGCCGCGGCCGTGCTGCCGCGGGCGCGCGGCGCGTACTCGCTGGTGTTCATGGACGAGCACGCGCTGTACGCGGCACGCGATCCGCATGGCTTCCGGCCCTTGGTGCTGGGGAGACTAGAGCGCGGCTGGGTGGTGGCCAGCGAGACCGCGGCCCTGGACATCGTGGGCGCCGCGTTCGTGCGAGAGATCGCTCCCGGTGAGCTCGTGCGCATCGACGAGAACGGGGTCAGCTCGCGGACGATCGCGTCGGCGCCGGTCACCGGGTGCCTGTTCGAGCACGTCTACCTGGCCCGGCCGGACACCACGCTGTCCGGGCGCGGCGTGCACGCGACCCGGGTAGAGGTGGGCAGGCGCCTGGCCAAGGAGCATCCGGTCGAGGCCGACCTGGTGATCCCGGTGCCGGAGTCTGGCACGCCGGCCGCGATCGGGTTCGCCGAGGCCAGCGGGATCCCGTTCGGTCAGGGGCTGGTGAAGAACTCTTACGTGGGCCGGACATTCATCCAGCCGAGCCAGACGATCCGGCAGCGTGGCATCAAGCTCAAGCTCAACCCGCTCCGCGAGGCGATCGCCGGCCGCCGGATCGTCGCGGTGGACGACTCGATCGTGCGCGGCAACACGCAGCGGGCGCTGGTCGCCATGCTCAGGGAGGCTGGCGCGGTCGAGGTGCACGTCCGGGTCGCGTCGCCGCCGGTGATGTCGCCATGCTTCTACGGCATCGACTTCGCCAGCCGGGACGAGCTGATCGCGGGCAGCCTGGACACCGAGGAGATCCGGGCGTCGATCGGCGCCGACTCGCTCGGGTACGTGTCGCTGGACGGACTGATCGAGGCGACGACGCTGCCCGCTGACCGGCTCTGCCGGGCATGCTTCGACGGGCACTATCCCGTCCCGGTCGCGGCAGGCGACCGGGGCAAGTTCGTGCTAGAGGTCTCCTAGATATCTAGGAGCTAACCGCCAGTCGTCCTCGACGGACTCGTCGTCGTCCTCGGATTCCTCGTGGTCGTCGTCGTAATCGTCCACCGACGTACCGTTTCGGGAATCCGCACCAGCCAGCTCCGCACGCAGCCGGTCAAGACCCGTGTCGTCTCGCTTGTACTTGAGCTCACGGGCAACCTTGACCTGCTTGGCCTTGGCTCGGCCGCGCCCCATTGGCTCGACCCCCTCGAACGTCCGGAGCCAGTCAGGCCCCATTCTCTCCGCCTCGCTGGAGCGTCATACGACGCCGTCGCCACCCCGCAACGGGGTGCGCGACGCTGGCCAGCATCCGTACAGGAACAACCGTACCCGCTTTGCGCCCCCAATGCCTACTCCTAGCCCGGCCGCCTAGCGGGACCTGGGATGCCTGGTGCGGTGGGCGCGAGTCGGGAGGCGCCACGATTGCCGGATTTGCCGGGTCATGTCCGCCTGGCGCGAGCTTCTTTCATGTGAGAAAAGTGCCTCATGTTAGAAAAGGCGCCGAATCTGGCGCCTTTTCTAACAGAGAACGCTTACCCGGCACGGGAATTGTGCTCGCAGGCCACTGAAGACGCCTGCGCAGCTCTGGCCACAGAAGTCTCAGCGCCCATGCCGTGTTCGCGCTGGGCCTAACGCAGCCAGATCCCGCGGAGGCGGCCCACGTCGGCTATGCGGCGCTCGGCCAGCCGGTCCGCGGCCACCGACGGCGGCACGCCGTCCGTCTCGGCGATGGCGAATACCTTCTCCGTGGTGGCGAAGATCCGTTCGCAGGCCGCTCTCGCTCGCTCGAAATTGAATCCGTTCAGCTCGTCGGCCACCTGGATGACGCCGCCAGCGTTCACGACATAGTCGGGGGCGTACAGGATGCCGCGATCGGCCAGCAGCTTCTCGATGCCGGGGTGCGCGAGCTGGTTGTTCGCGGCACCGCAGACGATCTTCGCGGACATCGTGCCGACCGCCGCGTCGGTCAGCGCGCCGCCAAGCGCGCACGGCGCGAGGATGTCCAGGTCGGTGGCGACGAGCGCGGCCATATCCGGGACCGCGCGCACCTGCGGGTGGCGGGTGCGCACCGCGTCCACGGCCCGCGAGCTCACGTCGCAGATCACCACCCGGGCGCCGGCCTCCATGAGGTGCGTGACCAAGCGGTGGCCGACCTTGCCGACGCCCTCCACGCCCACCGTACGGCCCTCCAGGCTGGTACTGCCCCAGGCATGCGCCGCCGCCGCCCGCATGCCGTGCATGACGCCAAGCGCGGTCAGCACGGACGAGTCGCCGGCCCCGCCGGCGGGCGCCGTCCGCCCGGTCACGTGCCGGCACTCACGGGCCACGATGTCCATGTCCTCGCTGCGGGTGCCCACGTCGCACGCGGTGATGTACCGGCCGCCAAGCGACTCCACGAAGCGCCCGTAGGCGCGCAGCAGGGCCTCGCTCTTGAGCTCGGCCGGGTCGCCGATGATCACGGCCTTGCCCCCGCCCAGGTCCAGGCCGGCCAGCGCGTTCTTATAGGCCATCGCGCTGGACAGCCGGAGCACGTCGGCGAGCGCCTCGTCCTCGCTGTCGTATGGGTAGAACCGGGTGCCGCCGAGGGCCGGGCCAAGTACGGTCGAGTAGATGCCGATGATTGCCTTCAGCCCACTGCGGACGTCCTGGCAGAAGACGACCTGCTCGTGCCCGCTGGCGGGCTCGCCGGCCAGGTGCTCGGCGGCGGTGCCCTGATCCTTGTGGGAGTTCGCGAAAACGTGTGCCACGGTAGTGACTCTTTTCGTCCCGTCCCGGTCCGGGGTTGAACCGGGGTACGTGATCAAGCGTATTGCGGCTGGGGTAAAAGAGAGCATGCTCATACGCTCCGTACTGGGCGGTAACTAGCAGCAGAGACGATCTCGTTACCTGTCGGGACATCGCAAGCGCGGTCAGGTATGTCACGATAAGACAGTGAACAACTACGTCGCGTATCTGAGGGTGTACGAACCGGTATCGGCGTTTCACGAACCTGACCGGTCGCGCTGGACGGCGTACGCCGCGTCCGGCACCCGCCCGCGGCGGCGCGACGCGCTGGCGGCGGAGCAGTTGCTGGTGCTGCGTCAGCTGATCGGGGACGGCTCTGCCGGCGGGACGGGCGAGCACGCCTACGTGCGCTCCGCGGACGGCGTGGTGTACATCTGCCCCTGGCAGGTGCCGGAGCGCACGCGGCAGTCCGCGGGGGATGCCCGCCTGCACATCCAGACCAGCGGCTGGACCGTGCCGCTGGCCTGGTTCTTCCCGTTCGCCGGCGCGGAGCGGTGGATCGCGCTCGGCCGGGGCGGGGCGCCAGCCCAGGACGGTGGCGGCACCGTCGACCTCCGGGCCACCGCGCACGCCACCAGGACGCTCGTGTACGTCACGACGATGGCGCACGCGCGCCGCCGGGTCGCTCGCGGGCTGACGGCGCTGCGCGCCTTGGGGCGGCAGTTGCGCGAGCGGCAGGAGGCGGCCTCGCGGTTGGCCGAGACCCTCACCGTCATGGACGAACTCGCCGGGCTGGGCCGCTGGCTCGAGCGGTTTCACCCGCACGCGCTGGCCGAACTGGACTACGGCGGGCTGGTCCACCTGCTCAACGACGCCGCCCTGTGCGGGGACGAATCGGCCGCCGAGATCGGCGCGGTGGTAGCGGGAATGTCACGAGGTCATTTCGAACTGGCGCACGCGATGTACCGGCGGGTGCGGGCCAGATGGCTGATTTTCCGGGAGTTTGAGCAGGTCAACTGATTGCCAGGAGGCCACGATGGGCGCTGAACAGCGCGGTTGCCAAGGTCGGGAGGGGACACACGGCGGGCACTATTTCCGAATCCGGCGCGATGCGACTATAAGTATCGCTAGAATCACCCTGAGTGACAGCGATCGTCGGGAGCAACGGGGCATCCCAGTACAGAAACTTTGCGCGTGGTGGTCGACTTGTCACCGGTGGTGATGGCAATATGGTCTCTGTCGACCATATGGGACATCCACGACAAGGCTCCCCAGGGAGCGCCAGGTACAGGTACTAGCACGAAACACAGGATCGGAAGTACTGGTCCAGGAGGAGAGGCCAATCACATGTCCGCACGTACACCAGAGGCCGAGCCGCTGCTGACGCCGGCGGAGGTCGCCACGATGTTCCGTGTCGACCCCAAGACCGTCACGCGGTGGGCGAAGGCCGGCAAGCTGACCTCGATCCGCACGCTGGGGGGACACCGGCGCTACCGGGAGACTGAGGTTCGTGCACTGCTCGCGGGTATCCCGCAGCAGCGGTCCGAGTGATCCGATGCCGTGTCCATGCGGTAGGCACCCGCTCCGGGTGTCCCGCGCCGGGATACGGCAGCGCTCGTTCAACGGAATGGGGGGTCGGCCTCGGTGGCAGATGTGCCCGCGGCACGGATGCTGCCGGCAGTGTGGGAACTCGCCGGATAGGGATATCCCGCGGAACGTTGCTGCCGGGGCTGGTCCGCTCTTAGGGGAGGGTCGCACGATGCGTGATCCAGAGTTGGTCGCACGTGCTCAGCGCGCCGCGGCGCGCTTGGAATCTGCATGGGAACAATGGCGCTCGCTGCATGGGCTGGCGGTAGCGCCGTCACAGCCCGTGGTGAGCTATGTCGGCTACTCGCTCCAAGAGCCCTGGGGCGAGCCCCGGGTCGTGATCGGGATCGACGCCGACGAAGCTGAATATCTCGCGGAGTTTCTCGACCGCGACCAGTGCGCTGGCACTGGCCCGCTGGCCGGGCAGCAGCAGCCGTCCGCCCAGCTACCGCCGCTGCCGCCGCAGCATGTCTCTGCGCAGCAGATGGTGCCGCAACAGGCGCTGCCGCCGCAGGCCATGCTGAGCGAGCAGCAACCCCCGGAAGGTGGCCCGCTATCACCAGCGGGTGACTACGCCAGCACGCCGCTTCTCGGTGCGCCGATTCCGTTCGCCGAACTGGCCGGCTGGTCCTCAGGTGAGCTACCCGGTCAGGCGTCGGAGCAGCTAGCAGGCTGGCCCGAGCAGTCGCCGGGCGCCGCGTAGTCGTCGTTCCGCCTCCCGTACGCCGCCGCCATGCCGGGCCCTCACGGCTGGTGGGTGGTGAGCGGGTTCACAGGTCTGTCTTAGCGAGTCCTCAGGTTCACCCGGCATGCTCTGTCGGTGAGAGGGGTTCATCCTTTCACCTGCGTCCGGGCTCGGAGTGGCCAGGCCCCGCCCCGAGCCCGGACGCTCTCCTTCCGGCCCTAAGCTGTCGGCGTCACCGTCGTGGTGCAGTACATGCAGCGGGTGGCCTTCACCGGAATATCGGCCAGGCACTCGGGGCAGGCGCGCTCGGTGACCTCCTGGCTGCGCTGCAGGCGCGCGAGCAGCCGGACGACCGGGGACACCACGAGGAAGTACACGACGGCGGCGATGATCGCGAACGCGATCAGCGCGTTGATGAAGTCGCCGTACAAGAACTTGCTCTTGTTCACGGTGAAAAACAGGTTCGCGAAGTTCGGCTTGCCGCCGATCGCGGCGATGAGCGGCGTGATGAGGTCCTTGACGAGCGACGTGACAACCGCGCCGAAGGCCGCCCCGATGACGACGGCGACCGCGAGCTCGATAAGGTTGCCACGCAGTAGGAATTTCCTGAATCCCTGCACGAGAATCCCCTTGTCGTTCGGAGAAAAGTGGTCATGGCGGGTCGCGCGGAGGGGCGTGCGCTGCGCAACATCCTAAGCTGGAGCGGCCTGCTTTAACCCAGCTCAGGCTCGTGGCGCGCCGGCTCAGTGGGCCGGCCTCCGTCGCGGCCGTTCGACGGGGCAGCGGAGGGCTTCGATGGGCGGGGGAGGACGGGCCCCGCTAACGTGGTGTTTTTGCCTTTCGTGGTAACGCGACCCTCGCGTACGGGGGTCGATCCTCCACGAAGGGCAAATCGTCCACGTTGCTGACGGGCCTGTCTGCGTGCTCGTGTCCCGGCCGCCGGCCGCGCGGCAATCGCGGCCGGGACGTCTACGTGGGGCGCCAGGGGGTCGAACCCTGAACCAATGGGTTAAAAGCCCACTGCTCTGCCATTGAGCTAACGCCCCTCATCCGGCGGACTGAGCCACCAGACGGCAAGCCTACCGGTACGCGGAGATGCCGGTGAGAGCCTGGCCAATCGCCAGCGTGTGGATCTCCTCGGTGCCCTCATAGGTGAGCACCGCCTCGAGGTTGTTCGCGTGCCGGATCGGCGCGTACTCCAGCGTCACGCCGCTGGCCGCGAGCACGGTCCGCGCGGTCCGCGCGATGTCGATGGCGGTGCGCACGTTCGACATCTTCCCGATGCTGACCTGCGCCGGCGTCAGCCCGGAGCGCTCCTTGAGGCGTCCGAGGTGCAGCGCGAGCAGTTGCGCTTGGTACAGCGAGGACGCCATCCAGGCGAGCTTGCCCTGGGTCAGCTGGAACGAGGCGATCGGCTTGCCGAACTGCTCTCGCGTGACCGCGTACTCGACCGCGCTCTCCAGGCAGGAGCGGGCCGCCCCGGTCACTCCCCAGCAGATGCCGAACCGCGCCTCGGTCAGGCAGGACAGCGGGCCCTTCAGCCCGGACACGCCGGGCAGGGTTGCTTCGGCCGGCAGCCGCACATCGTCCAGGACCAGCTCAGAAGTGATCGACGCGCGCAGCGACAGCTTCTTGTGGATGTCCCGCGAGGTGAACCCGCGCGCCCCGCGCGGCACCAGGAACCCGCGGATCCCCTCCTCGGAGGTCCGCGCCCACACGACCGCGACGTCGGCCACGGAGCCGTTAGTGATCCACATCTTGGTGCCGTTCAGCACCCAGTCCGAGCCGTCTCGCCTTGCCACGGTGCGCATCCCGGCCGGATCGGACCCGTGGTCTGGCTCGGTCAGGCCGAAGCACCCCAGCGCCTCACCGGTGGCCATTCGCGGCAGCCACTCGTTCTTCTGCTCTTCCGAGCCGTACTTCCAGATCGGGTACATGGCGAGCGAGCCCTGCACGGACGCCGCGCTGCGCAGCCCGGAGTCGACGGCCTCAAGCTCCCGGCACGCGACGCCGTAGGCGACCGGTCCCACTCCGGCGCACCCATAGCCGGTGAGGTGCATGCCGAGCAGGCCCAGTTTGCCTAGCTCAGGGACCAGCTCGCGGGGAAGCGTCCCGGCCTCGAACCAGTCCGCGATGTTCGGTTCGACCTTGTCCGCGGCAAATGCCCGGACCGTGTCCCTGATCATCCGCTCTTCGTCGGTGAGCTGATCGTCGATTCGCAGCAGGTCCGTGTCCACGGGCGATTCCTCTCCAGTTGCTGCATTCAGGGTAATAACAGGGTTGTTCCCGATGTCGCACCGGGCCGCAAACGGGGCATGATCGGAACCATGAGCGAGCATGGAAACGAGCGGCACAAGCGACTGGCCCGCAGTACCAAGAACCGGATGGTGGCCGGCGTGGCGGGCGGGGTCGCCGAGTACCTGGACGTGGATCCGAACCTGGTCAGGCTCGGCTTCGCGGCGCTGACGATCTTCGTCGGGGCCGGCGTCCTGCTGTATCTGGTGGCGTGGGTGATCCTGCCCGAGGAGAGCGAGGACACCTCGATCGCCGAGCAATGGGTGAACAGCCGCCGTTCGAAGTCCTAAGCGGGCGTCGCGGGGCCGGGCGTCGCGGGGCGCTGCGCCGCGACGGCCCGGCCGCGCAGGCCGATCCACGCCATGGCCAGCATGGTGGCGGCGGTGAGCCCGGTCAGGCCCGCCAGGCCGACCGCGAGCGTGGGCCCGATCGCCTGGGCGATCGCGCCGCCGGCCAGGATCCCGATGCCCTGCACCGCGTACAACCCCGACTGCGCCAGGCCGAACGCGCGGGCCCGCGTCTCCGGCGTCAGCGCCTGCACGAACGCCGCGGCGGCCGCCAGCTGGTAGGCGCCGCCGGCTCCGGCCAGCGCCCACATCGGCAAGATCACGGACAGCGGCGGGTTCCACGCGCTGGCGATCAGCGGCGCGCAGGACAGCATGGCCATCCAGCCCATGATCCGGATCCGGGTGGACGGCCGGCACAGCTTGCCGAACAGGTACGCGCCGATCACCGCGCCGGTGGGCATCGCGGCCATCAGCAGCCCGACGGTCAGCGTGGTGCCGTGCAGCGAGTGCGCATACGGCGCGGCCAGGCCCTCCGGCACGATCACGAACCCGGCCAGCCAGCCGAAGAGCAGCAGCGTCCGCAGCACGGGATTGCCGAAGACGATCCGCACCCCGTCCTTGGAAATCGCCCACAAGGACCGCTTGGTGTCGCCTTCCCGTCGCGGTGACGGCCGCGCCTTGGTGCCAAGCAAGATAATAAGAGCGCTCAGGCAGAACGACATCGCGTCAACGGCCAGCGTCCGGTGCGCGTCCAGAATGGCGACGACCCCGGCGCCGGCGACGAACCCGGCAATCTGGCTCGCCTGGAAGGTGATGCTGCTGATGGCCGAGCCGAGCACATATTTGTCCCCGGGCAGCACGTCGGGGAGCAGCGCCGCGCGTGCCGAACTGAACGGCGTGCCGATTAGCACGGTGAGGAACAGCAGGGCACATAGCGCGGCGAACGGCGTGGCGGGGAGGGCCATGAACCCGACGGTGGCTACCCTGAGGAGGTCGCAGACGATCATCACGCGGCGGCGCGGGAACAGGTCGGCCAGGCTGGACAGCAGCGGACCGCCGGCGATCGGCGGCAGGTAGGTCAGCGCGTAGGTGAGCGCGGTCAGGAACGGCGAGCCGGTCCGGTGGTACACCAGGATCGCGATGGCGACCTGGGCGAACTGGTCGCCGGCGTATGAAAGCACCTGGGCGACCCAGAGCGCGCGGAATTCGCTGATGGCGAACACCTCGCGATAGGAGGCACGCTCCTCCGGCGCCCGGCGATGACGTCCCCCCGCGGCGGCCTCGCCGCCAGTGGGTACCGCGGCGG